>NZ_JBBBDX010000002.1:0-562018 GCF_037199545.1 Agromyces sp. CCNWLW213 | reverse complement strand
CCCCCCCCCCCCCCCCCCCCCCCCCCCCCCCCCCCCCCCCCCCCCCCCCCCCCCCCCCCCCCCCCCCCATGACTCGGCTCATTGATGCTATTGGTCTCGTAATCCTCTCTACATAGGTTCATCCTTCCGGCGTGAGATCCTGATCGGCTCGGTCGGGGGGCGACTTGCGTAAGCTGAAGCTGGTGATTTCCGCTAGCCCGGCAACCAAGTCAGCGGCCCCGGCGGTAGCTTAAGGGCCAGTCCGACCCACGGGCGCGTCGTGCTCTTCGCTCCTCTTGCGGGATGGACTTGGACACGAGTCCCTCGTCGGCCTCTGTGGTGTTGGCCTTGAGCGCACGGTTGCCGCCTGCTGGCAATTCCTCCTGCGGCGCAATAAGAGCCTTGATGTCCTCGTCGTCCTGCGCAAGGCAGACACGTGCTCAACGAAGCTCTGGAACGCGGCGCGCGCCTGCGCCTTGTGCCGATCCGCTTACTCGCAGGTCATGTCCACTAGGTCGTCCTCGAGCACCGCCTCGACGGCGTCTGTGCCATCCAGGGGCTCGGGCTCGGGGGGCCCTGAACTCGACGATCCGCCGTGCTCTTGGTTCCTGTGTCGAGTCTTCGGTCGTGGCCGCCTGCCTTGGCGCCACCGACTCGTCTCGCGGTGGGTCAGAAAGGCCTGAATTCCGAGCTACTGCGCCGAAGACAGAGGCTCGCTCGCCCCGTCACGAGCACCTCGAGACAGTTGAGCACTCATGCCATGATCAAGCGGTGGACTATCCCGAGGGCTTTGGTGGCATCGCGGCAACGCTCTGTCTTGACCACTTCACCGATGAGGTGCTTCGCGAGTTGCTTCGTCCAGAAGCGAACGAGTACGAGTGCAGCTACTGCCAGCGAAAGGCCGGCGCTGACAACGAGCCGGCATTCGCAGTGCCGATGGACCTTGTCGGTGACCGTGTGTGGGAGGCCGCCACGTGGCTGTACGCGGATCCGGGATTCATCGAGTACTTCAACGGGGAACCCTGGAGCGAGGAGGCGCTCTTCGAACACAACGAGGTCCTCTACGACATCCTCGGCGACGCGGTAGACGAGGTAGTTGTCGATGACGTCATCGAGTCCCTTCGGGATGCCTCGAGCGACCGTGAGTACTGGGTGAGCAATGATAAGGTTTCGCAGTTCGCGCTCGGCTGGGGTGCGTTCGAAAGAACGGTAAGGACCGAGTCCAGGTTCATCTTCATCGGCTCCTCGGCGCGACCCGGATATGAGGACGAGCCACCTGCCCGCCTGGCGAAGTTCCTCAAGGCGTTGCTCACATATGTCGAGTCAGATCTCCTCGTGGAGCTGCCCACCGGGTCGAAACTCTTTCGCGGACGCATGACAGATGCCCTCGACAGACTGCGGTCAGACATCGAAGCGGAGCCGAGTTCGCAGCTTGGGCCAGCTCCGTCGCATCTCGCAGACGCAGGTCGCCTCAACGGCAAGGGAATCGGCGTGTTCTATGCGGCAGACGAAATCGACACCGCGGTAGGCGAGATAGCTCTTCACTCGCCGTACGACGAAGCGATCATCGGCGGATTCGTGACAAAGCGTCCCCTCCAAATCCTCGATTTCACGAGGAAGCTCACGACGCTCCCCAGCATCTTCGCGAGCGACGAGGAGAGCCGCACGCGCTGGCTGTTCGCGCGATTCGCGACGCACTTCACGGCCCGCATCACTGCGCCCGTGTTGCTTGATGGCCGACAGCTCGTTGATTACACGCCGACCCAGGTTGTGGCCGAGTACCTGCGGTACGTCCCCGAGACGCGCATCGACGGTATCGCATGGCCGTCACGTGTGAAGGCCGGGAATGGGAAAAACGTCGTGCTATTCCTGGGCCCGGGCGCCGATTTCCGGACTGACCCTCCCACAGAGGCCGAGCTGAACCGGGTGGGGGGTACCAAGTTGCCTACCCTCACGCTTTCACGCGACGACCTCACCGAGCACCGAGTGAAGCGGCGCGTAAAGGTGAAGCGGCTTCGACGGCCTGAGCCGGGCGAAGTCGACGACCAGCCGTACTTTATGCACTTCTAAATCTCGTAACCGGCTCAAGCCCAGGCACGACGGACTCCGCGCGCTTTGGCGTGACCGAGAAGGTGACATGTGTGGCTGGGTCGCGCCGACCCGCAGACAGATGTATCCGCCGAGCTCGCGTGGACCGATCGGTTGCGGGCGCCGGTCGGACTCGAGTACGGCGGGAATACCGGCGTCCCCTGGACGTTGAACTTGAGCGTACCCAACTCAAGTTCCCCCAGGAGGACCTAGGTGCCCGACAACTTCAACGAGGCCGGCGCGAGCTCGTTCGACGAGTTCCTCGCCCGCTACCTCGCGGGTGAGCAGGCCAGGCAGGCCCGGTCGATCGACCTCAGCCGGTTCCTGACCTCGCGCACCCAGAGCATCCTGCAGCGCGCCGGACGCTTCGCGCTCGAGCGCGGACAGACCGAGCTCGACGCACTGCACATCCTGCGCGTCATCGTCGAGGACGAGTCCGTCGCGCAGGCGATCACGCGCGTCGGCGCGAGCCCCGAGCGCATCATCACGGCGACCGAGGCGCGGCTGCCCGCGGCATCCGCAGGTCTCGACAAGCTCGACCAGCAGAAGATGAACGCGGCGACGATCACGCCGAGCGCGAGTCGCGCGCTGTTCCACGCGTACCAGGTCGCCCGCTCGAGTGGGTCGACGTACATCGACCCCGAGCACGTGTTCTTCGCGCTCGTGCTCGGCCAGGACGCCCCGGCCGGGCAGGTGCTGCAGCGCGCCGGCGTGACCGCCGAGGCGCTCGCGGCCGGGCTCGGTGAGCAGATCCAGCAGAGCGCCGGCGCCGAGGCGACCGGCACAGACGGTTACGAGCAGACGGATGCCGCGGCATCCGCCACCCCAATGCTCGACAAGTTCAGCATCGACCTCACCGAGCGCGCCATGAACGGCGAGCTCGACCCCGTGATCGGGCGCGCCGACGAGATCGAGCAGACCATCGAGATCCTCAGCCGCCGCACGAAGAACAATCCCGTGCTGATCGGCGAGGCCGGCGTCGGCAAGACCGCGATCGTCGAGGGCCTGGCCCGCGCGATCGTCGAGGAGAACGTTCCCGAGGCGCTGCTCGGTAAGCGGGTCGTCGCGCTCGACCTGCCCGGCATGCTCGCCGGCACCCGCTACCGCGGCGACTTCGAGGAGCGCCTCACCAAGACCATGGAGGAGATCGCCGAGCACCGGGGCGAGCTCATCGTGTTCATCGACGAGGTGCACACCGTCGTCGGCGCCGGCGGTGCCGGTGAGGGCGGCATGGACGCGGGCAACATCCTGAAGCCCCGCCTCGCCCGCGGCGAGCTGCACCTCGTGGGTGCGACCACGCTCAAGGAGTACCGCACCATCGAGAAGGACCCCGCGCTCGAGCGCCGGTTCCAGCCGGTTCGCGTGGGGGAGCCCTCGATCGAGGACTCCGTGCTCATCCTGCAGGGCCTGCGCCCCGCGTACGAGGAGCACCACGGCGTCACCTACACCGACGATGCCCTCCGCGCCGCCGTCGAGCTCAGCGCCCGGTACCTCACCGACCGCGTGCTGCCCGACAAGGCCATCGACCTCATCGACCAGGCCGGCGCGCGCCTGCGCCTCAAGCTGGGCGTGAAGGTGGATGTCTCCGCGCTCATCGAGCGGCTCGCCGAGCTCGAGGCCGACAAGAACGCGGCCGTCCGCGCCGAGCACTACGAGGAGGCGTCGCGGATCCGCGACGAGATCGCGAAGGTGCAGGAGCGGCTCGACGAGGCGACCGAGAAGGCGGCCGCGCAGGGGCGTGCCGTGGCATCCGGTTCGACGGATGTCGCCGACGCCACCGTCGTCGACGAGCCGCAGATCGCCGCCGTGATCTCGCGGGCGACCGGCATCCCGGTCAACCGCGTCACCGAGGGCGAGCGCGAGCGGCTCGCGAACCTCGAGGGCGAGCTGCACGCCCGGGTCATCGGGCAGGATGACGCGGTCACCGCCGTCGCCCGCTCGGTGCGCCGCAACCGCACCGGCATGGGCGACGCGCGCCGGCCCGTCGGGTCGTTCCTGTTCCTCGGACCGACCGGCGTCGGCAAGACCGAGCTGGCGCGCGCCCTGGCGTCGTCGCTGTTCGACGACGAGGGCGCGATCATCCGCTTCGACATGAGCGAGTTCGGCGAGCGCCACACCGTGTCGCGGCTCGTCGGCGCCCCTCCCGGATACGTCGGCTACGACGAGGCCGGCCAGCTCACCGAGCGGGTGCGGCGCAACCCGTACTCGATCGTGCTGTTCGACGAGATCGAGAAGGCGCACCCCGACGTGTTCAACCTGCTGCTGCAGGTGCTCGACGACGGCAGGTTGACGGACGGGCAGGGTCGAACGGTCGACTTCCGCAACACGGTGGTCATCATGACCTCGAACCTCGGCTCGGAGTTCCTCGCGTCGCGGTCGGGTGCGCTCGGCTTCGTGGCGTCGACGGATGGCTCGGGGTTCTCGTCGTCCGACGACGTGAAGGCCCGCGTGATGGGCAAGGTGCGCGAGGCCATGCGGCCGGAGTTCCTGAACCGCATCGACGAGATCGTGCTGTTCCAGAAGCTCTCGTCTGCTGAGATCGCGCAGATCGTGCGGCTCATGCTGGGGGCGACATCCGCTCGCCTTGCCGCTCGCGAGATCGGCTTCGAGGTGACGGATGCCGCGGTGGCGCTCCTCGCGGAGCGCGGCTACGAGCCCGAGTACGGTGCCCGTCCGCTGCGCCGCCTGATCCAGCGCGAGATCGACGACCGCATCGCCGACCTCTTCGTCACCGGCGTCCTCGGCGACGGCGAGGCGGTGCGGGTGGATGCCGCCGACGGCGAGTTCGTCGTGGCATCCGTGCCGAACGCGACCGTGGACCTCGCCGCCTAGCCGGCTCTGCGGGTCGAGGAGCGCCGCCGAAGCCGACGCGTCTCGAGACCCGCCCCACGCGCGAGGCCCGGTGTTCACGCTGAGCGCCGGGCCTCCGCGCGGGTGATCGTTGTGGACCCCGAACGAGGGCCGCCGCCTTGCCGAAGATGAGATAACCTCATCGCCGGAACTGCGACGTGCTCGATCACGAGGGGCGGCAATGTGGCAGGACGAACCAACACGCACGCCACAGCGGCGTCGCATCGCGATCGTCGGCGTGACGTTCGCAGTCGTCTTCGCGCTCAGCGGATGCACCGACGGCGCATCGCCCGCATCAGACTCCGAACCCTCACCACCGCCGACGACGAGCACGACGGCGCGGCAGGGCACGGTCGAATTCGACGGAACCAGCGTGGGCTACTCGTGCCGGGGTGAGGGAAGTCCCGCGGTGATCCTGGAGGCCGGGACGGATTCAGCCGGAACGCAGTCGTTCCCGCCGGCATTCGTCGACCCGATCGCCGACGTGACGACGGTCTGCACCTACGACCGGCTCGGCACCAGCGCCGGCAGCGACGATCCACCCGACCACTCCCGAAGCCTCGGTGACCTCATCGAGGTGCTCGACGGGGTCCTGGCTGCCCTCGAGTTGGAGCCGCCCGTCGTCGTCGCGGGCCAGTCGGGCGGGGGCAACATCGCCATCGCGTACGCCGAGGCGCACCCTGACCGGGTCGCTGCCCTCGTGACGATCGATTCCTATCACGACGATCCCGCGATGATGACGGCGATGCAGGCAGAGGAGGGCTTCACCTGGGAGGACAACCCCGAGCACATGGACTGGGTGCAGGCCTCGATCGAGCAGGATGCCTACGTGATGCCGTTCGGCGAGTTCCCGGTGCTCATCATCAGTGCGACCCAGGCTGATGAGGGAGGGGTCGAGAACCAGGCCCACTGGCTCCAGATCTCACCGAACTCCGAGCAGGTCGAGGTGGACGGTCCGCACGACCTGCAATCGGCGAATCCGGAGGAGACCTCCGCGCCGATCGTCGATCTCGTCTCGGGCCTGTGAGCCTGCGGACCGCCGTGGGTCCGTGATCCTGCTCCGCCTGGTCGCGGGAGGTCAGCGCCGGCCTCTGAGCGGGATCTCGTGCGCGAATGGGGCATCCCGGCCAGTGGAGCCCCGTCCACGGCACGAACCCCGCGCGGCGATCAGCATCCGCCTCACACGCGAACCGTCATCGCGACGAACCCCTCCGGGCTCCCCACGCCGAGCAGCATCGAGTCGACGGGGTACGTGGGAACGAACTCGCGGGCTCGCGTGACGGCCAGCGCGTCGGGCGCCTCTCGTCGGGCGATCGACCAGAGGAGGTGGCCGCGAATCGGGTCCCAGGCGCGGACGTGACCGCCCCACTCGGCGGAGACGAGGATGAGTCGATCGCCGAGCCGGACGAACTCCATCAGCTTCACCGGGTCGTTCGGCGTCTCCAGCCCGGTCGCCCGAGGGCCGTTCTCGTCGAAGAGCCGTATCGACCGGCGGTCCGCGACGGCGAGGAGGAAACCTGCGTCGCCGAGCGTGCTCAGGGCCGCGGCCGGCGGGACGCCAGGGTCGAAGCCCAGCGGAACCGAGGCCTCCACGCCGTCGTGACGGCGGACGACGGCTTCGGCCCGGCCGACGAAGCCGACGGCACCCCGAGTGGAGACCAGGTGGCAACGCTCGCCGAGCGACGTCTCCGAGAGCACCTGCCCATCCGGTGCACGCATCGCGAAGCGATCCGCGATGACGCTCACGCGCACGAGCCCGAGCTCGTCGTGATCGGCCCAGTACATCGACGGGGGGAGACCGAACACGTCGAGCTCCTCGCGCCACGCCCACGACGCCTCATCGAGCCAGGCGCGCGCATCCCCATCGCGTCCGATGGTGCTGAGGATGAAGCGTTCGTCATCGAGACCGCCGGAGGCGAGTCTCGAGACGCCGCCGGGGTGCACCATGATCGCGTCGCCGACCTGCCGACCCGCGACGGGATCCCAGAACCTCACGGTTCCGTCCCCATAGCCCACGATGACGGCGGGCGTTCGGTCCGGCGCCCTGCCGATCGCGAGCGCCGCGGCACCTCCGAACGCGTTCTCCGGGGGGAGGGTGTGATCTGGCCGATCCCAGTATCGGAGGGAATCGGCGTCGACGGAGACGATCCGGCGTCGCTCGCCGAAGGGCGCGGCCGCGACGGCCGAGACCGGCCGGGCGTGGCCGTGCAGGGCGACGGTCTCCGCGGGCGCCCCCCCATCGCCCGGCAGGTCGCCGATGCGCAGGTCCAGCCGGTCGGCGAAGATCGCCGCGCGGCGTTCCGGCTGGAGGTCGAGACAGATCGCAGGCGAGCCGGTCGTCCTCCAGTCGATCGACCTTCCGTCGTCGACGACGTCGAACACCGCCGCTTCATGGTCGCCGCCGAGCGCGAGCAGCGCGCCGACGTGGTCTCGCGCCGCCACGTCGATGGCTCGGATCGACGGCAGGTCGTCGAGCACGACCTCGGGCTTCCCCTCGGCGAGGTCGGGCTCCAATCCGTAGACCCGGCCCGTCGACGTGCCGATCGAGAGGAAGGTGCTGCCGTCGTCGCGCCGGAACGCCGCCAACGCGCTGACGCCTTCGATGCCATCCAGCGGGAGCTCCCGGATGCGCTCGCCGCGGTTGTCGTAGCGGAGGAGGCGGGCGCCCTCGACCGCCCACAGCTCGAGCTGGCCGGTCGCGGAGACGCCGAACGCGAGCGCCGACGGATCCGAGAGCGCGGGCTGCAAGGGCCAGAATCCCAGCAGGCGGCCGTGTTCGTCGAACTGCACCAGGGCGGAGATCGCTCCGAACGCCGCCATCACGACGTCCGTCGAGCCGCTCACGACGCCGTGCCGCAGCGCGGCGGGTGCCGCCGCGACGCCGTAGAGCGGCGTCATGACGGCGCAGTCATCGCGCTGCACGACCGCGATGACCGTCTGGAAGCTCGGAGTGATCAGCCCCGCCGAGAGATGCATCCACGGCGCCCGGGCGCCGACCATGGCCTCCAGGAGGTACGCCTTCCGGTCGGCCACGTCCGCGTCCTCTTCGAGGAGCGGGCGTGCGCGTCGGTACGCCCGCTCCATGGGACTGTCCGCCGCGCTCGCCGACAGTGCGGCGCCCAGGCGGGACGGCTCGGCGACGGCGAGGAAGTCGAGGTCGCGCACGAGCTCGCTCAGCATCACGTCGTCGGCCGCGGCGTGGTCGGCGAGGTGGCGGCGAACGTACCAGTGCGCTCGCGCCCAGTCGCGCCCACCGTCGGCGATGGGCACGGAATCGAGCAGGGCGCGGGCGATCGCGTGCTCCACGCCCCTGGCATACCGCTCCCACGCGCGGCGACGTCCCGTTCCGGCGGCATCGTCGGTCGGTCGCCGTTGCAATGTCTGGGTGAGCCCGTCGTGGAACGGGCGGAAGACGGACGAGTCCGAGGGTGAGCCGTCCTCGACGACGTACGAGCCGCACCGGCTCAGCAGCATCCGAACCGCCTCGTCGTCGATCACGGCGTCGAAGTCGCCGTGGTGCTCGGCGATCGCCCGCGCGACCGGCACCCAGACCTGCTCCCACGGAAGGCCCGACCCCTTGGCCCACGCGAGAGCCGTGAGCAGGTGCCGCGCCACCGGCTCGAAATCGCCGAGTCGGGCGAACTCGCTCTCGAAGGCCTCCACCACGGTCGGGATCGATGCGGCGAGCTGCTCGTCCACGCGGATCGGTTCCGCACGGCTGCGCACCGCCCGGGCGAGGAGCTGGGCGATCAGGAACGACTCGGCTCGGCGCTCGCCCGAGGTCGAGGAGCTGGCGCGAGCCGCAATGGTCCGTGCGACGGCCTCCACGTCGGCGCCATCGCGGTACGGGGTGGTCACCTCCGGCTCGTGACGTGCGAGCAGCAGACCGCGCGCGTACCCGGCCAGGGCGTCCGGATCCTGGTACCCGGGGTCGTCGAGGTCGATCTCGACGTGCTCGGCGCGCACGCCGCGGGCGATGTGCGGCCGAGCGACCAGCAGCACCCTGAGCGGTCCCGCCCTGGCAAGGCCCTCCGCCAGGGTCACCACGCCCGCCGGATCCGACGCCTCATCGGCGCCGTCGATCACGACCACGCGCGGATCGAGGTGATCGAGTTCGCCGGACGCCGCAGACTGGAGCAGCGACGACCGCCGTTGAGCCTCCCACCCGAGCGCGTCCGCCACCCTCGCCGTGATCTCGGTGAGCGTGAGTCCTCGCACATGGAGGCCGTGCACTCGTGTGCCGGTGGCGAACACCGCGTTGGCGTGCTCGGCGAGGCCGGTGCCATCCGGTTCCCGGATCGAATCGAGGAAGTCGCGTCCCGCCGTCTCGGTCGCGAACACGGGAAGCGCCGCGACCGTGGACTTCCCGGATCCCGGACTGCCGGTCAACACCGCGAGCGACGGACCCTGCGAGAACCAGGCGGCGATCGAGTCGACCGCAGCGCGCCGGCCGGTCGTCCCGCACAGGTAGGAACCGGAACGCGGCGCTCCGCCTCGCAGCCGCGCGAGCCAGTGCTCCTGATCGTCGAGGGTGAGCCCCTCCAGGCCGGGCTCGTATTCGGGGTTGCGGAAGAACCGCGGGTTCGTCCGGTAGGCGCCTCGTGGTGGGAACAGCGCGGCGACCTGCCCTCCGCCGTGCCCCAGCAGCTCGTTGACGTGGTCGATGACGCTCACCAGCGGGATGAACTCCGTCGCGCGTCCCACACGCGGCCGCGTGAGCGCCTCCTCCAGAGCGGCCGCGAACCGGCCGTCGACCGCGTACTGCGATTCGCTGGCCGAGGCGATGGTCCAGACGCGGGGATTGCCCTCGTTCGCCAGCTGCGTGCCGAGGACGTCGATGCCCGCATTGCCCGAGAAGCAGCAGTCGAAGATCACGAGGATCTCGGGCTGTTCGGCTGCGGCGGCGTTCGGGCGACTCAGTCGTGAGGGCACTTCCGCCGGTTGGATCGCCGTGTCCGACAACCGTCCCGGGTCCGAGTCGGCTGTCGCGGCGAAGTAGGGCAAGCCGTCGGGCTTCACGCCGTGGCCCGTGTAGTAGACGATGCCGGTGGGCGCTTCGTCGCGGATGGCGCTGAGTTCGTCGTGGAACCTCCTGGCGGTGATGTTGACCAGGTACCCTCGCTTGGCAGCGACCGCCGGCGTGCCGCCGACCCGTGCGAGCGCCCGCACGATGCCCGCCAGCGACGTCGTCACCCCGGGGAGCGGATCGAACGCATCCCGGCGGCGATAGGTGGATGTGCCCGACGCGAAGAACCGCAGTCCACTCGTGTCGTCGGCCGACGGCGGGATCCGTCCATCGGAGCCCATCAGAGCGCTTCCGAGACGGCGCTTCCGACCTCTTCGGATGTCAGGTATCGCTCTGCGCGGTGCGGCTCGTTTCCATTGTCGACCCGGCGGTCGCTGATCGGCGGCGTGCCCTCAGGAGGCGCGAACAGGGAGCCGAGGACGGAGCGGAGCGCCACGATGTCGGACTCGTCCGCCACGTTCACCCATTTCGGCCCGGGCCAGGCGCCGACGCCCGATTGCGGTCGCGGGTCGAGGCGGTCGAAGACCACGTTCGGCAGCCCGAGGGGCGAACCGATCGTCAGGAAGAGCTTCACCGAGCTCGGTCGCGCTCGACACAGGTACTCGTACGCGACCACCGAACCGAGCGAGTGCCCGATCACGACCCGGGTGTCGTCGGTGACCTCGGCCGCGACCCGCTCCAGCACGGCCGACCTGGTGTCCGGTTCGTCGAGGAAGCGATTCACCTGCCTGAGGTTCCCGATGAACGCGCGCCGCGTGACCGCGGCGAACGGCTTCCAACGCAGCAGGGTCTCCAACATCACATTGAGGCTCGCGCGAGCGGGGCCCATGGCGCCGACCGGCGCGGCCAGGGAGGGGTCGGCGCGGATGGCGCCCTCCATGAGGGCCTCGAGCAGCAGCCGGTCGGCCGGGGAGTCGAGGTCCGCCTCCGTATAGGGCGGATCCCCGCCGGACATCGAACCGGAGGGGCGGAACAGCGCGCCGAAGTGCGCCACGCGCATCGAGCCGTCGGCGAGTGCGTCCGCCTGTTCACGGGCACCTGCCGCCTCGAGCCCGCCGCGAAGCGCGAGCAGCCAGCTCGCGGTGAGCTGCGGACCGGCCTCGTACTGCTGGCCGATCCCATGGATTCCCACGATCCGCGGCATAGGTACTGGCTACCACTCGCCGACGGCGGGGACAAGGGTCGGGAGGCACACGAGTGCCCGGCCCGATCCGAAGCGCCGGATGGCGCGACAACCCCGACGACGGCGGCCGCACCGCGGCCCCCCTTCGGGGACTGGAACCGGAGTGGTCCGTCCGCCACGCTGAGCGCCAGAGCGTCGTCGTTCCGCGACGCAGCGGAGCAGGCGACGACGCCGAGCCGAGGAGGCCTCGATGTCGGACCGTCCCGCCCGCGCCCGAACGACTCGCGCAGACGGGCGGCACGGCCGCCGACGGCGCGCTTCGCGCCCGGCCGCAGGTCTCGCGATCGCCGCGGTCGTTGCGTTCGTGCTCGCGCTGGCCGCGCCATCCGTCGCCGTCGCCTCGCACCCCGAGACGCAGATCAC
Organism: Agromyces sp. CCNWLW213; assembly: GCF_037199545.1. Classification (NCBI taxonomy): domain Bacteria; kingdom Bacillati; phylum Actinomycetota; class Actinomycetes; order Micrococcales; family Microbacteriaceae; genus Agromyces; species Agromyces sp. CCNWLW213. The sequence goes on along the minus strand of NZ_JBBBDX010000002.1, from coordinate 550,529 downwards.
CGTCGCCTGCGCGCAGAAGTCGAACGAGCTGCTCAGGGTCGTGACGAGCACGTCGGACTGCCGCCCGCGCCAGGAGACGCCGGTCGTGATCTGGCCGGGGCCGACGCAGTTGTGCATCCAGCCGGACGGCTCGGTGCGCCGCTTCACCTCGACGAAGGCGTGCACGGGCATCAAGCCGCCGGGCACGGTCGTGACCGTTCCGACGAGCACGCCCATGTACTTCTGCGCGCCCTCGTCGGGCGTGCTGCGCCAGGTCGCGAGCCCGAGCCAGTGCACCTCGCGCGAGACCGCGTACGTGATCGGCAACCACGCCCCGCTCGACCTCCTGCTCTCCAACGCGAGCGTCGCCGAGAACGAGCCGGCGGGCACGGCCGTGGGCACGTTCTCGATCACCGACGGCGACCCGGCGAGCACGGCGACGTACTCGCTCGTCTCGGGCACCGGGTCCGACGACAACGCCGCGTTCGCCATCACGGGCGCGACGCTGCAGACCGCCGCCGCGTTCGACTACGAGACGCAGGCGTCGTACTCCATCCGCGTGCGCGCCGCCGACGGCTACGGGGGCAGCCGCGAGGAGGTCTTCGAGGTCCAGGTGACCGACGTCGTCGAGGACGTCGCGCCGACCGCGGTCGACGACACCGCCACCATCGAGGAGGACGCCGCGACGACCACGGTCGACGTGCTGGCCAACGACACCGATCCGGATGGCGGACCCATCGCCATCGACTCGGTGACCCAGCCCGCCGACGGGACGGTCGCGATCGCCGCGGACGCGGCATCCGTCACCTACCTGCCGGACGCCGGCGCCTGCAACGACGGCGACCCGGCCGACGACTTCACCTACGCGATCGTTCCCGGCGGATCGACGGCCACCGTCTCGGTCACCGTCACGTGCGTCGACGACCTGCCCGCGTCGGTCGCCGACGAGGTCACGGTCGCCGAGGACTCCGGTGCGACGCCGATCGAGGTGCTCGCCAACGACACGGATGTCGACGGCGGGCCGCTCGCCATCGCCACGGCGAGCGAGCCGGCCCACGGCACCGTGGTGCTCAGCGGCGGCCTCCCGGGCGCGAGCACCGGCCTGACCTACGAGCCCGACCCGGAGTACTGCAACGACCCGCCCGGCACCACCACCGATGCATTCAGCTACACGCTGACGCCGGGCGGCTCGACCGCGAACGTCGAGGTCACGGTCGTGTGCGTCGACGACGGTCCGGTCGCGGGCGACGACCTGTTCGCCGGCCAGGACGGCGCGGTGGGGAACACCGCGCTCGTGATCGACGACCCGACCGACGGGCCGCCCGCGGTCGACGGCCCGCACCTCGTGGTCGCGGGCGACCTGCTCGCCAACGACGCCGACCCGGACGGCGGTGGCGCGCTCGAGCTCGTCCCCGGCACGGTCGACACCGAGGACGGCGGCACGGCCACCATCCAGGCCGACGGCGACGTGGTGTTCCGCCCCGCCGCGGGGACCAGCTGCGAGGACGGCACCGACGCGTTCGAGTACACGGTGGTCGGAGCCGGAGGCGACGAGGACGCGCCGACCGACACGGGCCGCGTCTCGATCGGGCTGAGCGGCTGCGTCTGGTACGTCAGCAACGACGCCACCGGCGACAGCGGCACCTCGACGGCACCCTTCGACACCGTGGCGCAGGCCGTCGCGGCCACGCCCGGCGGCGACGCGATCTTCGTCTTCGCGGGCGACGGCACCACCACCGGGTACGACACGGGAGTGGCGCTGGACGGCGGACAGGACCTCATCGGCGAGGCGGCGCCGCTCGTGGTCGGCGGCCGCACGCTGCACGACGGCACCGGGGATCGGCCGACGCTCACGCACCCCGAGTTCGACGTCGTCGTCGCGTCCGCCGGCGGCAACTCGGTGGCCGGCCTCCAGCTCGATCCGACGGGCACGTTCGCGAGCGGAGTCTCGTTCGCGGGCGGCTCCGGTGCGGTGGACGTCCACGACGTGCACGTCATCGACACCGGCGACCCGGGCCTCGGGCCCGGCATCGAGGTCGCCGCGTGGACCGGCCAGGTGACCATGTACGACCTGACGATCGACGTCAACGGCACCGGCATCGCCGTCGCGGACTCGCCCGACGTGCTCGTCGACGGACCCGGTGTCGTCGCCGTGCGCGCGGTCGGCGCGCCCGCGCTCACGGGCTGGGACTCCGGGCTAGACGGGAGCACGTTCGACTCGCTCATCGCCGAGGACTCGCCGAGCGGCGGCATCCGGCTCGAGCAGACGACGGGCAGCATCACCATCGGGGCGCTCGACCTGACCACCACGGGCACCACGCCCGCCTTCCTCTCCGACTTCGCGGGGCCCGTCACGATCACCCCGACCGGACAGGCCGACATCGACGCCGACGGCGGACCGGCCGTGTACGTCATCGGTTCGACGGGCTCGTCGCTCTCGTTCGACGAGGTCAGCTCCGTGAGCGGCACGCACGGGATCTTCCTCAGCGGCACCGGCGCGGGCACCTTCTCGGCGAGCAGCGGGCAGCTCACGGCCGGAGGGACCGCGCTCCTCGTCGCCACCGGCAGCGGCGACGTCGCCTACGGCGGCACCATCGCCGACGGCGGCGGAGCGCTGAGCCTCGACGTGACCGAACGGACCGGCGGCACGGTGACCCTCTCGGGGCCGATCGCCGACGGCGACGACGCCGGCGGCGGCATCCGCATCACGGCGAACACGGGGGGAGCCACGGTCCTGTCGGGCTCCGCCAAGGCGCTCGCGACCGGCGCCGCGGATGCCGTGCGCTTCGACCTGTCGGACGGCCACGCGCTCTCGATCACGGGCGGCGGGCTCGACATCGACACCACCGGCGGGCGCGGGCTCGTGGCATCCGTCGCCGGGTCGATCGCCGTGACCGGGGCGGGGAACACCATCGACACGGGCACCGGCACGGCGCTCGAGGTCGCGCTCACCGACATCGCGGAGGCCGGCGTCACGGTCGAACGCGTCTCGTCCGACGGCGCGCCTTCCGGGATCGTGCTGACCTACACCGGCACGGCGGGCGGCCTCAGCGTCACCGGCCTCGGCAGCACCGACCAGGGCGGCGACGACTCGGGCGGCACCATCCGCAACACCACGGGCGACGGCATCGCGCTCTTCAGCACGGTCGAGCCGTCGTTCCGGAACATGCGACTCGCCGACACCGGCGGCAACGGCGTGAACGGCAGCCTCGTCGACGGGTTCGCGTTCACGTTCGGCACCATCACCGGGGCCGGGGACGCCGCGGGGGAGCACAGCGTCTCGTTCGACGACAGCACGGTCGACGCGAACGTCACTGGCGCCGTCGCCGTCACCGACAGCGTGATCACGGGCACCGAGGCGACGGGCATCAGCGTCACCAACGTCGCCGGCACGATCACCCACGCGGATGTCTCGCGGAACCGCATCTCGGACGGCGGGACGACCGCGACGCCGGGCTTCGCGATCGGGTTCGCCGCCGCCGGCGACGACGACTCGGTCGCGTCGATCACGCGTGCGACCATCCACGACAACGTCATCACCGACTTCCGCGCAGGCGGGGGCATCGTGGTGCGCGGCGGGAACCTCTCGGACAGCGGGCCCGCGGGCTCCGTCGGGACGCCGGGCACGACGAACGTGATCAGCGTGTCGGGCAACTCGATGGACGGCGGTTCCGGCGAGCCCGGGTCGCGCTCGCGCTCGTTCTTCTCGGGCGGGGTGCAGGGCGCCGGCATGGGCAACTTCGACGTCTCGGGCAACGGCACGACGGCGAACCCCCTTCGGAACTTCGACATGAACGTCATCGAACTCGTCGGATTCCGCCGCCCGACCCTGGAGTCGAAGGTGAACGGGAACGTCATCGACGCGCGGAACCTCCTCGGCTTCCGGGGCATCTCGGTCACGGCGACGAGTGACGCCGGACTGGCGGGGAGCGGAGCGCAGAAGACCCTGATCCAGAACAACATCGTCAGCGCGACGGCGGGATCGGGGATCCTCGCGAGCATCGGGAACTCGAACGGCACGCTGGACGCCCGAGTGATCGGCAACACCGTCGCCGCGCCCACGACGACGACGGGGACACCGGTCGCCGGCATCCGCGTCGAGTCGGGCTCGTCGCTCGGGTCGCCCACGCTCTGCCTCGAGATCACGGGCAACGCGACCGCCGGCAGCTCCAACCCGTCCATCGGCGCGACCTCGCCGGGCATCTCGCTGCGCCGCGAGAACGCGCCGAACGCGGCCTTCGGCATCGAGGGGCTCGCCCCGTCGCCGGCGGGCAGTCCGATCGTCGAGAACTACGTCAACTCGCTGAATGCGAGCGCCGCCGGCACGGTCGGCGTCGGGGGGACGGTGCTCGCGGCGGCGACGACCGGGTTCACGGCGTGCACGGCGCCGTGATGCCGCGGTGCCGGCTCACGGCGCGGTCGCGACCAGCCTCGCGACCGCCGTCGTGACGACGTCGCGCGCCCGCGCGTCGGAGGCGTCGTCGAGCAGGAGCGGCAGGATCGACGCGAGGACGGTCACGATCGCGAGCGTCTCGGCCGGGGTGTACCGCGTCGCGACGGCGCCCGAACCCTGGGCGTCCGCGATGGCGGCGACCTTCGCAGCATCCGTCGCCAGCAGGTCGGGGGAGCGCATGCCGGCACCGGCCCGCTCGAGGCGGTCCCAGAGGGCGAGGCGCACGAGCTCGGGGCTCGCGAGGTAGGAGTCGACGAGGGCGCCCGCGTACTCGTCGAGGTGCTCGGCGTCGATCGGGTGCTCGGCGACCAGGCGCGCGACGAGGGTGGCGAACACGGCGTCGAACAGCTGCTCCTTGTTGCCGAAGTACGAGTAGAGCAGCGCCTTGTTGCACGCGGCGGCCTCGGCGATGCGGTCGACGCGCGCGCCGGCGATGCCGCGCGCCGAGAACTCGGCGGTCGCGGCCTCGAGGATGCGGGCGCGAGTCTGCTCGGCGTTGCGGGCCATGCAGCGAGTATATAACCGGTTAGTTGCATTCTCGCCCGCGACGTGCGACACTCGATCCCATCGCAAGTAACCAAACGGTTAGGAAGATCGCATGGAACGTCAGGTCGCCCTCGTGACCGGAGCCTCGTCGGGCATCGGCGAGCAGACCGCGCTCGAACTGCTGCGTCGCGGCTTCATCGTGTACGGCGCGGCTCGACGCACCGAGCGGATGTCGGCGCTCGTCGACGCCGGCGGCCACGCGATCGCGATGGACGTGACGGATGACGCCTCCGTCCGCGCCGCGGTCGACCGCATCACCGCCGAGCAGGGCCGCATCGACGTGCTCGTGAACAACGCCGGCTACGGCGCGTACGGCGCGCTCGAGGACGTGCCCATCCAGGAGGCGCGACGCCAGTTCGAGGTGAACGTGTTCGGCCTCGCGCGCATCACCCAGCTCGTGCTGCCCGGCATGCGGGCGCGGCGCTCCGGGACGATCGTCAACATCTCGTCGATCGGCGGTCGCATCTACGAGCCGCTCGGCGCCTGGTACCACGCCACGAAGTTCGCGGTCGAGGGACTCAGCGACTCCCTGCGCGTCGAGCTCGAGCCGCACGGCATCCGGGTCGTCGTCATCCAGCCCGGCGCCATCCGCACCGAGTGGAACGGCATCTCGCGCCGCAGCGCGATCGAGCGTTCGGGCGACACCGCCTACGCCGCGCAGGCCCGCGCGCTCGTCCGGGCGCTCGAGGCCGCGGACGCGTCCTCCGCGGCATCCGAGCCGCACGTCGTCGCCGCGACCATCGCGAAGGCCGCGACGGCGCGACGCCCGCGCACCCGATACGCCACCCCGTTCAGCGCGAAGGTCATCGTGGGCCTGCGGCGGATGCTGCCCGACCGCGTGTTCGACCTGGTGGTCCGCAGCGTCTTCGCGCCGACCAGGGCCGAGCTCGCGGCGGGCGCCGGTGCGTCGGACGGCCGCCCGGCCGACGCGCCGGACCGCGCCGCCGCCTAGCGGCACCGGGTCCGATCAGGCGCACTGATCGGCGCGTTCGTCGTCGGCTTCGACCTGGGCGATCGCGCGGTGATGGGTCCGACCGGCCGGTAGCGCGAGATCTCGCGCACGGATCGGGACTCCGCCGGCCGGCGAAACCCCGTCCGGTGCACGAGATCCGTCAGCGGCGGTCGCGCGGTCCGCGCTCGTGCGCCCAGATCGCGAGCTCGACGCGGTTGCGCGCGCCGATCTTCGCCATGACGCTCGCGAGGTGCGTCTTCACCGTGCTGAGCGAGATGTGCAGCTCGCGGCCGATCTCGACGTTGCCGAGGCCGCGGGCGACCGCGGCGAGCACGTCCTCCTCGCGTTCGGTCAGCGGGGAGGACGGCGCGGCGGTCGTGCCCGCCCCGGCGTCCGCGGCACCGGCGACCGGCCCGGACCCCGCGAACGCCTCGATGAGCCGCACCGTGACGTTCGGGTCGATGAGCGCATCCCCGCGCGCCGCCGCGTGCACCGCCTCGCGCAGCAGCGTCGCACCGGCGTTCTTCAGCAGGAAGCCGCGGGCGCCCGCGCGCAGCGCCGCGTACACGTACTCGTCGAGGTCGAACGTCGTGATGACGACGACCGGGAGCGGATCGACGACGTCCGGCCCCGCCAGCTCCCTGGTCGCCTGCAGTCCGTCCATCACGGGCATCCGGATGTCGAACAGGCACACGTCGGGCCGCAGCTCGCGGGCCAGCGCGACCGCCTCGGCGCCGTCGCGCGCCTCGCCGACGACCTCGATGCCGGGCTGCGCGTCGAGGATCATCCGCAGGCCGGTCCGGACGAGGTCCTGGTCGTCGGCGAGGAGCACTCGCACGCTCACGACGACCACCCCGACGACGACCACCCCGACGCCGGAAGCGCCGCCGCCACCCGCCACCCGCCGCCCGGCAGGGGCCCGGACTCGCACGTGCCGCCGAGCAGCGCCGCCCGCTCCGCCATCCCCGTGATGCCGAACCCCGGTGCAGCGGATGCCACGGGCTCGCCGTCGTCGCGCACCTCGAGCTCGGCGCCCTCGGCGTCGACCCGGACGACCACCTCGACGCGCGTCGCGTTCCGCGCATGCCGGCGAGCGTTCGTCACCGCCTCCTGCGCGATGCGGAACACCGCCGCGCCGACCGCGGGCGGCAGCGCCGCGGCCGCCGCCTCTCCCTCGACGCGCACCTCGACCACCGGACTCCCGGGCTCGGGCGCCGCGGACCGCGCGAGGCGGCGGACGTCGGCGATCCCCGGCGCGGGCGCGAGCTCCGCGGCATCCGCTCGCCGGAGCACCCGGACCATGGAGCGCATCTCGTCGAGCGTGCGCGACGCCTCGCCCTCGATCACGCGGAGCACCTCGGCCGCGGCGGCCGGGTCGTGCGGTGCGACCGCCGTCCCGGCCTGCGCCTGGATGGCGATCGCCGAGACATGGTGCGCGACCGTGTCGTGCAGGTCGCGTGCGAGCTGCTCGCGCTCGAGCAGTCGCACGCCCTCGAGCTCGCGCTCGCGTTCGCCGGCCCGCCATCGGAAGGCGACGCCGAGCGTGCTCGTCGTCACCACGACGAGGAGACCGCCGACGAGGTCGGTGAGCGGCGGCGGCTCGAACAGCGCGGGCACCGCGATGCCCGCGAGCACGAGGGCGGCGCCGCCGAGCATCGCGCGCCCCGAACCCCACCGCATCACCGCGTACACGAGCACGAGGAAGTACGCCGTCGTGAACAGCTGCGGATCGCCGCCGGTCGCGAGTCCGACCGCCGTGCCGACCGCGAAGGCGATCGCGAGCATGGAGAACGGACGGACGCGGCGCCAGAGCAGCGTCGGCACCAGCGCGACGAGCACCGCCGCCCACGCCCAGCGCCACGGCACGTCCGGCCGCGCCGCCGCCTCGACCACGATGAGGGGCGGGAGCGCCGCGACGAGCACCCAGTCGCGCCACACCCGTCGGGGCGCGGGTGGCCGGGCGGCCGGCGCCGACCAGAGTGCGCGCGCCGGGCTCGTCATGGCCTCATGATAGGTGCGCACCCGCGGCCGCCGACGGGGCGCCGTCGCGGGAGTCGACCGTCGCCGCTCGCGGCGCCCGTGGCCGCCGGATGCCGCGGCGGGCGCGCCGCCGGATCACGACCTCGGCCACGGCGAGGTTGATCACCCAGCCGGCGCCCATGAGCAGCGCGTGCACCGGCTCGCTCGGCGTGCCGAACGCGAGCGTCCAGGGCAGGAAGGTGAACACCTGCGTCCCGGCGCCGAGCCCGATCGCGTACGCGCGCGTCATCCACGCGCTGTGCGTCCGGACGTCGCCGCGGCGGATCGCGAGGAACGCGACGACGATGCCGGCCGCCATCGCGGTGCCGAATCCGAGCCGCATCACGAGCAGCGCGGTGCCGCTCGGCGCCGGGAGGTCGTAGGCCGCCGCCATCCACATGCCCGACAGGGCCGACAGCACGCCCGCCGGCACGAGCACGCGCCCCGCCCGCCGGTGCCACGGACGGCGGCGCAGCGACGGCGCGAACTGCAGCGCGCCGAGCACGAGGAACACGACCGAGCTGATGATGTGCACGACCACCGGCACGGGCGAGTCGAAGAACCGCGCGTTCGCGGGCGTCACGGCCGCCCCGCTCGCGAGCTCGGTGAGGCGGAACGCGCCGGCTGACATGGGCACGAGGCTGAGCGCGATCAGGCCGGCGGGGGCGAGCCACTCGGGACGCGCTCGGCGTCGCTCGGCGCGCGGTGCGGGCGGGGAGGTCTGCGTCATGCCTCGATGCTCGTGCCCCGCCGCGCGGCGCACATCGGCCACCCGGCCCGACCCTCCTCAGCCGATCGGCCGAGGCGCGCTCCTGGGGTCGGCCCGCTCCGCCCGCCGAGCCGCCGGGCCGCCGCGCCGGCGCCCGACCTCAGGGACGAGCGGACGACGCCTGCAGCTCCTCGGCGATCGACGACGCCCAGGCGTCGATCGCATCCCACTCCCGGAAGTCGCCCTCGGGCATGAGGTCGCGGATCGCCGGCATCCACGCGATGATCCGGTCGGCGCCGCGGATCCGGTCGTGCTCGTACGCGCCGCGGAACACCTGCGTGCCGCGCGGGTGGATGAGCTCCTCGTACGCGTCGAACTGCTTGGGCCTCGCGCCCTCGAGCACGTCCTCGCCCTTCTCGTCGACGGTCTCCGTCCCGAGCGGCCCGCTGGCGAACAGCCAGGTCGGCTTCGCGGCGAGCTGGTCCGCGTTGCGCTCGACGAACCTCCTCGCGGGCTTCCGCCAGTTGAACTCGTAGGTGGCCGACCCGATGACGTAGGCGTCGTAGCCGGATGCCTCCTCCAGGTCCTTGCACCGCTTCACCTCGACCTCGAGGCCGCGTCCGGTGAGCGTCTCCCCGATGCGCTGGGCGATGCCCTCCGTCGCGCCGTACTTGCTCGCATACGCGACCAGCACCCTCATGGCGATCCCTCCCATCGCTGCGTGCGTCCAGGCTCCGCACGCTACGCCGGCCGGGTCCGGGCGTCGGTGACCAAGGTCACTCGGGGGTGCGCCATCCGTCAGGAATCGAGAAGCCCCGCCCGCGCGCCGAGCGTAGCGTCGGGGACATGAACACCGAGACGAAGACCCTGACCAGCATCGACTCGATCACCCTCGGCGCGGCCGACCCCGAGGCCTCCGCCCGCTTCTACCGCGACGCGTTCGGCCTCGACGACCGGGTGCGGACCGCCGCCACGGATGCCGCGACCGAGGGGTTCCGCGCGTTCACCGTGTCGCTCGTCGCGCCGCAGCCCGCGAACGTGACCGCGCTCTTCGACGCGGCCGTGGCCGCCGGCGCGGGCGTCCTGAAGCCGCTCGCGAAGTCGCTCTGGGGCTTCGGCGGCGTCGTGCAGGCACCGGATGGCGCGATCTGGAACCTCGCCACGTCGACGAAGAAGGACTCGGCGCCGGCGAGCCGGGCGTTCGACCACATCGTGCTGCTGCTCGGCGCCGACGACGTCGGGACCAGCCGGAAGTTCTACGCCGAGCGCGGCCTCGCCGTCGGCAAGAGCTTCGGCAGCTACGTCGACTTCGACCTCGGGCGCAGCCCGATCGGGCTCGGCCTCTACAAGCGGCGCGCGCTGGCCGAGTCGGCCGGCGTCGCACCGGACGGATCGGGCTCGCACCGCATCCGGATCGCCGGCGACGGCGGCGCCTTCGTCGACCCCGACGGGTTCGAGTGGGCGGAGTCGCGGGGGTAGTCCCACGCCCCGGGCGATCACCCGAGCGGGGCCTGCGTCGCGGCGGCTACGACCCGGCGCTGCTGCCGACGGCGTCCGCGTGCCGATGCACGACCTTCCACCCGTCCGCCTCGCGCCGGTACACCTGGGTGGCGCGCAGCGAGAAGTCGCGCGGCCGGCCGTCCATGGTCGTCGTGACGCGTTCGTACCCGACGGTGTACGCGAGGCGGCCCCGCACGTCCCACGAGATCAGCTCGAGCGTGTAGGCCGTGCAGTTCGAGAAGCTCGACGCGAGCACCTCGAACGCCTCGACCAGCTCCTGGCGGTTCGACGCCGTGCGCCACGCGCCGAGCACGGTGACCGGCTCCTCGCGCGACCAGATGTCGCGGCGGGGGACGGCGTCGCCGTCGAACAGGGCCCGTTCGGCCTGCGCGAGCGACGTGTAGACCCAGTTCAGGAACTCCTCGCGGTCGTTCATGGGACCAGCATGCCCCTCACCGGCGTCGCGGCGCGAGAGGCAGGCGCCATCCGCTCGTGCGTCGCGGACCCCGGGCTGACACCGTCGGCGGGGCGTGGGAGGCTGGGCGCATGCCCGAGTCACCCGAGGTGCAGGCGCTCGTCGAGCAACTCGGCGAGCGGTTGAGCGGCAGGGCCGCGACCGACGTCGACGTGGTCGAGTTCCGCGTCACCAAGACCCGCGCACGGCCCCTGCCGTCGATCGTCGGCGAACGCGTGATCGGCGTCGCCCGGCACGGCAAGCTCGTCGACCTCTCGCTCGGCTCCGCGCACCTCGTGGTGTCGCTCGGCCGGCACGGGTGGGCCCGGTGGGCGGTCGATGCGGTCGACCCGCCGACGGATTCCGCGGGCGACGCCCCGCCTCCGCCGACGCTCGTGGCCCTCGCGTTCGACGACGGCAGCACGATCGAGCTGACGGATGCCGGCGACTGGGTGTCCCTCGCCGCGTGGGTCGTCGACGACCCCGCCGAGGTGCCGGCCGTCGCCAAGCTCGGCCCGGACCCGGCCGACGCGGCGTTCTCCCGCGCCGACTTCGACCGCGCGTTCGTCGGCCGGCGCAAGCAGGTGAAGGCCGTGCTGCAGGAGCAGGAGTCGATCGCGGGCATCGGCAACGCGTACTCCGACGAGATCCTGTTCGCTGCGCGCGTCTCCCCGGTCGCGCACGCGGCCACCCTCGGCGCCGACGAGCTCGACCGGCTGTACGAGGCGACCGTCGGCGTCATCCGGTCGGCGATCGACGACCGCCGCGGCATCCCGATCGCCGACCAGAAGGCGGCGAAGGGCGCAGCCATGCGCGTGCACGGTCGCACGGGCGAGCCGTGCCCCGGCTGCGGCGGCACGATCCGCGACTTCAGCTTCGCGAGCACGACGGCGCAGTACTGCCCCGAGTGCCAGACCGGCGGCGAACTGCTGCCGCTCAAGGGCGCGTGAGCGACGCGGCGGGCGGCGCGGCGGGCGGCGCGGCATCCGCGCGGCCCGTCACGGTCGTCGTCGACGTGGCCAACGTCATGGGGTCGCGGCCCGACGGGTGGTGGCGCGACCGTGCCGGCGCGGCGACCCGGCTGCTCGCCGCCCTCCGGCCGCTCGTGGGGAGCGCGGCCGACCTGGCCGACGGCGAGCCGGCACTGATCGCCCGCATCGTCGCGGTGGTCGAGGGGCGGGCGACGGATGCCGCGGCGCCGGCCGGTCTCGACGTCGTCCGTGCGCCGGCCGACGGCGACGCCACGATCGTCGAGGTCGCGGTCGGCGCCGACGGTGCAGGGGAACGCGTGCTCGTCGTCACCGCCGACCGAGGGCTGCGCGCGCGGTTGCCCGCCTCGGTCGAGGCGACCGGTCCGGGCTGGCTGAACGACCTCGTCGGTCGCTGACCCAGCGCGGTCGACCGTCAGCCCGACCCGACCTCGCCCTCCCAGTAGCCCGTGCCGTCGCCGTCGGGCGAGGTGACCTGCCATGCGATGGGACCGGCCTCGGGATCGACGCCGTCGCGCAGCGACGGATCGGCGAGCCGGACGGCGATCCCCTCCGCCTCGGCGGTCGTGACGCGCGCGACGTACAGCCTGGGGAAGCGGGGAGCCTCGAGGAGCACCTCGGAGTGCGGGTACGCCTCGGAGATCGCGACGAGCTCCTCGATCAGCCGCGGCGACGTGCCGCCCTCGACGTGCGTGAACTTGAGCCACGGCTGCTCCGATCGGAGCGAGAACGTGCCGCCCCGGGCGAACAGCGACGTGTCGCGGAGCTCGTCGAAGCGGTCCGCGACGCGGTCGGGCTCCAGCAGCGCCGCGTACGGCCAGCCGTCGACGACGGACAGCCCCACGACGCCGTCGACGCGGGCGGCCTCGAGCAGGGCGGCGAGCATGGCGCGGGTCGCCGCGGCATCCGTCGTCGGATGCACCTCGAGCGACCACCAGGGGTCGGCGCTCGCCGGGGCGCCGGCGTCGGCGGTCGCGGCCCCCGGCGGGTCGGCGCGCATCGTGATGGGGTCCTCCCACCGCATCCGGGCGGCGAGGTCGGCGACGCCGTCGGATGCCGCGAGCACCGTCTCGGCGTCGGCCTCGCCGTCGACCGTGACGGTCGTGTAGCGGGGGTGCTCGTCCCGGGGCTCCATGCCGCCGATGTCGACGGAGGCCACGCCGTCGAGTTCCTCGATGCCCGCCTCGAGCGCCTCCTCGCGCTCGACGTCGGTGCGCGGCGTGGCAGGGCCGGGGTCGCCGCTGTCGGCGCACGCCGACAGCAGCCCGAGGGCGAGCGCGGCGATCAGGGCGCTGCGGACGACGCGGCGCTGGGGGGATGATGCGGTAGGGCGCATCATCCGAGCATGCGCGATGGTCCCGGCATCCTCAACTCGGCCCCGAGCCGCCGAGCATCACGAGTGTGGCGGACGCGACGGTTGCCCACACGACTTGAAACGTGTAAAACTGTCGACCGGTCTACCGTTGTAGATCGGTCTACAAAAGCCGGCGACTCGGCGGGAGACGCGTCGCACACCGCGATCCACCTTCGATGGAGAGGGAGAAACACGATGCACAAGAGCCGGATGCACGACGGGGCGGGCCCCCGTCCACGCAGGCGCCTCGCGGCGCTGATGACCGGCGCCGTCATCCTGTCGAGCGGCGTCCTCGCCGCGACCGCCATGCCGGCGGCGGCGGAGGACTGTTCGGCGTACCCCTGGATGGACACGTCCGCGAGCTCGGAGGAGCGGGCGAACGCCCTCCTCGACGCGAGCTCGCAGCACCAGATGTACCGGTGGCTCGTCGAGCAGCCGGCCAACACCCCGACCCGCACCACCTGGAACCCGGGATTCGCGGGCGAGGACCCCGTCGTCTACCCCGTGCAGGTCCCCTGCACGCCCGTCGTCATCTACGCCAACGGGCCGGACGGCGTCTACGGCAAGGCCGGCACCACGGCGTGGCCGGGACCCATCGCCGTCGCCTCCACGTGGAACCTCGAGCTCGGCGAGCAGAAGGCCGCCGCGCACGGCAGCGAGTCCTTCGACAGCCGCAGCGCGGTCGTGCTCGGCCCCGGCATCGCGAGCGGCCGCACGCCGCTCTCGGGTCGCACGTCCGAGTACTTCGGCGAGGACCCGCTCCTCTCGGGACTCATGGCCGCGGCGAACGTCGAGGGCCTCGAGCAGGGCAACCCCGACAAGCCGGTCGTCGCGAACCTCAAGCACTACGTCGCGAACGAGCAGGAGGTCGACCGCACCACGAGCTCGTCGAACATGGACGAGCGCACGCTGCGCCAGGTGTACGACCTCCCGTACGAGATCGCCGTCAAGGAATCCGATCCGGGCAGCGTCATGTGCTCGTACAACCAGGTCAACGGCGTCTACGCGTGCGAGAACCCGATCCTCACCACGAGCCTCGGCGAGCAGGCCGGCTTCGACGGGTACGTCATGAGCGACTTCGGCTCGGTGCACTCCACCGCCGCATCGCTCGACGCGGGCCTCGACCAGGAGCTCAACCGCCCGATCTGGTACACCCCCGCGCGTCTCGACGCCGCGCTCGCCGCGGGCGAGATCACGCAGGAGCAGATCCGGCAGTCCGCGTTCGACGTCGTGCACACCTACATCGAGAAGGGCCTGTTCGACCACCCGGTGCCCGCGACCGCGATCCCGGGGGTCTCGACCGCCGAGCACAAGCAGCTCGCACGCGAGATCGCCGAGCAGAGCACCGTGCTGCTGAAGAACGACGGCGTGCTGCCGCTCGCGGATGACGCCCCGACCGTCGCCGTCATCGGCCAGACGGCATCGAAGACCGCCACCAGCGGCGTCAGCGCCAAGACCGGCTGCGCGTGGTACCTCGTGTTCATCCGCGGCACCGCGCTGAACTGCGACGCGATCGTCGACCCGCTCACCGGCATCACCGAGCGCGTCGAGGAGGCCGGCGGCGAGGTCGTCTACGACAACGGCGCCGACCCGGCGCAGGCGGCGGCCGTCGCGGCCGCGGCGGATGTCGCGATCGTCTTCGGCCACTACACCATGGGCGAGACCACCGACCTCGCCGACCTGCGGCTCGACGCGAACGGCGACGCCCTGATCGAGGCCGTGGCCGCGGCATCCGACCGCACCGTCGCCGTGATCAACGCCGGCAGCGCGGTCGAGATGCCGTGGATCGACGACGTCGACGCGGTGCTCCACGCCTGGCACTCGGGCGAGCAGTTCGGCCCGGCGCTCGCGGGACTCCTCTGGGGTGACGTGAACCCGTCGGGCAAGCTGCCGATGACCTTCCCGAAGTCGCTCGCCGACACCCCGACGAACACCCCCGAGCAGTACCCGGGCGTGTTCTCCGACGGCTCGACGACCCGCCCCGCGGGCTCCGACGAGATCCGGCAGGTCGAGTACTCCGAGGGGCTGCAGGTCGGCTACAAGTGGTACGACGAGCAGGGCATCGACCCGCTGTTCGAGTTCGGCCACGGCCTCTCGTACACCGAGTTCGCCTACTCCGACCTGAAGGTGAAGGTCGATCGCGACCGCACCGGTGCGAGCGCCGTCGCCCGGGTCGCGTTCACGGTCGCCAACACGGGCGACCGCGACGGCGTCGAGATCCCGCAGGTCTACCTGGCGCTGCCGGATGCCGCGGACGAGCCCGGGCGACGACTCGTCGCCTTCGACCGCATCGAGCTCGCGGCGGGCGAGAGCACGCGCGTCGAACTGGTCGTCGACTCGTCGTCGAGCAACCGGCCGTTCTCGGTCTGGGACGTCGACGCCGACCGATGGGTCACGCCCAAGGGCCGCTACGAGGTCTCCGTGGGATCCTCCTCGCGCGACCTGCACCTCGCCGACACGCTGCAGCTCAACCTCGAGGCGCCGGCTGCAGCGGCGAACGGCCGCGGCTGATGCGCTGAGGCGCTGACGCACGGACCGCGGCGGGCGTCCGACCTTCTCCCGGGGGTCGGGCGCCCGTCGTCCGTGGGGCGGGTCGCGGCGGGCGCGCTTCGCGCCCGATGCGACCGACGGCGTCAGTCGGCGGACGGGGTGCGGGACTCGACGACGAAGTACGCCCCGGTCGGGTCCGTCAGGCCGGCGCGCCGGCCGGAGGGCAGGTCCTGCGGCGGCACCACGAGCGTCGCGCCCGCGCGGACCGCGCGCTCGACCGCCTCCTCGACGTCGGCCACGCCGAACGAGACCCTCCACGTCGGCGGCAGCTCGTCGCCCAGGAGCTCCTTCGCGTCGAGGATGCCCGCGTGGTTGCGGCCGCCGTGGCGGTACACCGCGTAGCGCGGCTCGCCGTCGCCGTGCTCGACCTCCCAGTGGAACGCGTGCCCGTAGAAGCGCTCGGCCGCATCGAAGTCGCTCGCCGCGAGCTCGAACCAGACGGCCGTGTCATCCTCGCCGAACGACTCGAACCCCGCCATGTTGCCGGGCTGCCAGTAGCCGACCACCGCACCCGAGGCGTCGATCGCGAGGCCCATCACGCCCATGTCGGGGATGTCCATCGGCTCGAACAGCACGGTGCCGCCCGCCTCCGCGACGGTGCGCGACGTCGCCGCGGCGTTGTAGGTGAGCAGGTACACGGTCCAGTGGGGCGGGCTCGGGTCGGTGTCCTGCCGCCGCGCGGCGCCCGCGACGCGCCGGCCGTCGTGACGGAATGTCACGTAGCCGCCGTACCGCTCCTCGTCACCGCGCTGGGCCTCCCAGCCGAAGAGCTCGCGGTAGAAGGCGATCGTCGCCTCGAGGTCGGTGGTGCTGACATCCACCCAGGCGGGCGAACCGGCGACGAGGTCTTCGGATCCGGGCATGACGCCTCCCGTGTCGATCGGAGCTGACGGCCGAGGGCCGGTCCGCGCCCGTCGTTCGGGCGACGGGCGTGCTGATCGCGAGGCTAGCACCGCGCCATCCGTTCTCGAAGGGCTCCGCGGCCCGGCGCGTCACGCGCGCGTCGGGTCGTCCCGTCCCGGGAGCGCCGCCAGCAGGCGGGCCCGCAGCGCGTTCGCGCGGTCGGCGAACTCCCGCTGCCGTCGCACGTACTGCGCCTTGCCGTCGGGCGTCTCGATGCGGACCGGCTCGCCGCCCCACGCCGCCATGTCGTACGGCGACGCCTGCATGTCGAGGTACCGGATGTCGCGCGCGAGCTCGAACGCGTCGAGCAGCACGTCGCCCGGCGCGAGGGGGCCGAGCTTCACCGACCACTTGTAGACGTCCATGCCGGCGTGCAGGCAGCCGGGCTGCTCGAGGTCGGGCTGCGTCTCGCGGGTGGGCGCGAACCGGTTGCGTGGCGCGGCATCCGGCGTGAAGAACCGGTACGCGTCGAAGTGGGTGCAGCGGATGTCGTGCGCCTCGACGACCTCGTCGGTGGCCGCCTGCCCGAGTCGCAGCGGCACCGGATGCCGGTGCTCGCCCTGCCGGTACACCATCGCCCACTCGTGCAGTCCGAAGCAGCCGAACTGCGCCGGACGCGCGGCGGTCCGCCGGAGGAGGCGCTCGACGACGCCGAGCATCGCGCCCTTGTCGCGGCGCATCGCGCCGTGGTCGACGACGAGGCCGCCGGATGTCGCGCCCGGGGCGTACCACCGCCACTCGGCTCGCGGCGTGGCCGCGGCATCCGCCAGCTCGACGCCGGCGCCCGGATGCCACCGGCGCAGCAGGCCGGGGGAGTACGAGTAGTACGTGAAGAGGAAGTCCTCGATCGGGTGCGGCTCGCCGCGCGCGCGGCGCTCGCGGTGCGCTGCGGTCAGCGCGTCGGCGCGTTCGGCATGGGCCGCTTCGCGTTCGCGCCAGTCGGCCGCCGCGAGCACGGCGGCGGGCTCGCGAAGGGCGGTCGATGCGGCGGGGGTGGTCACCCGACGAGGATAGGCGCCCCGGCCGGGAGCGCCATCCCTCACCGGCCCGCCGACCAGCCGAGGATCGCCAGCTTGAGCGCGAGCAGGAAGCCGCCGACCGTGAGCGGCGTCGTCCGCCGATCGGGTGCGACGAGCGACTCGCGCCAGACGCGCTCGATCGGGTACCCGATCGACATGATCGCGCCGAGGACGCCGAGCACGCGCGCCGCGAGCATCGGCGGCCGGGGTGCGACGAGGAGCGCTGCGCTCGCTGCTCCCTGCACGGCGAGCATCGCGGTCGGCGCCGAGAGCGACGTGCCCTCGATCCAGTGCCGGCGGCGCATCTCGTCCACCGTCCTCACGCGCACGCCCGGCACGTCGCCGGGGAGTCCCTCGCGATACGCCCTGCGCAGGCCGAGGAGGCCCAGCACGAGCTGCGCCGCGCCGATCGCCCCCACGATCCGCATCATGCGCTCATGCTGGCACCGCCGGGCGGGAGCGGCAACATCCGCCCGCGGCGGGCGGTCAGCCGCCCGCGGCGGCGACGGCGATGCGGATGTCCTCGTCGAGCAGGTCGCCGTTGAGCCCGGCACCCGCGGCGTTTCCCGCCGCCATCGCCATCGGGACGGTCGCGCGCGCGCTCACCACGTTGCCGGCCGCCCAGACACCGGGCACGCTCGTGCGTCCGTCGTCGTCGACGAGCACCCAGTCGACGCCGTCGTTGCGCATCCGACGCGCGCCGAGCTCGCGCAGCACCGCGTCGTTCGGCTGCGGACGCGGGGCGACGAAGATCGCGTCGACCTCGCGCTCGCCGCCGTCGTCGTAGCGGATGCCGCGGAGCGCGCCGTCGTCGTCCGAGAGGACCTCGGCGACCACCCGGTCGTCGATCTCGATGCCCCGCGCGACGAGGCCCGCACGGGCCGCCGGGGGGAGGACGAACGCCGCGGCGTGGAACACCACGTGCATCGAGAGCTGCCGCAGCAGCTGCGCCTGGTGCGCGTTGGCCGCGGAGGTCGGGATCACGGCGATCCGCCGGTCGCGCACCTCCCAACCGTCGCAGTACGGGCACGACACGACGCCGCGACCCCAGTGCGGCTCGAGCCCGGGCACGTCGGGCAGCCGGTCCATCAGGCCCGTCGCCACGAGGACGCGCCGGGCGGTGTGCCGGGCGCCCGAGGCGAGCCGCACCTCGAACGCCGGCGCGCCGCTGTCGACGTGGGTCGCCGACGCGACCTCGTCGGACACGACCGTGACGCCGTCGTACCGTTCGAGCTCGGCTCGGCCCGCCGCGAGCAGGTCGAGCGGCGACGAATGGTCGCGACCGAGCACGCCGTGCATGTGTCCGGCGACCCGGTTGCGGGGGGCTCCGCCGTCGACGACGAGCACCCGGCGCCGCGAGCGCCCGAGCATGAGCGCGGCGCTGAGCCCCGCGCTTCCGCCGCCGATGATGACGACGTCCAGGTCAGTCGCGTCCATCCCACCACTCCGCTCGTGCCACCGGGCTCGTCACTCTACCGGCCGTGCCGCCCGCGTTCACGGGGTGATCGAGTCGACGAACGCGAACGCCTCGTCGGTGATCGCCCGCCAGCGTTCCTCGCCCTCGGCGTACGGCACGACCGCCCACTCGCGCATGGGCCGGCCGCGCATGACCATCGGATCGAGCCCGAGCTCGCCGACGCGGGCCTCGGGCAGCTTCACCACGAGGTCGCCGCCGGTCGACGCGAAGGCGAAGAGCTTGCCGCGGACCGCCAGCCCCTCGGAGCCGAACATGCGCCGCATCGTCACCTCGGGCCGCTCGACCACCTCGCCGAGGCCGGCGAGGCGCGCCAGCGCCCGCTCCCGATCGGGATTCGTCGTCGCCATGAGCCGAGGATACGACCGGCCGCCGACGTCCGGCGGCTCAGGGCGTGCGCTCGACCGCGTTGACGCCGCGCACCATCCACTGCTCGGGGTTCGACAGCGGCTCGAAGCCGAACCGCTCGTACAGCCCGTGCGCGTCGCCCGTCGCGAGCGCGATGCGCTTGAGCCCGAGCGGGGCGAGGTCGGCGAGCACGAACTCCACGAGCCCGGCGCCGACGCCCCGGCCGCGCGCGTCGGGGTCGACGATGACGTCGCACAGCCACGCGAACGTCACGCCGTCCGTGACGATGCGCGCGTAGCCGAGCTGCTCGCCGGTCTCATCGTCGTACGCGCCGTAGTTCCGCGAACCGTCGATCGCGGCATCCTGCACCTCGCGCGGGCGGCCGAGCGCCCAGTACGCGTGCTCCGAGAGCCAGCGGTGGACGCGCGCGCGGTCGACGTCGGCGGGGTCTGACGAGAAGCGGATGCCACGAGCCATCCGCCGATTCTGCCAGCCCCGTCCCGCGCCGCCCGTCCCGCCCCGCGCCTCCGTCCACCGGCCGCCCCGGGCCCAGAACCCGTGCCCCGCGAGGGGGCGCGACACGCCGCGCGTGAGCGGAGGCGAACGGCGTGTTGCGCCCCTTCGTCAACGAGTTCACGCGGAAACCGGATCCCGGCCGGGGCCAGGCGACGCGGCATCCGCTCGGATCAGTGGTAGCGACCCGAGTAGGCGTTGAGCGCCGGCTGCCCGCCGAGGTGCGCGTAGAGCACGTTCGAGTCCCTCGGGATGTCGCCGCTCGACACGAGCTCGATGAGCCCCGCCATCGACTTGCCCTCGTACACCGGGTCCAGGATGACGCCCTCGAGGCGGCCGGTGAGGCGCATGGCCTCGTCGGTGGACTCGACGGGGATGCCGTAGCGGTCGCCCGCCCAGCCCTCGAGCACCGTGATCTCGTCGTCCCGGATGTCGCGCCCGAGGCCGATCGTCTCGGCGGTGCTGCGCGCGATGCGCGCGACCTGCTCGCGCGTCTCGTCGATCTTCGCCGACGCGTCGATGCCGATCACGCGGCGCGGCCGACCCCCGAAGTTCTGCTCGAGGTCGGCGAAGCCCGCGATCATGCCCGCGTGCGTGGATCCCGTCACCGAGCACACGACGACGGTGTCGAAGAACACGCCGAGCTCGGCCTCCTGCGCGGCGACCTCGTGCGCCCAGTTCGCGAACCCGAGCCCGCCGAGCGGGTGGTCGGACGCGCCCGCGGGGATCGGGTACGGCGTGCCGCCCTCGGCCTCGACGTCGGCGATCGCCTGCTTCCACGACTCTCGGAACCCGATGCTGAAGCCCGCGGGCGACAGGCGCACGTCGGCGCCCATGAGCCGCGACAGCATGATGTTGCCGACGCGGTCGTTCACCGAGTCGGGCCAGTCGACCCAGTGCTCCTGCACGAGCACGGCCTTCATGCCGAGGTGCGCGGCGACGGCCGCGACCTGGCGGGTGTGGTTCGACTGCACGCCGCCGATCGAGACGAGGGTGTCGGCGCCCTTCGCGAGCGCGTCGGGCACGAGGTACTCGAGCTTGCGGGTCTTGTTGCCGCCGAACGCGAGGCCGGAGTTCACGTCCTCGCGCTTCATCCAGACGCGGGCGCCGCCGAGGTGCGCGCTGAGGCGGTCGACCGGGTGGACCGGGCTCGGCCCGAACGTCAGCCGGTGGCGGGGGAGGTCGGCGAGGGCCATGGTGCTCCTTCTGGTGATGGGGTGGGGGCAGGGTCGGCCTCGTCGTCGGTCGCGATCGCCGCGTCGACGTCGCGCAGCGACGTCGGGCGATCGCCGGTCGCGCGTCGGGGCGGCGGCATGCAATATATTGCAGCGGATGCCGCGGCATCCGTCAACCCGGCGCAACTCCCGGGCCGGGGCTGCCGACGCCCGGGCGCACCCGGTGCGCCGTGCGAACGGGGGCGAGCCGAGCCCTTCCGGGGGTCGCGGGATGTCGGCGGGCGGGCGTACCGTGTGCCGCATCCGGAGCGTGGCAGCCGCTCGAACGGGCGCCGGCGCTCGACCCGATCCGACCTGGAGGGGATCATGGCGAACCTCGTCGTGCACTTCGAGATCCACGCGACCGAGCCGCAACGGCTCATCGACTTCTACTCCGAGCTCTTCGGGTGGCGGTTCACGCAGTACGGCGATACGCCGTACTGGACGATCGACACCGGCGAGGGCGCCATCGGCAACAGCGCCGGCACGGCGGGCATGGGCATCAACGGCGGGCTCACGCAGCGCGAGGGGCCGCGTCCGGAAGTCGGTGCGCCCGTGAACGGCTGCAACGTCGTGGTGGGTGTCGACGGCAGCGTCGACGACCTCATGCGCCGCGGGATCGAGCTCGGCGCGACCGAGGCCATGGCCGCCGCCGACATGGAGGGCATCGGCCGCGGCGGCTACCTCCACGACCCGGACGGCAACCTGTTCGGCATGCTCTCGCCCGTGCTCTCCGACGGGCGCACGATGATGATGTAGTACCGTACGGCGGGCGGTACCGCGGCGAGCGACCGGGCCGTCCGCGGGAGGAACGGTGGCGACCAGCGACGCGCACGGCGGAGCGCCGGCGGCATCCGTCGGCGGCCCCTCGGGCCCGGTCGAGGTCGGCGTCGTCACGCTGGCCGCGATCGTCGTCGGCTCGATGGTGGGCGCGGGCGTGTTCTCGCTGCCCAGCCGATTCGCCGAGCAGACGGGCGTCGTCGGTGCGCTCGTCGCGTGGGGCATCGCCGGGCTCGGCATGCTGACGCTCGCGATCGCCTTCCAACGCCTCGCGGTGCGGCGCCCGGACCTCGACGCGGGCGTCTACGCCTATGCGAAGGAGGGCTTCGGCGAGCTCCTCGGCTTCTTCTCGGCGTTCGGCTACTGGGCGAGCGCCTGCGTCGGCAACGTCACCTACTGGGTGCTCATCATGTCGACCATCGGCGCGGTCGTGCCCGCGCTCGGCGACGGCGACACGGTGCTCGCGATGGTGCTCTCGTCCCTCGGCCTGTGGGGCTTCTTCCTCCTGGTGCGCCGCGGCGTGCGCGAGGCGACCGCGCTGAACCGCATCGTCACGATCGCGAAGCTCGTGCCGATCGTCGTGTTCGTGCTGCTCGCGCTGTTCGCCTTCGACCCCGAGGTGTTCGCGGGCAACCTGCTCGCCGGAGGCGCGGCATCCGTCGGCGGCGCGACCCTGTTCGAGCAGGTGCAGGGCACGATGCTCGTGACCGTCTTCGTGTTCCTCGGCGTCGAGGGGGCGAGCGTGTACTCGCGGCACGCGAGGCGGCGAGCGGATGTCGGCCGGGCCACCGTGTCCGGGTTCCTCGCGGTGTTCGCGGTGTTCGCGTCCGTCACGATCGTCTCGTACGGCGTGCTGCCGGCGTCCGAGCTCGCCGCGCTCCGCCAGCCCTCGATGGCGGGCGTGCTCGAGGCTGCGGTGGGACCGTGGGGCGCCGTCCTCGTGAGCATCGGGCTCATCGTGTCGGTGCTCGGCGCCTACCTCGCCTGGACGCTCATGGCCGCCGAGGTCGTCTTCATGGCCGCGCGCGACGGCGACATGCCGCGGGGGTTCGCCCGGACGAACGATCGCGACGTGCCGGTCGGCGCGCTGCTCGCCTCGACCGTGTTCGCGCAGGCGATCCTCGTCGTGGCGTACTTCTCGTCCGACGCGTTCGACTTCGCGCTCGACATGACGAGCGCGCTGGCGCTCATCCCGTACCTGTTCGCGGCCGGGTTCATGCTGAAGCTCGCGATCGGCCGGCGCGGCGGTGCCGACCGTCGCGTGGGCGACATCCTCATCGGCGCGATCGCGACGGTCTACGTGGTGTTCCTGCTGCTCGGCGCCGGACTCACGTACGTGCTCGTGTCGTTCATCGTGCAGGCGCCCGCGACGATCCTGTTCGTGCTCGCCCGCCGCGAGCAGGGGCGGCGGATGCTGCGCCCGGGCGAGGCCGTGATCGTGGCGCTCGCGGTGGCGGCCGCGGCTACGGGGGTCGTCGGACTCGCCGCCGGGTGGATCGTGCTCTGACGCGCGAACGCGCGTCGCCTGACGCGGGTGCGGGTGCGAGGCCGGGGGCGCGCAACCCCGTGCGCGTGTCGGCGGGCGGTGCGAGGATGAGCGCGTGCTGCTCGAGGAGCTCGTCGCGACCGCCGAACGCGTCGCATCCACGCGGTCGCGCCTGGCCAAGGTCGACGCGCTCGCCGACGTCCTCGAGCGCCTCGAGCCCGACGAGATCGCCCCGGCGGTCGGGTTCCTGGTCGGCAAGGCGCGGCAGGGGCGGGTCGGCGTCGGCTGGCGCGGCCTCTCCGGCGCGATGGGCGACCCGGCGGATGCCGCGTCGTTGACGATCGGCGACCTCGACGCCGCGCTCGACGAGCTCGCCGCGGCATCCGGGGCCGGGTCGACCGCGGCGCGAGCCGGCACGTTGCGCGAGCTCGGCCGCCGCGCGACCGAGCGCGAGCAGGACTTCATCGCGCGCGTCCTGCTCGGCGAGATCCGCACGGGGGCGCTCGAGGGGGTCGTGTCCGACGCGATCGCGCGTGCGGCGGACCGTCCCGGCGAGGTCGTGCGACGGGCGGCCATGCTCTCGGGCGACCTCGGCGAGACCGCGCGTCTCGCCCTCGCCGGCGAGCCCGGCGAACTCGAGGCGGTCGGGCTCGTCGTCGGTCGACCCGTGCAGCCCATGCTCGCGGCATCCGCACCCACGGCGGCCGCGGCGATCGAGCAGGTCGGCGAGGCGTCCGTCGAGTACAAGCTCGACGGCGCGCGCATCCAGGTGCACCGCTCGGGCGACGAGGTGCGGGTGTTCACGCGCAACCTCGCCGACATCACCCACCGCGTGCCCGAGGTCGTCGAGGTGGCCCGCGCGCTTCCCGTCCGCGACGTGATCCTCGACGGCGAGACCCTCTCGCTCGACGAGGACGGCGGGCCCCGCCCCTTCCAGGACACGATGGCGCGGTTCGGCGCCGAGGTCGCGCGCGAGGTCGTGCTGCATCCGTGGTTCTTCGACGTGCTGCACGTCGACGGGCGCGACCTGCTCGACGAGCCGCTCTCCACGCGCCTCGGCGAGCTCGAGCGCATCGCCGGGCCGCACCGCATCCCGGGCGAGGTCACGGCCGACTCCGAGACGGCCGAGCGCGTGTCGCGTGAGGCGCTCGCGGCCGGGCACGAGGGCGTGCTCGTCAAGGGCGTCGACTCGCCGTACGCGGCGGGCCGTCGCGGCTCGAGCTGGGTCAAGGTGAAGCCGGTGCACACGTACGACCTCGTGGTGCTCGGCGTCGAGTGGGGGTCCGGCCGTCGCACGGGCCGGCTGTCCAACCTGCACCTCGGCGCGCTCGACCCGACCGGCGAGTTCGGCGACGCCGGCGGCTTCGTCATGGTCGGCAAGACGTTCAAGGGGCTGACCGACGAGCTGCTGCGGTGGCAGACCGAGCACTTCCCGAAGATCGAGACGCGGCGCACCGCCTCGACGGTCTTCGTCGAACCGACGACGGTCGTCGAGATCGCGATCGACGGAGTGCAGCGCTCGACCCGCTACCCGGGCGGCGTCGCCCTGAGGTTCGCGCGCGTCAAGCGCTACCGCGACGACAAGCCGGCCGCCGAGGCCGACACGATCCAGGCCCTGCGCGGGCTGCTGCGCGGCTGAACGAGGGGAGTCCACCATGGCCGGTCGCCCGGCACGCGTGCGGCAGCTGAGACTGGTGGTCGAGGCCGAGGACTTCGACGACGCACTGCGCGTCTACCGCGACGTGCTCGGCATGCCCGAGGCCGAGGCCTACAGCGGGCCGGACGGCGCGCAGGTCGTCATCCTCGACGCGGGCCGCGCGACGCTCGAGCTGTCGAACCCGGCGCAGGTCCGCTTCATCGACCGCGTCGAGACCGACGGCGGCCGCAGCGATCACCTCCGGGTCGCGCTCGAGGTCGACGACGCGTCCGCCGTCGCGGACGAGCTCGTCGAGGCGGGCGGGCGACTCGAGGCGTCGGCGCGCGAGACCCCGTGGCGCTCGGTGAACGCGCGGCTGCGCGGCCCCGCGGGCGTGCAGCTGACCATCTTCCAAGAACTCGACTGAGGCTCAGTCGGCCATCTGGATCCCCGTGACCGGCACGCCCGCGCGCTCGTAGACGAGCGCGATCGCCCCCTTCGGGAACACGATCGGCTGCTGCGCGAGCGTGAAGGCGGCGGGGACCGTTCCCGCACCGAAGAGCCGCTTCCCGGTGCCGAACGCGATGGGGTAGAGGTAGAGGTTGAGCCGGTCCACGAGGTCGGCCGCGAGCAGCGACCGCGCCAGGTCGCCGCTGCCGATCACGTGGATCTCGTCGAACCGGTCCTTGATGGCCGGCACCTCGGTCGCGACATCCGTCACGACCGTCGTGCCGGACCACGACGGATCGGCGAGCGTGCGCGACGCGACGAACTTGGGGACCTGCTCGAACTTCGCGCCGACCTGGGTGTCGAGGTGCCTCGGCCAGTAGTCGGCGAAGATGTCGTACGTCCGCCGGCCGAGCAGCAGCGCATCGAGCCGGTCGATGCCCGCGCCGATCACCGAGCCGGATTCGTCGTCGAGGTACGGTGCCTGCCATCCGCCGTACTCGAATCCGCCCTCGAGGTCCTCCTCCGGGCCGCCCGGCGCCTGGTAGACGCCGTCGAGCGTGATGAACAGGTCGACTGCGAGGATGCCCATGGGTGCTCCCTTCCGCGCCTCAATCTCGCGCGCCGCCGTCGAGGTGTCAATGCCTTGCGGATGCGCCGCCGCCGGGGTGGGGTGGACGGGTGGGCAGCGAGACGGGATGATCCGACGCCGCCGGCGGCACGACGACGAGACGGTCGACGTGCGGCTCGCCGGTGGCGTGGTGCGCGGCGTGCGGGAGCGCGGGCTGCTCGCCTGGCGCGGCATCCCGTACGCGGCCGCACCCGTCGGACCACTGCGGTTCGCCGCGCCCGTCGCGGCACCCGAGTGGGAGGGCGTCCGTCTCGCCGCCGACTTCGGGCCGGTCGCGCCGCAGTCCATCCGCAATCCGCTGGTCCACTCGGCGTCCGCGGCGATCCGCGCCGACGAGGACTGCCTGACCGTCAACGTGCACGCACCCGTGTGGAACGACGACGCCTCGACGCCGCTGCCGGTGATCGTGTTCCTGCACGGCGGCGGCTACAGCGTCGGCTCGTCCCGCGACTTCTCCGGGCAGGGCGAGGGGTTCGTGCGCGACGGGCGCGTCGTGTACGTGAGCTTCAACTACCGGCTCGGGCCCCTCGGCTACCTCGACTTCACCCGCTACTCGACGCCGGAGCGCGCCTTCGAGAGCAACCTGGGGCTCCGCGACCAGGTGGCGCTGCTGCGGTGGGTGCGGGAGAACATCGACGCGTTCGGCGGCGATCCCGACAACGTGACCGTGTTCGGCGCGTCAGCGGGCGGGAACGCCGTGACCACGCTCATGGCCACCCCGTCGGCGCGCGGGCTCTTCGCCCGGGCGATCGCCCAGAGCCCGCCGCCGAACGCCGTCTACGCGCCCGCGCTGACCGCCCGGTGGGCGGCGGAGTTCGTCGGCATCCTCCGCGGCGTCGTGGGCGCGCACGAGCGGCGCGACGGCGGTCGGGGGCCGGATGGCGCAGCTCGGCACCGGACGCCGCAGGAGCTGCTCGGCTCGGCCGCGCCGATCGACCTCGTCGCCGCGTGCGCCATCCTGCAGGTGCGCACCCCCGACGCCGACCCGGGCACGTTCTGCCTCGCGCCCGTGGTGGACGGGGAGCTCCTGCCGCGGCATCCCATGCGGGCGTTCCGCGACGGCACCGCCCACCGGGTCCCGCTCATCATCGGCACGAACGACCGCGAGGGCACCATCTTCCGCGGCCGGGTCGACATCCTGCCGCGCACGCCCGCGCGGATCGCGGCGCTGTTCGCCCGGGCGCCCGCCGGCGCGCGAGCCGGCATGCGCGCCGCCTACCCGGGCCTGCCCGCGCGCCGGCCCGCCGCCGACTTCGGAGGCGACTTCGGCTTCTGGTTCCCCAGCACGAGGGTCGCGGACTTCCACTCGCGGTACGCCCCCGCCTGGTCCTACCGCTTCGACGTGGCGCCGCGGCTGCTCGAGGTCCTCGGCCTCGATGCGACGCACGGCGTGGAGATGTTCGCGCTCTTCGACCGGACCGACCTCGCCCTCGCGCGCGTGATGACCGCGCTGGGCGGCACCGAGTCGTACGTCGCGGCCGGCGAGCGGATGCGAGGGATGTGGGTGCGCTTCGCCGGGGGCTCCGCACCGGACGGCGCGTGGCCCCGGTACGACGAGCGCCGCCGCGCGACGCTCGTGATCGACGTCGAGGATCGCATCGACACCGACCCGCGCCGCGAGCGGCGACGGGCCTGGACCCGCTTCCTCCCCGCGCTCGCGGGGTGAGCCGGCGCGACGCCGGTCGGGCCGGCACGCGCGGTCCCGACCGGCGAGCCCCTCGCGGCATCCGCCCAGACGCCCCCGCCTAGGCTGGAACCCATGCGCCTCGCCCTCATCCGCCACGGACAGACCGACTGGAACCTGAACGGGCTCATGCAGGGCCGGACCGACATCCCGCTGAACGGCACCGGTCGGGCGCAGGCCGAGGCCGCCGCCGCGATGCTCGACCGCGGCGACTGGGACGTCGTCGTGAGCTCGACCCTCGGCCGCGCGCGCGAGACGGCCGAGATCCTCGCGCGGGGGCTCGGCCTCCGGGTGGCGGGCGCGTACGACGACCTCGTCGAGCAGGACTTCGGCGCCGCCGAGGGCACGCTCGTCGCCGAGATCGACGCGCGCTGGCCGGGCCGCGCGTTCCCCGGCAAGGAGCCCGACGAGGCCGTGGGGCCCCGCGGCATCCGGGCCCTCGACCGCATCGCGGCCGAGCACCACGGCGCGCGCGTGCTCGCGGTCGCGCACGGCACGCTCATCCGCCACGTGCTGGCGGAGCTCAGCGGGCACGACGCCCGGCACTACCCGCGGCTCGACAACCTCGCCGTCTCCGAGGTGCGGCGAGCGGATGCCGCGTGGCAGGTCGTGACCGTCGCCGGCACGCCGTTCGCCGAGGTGCGCGAGGCGCTCGACGCCGCCTCCGACCTCGTGCGCCTCGCCGGCTGACGCGCGGTCGGCGCATGCGACGCGCTGGGGCTTCCCGGCCCTCGGCCGCCCGCGCGGACGTACAATCCGAAAATGGAGGCACCGGGAAGCACCACCCTGGTCGTCGTCGGCGAGGAGGCGACGACCGCGATCACGTCCCTCGCAGGCCTGCCGAACGTCGAGGCCGCGACGTTCGCCGCCATGACCGAGGCCACCGACGCCGAGGTCGTCACCTGGACGAACACGTCGCACGCCCCGTACGTCGTGCACGACCGTGATCCGCTCGGGCACGTCGCATCCGCGTGGGTCGAGTTCTACGACGAGCGGTCGACGCTCGGCGTGCTGCAGCTCGAGATCGAGCAGCTCGTGGAGGCCGTCGACCGGCACGAGATCCGCGTGCCCGACTACTACGTCGTCGTCGAGCCCGAGTCCATCCGCGGCACCTGGCTGCACTGGTGGCTCGGCGTGCTCGCGTCGGCGTCCCCCAGTCGGGTCATCCCGTGGGCGCCGGGCGACGCCTCGCTCGCCGCCGTCATCCGCGGCCTGCCGACGGCTCGCGCCTGGCCGGACGTGCACGAGTGGCTGCCGAGGGTCGTGACGGCCGTGCCCGACCGCGTGGGCCTCGGACCGGCCTAGCCTCGGGCGGGGCCGGCGGCCGCGCGGGCGTAGCGCTCCGACAGGGTGCGCAGCAGCGGCACGAGCTCCGCGGGCGACTCGACGGTGAAGTCCATGCCCAGCATGCCGATGTAGGCGCCGATGGTGTCGAGCGAGTCGGCGCCGGTCACGAGCACCGACTCGCGGTGGGACACGGCCTCCACCACGCCGACGGCCGGATTGATCCGGGCGAGCACGTCCTCGGCGGGGGCCGCGATGCGCAGGCGGGCGTGGACGTTCCACCCGCTCGCGGCGATCGCGCGCATGGCGAAGGCGGTGTAGTCGCCGCCCGGCAGCGGCGTCGGCGCGAACCGGCGCCGGGTCGGCATGCGCGGTTCGATCCGGTCGGCGCGGAAGACGCCCCACTCGCCCGTCTCGGGTTCGCGTCCGACGAGGTACCACCGGCGCTGCCAGCTGAGCAGCCGGTACGGCTCGACGAGGCGCGGGACGCCGCGGTCGAGGAAGCGCAACCACTCGACGTCCCGGATGGCGGCGGCGATCGCGGCGAGCACGGCGTGGTCGACCTCCGGGTCGGGTGCGTCGGTCCCGGTGTTCTCGGGAGCGCGGTCGACGACGGCGCCGATCGCGGCGACCGTCGCGCGCAGACGCGGGGGGAGGACCTGCTCGAGCTTGGCCAGCGCGCGGGCGCTCGACTCCTCGACCCCCGCGATGCCCGTGGCCGCGCGGAGGCCGACCGACACCGCGACCGCCTCCTCGTCGTCGAGCAGGAGGGGCGGCAGCTTGGCCCCGGCGCCCAGCCGGTATCCGCCCGCCGCGCCCCGGGTCGCCTCGACGGGGTAGTCGAGGGCGCGCAGTCGCTCGATGTCGTTGCGGATGGTGCGGCCGGACACCCCGAGGCGCCGGGCGAGCTCGCTGCCGCTCCACTCGGGGCGGGACTGGAGCAGGGAGAGCAGCGAGAGCATTCGCGCGGCGGTGTCGGACATGGGCCGATCATCTCCTTTCATTAGGAATTGAACGTGCCTGATTCGACCGTAGCGTCGGGGACATGACGAACACCACCGCTTCCACCGACATCCGCCCCTTCGCCGTCGAGGTCGACCAGGCCGACCTCGACGACCTCATGGAACGCCTCGCCCGCACGCGGCTGCCGCAGCCGGCCCCGGGCGATGACTGGAGCTACGGGACCCCGAACGCCTACCTGCGCGACGCGGTCGAGCAGTGGCGCACCTCGTACGACTGGCGCGCCGAGGAGGCCCGCATCAACGCCGTGCCGCACTTCACGACCGAGGTCGACGGGCAGCCGATCCACTTCATCCACGTGCGCTCGCCGCACGCCGCCGCGACCCCGCTCATCCTCGCCCACACCTACCCGGGCTCGTCGATCGACTACCTGGACCTGATCGACGAGCTCGTCGACCCCGTCGCCCACGGCGGCCGCGCCGAGGACGCCTTCGACGTCGTGATCCCGGATGCGCCCGGGTACGGCTTCTCGAACCCCGTCGCCGAGCCGGGATGGACGACCGCACGCGTCGCGCGAGCCTACGACGAGCTCATGCGCCGCCTCGGCTACACCGAGTACGGGATCCACGGCTCGGACAACGGCGCGATGGTCGCCCGCGAGCTGGGCCTGCTGAACCCGGACGGCTTCCTCGGCCTGCACGTGCTGCAGCTCTTCTCGTTCCCCTCGGGCGACCCGGCCGAGTTCGAGCGCCTCGAGCCGCAGGACTACGCGGGACTCGAGCACATGCAGTGGTTCCAGTCGGTCGGCGGCTACAACACCATGAATGCCAGCCGGCCGCAGACCGTCGCCGCCGCCCTCAGCGACTCGCCTGTCGGCCTGCTCGCCTACAGCGAGCTGTTCGAGTCCTTCGGGAACGGGACCTCCCGGGTGCCGCTCGAGCGCATCCTCACCGAGGTCAGCGTCAACTGGTTCGCCAACGCGGCGGCGGGCATGAGCCGCAGCTACCTCGAGAACGCGCGCGCGGACGCCGAGCCGCGGGTCAACACCGCACCGACCGGCGTGGCCGTCTTCGCCGACGACTTCCAGACGATCCGGGTGTTCGCCGAGCGCGACAACTCGGACATCGTGCACTGGAGCCGGTTCGAGCAGGGCGGGCACTACGCGGCCCTCGAGGTGCCCGAGGCGGTGGCCGGCGACATCCGGGCCTTCTTCGCGACGCTCCGCGGTTGAACCCGTCGCGCACGGACGGCCCGCGGCGCCCTCAGGCGGCGCCGCGGGTCGTCGGCGCGAGGTCGAGCGCCTGATCGCGCAGGAGCGCGAGGCCGTGCTCGATCGCCCCCATCGGCACGCACTCGTCGCCGAGGCGCGAGGACCGGAGGTCGGGCGCCGCGGGATCGTCGCTCTCGCGGAGGATCGCCGCCGCGCGGTCGATGACGACCGGCATCGCGGTCGCGGCGGAACCGCTCACGACGATCCGCTCGACGTCGAGGAGGTCGCCGAGCACCAGGCAGATCCGGGCGAGGCGTTCTGCGAGGCGATCGACGATCGCGGATGCCGCGGGGTCGCCGGCGACCGCCGCGCTCGCGACGTCGGACTCGGTGACCCGGACCGGATCGAGCCGGGCGAGGCGGCTCTCCGGGGGGAGTCCGTCGCGGATGGCGTCGACCGCCCACCGTCGGGCGAGCAGCGCGAGGCCGTCGGCCGAACCGACGCCCTCGACGTGGTCGAGGAACCGCAGCTCGCCCGCCCCGCCCCGGCGTCCGCGCACGAGCCGGCGGTCGATCATGAGCCCGGCTCCCATGCCCTCGCCGACGATGAGGGCGATGAACGAGTCGGCGTCGCGGCCGCCGCCCTCGGGCGCCGACGCCTCGGCGATCGCGGCGAGGTTGGCGTCGTTCTCGATGGCGACGATCGGAGCAGTGCCGGCGAACTCGTCGGCGTAGCCGGGGTTCGTGAGGCTCCAGAACGGATCCTCGGCGGGGGAGGCGCCCATCGCGTCGACCGGGGCCGGAACGGCGATCGTCAGGGCGAGGAGGTCCCCTTCGCCGGCGCTGGCGGCCGCGAGCGCGTCATGCAGCACGCCGGCGGCGAGCTCGCGTCGCTGACCGGCGTCGGCCAGCCGCTCGACGTCCTCGGGGGCCGCCGCCGGGATCGCTGCCGCGGACCGGCCGAGCACGGTACCCCTCAGGTCCGCGACGGTCGCGGAGACGTGGTCGTAACCCGCATCGATCGCGGCCACGAGGGCGGCGCGCTCGCGCAGTGCGTAGCGACGGGCGGGGCGGCCCTTCGTATAGGCGCCGAAGGCGCGCGCATCGTCCAGCTCGATGAGCCATCCCTGCCGCACGAGTTCGTCGCACACGCCGATCACGGTCGAGCGGGTGAGGCCGGTCGCCGCCATGGCGTCGGTCGCGGTGAACGCCTCGCGCCGCCACGCCTGCTCGAGCAGCCGCCGCGCATTGAGCCGGCGGAGGACCTGCGGCGACGACGCCGCACCCGCTTCGTCCACCTCTTGACACCTTCCCTCGTCCTCGGCCATTATTTACGACACGCAGTAAATCTACATCCTAAATCTACTTGTCGACGTCGACACCTCGGGGTGCCGCGTCGGCGGACCGGACCGGAGGAGACGACGACGTGCCCCACGGAACCACCACCCCGCACCCGGGCCCCGGCCGGCGCCGGGCACGAGCCGCGTTCGCGGCCGGCGTCGTCGTGGTCGCGGCGGTCTCCATGTCGGGATGCGCGAGCGTCTCCGGCGGCGGCCCGGCCGAGATCACCTTCCACATGTCCAAGCCCGAGGCGATCCCGTACTTCCGCGACCTCGTCGAACGGTTCAACGACGAGCAGGACGAGGTCGACGTGACACTCGACACCGCCTCGAACCTCTCCGCCGGGTTCCTGCGCGGCAACCCGCCCGACGTCGGGCTCCTGAACTACAACATGGAGATGGCGCGGTTCATGGAGCGAGGAGCGCTCTCCGACCTCTCCGACATGCCCGAGGCCGAGCGCATCCGCCCCGACGTGCAGGACCTCGTGGACCAGTACGCCACCTATCCCGGCCGCACCAGCGTGCTGCCGTACTCGGTCGCCGCGGCATCCGTCATCTACAACGTGCGCATGTTCGAGGAGAACGGCCTCGAGGTCCCCACGACCTGGGACGAGTTCGTCGAGGTGTGCGAGACGCTCCAGGCGGCCGGGATCACGCCGATCTACAGCACCTACAAGGACCCGTGGACCGTCGGGCAGGGGCTCTTCGACTACACGGTCGGCGGCAGCATCGACGTCGCGGAGTTCTACGAGCAGATGAACGAGCTCGGCACCGAGGTCGGGCCCGACTCGCCGGTGTCGTTCCAGGAGACCCTCGCGGAACCGGTCGACCGCATGCTCGAGATCGCCGCGTACTCGCAGGACGGCGCCGCGAGCCGCGGCTACGGGGACGGCAACGTGGCGTTCGCGAACGAAGAGGCGGCCATGTACTTCCAGGGGCCGTGGGCGTTCGGGGAGATCGAGAAGACGAACCCCGACCTCGAACTCGCCACCTTCCCGCTGCCGGTGACCGACGACCCGGAAGACCTCAAGGTGCGCGTCAACCTCGACCTCGCGCTCTGGGTGCCGGAGACGGGCACCGACAAGGAGGCCGCCCGGACATTCGTGTCGTACCTCATGCAGAAGGACGTCATGGACGACTACAACACCGCCTACCTCGGCTTCGGCACCACGACCGACGCCGCTCCCGTGACCGACGAGCGCATCATCGGCATGCAGGAGTACTACGACGGGGGGAAGTTCTACCAGGGTCCCTCGCGCGCCATCCCACTCACCATCCCGACCGACAACTACATCCAGGGCATGGTCACCGGCGGGGACCCGCAGGCGATCCTGGCCACGATGGACGCGGACTGGGCCCGGCTCGCGCTGCGCGGCTGACCCGGCGAACCGAGAGGACTCCGACATGACGACGCCGATCACGCCGGCCGCCGCGGCGGCAGGCTCACTCGTCGACGAGGCCGAGCACGGCCGCGCCGACCACCCGGCCGGTGCCCGGCACGACCGGAAGGGCCGGTCCCGCGTCGACCCGATCTACTACTGGTTCCTCGTGCCGACGCTCGTGCTGTTCACGCTGGCGATCACCGTCCCCGCGGTGCTCGGCATCTTCTACTCGTTCACGAACTTCATCGGGTTCGGCGAGTTCCAGTTCATCGGGCTCACCAACTACATCGCGGTGTTCTCGGACCCCGCGATCCTCTCGAGCTACGGCTTCACCTTCGGGTTCGCGATCGTCACCGTGCTGCTCGTGAACGTCATCGCGTTCCTGCTCGCGGTCGGGCTCACCTCGCGCATCAGGCTGAAGGCCCCGCTTCGGGCGGTCTTCGTGATCCCCATGGTGATCTCGGGCATCATCATCGCCTACGTCTTCAACTTCCTCTTCTCCAACTCGGTGCCGCAGCTCGGCACCTCGCTCGGAATCCCGTGGCTG
The DNA here is from genome assembly GCF_037199545.1 of Agromyces sp. CCNWLW213. Classification (NCBI taxonomy): domain Bacteria; kingdom Bacillati; phylum Actinomycetota; class Actinomycetes; order Micrococcales; family Microbacteriaceae; genus Agromyces; species Agromyces sp. CCNWLW213. The sequence continues at coordinate 516,167 of NZ_JBBBDX010000002.1, read as the reverse complement.
TCGCAGTCGATCCTCGCCGATCCCGACCTGGCGTGGCTCGCGATCGTCGTCGTGGCCGCGTGGCAGTCGATCCCGGCGACGCTGCTGATCTACATCGCGGGACTGCTCTCGATCCCCGGGGAGGTGTACGAGGCCGCCGACATCGACGGGGCGAGCGCCGTACGACGCCTCTGGTCGGTCACGCTCCCGCTCGTCGCCGGCTACGTCGTCATCAACGTGATCATCGGCTTCAAGAACTACCTGAACGTCTACGACGTCATCGTCGGCCTCACCAACGGCGGGCCCGGGACGGCGACGCGCAGCATCGCGATGACGATCTTCACCGGCTTCACGGGCGGCGACTACGCCTACCAGATGGCCAACGCCACGATCTTCTTCATCATCGCCGTGACGATCTCCGTGCTCCAGCTCCGACTCACCCGCGGAAAGGCGGCGATCTCATGACCCAGGCACCCGCGCAGCGCAGGCCCGCTGCCGCCACCGCGACGCCCACGCTCGACGAGGCGACCGCCCCGGCAGCCCGCCGCCGCCGTGGCCGCGTCGGTCAGGAGCGCACCAACTGGGCGACCATGGTCATCCTGTTCCTCTGCGCCCTGACGGTCCTCCTGCCGCTCTACGTCACGGTCACCATGTCGATGAAGTCGACGTCGCAGGCCGTCGACGGCAACGCGTTCTCGCTGCCCAGCCCGTTCGACTTCTCGGGGTTCGCCCAGGCCTGGGAGCTCACGAACTTCCCCGTCGCCTTCACGATCTCGCTGCTCGTCACCGCGGGCACGGTGGTGGGCACGGTGATCCTCGCCGCGCTCGCCTCGTACGCCATCGTGCGCAACTGGGAGCACCGCTTCTTCCGTTGGTCGTTCTTCTACCTGCTCGCGGCGATGTTCCTGCCGTTCCCGGTCGTGGCCCTGCCGCAGATCCAGCTCACGGGCCTCACCGGGCTCGCGAACCCGGTGGGCGTCACCATCCTGCACATCATGTTCCAGCTGTCGTTCAGCATCCTGCTCTTCACGGCCTTCCTCCGCTCGATCCCGCTCGAGCTCGAGGAGAGCGCCCGGATCGACGGGGCCACGACGTGGCAGACGTTCCGCCAGCTGATCTTCCCCCTGCTGGCGCCGATGAGCGCGACCGTCGCGATCTTCGCCTTCCTGGCCTCGTGGAACGACTTCATGATGCCGTCGCTCATCATCGCCGACTCCGCGCAGCAGACGCTGCCGGTGGTGCAGTCGATCTTCCAGACCCAGTTCAGCAACAACTACAACGTGTCGTTCGCGTCGTACCTGATGGCGATGGCGCCCGCGATCATCGTCTACCTGTTCACCCAGCGGTGGGTCATGGAGGGCGTCACGCAGGGCGCGGTGAAGGGCTGATGACCGACGTGCTCACCCGATCCGCGGCCGATCGCGCGCTCGAACAGGCCGACTGGTGGCGTCAGGCCGTGGTGTACCAGGTGTACCCGCGCAGCTTCGCCGACACGGACGGCGACGGCATCGGCGACCTCCGCGGCATCCGATCGCGCGTGCCCTACCTGCGTGGCCTGGGGGTCGACGCGGTCTGGCTCAGCCCGTTCTACCCGTCGGCGCTCGCCGACGGCGGGTACGACGTCGACGACTACCGCGACGTCGACCCGCGGCTCGGCACGCTCGCCGACTTCGACGACCTCGTCGCCTCCCTCCACGAGGCCGGCATCCGCGTGGTCGTCGACATCGTCCCGAACCATACCTCCGACCGGCACGAGTGGTTCCGCGAGGCGCTCGCATCGCCGCGCGGGTCGGCCGCGCGCCACCGGTACGTGTTCCGTGACGGCCTGGGGCCGGACGGCGCGCTGCCGCCCTCGGACTGGACGAGCATCTTCGGCGGGTCGGCCTGGGAGCCGGTGGGCGACGGCCAGTGGTACCTGCACGTCTTCGCGCGGGAGCAGCCCGACCTCAACTGGGACGACCGGGAGGTGCGCGACGACTTCCTCACGACGCTCCGCTTCTGGTCGGACCGGGGCGTCGACGGCTTCCGCATCGACGTCGCGCACGGCCTCGCCAAGCGGCTCGACGACGAGCTGCCCGACCAGGCGACGCTCGACGCCCTGCCGCGCGACGGCGCCCACCCGTTGTGGGATCGCGACGAGGTGCACGACATCTACGCCGACTGGCGGCGGGCGTTCGACGAGTACTCGCCGCCGCGCACCGCGGTTGCGGAGGCGTGGGTCGCATCCCACCGCCGACCTCGCTACGCGAGCATCGAGGGGCTCGGGCAGTCGTTCAACTTCGACCTGCTCGCGGCGCCGTTCGAGGCCGGCGCGTTCCGGCGGGTCGTCGCTGCGAACCTCGCGCTCGCCGCGCAGTCGGGCTCGTCGACGACCTGGGTCCTCTCGAACCACGACGTGGTGCGCCACGCGACGCGGTACGGACTGCCCGAGCCCGCCGCGGCCGAGAAGCACGGCGGGGCCTGGCTGCTCGCCGGAGGCCCCGAAGCGCAGCTCGATCGGGAGCGGGGCCTGCGACGTGCGCGGGCCGCGAGCCTGTTCATGCTCGCCCTGCCCGGCTCGGCCTACCTGTACCAGGGCGAGGAGCTCGGACTCCACGAGGTCGCCGACATCCCGCCGGCCGAGCGCCAGGACCCGTCCTTCCTCCGAAATCCCGGTGTCGACCCCGGCCGTGACGGATGCCGCGTGCCGCTGCCGTGGGCGGCGGACGGCCCGTCGTTCGGCTTCGGCCCCGGCGGCTCGCACCTGCCGCAGCCCGACTGGTTCCGGGAGCACGCCGCGGAGGCGCAGGAGCGCGAGCCCGGCTCGACCCTCTCGCTCTACCGCCGGGCGATCGCGCTGCGGCACGACCTGCAGGGTCCCGAGGAGCTCGAGTGGCTGGACGACGGCGAGGCCGACGTCGTGCGCTTCCGGCGGCCCGGCGGCTGCGAGGTCGCGATCAACTTCGGCACGGAGCCGGCTCGACTGCCTCCGGGCGAGGTCCTCGTCGCGAGCGGGCCGCTCGTCGACGGGCGCCTGCCGGGCGAGACGGCGGTGTGGCTGCGCCGTTGACCGACCCGCGGGGGCCCCGGCCGGTGCGAACCCCGGGACCCGCGCGGCCGCAGCCCGACGCCGCGGCTCGGCCGGCTCGGCCGCGTCAGCCGTGCACGCGCAGGTCGACCCAGACCAGCCGGTGGTCGCTCGACGGGAACGGGAAGACGCCGGTGAGCGCCGACAGCGGGTCGGCCTGCACCGGCCAGAACACCCCCGCGTCCTCCACGCGCAGGTCGCGCGAGGGCAGCACGTAGTCGGCGCGCAGGTTGCCCGGCGTGCCGTCGGCGAAGTCGGCGGTGTCGTACGCCGGGTCGGATCGGTGCACGAGGTTCGCCCCGCCCTGCTGCAGCGTCGCCTCGACCGCGCCGGCCGAGGTCGGCAGCGGGTCGGTGATCCGCGGGTGCTCGGTGAGCTGCTGGATCGCGCCGGGGATCGAGTCGCCGTCGAGCGGGTCGGAGTTCTGGTCGCCGAGGATCACGAACGACGACCCCGGCTTCAGCCCGCCGGTACCGCCCTCGTCGTCGGAGATGTAGCGCGATGCCGTGCCGGGCGTGACGTAGTCGGCCCAGAACCGGATCTCGTCGTGGTTGCGGGTGCCGTTGCGGTCCTCGGCCGTGTCGAAGACCGGAGGAGTCGGGTGCGAGACGAGCACGTGCACCGTGCGGCCGGCGACATCGACGGGAACGTCCCAGTGCGACTTGCTCGAGAGCCGGAACACGTCGAGCTCCTCGGGCGAGTACCAGTCGGCCGGCTCCGGCGTGCTGGGGTCGTCGGGCAGCAGCGCCCCCGGCATGTCCTTCCACAGGAAGTGCTGGAAGGTGCGGACCTCGTCCTCGAGGATCGGGTGCTTCGACAGCACCGCCATGCCGTACTGGCCCGGGAAGAACCCGAACCCGAACGCGTCGTCGGGTCCGCCGACCACGCCGTCGTCGTTGAGGTCGAACCCACTCGGCACGCCCGTGTTCGACGGGGCGACGTACGCGTACGGATACTCCACCGGGTCGGCGCCGCCCTGCGAGACCTCGAGGTAGTTCTCGCGGAACAGGTCGGCGGCGAGGCCCTCCTCGTCGTAGTCGAACTCGTTGAGCAGCACGATGTCGGGATCGGTCCGCTGGATGATCTCGGCGACCGTCTTCGCCTGGACGTTCGTTCCCGTCGAGAGGTCGGAGACGAGCTGCCCGGCGACGTTCCGGTTGAGCGACAGGTTGAACGTCGCGACGCGGATCGACTCCGTTCCGGCGCCCTCCGGCGGGGCGGCCTGGGCCGGGGCGGCGAGCAGGCCGGCGGACGCGACGGCGACGATGCCGGCGGCCGCGACGGCGGTGCGGATGCGAGGTCTCGTGGACATGGGGCTCCTTCACTCCGGGATGGGCACCACGGTAGGCCCCATGGGTGTCGCGCGGAAGAACCCTGCGCGAACGAGCAGGTCCGCCCGACCACGGGGCGACGGCGCTTGACGCCTGCGCGGCGCCGTGGTCGCATGGCCGGGTGGATGCCGCGCGGCCCGAGCTGATCTCCGACGACGCGCTCGACGACCTCGAGCGCGAGGCGATCGGCCGGATCCGCGGGCGCGTGCTCGAGATCGGCGCCGGCGAGGGCGAGAACTTCGGGGCGTTCCACCATGAGGTCGAGTGGATCGGCCTCGAGCCCGACGCGGGCCGCCGCGCCGAGCTCGCGACGCGGGCGCGCGGGTGGGGCCACCGGAGCGACGTCCTCGACGCGGTCGCCGAGCGCATCCCGCTGCCGGACGCGTCGGTGGACGCCGTGGTCGGCACCTACGTGCTGTGCTCGGTCGACGACCAGGCCGCGGCGCTCGCCGAGGTGCGCCGCGTGCTGCGCCCGGGCGGCCGGGTCGTGTTCGTCGACCACGTCGTCGCGCCGCCGCGCACCCTGAAGCGCGCGGTGCAGCGGGCGGTCACGCCCTTCAGCGCGCGGTTCTGCCACAACTGCCACTGGGATCGCGACACGGGCCGCGCGCTCGCCGACGCCGGGTTCGCCGGCGACGAGGTCCGGCTCGTGCGCGTCCCGTCCTTCCCGCTCGGCCCGACCAGGGTGCTCCTGTTCCGGGGCCACGCGACGGAGGCCGCGGACGGGGACGGCGCGTGACCGCGGTGCCGCGCATCGTGGTGCTGACCGGCGCCGGCATCTCCGCGGAGTCCGGCGTGCCGACGTTCCGCGACGCCGACGGACTGTGGGAGGGGCACCGCGTCGAGGACGTCGCCACGCCCGAGGCGTTCGAGCGCGACCCGGCCACGGTGCAGCGGTTCTACGATGCGCGTCGCCGCGCCGCGGCATCCGTCGCCCCGAACCCGGCGCACCATGCGCTCGCGCGCCTCGAGGGCGAACTCGGCGACGACCTGCTCGTAATCACGCAGAACGTCGACGACCTGCACGAACGCGCCGGCTCGTCGCGCGTGCTGCACCTGCACGGCGAACTGCGGCGGGCTCGATGCCTGGCCTGCGGGGCGCGCTCGGAGGTCCAGGCCGACCTCCTCGACGGGCCGCCGTGCCCCGCGTGCGGCGAGCGGATGCTGCGCCCCGACGTGGTTTGGTTCGGCGAGATGCCCTACGGGCTCGCCGAGATCGACGGCGCCCTCGTGGGGTGCGAGCGGTTCGCGGCGATCGGGACGTCGGGCTCCGTCCACCCCGCAGCCGGCTTCGTCCTCACCGCGGCCGCGTTCGGGGCGGCGACCCTCGAGCTCAACCTGGCGACGAGCGAGATCACCGAGTTCTTCGACGAGACCCGGCTCGGCCCCGCGAGCGTCCTCGTGCCGGGCTGGGTCGACGAGGTCCTCGGCGCCCCGTGAACGGGCGGATGCCGCAGGCCGCTCGTCTCGGCCCGCGGCACCCGCGGTCTCCGGCCGGCGCCGGGGCATGTGGACGGGCTCCCGGTCCGATCCCCCGAAGGGACCGGGAGCCCCTCACCACCTACTTCCGCCCGGAGGCCGTGATCGGATGCACCCTTGCGGAGATTCTCCGACGATCGGCTCCGTCAGCGCTCGGAGAGCATCCTGCGGGCGAGCATCGTGGCGCCCGCGACGGCGGCGGGCATGGTCGCGATCGCGCCGAGGGGGATGAGGAAGCACAGCTGCGTCGCGATGCCGAAGCCGAGCAGGCGCCAGCGGTGGCGGCGGTAGAGGACGCGCCGGTCGGCGAAGGTGAGCCCGCGCGAGTCGAGCGCACGCGCCGAGAGTTCGCGCGCGAGGATCCGGCCGGTGAGCACGGCGCCCAGCACCGCCGCGAGCACTCCGCCGATGACGGGCACGAAGCCGGCGCCCGCGACCGCCGCCGCGGACACGAGGCCCTGCAGCAGCAGGACGAGCCCGCCGCGCACGCCGCTCCAGAACCCGGGCCCCTCCGCGGGCACGTCCCCGCCGAGGTGGGACTCGACCGCCTTCCAGATCCGCTCGTAGAAGGGGTCGCCCACGACGAGCGTCAGCGCGGTGAACGTCACGAACGCCAGGACCGCCGCGCCGGCGAACACGACGACGGCGACCAGCGCGCGGAAGGCGTCGCGCCAGAACCCGTCCCATCCGTCCGCGAAGGGCGTCGCCCAGTCGACCAGCCCCGGCAGGCCGATGCCGAGCGCGACGAGGCCCCACACCAGCCCGACGAACACGATCGCCGCCGGCACGAGCCCGACGAGCATGACACCCGGGTCGACCCGCCAGAACCCGAAGCCGCGCAGCAGGGTGCGTGCTCCGTCGGCGAGATCGCTCAGCATCGGGCCAGCATAGGCGGGGCCGGGCGGTCGCGGCGGTGCGACGCGGTGTTGCGGCCGCGACACGCGCTCCCAGCCGACGGCGATATCGTCGGAGGCATCCGTCACCACCCGCAGCGTGACGCGAACCCGCCGTGAAGGATCCCGCCCGGAAGATGACCGTGACCCAGACGAAGCCCTCCCGCGCCGCCGAGTGGTGGCGTTCGCAACGCACGCGGGTGCTGTGGGGCGCCGCGATCTCCGTGCTGGTCCTCGCCGTGGTCGTCGTGATCGCGCGCCTGCTGCGCGGCGTGCCGGCCGTCGAGGCCTTCGTCGCGGACTATCCCGGGATCGTGCCGCCGCCCGAGGGCGCCCCGGTGGGCATCCCCGCGTGGCTCGGGTGGCAGCACTTCCTGAACGCGTTCTTCCTGGTGCTGCTCGTCAAGACCGGGCTCGAGCTGCGCTCGAAGCGACGGCCGCCGGGCTTCTGGACGCGCGACAACACCCGCTGGCCCCGGACCGCCCGGCCGCCGCGGCGCCTCGGCATCTGGCTGTGGTTCCACCTGTGGCTCGACGCGCTGTGGGCCCTCACCGGCGTCAGCTACGTCGTGCTCCTCTTCGCCACCGGGCAGTGGGTCCGCATCGTCCCCACCGACTGGGCGGTCGTGCCGAACGCGCTCTCGGCGGCGCTGCAGTACGCGTCGCTCGACTGGCCCACCGAGGACTCGTGGGTGGTCTACAACGCGCTGCAGCAGCTCGCCTACTTCGCGGTCGTGTTCATCGCGTCGCCGCTCGCGATCCTCACGGGCCTCCGGCTCTCGTCGGTGTGGCCCGTCGAGGGCCGCCTCGCGGCGGCGTCGGGGGAGCGGATGGCGCGCGCCGTGCACTACCCCGTCATGCTGTTCTTCCTCGCGTTCACCTTCGTGCACGTGGTCCTGGTCCTCACGACCGGGGCGCTCCGCAAGCTCAACCAGATGTACACCGCGCGCGACACCGACGACTGGCTCGGGTTCGCCGTCTTCGCGCTGTCGGTCGTGGTCATGGTCGTCGCCTGGCTCGTCGCCACGCCGCCGCTGCTCAAGCGGATCGCCGCGACCTCGGGCCGCGTCCAGGGCTGACCGGGGCGCGGCGGCTAGGCTCGCCGGATGGCCCGCACCCTCTGGATCGTCCTCGGCGTCATCGTCTCCGTCGCCATCGCCTGGTTCGTCGTCGACCTCGTCTTCAGCGTGCTCTGGTTCGTGATCAAGCTCGCGATCGTCGCGGTGGTCGCGGTCGTGGTGTTCTTCGCGCTGCGCTCGTGGCTGCGCCGTGCCGGGGAACGCCGGGCGGTCGAGCGCTGATCGGGCGCCCCGATCGGCGCGGCCCGACGCCGGCCGGTCAGGGGCGCTTCGCCACGGCCCACTCGACGAGCCGGTCCGCGTCCCACGTCGTGATGATGCGCTCGGGCGGGATGCCGGCCGCCTCGGCGCGCGCGGCGCCGAGGGCGAGGAACCCGAAGTGCCCGGGCGCGTGTCCGTCGCTGTCGATCGAGAAACGGCATCCGGCGGCGAGCGCCAGGGCGATCAGCTCGTCGGGCGGATCCTCCCGCTCCGGGCGCGAGTTGATCTCGACGGCGACGTCGTGCTCGGCGCACGCCGCGAACACGGCCTCGTGGTCGAACTCCGACTGCGGGCGCGTGCCCCGCGAGCCCGTCACGAGCCGGCCGGTGCAGTGGCCGAGCACGTTGGTGTGCGGGTCCCGGACGGCCTGCAGCATCCGCCTCGTCATCTCATCGCGCGGGGCGCGCAGCTTCGAGTGGACGCTGGCCACGACCACGTCGAGCCGCTCGAGCAGGTCAGGCCGCTGGTCGAGGGTGCCGTCCTCGAGGATGTCCACCTCGATGCCCGTGAGGATCCGCACGCCCAGGTCGCCGCGCGATCGCTCGTCGGGCTCGTCGCCCTCGCCCCGGCCGGCCTCGCCGAGTCCGGCGTTCAGGGCCGCGACGATGTCGAGCTGTGACTCGAGGCGCTCGGGCGAGAGGCCGTTCGCCACGCGCAGGCTCGGCGAGTGGTCGGTGAGGGCGAAGTACGACAGCCCCGCGGATGCCGCGGCGCGGGCCATCGCCGCGATGCTCGTCGTGCCGTCCGACCAGTCGGAGTGGGCGTGCAGGTCGCCGCGGAGCTCGGCGCGCAGGCCGGTGGCGGACCGGGCGCCGGCCCGCTCGCGGAGGTCGGCGAGGTAGCCCGGCACCCGGCCGTCGAGCGCGTCGACGATGACGCCGAAGCTCGAGTCGCCGATGCCGGGCGTGCGCTTGAGCCGCCCGTCCGCCGCGCGGGTGCGGAGCTCGTCCTCCGACCAGGGCCCGATCACGCCCGCGGCGCGGCGGAAGGCCTTCGCCTTGAACGGCGAGGCGAGCTGCACCTCGAGCAGCGTCGCGATCTCCTCGAGCGCCTGCACCGGGTCCATCGCCCCAGTCTGCCCCGCGAAGGGCGTTCGGGTCGAGGAGCGGCGCGCTTCGTCACCCCCGCGATCAGTCGAATGCGACCGCGCGGACCGGGGCGCCGTCGCCGCCGAGGCGCAGCGGGAAGAACCCGATCCGCGTGCGCGACGGCAGCCCGCCGAGGTTCGCGACGTTCTCGACGATGAGCCCGTCGCCGCCGAGCACGACCTCGTGCACGGGGAACGACGTCGTGCCCGCGGCATCCGTCGGGTCGGGGCTCAGCGTGTCGACCGCCAGCACGCGCATGCCGCGGGCGACCAGCTCGCGTGCGGCATCCGGTGACAGGGCCGGATGCCGCAGGGCGCGCTCGGTGCCGAACCGCCGCCACCACCCCGTGTCGATCACGACGATGGCGGGCACCGTCGCCGGGATCTCGCCCAGCCGGTCGAGCCCGTAGGTCTCGCCGTCGCCGACGCCGTCGAGGTGCAGCACGAGCGCGTCGCCGACGAGCTCGTCGAGCGCCACCTCGGCCATCGTCCGCCCGCCCCCGACCGTGTGCGACGGCGCGTCGACGTGCGTGCCCGTGTGCGAGCCGAGCTCGAGCGCGGTGACCGCGGCGCCGTCGCGCTCGAGCTCGAGGGCCGGCGCGAGGTGCACCCCGGGGTCGCCGGGGTACACCATCATGCCGTCGGCGATGGGATGGCTGAGGTCGCGCATCGCCCGGCCGTCACGCGTCCGTCGGGGCGCCGCTGCGGCTCAGGTGCCGGCTCGGCTCGGCCGGGTGCGCCGACCGCTCGCGCAGCGACAGCACGAGGTAGAGCACGAACGTGAGCACGAACCCGGGGATCGTCGCGCCGATGGGCGTCGGCCACACGTAGGTCCAGACGTAGACGGCCACCGCGCCGACGACCCACGCGACCACGGCGAACCAGTTGACGCCCGCGAGGTACCAGTACCGTCCGCCCGTGGCGTTCAGGATGTCGGGCGTGTAGGCGCCGCGCTTGACGATGTAGTAGTCGGCGATCATGATCGCGAACACCGGGGCGAACAGGGCGCCGATCGTGACCAGGAACGTCGTGAACTGGTTCAGCAGCCCGAAGAACGTGGCGCCGATGATCGAGATGACGCCGAGGATGAGCGCGGTCGGCAGGAACTTCACGCGGGTGCCGGGGATGGCGTTGACCACCGTCGTCACCATGCCGTAGACGACCATCGTGTTCGTCGCCATGACCGAGACGAAGATCACGATGGCGAGCGGCCAGCCGAAGGGGTCGATGATCGTCACCGGGTCGAACGGGACGGCCTCGCCGCCCGAGAGCACGACGTACGCGATCGCGGTCGCGCCGAGCGACATGGAGATGATCGTCGAGAGGCTGTAGCCGACGCCGGCGCCGATGATGCCGTCGCGGCTGGTCTTCGCGAAGCGGTTGAAGTCGGCCGACAGCACGGTCCACGAGATCGCGGTCGCGATGACCACGTCGAGCACGAGGATCGGCGTGTAGATCGTGGGTGCGGGCTCGAGCGCGACGTACTCCGCCGGGGCGAACGTCGTGAACGCGGCGATGAAGATGTACGCCATGATCGCGAGCATGAGGGCCGCGAGCCACGGCTCGATGCGGGCGATGCCCTCGTGGCCGAAGATGGCCAGGACCACGACGATCGTCTGGCAGACGACCGCCCAGAGCACGGGCAGCGAGACCCCGGTGACCGAGGCGACGATGAAGTCGAGCGCGATGCCGGCGAGCATGGCCTGCACCCAGCTCCAGCCCATGAGGATCACCACGTTCGCCGCGACGGGCAGCAGGCTGCCGCGCGTGCCGAACGGCCCGCGCGTGAGCGCCATGGTCGGCAGGCCGGTGCGGGTGCCGATGTTGCCGACGAGCACGAGCACGACCGCACCGATCAGGGTGCCGACGACGATGAGGAGGATGACCAGGCCGTACTCCACCTCGGGCACGAACAGCGTGCCGGTGAGCAGGGTCGTGACGACGAGGTTCGCGGCGAGCCAGATCAGGCCGATGCGCACGAGCGAGAACTGCCCGCGCACCGGTCCGGCGTCGTCGGAGTTGCGTTCGAGGCGTTGTTCGAGGCGGGTGTAGAGCGACATTGCTGTGTCTCCTCGGTGGATGGGGTGGGTGGGGTCAGGCGTCGCCGTCGGCGGGGGAGGGCGCTGCGGGTGCGGGGGAGAGGTGCTCGTGGACGGCGACGAGGCCGCCCGCGGCATCCGATCGGAACACGATCGTCTCGCGCTCGCGGTACGAGTCGCGGCCCTCGCCGGTCTCGACGGTCGTGGCGACGGAGTGGGTGAACACGGCGCCGCCCGCGAGCAGCTGCACGTGCCGGTCGGCGGACTCGCACGAGACGACGCGCCATCCGCTCGCGACCCACTCGTCCCACAGCCGCTCGTACGCGGCCCGGTCGTCGAGCCGGGCGGGCTCGGTGTGGAACACGAATGTCGCCTCGGGGTCGAAGCACGCGAAGTACCGGTCCCGGTCGGTGGCGGCGAAGGCGTCGACGATCGCGGATGCCGCGGCCTCGACCTCCTCGCGCAGGGGCGCCTCGGATTCGTTCATGGACTCGGCTCCTTCGCCGTTCGGGGTGGGCGTCTCGGTAGGGCGCTGCGCGCCTACCCGACGACCGGGGTTCGGGGCGCCATGGCGCTCAGCAGCTCGTACGCGACATGGCTCGCCGCGACGCCCGTGAGCTGGGCGTGGTCGTAGGCCGGCGCGACCTCGACGACGTCGGCGCCGACGATGTCGCGGTCGGCGAGGGCGCGGAGCATCCGGAGCAGCTCGCGACTCGTGAGCCCTCCGGCCTCGGGGGTGCCGGTTCCCGGCGCGTGGGCGGGATCGAGCACGTCGATGTCGATGGAGATGTACAGCGGGGCGTCGCCGATCCGGGCGCGAAGGCGCTCGATCGCGCTCGCGACGCCGTGCTCCTCGAGGTACTCGCTCGTGATGATCGAGAAGCCGAGCCGCTCGTCGTCCTCGAGGTCGCTCTTGGCGTAGAGGGGCCCGCGGATGCCGACGTGCATGCTCGCGGTGAGGTCGATGAGTCCTTCCTCGCTCGCGCGGCGGAACGGCGTGCCGTGCGTGGTGGGGGCGCCGAAGTAGGTGTCCCACGTGTCGAGGTGGGCGTCGAAGTGCAGCACCGCGACCGGTCCGTGCTGCGCGTGCACGGCGCGCAGCAGCGGCAGCGCGATCGTGTGGTCCCCGCCGATCGCGAGGAGTCGCGCGGCGCTCGAGTGCAGTTCGCGGGCGCCGGCCTCGACCTCGCGGACGGCCTCGGCGATGTCGAAGGGGTTCACGGCGATGTCGCCCGCGTCGGCGACCTGCTGCGCGCCGAAGGGGAAGACGTCCTGCGCGGGGTTGTACGGCCGCAGCAGGCGCGAGGCCTCGCGGACGTGCGCCGGGCCGAAGCGCGCCCCGGGCCGGTAGCTCACGCCGGAGTCGAACGGGATGCCGACGATCGCGACATCCGCCCGGCCCACCTCGTCGAGGCGGGGGAGGCGCGCGAAGGTGGCGATCCCGGCGAAGCGCGGCACGACGCTCGCGTCCACCGGGCCGATCGGGCCGTACTCCGAAGTGGGTTGCATATTGAGAAACTTCCAGTACTATCGAGACAACTTGCACACACGGTACGCCCCGAGGAGCTCGAACGTCAAGGGGCCGACGGATGCCGCGACGCCGCGCGGCGCGAGAGGAGCCCGCAGTGCGACCCATCCACCCGTCCGCGACCGGCGGACCGCCCATCGGCGCCAAGCTCCGCAGCACGCGCATGGCGCAGGGGCTCACCCTCGCCCGCGTCGCCGAGTCCAGCGGCCTCAGCAAGGGATTCCTCAGCCGCCTCGAACGCGACGAGACCTCGCCGAGCGTCGCCACGCTCGTGCAGCTGTGCCAGGTGCTCTCGCTGCCGGTCGGCGCGCTGTTCGCCGAGCCCGAGATCCAGAAGGTCAGCCGCGCCGACGCGCCGCGGATCAACCTCGGCGGCGTGCACGTCGACGAGCACCTCATGTCCCCGCGCGGCGAGGAGCGCGTGCAGCTGCTCCGCTCGTCGCTCGCGCCCGGCGCGCACGGCGGGCACGAGCTCTACACCGTGAACTGCGACGTCGAGGTGCTGCACGTGTTCTCGGGCGCGGTCGAGGTGCGGTTCGCCGACCGCACGGTCCGCCTCGAGGCGGGCGACGCGCTCACCTTCCCCGGCCGCGAGCCGCACACGTGGGTCGCCGACGACGACGGACCCGCCGAGGTCGTGTGGGTGCTCGTCCCGGCGCCGTGGAGCGGGTCGGCGTAGCCGGCGGCATCCGGTCGCGCACCATAGCGGATCGCCGCGCTGCCGCGAGGGGGCTGCGCCCACGCCCGCGCGCGGCCTAGGGTCGAGCCATGATCTTCGGCAGAGGACGAGACGGGTCCGCGGACCTCGCGGACGACGCCACCGGCGACGAGGTGCGACGCGGCGCCGGCGGCCCCATCTGGAACGACCGCCTCGGACGGTGGGCGATCCGCAGCACCCAGATCCTGGTGGTCACGGCCCTCGCCGCGCTCGCGGTGTGGGCGCTGCTGCAGGTGCGGCTGCTCGTGATCCCGGTGCTCATCGCGCTGATCCTCGCGGCGGCGGCTGCTCCGCTGATCGCCTTCCTCCGGCGCAAGGGCTGGTCGCCCATGCTCGCCGCATGGTCGACGCTGCTCGGCGGCATCCTGATCCTCGGCGGCATCGTCACGCTCATCGTCTTCGCCGTCCGGGGGCAGTGGGAGAGCCTCGTGGAGTCGGCGACCGAGGGGTTCGAGGACCTGCTCGGCTGGGTGCAGGAACTGCCGTTCCCGATCGACCAGCAGCAGATCGACGACGCGCGCGACTCGATCATCGAGTTCGTCACGAGCGCCGAGTTCGGACAACGCGCGCTCACCGGAGTGACGCAGGCGACCGAGTTCGTCACCGGGCTCATCCTCATGCTGGTGGTGCTGTTCTTCTTCCTCAAGGACGGCGACCGGATCTGGGCGTTCTTCATGCGCCCCTTCTCGGGGGAACGGCTCGAGCGGGGACGCCGCGTCGGGACCACGAGCGTCAAGGTGCTCGGCGGCTACGTGCGCGGCACCGCGATCATCGCCCTCGTCGACGCGGTCGCGATCGGCATCGGCCTCGCCGTGCTCCAGGTTCCGCTCGCCCTTCCCCTCGCGGTCATCGTGTTCCTCACCGCGTTCATCCCGCTCGTGGGCGCCACCGTCGCGGGCATCCTCGCGGCGCTCGTCGCCCTCGTCGCCAACGGGCCGGTCGTCGCCCTCATCGTGGTGGGCATCGTCATCGTCGTGAACCAGCTCGAGGGCGACCTGCTCCAGCCGGTCGTGATGGCGCAGTCGCTCAAGCTCCACCCGCTGGTCATCCTCGTCGCCCTGACCGCCGGCACCATCCTCGGCGGGATCGTGGGGGCCGTGCTCGCGGTGCCGCTCACGGCGGTCGGCTGGGCGATCGTCAAGGTGTGGGAGGGCGAGGACCCCTCGATCGACGAACGCCGGCCGCTCCGCCTCAGGCGTCGCAGGGTGAAGGAGCTGAAGGCCGACTCCGCGGGCGGGACCACGGTCGCGTGAGTCGCGAGTCGCGCCGGCGACGCCCGTCGCGCCCGGCGGGCGCGGTCGGGCGCGTCCCGCATGCCGCTCCGGCGCTGTTCGCGGCCGCCGCGACGAGCTACGCCGCGAACGCCGCGCTGGGCGCGTCCGTCGCGCTGCGCGTCATCGACACGCGGGACTTCCGATGGGTGCACCACGCGCTCTACCTCACGACGGTCGCGATGTCGGCCGCCGCGTTCTCCACGGCGTGGTGGGGCCGCCCGCGCGAGGCGGCGGGCGCTGCGGCCGCGACCCTCCTGCCCGCGTTCGTTCCGCTCGCCGTCATCCCGTACGCGGGGACGCACACGCGGCGGCATCCGCTGATCGCCCTCACCGCGGCGCCGTTCATCGCCGCCGCCGCCATCCGAGCCAGGAGGTAGCCCGCATGGAACTGCTCGACGCCATCCGCCGCCGGAAGACCACGAACGGGCCGTTCCTGCCCGACCCCGTCTCCGAGGAGCACCAGCGCACGCTCATCGAGGCGGCGGGGCGCGCCCCGAGCCAGCTCAACAGCCAGCCGTGGCGGTTCGTGCTCATCGAGGACCGCTCGACGATCGAGGCCATCGCGCGCATCTCGGGCGAGAGCATGACCGAGGCGATGTCGAACGGCACGTTCTTCGAGCGGTACAAGCCGTACTTCCGCTTCAGCCAGGCGGAGATGGAGGAGAAGCGGTCGGGGATGCTGTTCGACCGGCTCCCCGCGGCGCTGCGGCCGTTCACCTCCCAGGTCTTCACGAAGCGCGGGCAGAAGCTCATGAACACGTTCGGGGTGCCGAAGACCCTCGGCGAGGAGAACCGCAGGCTCGTCGCGGGTTCGCCCCTGCTGATGGGCGTGATGCTCGACCGGTCGGAGTACCGCCCCGGGCAGCTGTCGTCGTTCTACTCGGTGTTCAGCATGGGCGCCGCGATGGAGAACGTCTGGCTCACGACGGTCGAGCTCGGCATGGGGATCCAGTTCATCTCGTTCCCGATGGAGGTGCCGGGCCGCTGGGAGGAGATCGTGCGGCTGCTGCGTGTGCCCGGCGAACTCGAGCTCATGGCCGTGTACCGGCTCGGCTACGTGCCCGTCGAGCAGCGGAGGCCGGCGATCGACTGGGTCAGCCACGAGCGCAAGCTGCCGTCGCAGGTCGTGTTCCGCGAGACCTGCGACACGCCGCAGACCGGGTGGGACGAGCCCCTGCAGCGGGCCGACGGCGCGTAGCCGGTCGGCGCCGCGGGAGGACTTCGCGCGGACGGGAGGGCCGTCCGCGCGGTCGGGTCCGCCGCTCCGCGCGATCTCCTCCGCTCAGTGCGCGGCGAGGTGCGCCTCGAGGCGGTCGATCGCCGCGAGCTGGCCCTTCACGAGCAGGGTGCGCGCCTCCGCGGCATCCGCCCACCGGGCCTCGTCGATCTCGGGGAACGCGGCCGTGCGTCCCGAGCGCGGCGGCCACTCCATCTCGAACAGGCCGGGGCGGAGCTCGTCGAGCTCGAATCCGGGCGCCTCGCCCGCGAACACGTGCAGCACCTTCCCCGAGGACGCCCGCACGGTGCCGAGGTCGACGTAGTCCACGGATGGCGCAGCCGTGCCGGTCTCCTCGCCGAACTCGCGCAGCGCCGCGGACAGGGGCGACTCGCCGGGCTCGAGCAGCCCCTTCGGGATCGACCACGCCTGCTCGTGCCGCTTCGCCCAGAACGGACCGCCCATGTGCGCGACGAACACCTGCAGGGTCGGCGCGCGGCTGAAGAGCAGGATGCCCGCGCTCGTCACCGGCACGATCGCCCCGGGCTCACCTCGGCTTGACGAACGACCACAGTGCGGCGGCCGCGAGGATGCCGCCGACCACCACGATTCCCCCGATCGCGAGCCAGAGCACCGTCTCGATGTCGATGTCCATCCGCACCTCCCCGTGTGATGGGCCCATTCTGCCGGGCCGGTCGGGCTCGGGCCACCCCCGACCCGCGGTTCGCGGACGACGGAGGCGCCCGGGACCGATCGGACGGAACCGCCCCGAGCGGCCCCCGCCGTCCTGGGACGGGGAGGCTACGCTCGAGGCAACCGACGAAGGGGGCGACGGATGTCGAAGGTGCTGGTCATCGGAGGGCACGGGCGGGTGGCGCTGCAGGTCGAGCGGCTGCTGGCCGAGCGGGGCGACGAGGTGGACGCCGTGATCCGCAACCCCGACCACGCGCCCGACGTCGAGGCGACCGGGGCGAACCCGGTGGTGGCGGATGTCGAGGCCCTCGACGTCGACGGGCTCGCCGAGCTCATCGCCGGGCACGACGCCGTGGTCTGGTCGGCGGGCGCCGGCGGGGGCGACCCCGAGCGCACCCGCGCGGTCGACCACGACGCGGCGGTGCGCTCGATGGACGCCGCCGAGCGCGCGGGCGTGCGACGGTACGTGATGGTGTCGTACTTCGGCTCGCGGGTCGACCACCGGGTTCCCGCCGACAGCGCGTTCCGGCACTACGCCGACGCGAAGGCCGACGCCGACGAGCACCTGCGCACGACCGGGCTCGAGTACACCATCCTCGGCCCGTCGACGCTCGCCGACGGGCCCGGCACGGGTCGCATCGACGCGACCGGCGAGGAGAGCGGCCAGGTCGACCGGGCGGATGTCGCGGCCGTCGTGGTCGCGACCCTCGACGAGCCGGCGACGATCGGGCGCACCATCCGCTTCAACAACGGCGACACCCCGATCGCCGACGCGCTCCGGGTGGCGTCGTGAACGCGATCTTCCGCAAGCTGAACCTCACGGGCGATCGGCCCGTGCACGTGATCGACGCACCCGCCTCGTTCGAGCCGGAACTCGCCGAGGTCGCCGAGACGAACGCCGTGGTGCGCTCGCTCGACGGCGTCGCGGGCGCGACCTTCGCGATGGCCTTCGCGACGAAGCAGCACGAGGTCGACGCGTTCGCCGAGGCCGTCTCGCGCGCCACCGAGGGCGACGCCACGGTGTGGGTCGCGTACCCGAAGGGCTCGTCGAAGCGCTACACGTGCGAGTTCAACCGCGACACGGGCTGGGCGGCCCTCGGCGCGGCCGGGTTCGAGCCGGTGCGGCAGGTCGCGATCGACGAGGACTGGTCGGCGCTGCGGTTCCGGCGGGTCGAGTACATCGCGAAGCTCACGCGGTCCGCCGCGCTCTCCGAGCAGGGGCGCGCGCGCCTCGGCGACGGCGGCCTCACGACGTGAACGGCACGCTCCCCGCGCTGCAGTACGAGCCGGGGGAGTGCACGAGGTGCGCGATGCGCAGCTCGGCCGCGTCGTCGTCGCTCGCCTGCGGCCGCAGCGCCGGGTCGACGTTCCACGCGAACGGCGTGGCATCCGGGTTCGCCCGGGCGTGCTCGCGCAGCGCGACCGGCAGCAGGCGCAGGCGCCGGTCGATCCACTCGGCGTCCCACGGCCCCTCGGCGAGGATCTGCTCGGCGGGGCGGAACTCGTAGTAGATCGTCCGGCGGAGCCGGTTGCCGGTGACCGCCTCGGAGCCGTGCACGACCATGACGTCGTGCACGAGCACGTCGCCCGGCTCGAGCTCGACCTGGATGACGCCGGGCGCGTCCCATCCGAACTCCTCCTGCAGCTGGCAGACGTCGACGGGCGCGAGGTGCGAGCCGGGCGCCACGCGCAGCGCGCCCTCGCCGGCGCGCGACGCGTCGAGGTAGACGTCGATGTTGAAGATGCGGTGCGTGCGCGGGTGCACCGCGTCCTGGTGCCAGTCGATCGCGGCGCCGTCGCCCTCGTCCTTGAACACGAGCGACTCGTAGGTCGGCACGAGGTCGGGACCGGCGAGGCTCTCGGCGATGCCGAGCACGGCGGGGCTGCCGAGCAGCTCGAGCGACGCCGCCTGCCCCTTGGCGTGCAGGTAGTCGACGCGGAACATGCGGCGCTCGCCGCCCCGCGTCGCCCACTGGTAGTCGGATGCCGCGGCGTCGCCCTCGTCGAGGGCTCGGCCGTCGGCGATCCAGGCGTCGGCCGCCTCCTGCAGGCGTGCGAGGGTCGCGGCGGGGATCCGCCCGCGCAGCACGAGGTAGCCGTGCTCGTCGAACAAGCGCACCTGCTCGGGCGTCAGGTGGTGGTCGGGGGCGACGGATGCCGCGTGCGCGGCGGCGTCGGCGATGGTCATCGTTCGTCCTTCCGGTCGTGGTCGCTTCCACGCTAGAGGCGAGGATCGCGCAGCTCTTCTCGCCTCGTGTGCGAGAATTCCGGGATCATGCGATCCGATGGGGCGGAAACCAGACACGGCTCGACATCGTTCGGGCTCGCGTGCTGGCGGGGGGCGCCCGAGGCGATGACGCTCGCACACCGGCACGACGACCTCGAGTTCGACGTGTCGCCGGGCCGGCTCGAGTACCTCGTCGACGGGCGGACCGTGGCCATCCCGCCCGGCACGCTGGCCGTGTTCTGGGCGGCGCGACCCCATCAGCTCGTGACGGACGCCTCGCGGAGCCTCGTGTCGTGGCTGACGGTGCCCCTGGGCACGGCGCTCGGGTGGGGGCTGCCGGGCGGGCTGGTCGGACGCCTGCTCGGCGGCGGCTTCGCGCTCGTGGCCGAGCGTCCGGGGCTCGAGCTGGCGGAGCGCGTCGACGTGTGGGCGGGCGAGCTGGCCGCGGGCGGCGAGGCGCGCCG
Source organism: Agromyces sp. CCNWLW213 (assembly GCF_037199545.1). Taxonomy (NCBI): domain Bacteria; kingdom Bacillati; phylum Actinomycetota; class Actinomycetes; order Micrococcales; family Microbacteriaceae; genus Agromyces; species Agromyces sp. CCNWLW213. The sequence continues at coordinate 496,832 of NZ_JBBBDX010000002.1, read as the reverse complement.
CGCGGCAACCGCCGAGATCGAGGGCTTCGCGCGGCGCGCGGCCCTCGCTGCGACGGACGCCGAGGCGACCGCGGCGGGCACGGCCCGGGGTGCCGCCATCCGGCCGGACGCCGCCGCGATGGCCGCCTGGATCTCGGAGCACGCCGCCGACGACGTGCGCATGGACGACGTGGCGTCGCACGTCCACCTCGCGCCGCAGCACGCGATGACGGTGTTCCGCCGTGCGCTCGGCATCACGATGGGCGAGTACCTCGCGCAGTGCCGCGTGGCGCGCGCGCAGCACCTGCTGCTCACGTCCGACCTGCCCGTGCCGGAGGTCGGGCACGCGGCGGGCTTCCGGTCGCAGAGCCAGTTCTACGCGCGGTTCCGCGAGCGCTGCGGAGCGCCGCCGGCGGCGTATCGTCGGCGCCTGCGCGGCTGAGGGGCGTCGGGGTCAGGCCGACTCGCGCCAGACGATCTCGCAGTCCAGGCGCTGCTCGGCCGGCAGGTCCTCGCCGCGGAGCCGCGCGAGCACGAGGCGAGCCGCCTCGGCGCCGAGTCCCGCGGCCGGCTGGCGCACGGTCGAGAGCCGCGGCGTCGTGCGGCGTGCCCAGGCGCTGTCGTCGAACCCCACGACGCCGACGTCCTCGGGGACGCGGCGCCCCGCCTCCTTGAGCGTCTCGATCGCGCCCGCCGCGACCGCGTCGGAGGCGGCGAACACGCCGTCGAGGTCGGGCGCTCGCTCGAGCAGCCGGCGCATGCCGTCGCGGCCGGCCGAGTAGGAGTAGAGCGGCACGGGTTCGACGAGCGTCTGGTCGAACCGGTCGCCGAGCGCCGCCCGGAACCCGGTGAGCCGGTCGGCGCCGGAGTCGCGGTCGAGTGCGGCCGCGATCATGCCGATGCGCCGGCGCCCGGTCGCGGCGAGCCGCTCGGTGATCGAGCGCGCGGCGCCGCGGTTGTCGATGACGACGAACGAGGCGGTGCTCGCCGCGCCGGGCGGATGCCCGACGTACGCGGCGGGCATCTGCAGGCGTTCGACGACGCGCGTGATGGGATCGTCGGCTCGCGCCGAGACGATGATCACGCCGTCGACGAGGCCGCCCGAGAGGTATCTCGCGACCCGGTCGGTGTCGCGCTCGGTGTCGACGATGAGCACGGCCATCTGGTGGTCGGCCTCGGAGAGGAGGGCGTTCGCGCCCAGCAGGATCTCGCCGATGTTGGGATCCTCGACGAAGAGCGAGTGCGGCTCGTGCACGATGAAGCCGACCGCCTGGGTGCGCTGCATGACGAGGTTGCGCGCCGCGGTGTTGGGCACGTAGCCGACCTTCGCGATCGCGGCCTCGATCGCCTCGCGAGCGGCGGCGGAGACGTAGCGCTCGCCGTTGACGTAGCGGCTGACGGTGCCGCGCGAGACGCCGGCCTCGAGGGCCACGTCGTGCACGGTGGCGCGCTTGGATCGCGTCGGCCTCGTCGTCATGCGACTCACTGTATCCGGGCGGAGGTGTTGACACGGTCGCAACACGATGTCATTCTGTGTACGTTCACAGAAATCGCCGCGGCGGACCGCTCAGGCAAAACTGTGCACGTTCACAGAATCAACGACGATCACCGGGAGCACCGTGGACCACCACGCGACGACGCTGGCGCCGATCCCGCCGCTGCAGGCCGAGCCTGCGCCCGCCGCCGCCCGCCCCCGCTTCCAGCACCAGGGCATCGCCTTCGGGTGCGACTACAACCCCGAGCAGTGGGACCCGGCCGTCTGGCGCGAGGACGTCGCGCTCATGCGCGAGGCGGGGGTCGACCTCGTCGCGGTCAACATCTTCGGCTGGGCCTCCCTCCAGGCGCCGAACGGCGGGTTCGAGTTCGACGCCCTCGACGAGGTCATCGGACTGCTGCACGACGCCGGCATCCGGGTCAACCTCGGCACCGGCACCGCGTCCCCGCCGCCGTGGCTCACGACCCGCCATCCGGAGATCCTCCCGGTCGTCGACGACGGCACGACCCGGTTCCCCGGCGGCCGGCAGGCCTGGTGCCCGAGCTCGCCCACGTTCCGCCGCTACGCGCTCGCGCTCGTCGGCGCCGTGGCCGAGCGGTACGGCGCGCACCCCGCCGTCGCGCTGTGGCACGTGTCGAACGAGCTCGGCTGCCACAACGCCCTGTGCCACTGCGACGAGAGCACCCGTGCGTTCCGCCGATGGCTGCGCGAGCGCCACGGCACGATCGACGAGCTGAACCGTGCGTGGGGGACCAGCTTCTGGAGCCAGCGCTACACCGACTGGGACGAGATCCTCACGCCCAAGCTCACGCTCTCGAGCCGCAACCCGGGCCAGGTGCTCGACTTCCACCGGTTCTCGTCCGAGCAGCTCCTCGACCACTACCGCGCCGAGGCCGCCGTCGTCCGCCGGCACAGCGAGCTGCCGATCACGACGAACTTCATGGTGACCGCCCACATCCGCAACCTCGACTACTGGTCGTGGGCCGCCGACATGGACGTCGTCGCCAACGACCACTACCTCGACCACCGCCTCGGCGAACCGCGCACCGAGCTCGCGTTCGCCGCCGACCTGACCCGCGGACTCGCGGGCGGCGAGCCCTGGCTGCTCATGGAGCACTCCACCGGCTCGGTCAACTGGCAGCCGGTCAACCTCGCGAAGGAGCCGGGGCAGCTGGCCCGCAACTCCCTCGCGCACGTCGCCAGGGGCGCCGACGCCGTCTGCTTCTTCCAGTGGCGCGCGTCCCTCCAGGGGTCCGAGAAGTTCCATTCCGCGCTCGTGCCCCACGCCGGCACCGACTCCGAGCTGTGGCGCGAGGTCACCGAGCTGGGCCGCGTCGTGGGCGCACTCGACGAGGTCGCGGGAACGCGCGTGCAGGCCGACGTCGCCCTGCTCTTCTCGTGGGAGTCCTGGTGGGCCTCGGACGCCGAGACCCGCCCCACGCACGCGATCGAGTACCTCGACCAGGTGCACGCGCTCTACGGCGCGCTCCACGACCTCGGCGTGACCGTCGACGTGGTCCGGCCCGGCGCCGACCTCGGCGACTACCGGCTCGTCGTCGTCCCGGGCCTCTACCTCGTCTCGGACGCCGACGCGCCCGCGCTCGACGCCGCCGTGGCATCCGGCACCCACGCCCTCGTGACGTTCTACAGCGGCATCGTCGACGAGCACGATCGCGTGCGGCCCGGCGGCTACCCGGGTGCGTGGCGCGACCTGCTCGGCATCCGGGTCGAGGAGTTCGCGCCCGTGCTCCCCGGCACGCCCATCGCGCTCGAGTCGGGCGCCACGGCGTCCCTCTGGGCCGACCGGCTCGAAGCGACGGATGCCGCGGTGCTCGACCGCTTCGCCGACGGCCCCGCCGCCGGCCGCCCTGCGGTGACGCGACGCTCCGGGACCGACGGTGCCGGCGACGCCTGGTACGTGGGCACGCTGCTCGGACGCGACGACCTGCGCGCGCTCGTCGCGCGCGCGGTCGAGGGCGCCGGGGCGACCCCTGCGCCGGGGGCGTCGGCCGACGTCGAGATCACGCGTCGAGCCGGCGAGGGCCGCGCGTACACGTTCGTCGTCAACCACGGCGTCGACGACGCGGAGGTCGCCGTGCGCGGCACCGAGCTCGTGACCGGAGCCGTCGTCGACGGGGGCCTCGTGGTGCCCGGCGGCGCCGTCCGAGTGATCAGAGAGGAGGGCGCGGAATGACCGCTCCCGTGACCACCCCGACCGGCACGCGCGACGCCGCACGCGGCCGCGGGGGCGGCCGACCCAAGGCGGTCCGCCGCAAGGTGCAGCACCCGGGCGCGATCCTCGCGTTCGTCGCGCCGTTCGGCATCCTGTTCGTGCTCTTCTACCTCGTGCCGATCGCCGTGGCGATCTGGCAGTCGATGCTCGTCGTCGAGCGCGAGGGCACGTACGGCGCCGCCACCGAGGTGTTCGGCGGATTCCAGCAGTACGCGCTCGTGTTCCAGAACGAGGCGTTCTGGACCTCGGTCGGCCGGGTGCTGGTCTTCGGCGTCGTGCAGGTGCCGGTCATGCTCGGACTCGCGCTGCTCTTCGCACTGCTGCTCGACTCGCCGCTCATCCGCGGCAAGAAGTTCTTCCGCCTCGCCTTCTTCGCGCCGTACGCGGTGCCGGGCGTCATCGCGGCGATCATGTGGGGCTTCCTGTACTCGCCGAACCTGTCGCCGTTCGAGGCGCTCACGAGCCAGGTGAACCTGCTCTCGGCCGACTTCGTCCTCTGGGCCATCGCGAACGTCGTGACGTGGGTGTTCGTCGGCTACAACATGCTCATCATCTACTCGACGCTGCTGGCCATCCCGCAGGAGATCTACGAGGCGGCCCGCATCGACGGAGCCGGGCAGGCCCGCATCGCGTGGTCGATCAAGATCCCGCTCGTGCGTCCCGCCCTCGTGCTCACGGCCGTGCTGTCGATCATCGGCACGCTCCAGCTCCTCGCCGAGCCGCAGACGTTCCGGTCGTTCAGCTCGGCCGTCACGAGCACCTACACGCCGAACATGACGATCTACGCGACCAGCGCGGTGCCCAACGTGTCGCTCGCCGCCGCCTTCTCGGTCGTGCTCGCGCTCGCCACGTTCATCCTGTCGTTCACGTTCCTGCGACTCACCCGACGGAAGGGAGCGGACGCATGAGCACCGCGATCGGCCCGGACGCGACCTCCGCCACCCCGGCCGTCAACCCGCGCGGCGTCGACCGTCACGGCGACCTGCCGACGATCGGACGGGGACCGCGGGAGAGCATCCTCTCGCGCACGGGCGCCATGCTCGTCATGGCGGTCTTCACGCTGTACTTCCTCGTGCCGATCTGGTGGCTGCTCGTGGCCTCCACCAAGGAGCGCGGCGACCTCTTCAGCACCAACCCGCTGTGGTTCGCCGACTTCCGCCTGTTCGAGAACATCGGCGACCTGTTCGCGTACCGCGACGGCGTGTACCTGAAGTGGATCCTCAACAGCCTCCTCTACGCCGGCCTCGGCGCGGTCGTCGCGACGATCCTCGCGGCGATGTGCGGCTACGCCCTCGCGAAGTACCGCTTCCCCGGCCGCGAGACGATCTTCAACGTCGTGCTCGGCGGGGTGCTCGTGCCGGCCACCGCACTGGCGCTGCCGCTGTTCCTGCTCTTCAGCCGGGTGCAGCTCACCGACACGTTCTGGGCCGTGTTCCTGCCGAGCGTCGTGAGCCCGTTCGGCGTGTACCTCTCGCGCGTCTTCGCCGAGGCCTCCGTGCCCGACGAGCTGCTCGAGGCGAGCCGTCTGGATGGCGCGGGGGAGATCCGCACCTTCTTCACCGTGTCGATCCGCCTCATGTTCCCCGCGCTCATCACGGTGTTCCTGTTCCAGTTCGTGACCATCTGGAACAACTTCTTCCTGCCGCTCATCATGCTGCGCAGCGAGGAGCTGTTCCCCGTCACCTACGGGCTCTACGCCTGGAACTCGACCATCAACCAGTTCCCCGAGCTGCGCACCTACGTGCTCGTCGGGTCGCTGCTCTCGATCATCCCGCTGATCATCACGTTCCTGCTGCTTCAGCGCTACTGGCGCACCGGCCTCGGTGCCGGCTCCCTGAAGTAGACACCCCGCCCGGGGGCATCCGGGTCGCAACCACCCCACCGAGAAGAGGAAACCATGCGTCACACGAAACGAGCGGTCACCGCAGCCCTGCTCACCTCCGCCGCGCTCGCCCTGACCGGGTGCGCCGCGGGCGGCGCGAGCACCGGCGGCGGCGACGACGCCGCGGCGTCCTGCGAGCCCGCGGGCGAGGACGTCACGCTCACGTTCACGAGCTGGATCCCCGGCATCGAGGACGCCGTCGCGATCTGGAACGAGGAGAACCCGGACATCCAGGTCGAGGTGCAGACCGGCCCCTCGGGCAACGCCGGCACGTACCAGAACTTCTTCAACCAGCTCGAGGCGGGCAACGCCCCCGACCTCGGCCAGATCGAGTACGACGCACTGCCGAACTTCCGCGTGCAGGACGGCCTCGTGAACCTCGGCGCGTGCGAGGACGTGCTCGCCGCCGAGGACCAGTTCCTCGACTGGACCTGGGGCCAGGTCACGCTCGGCACCGAGGACGAGGTCTACGGCATCCCGCAGGACCAGGGCCCGATGGCGCTGTTCTACCGCAGCGACCTCTTCGAGCAGGCCGGCATCGAGGTGCCGACCACGTGGGAGGAGTACCGTGCGGCGGCCGTGACGATCCGCGAGCAGGGCGGCTACATCACGAACTTCTCGCAGACCGACATCAACCAGTTCGCCGGCTTCGTCTGGCAGGCGGGCGGCCAGTGGTTCGGCAACGACGGCGAGGCGTGGGACGTCGAGCTGACGAGCGAGGAGTCGATGACGGTCGCCGAGTACTGGCAGGACCTGATCGAGAACGACCTCGTGTCGACCTACCCGGCGTGGACCGACGAGTGGAACAACGCCTACAACTCCGGTGAGGTCTGGACCTGGAACTCGGCCGTCTGGGGCGCCAACTCGATCCTGTCGGGCGCGCCGGACACGGCGGGCAACTGGTCGGTCGCGCTCGCACCGCAGTGGAACGAGGGCGACGCGGTCGCCGGCAACTGGGGCGGCTCCTCCATCGCCGTGTTCAACGGCACCGAGCACCTCTACGAGGCGGCGAAGTTCGCGCTCTGGCTGAACACCTCCGAGGAGGCGCTCACGTCGCTCAACCAGACGGCGCAGATCTACCCGGCCACCGAGGCCGGCCTCGAGCTGCCCGTGCTGAAGGAGGGCGTCGAGTTCTACGGCGGCCAGCCCATCTACGACGTGTTCGCCGAGGCGGCCGCGCAGGTCAGCCCCGACTTCGTCTGGGGTCCGACCATGACGCAGACCTACGCCGACGTCTCCGACGGGTTCAAGGCCGCCGCATCCGGCAGCAGCACCCTGATGGAGGCACTCGAGAAGGGCCAGTCGTCGACCATCGACGCGCTCGAGGCCCAGTCCATCCCGGTCGCGGAGTAACGCTCCGCCTCGAACCGGCCCGTGCCACGATCGAACGATGGACCACTCGACGACGATGCCGCCGACGCCGCCGACCATGCTCGCCGAGCGGGTCGGGCCGGTCGTGCCGCCGACGGCCGCGCCGCATCCGGATGTCGCGACGTGGCGCCCTGCCGCGCCGTCCGACCTCGACGCGCTGGTCGACCTCCACGCCGCGATCGCCGAGGTCGACCATCCGCACTGGACCCAGCGCCGCGACGAGCTCGCGGAGGCGTTCGGTCTCTCGCACGTCGACGTCGCCCGCGACACGCTCGTCGGCCACGCCCATGACGGTCGTGCGATCGCGCACGGCCTCGTGATGTGCCCGCCCGGCCGCGAGACCAAGGTGCGCTCGTTGGTGCTCGGCGGCGTCCACCCGGGCTTCCGGCGCCGCGGCATCGGCCGAGCGCTGCTCGACTGGCAGCTCGGCCGGGCCCGCGAGCAGCTCGCCGAGAGCGGCGAGCGCCTGCCCGGATGGGTCATGGCCTACGTCGAGCAGGGCGTGACGGATGCCGCGGCGCTCCTGGACCGCGCCGGCCTCCACGTCGCTCGGCACTTCTCGACGCTCGAGCGCGACCTGTCCGCGCCGATCGAGGCGCCCCGCGCGACGCCCGACGGCCTTCGCGTCGAGCCCTGGGCGGAGCGGTGGTCCGAGTCGGCGCGGCTCGCCCGCAACGCGGCGTTCGCCGACCACTGGGGCAGCCAGTCGACGGACGCCGAGAGCTGGCGCGCGATGACGGCCGAGTCGGCGCTCGCCCCGGCCCTGTCGTTCCTCGCGGTCGCGCCGGATCCGGTGTTGGGGGCCGAGCAGGTCGTGGCGTTCGTCATCGCCCTCCGGAACGAGGAGGACTGGGCCGGTCAGGGCTTCACGTCCGCCTACGTCCGGCTCGTGGGCGTCGTCCGCGGGCACCGCGGGCGCGGCCTCGCGCGGGTGCTGCTCGCGCACCACCTCGCGGCCGCGGCGGCCGACGGGCTCGAGCGCTCCACGCTCGACGTCGACGCCGAGAACCCGACCGGCGCACTGCGCCTCTACGCGGGCATGGGGTACGTGGTCACGCACGGGCACGCGAGCCACGTGCGGGAATACTGAGGAGGACCGACGTGACGTACGCGATCCCGGGCAGCACGCCGGACGGCGGGGGACCGATCGGCGAGACCTACGGCGCGGCCGTCGTGCGCGTGGGCGACGCGTCGCTCGTGGTCGACGCGCTCCGCGGCATCCGCTTCACGGGCTGGGTCGCGCCGGCCGACTCGGGATGGGTCGTCGCGCTCGGCGACCCCGGCGACGGGACGGTCGCGACCGGCCGCAGCGGCGTGCTCGAGGTCGGGGCGGCGCTCGCCGCGGCGCTGCACACCGTGGTGGTGGTCGCGCGCGTGCGGCTCGACCGTCAGCTCGTGCTCGCCGCGTTCCGTGGCGCGGACGAGCTGGGCCGCTACTCGAGCGACCCGTCGCAGGAACCGGGCGCCGACGACGCGGTCGTCGACGAGCCCTACGGCGTCGAGCACGCGTCAGCGTTCGCCGAGGCGGTGGGCCGCGCGGATGCCGCGGACGAGCTCGCCGACCTGCTCGGCGAGGAACTCGACCCCGACAGCGTCTACGAGTCGGAGCGGCTGGCGCGCGTGCTCGGACTGCTCGGGCTGCCGCGCTGGGTCGTCGCGGCGGGCGCCCTCCCGCGCGACATCCCCACAGGCCCCCGCGCGAAGGAGCTGATCCGGTTGGGCGCGGGCTCGGTCGGGGCGAAGGGCGCGGTGCAGGGCCGGGCCGCGGCCGCCGCGCGTCGACGGATGCCGCCGCCCCCCGCGATCGCGGACCCGCCGCGCGCCGACGACCCGGGCATCGACCCGTGGCTGCTGTGAGCGCCGACGGTCGGAGGCCCGCGACGCGCGCGCGGGGTCTGGTCGCACGGCCCGCCCGGGAGTAGCATCGCCCGCACCTGCCGGCCGACACCAGCTCAGGAGGTCACCATGAGCATGACGCTCGACGAACTGCCCGCCGTCGCCGAATGCTCGGTGACCGGTTGCTCGTACAACGACCATTCCCACTGCCACGCCGCGGCGGTCACGATCGCGGGCAGCGTCGGCGACGCCGAGTGCGCGACGTTCATCCCGCTCGGCACGAAGGGCGGCCTCGACAAGGTGATCTCGCACGTCGGCGCCTGCCAGCGCTCGGAGTGCGTGCACAACGAGTCGCTCGAGTGCACCGCGACGGCGGTCCGGGTCGGTCCGGGCGCCGTGGATGCGGACTGCCTCACGTACGAGCCGCGCTGACCGCGGCGCGCCGTCCGCACCGGCTGCGCCGCCGCCGGCTCCGGGGTCGTTCTGCTGTGAGCGGATCGCCCTGTCGCGCGAGCGGAGCGCTGCGTACCCTCGGGGCATGGGCAGGCTGATCGAGTTCCCGCAGGCCGAGCCGCCGCGCGCGACGCGTCCGCTCTGGCGGCACGCACTCGGCGAGGTCCTCCGCGAGGAGCGCCTCGACCAGGACCGCATCCTGACCGAGGTCGCTGCGACGGCGGGCGTCTCGCCCCAGTACCTCTCCGAGGTCGAGCGGGGGCGCAAGGAGGCGTCGTCCGAGGTGCTCGGTGCGGTCTCCGACGCGCTCGGGCTCGACCTCGCCGACGTCGTGGGGCGCGTCGCCGGGCGCCTCGGCGCCCGGACGGCGGCTCGACCCGGTGCGCGCACGACCGCACCCGAGCACGCACGCGTCGCCCGCCCGGACGCGACCCCAGCGGCGCCGCGCGGCGTGCCGCCCGTCATGATCGACCTCGCGGAGCCCGGGCTCGACGTTCGCCGGTCGACGTCCGCGTCGCCCGGCGCCGCGGGCGCCGAGGTGTTCCTCCTCGTCGCCTGAGCGGCCGGACGGCGCGCGCCGTCACCGCCAGGGTGCGGGCACCGCGCCGGCCTGCGCGGCGAGCACCTGGTCGGCGATCCCGTAGTCGACAGCGGCGCGGGCCGGGAGGATCAGGTCGCGGTCGGTGTCGACGCGGATCGCTTCCGCCGACCGGCCGGTGTCCGCGGCCAGGGCGGACTCCAGCTCGGCCCGCACCCGCAGCACCTCGTCGGCGTGGAGGATCAGGTCGGGCACCGCGCCGCGTCCCTGCGTCGACGGCTGGTGCAGCGTGACCGTGCTGTGCGGGAGCATCGAGCGCTGCCCTCGCGCGCCGCCCGCGAGCAGCACGGCGGCCGGCCCGCCGGCCCGGCCCACGCACGTCGTCGCGACATCCGGTCTGATGTGCTGCATGGTGTCGTACACCGCGAGCGCGGCGCCCGGCGAGCCGCCGGGGGAGTTCACGTAGAGGCTGATCGGCGCCTCGCTCGAGTCGGACGCGAGGTGCAGGAACTGCGCGATGAGCACGTTGGCGACGCCGTCGTCGATCTCGGTGCCGAGGTAGACGATGCGCTCGGAGAGCAGCCGGCTGTAGACGTCGAGCGACCGCTCGACGCCGCCGCGCTTCTCGACGACGTAGGGGATCGCGTACGAGCTCATGCGGGCACCCCCAGTCCGGCGACGGCGCGCGGTTCGAGCGGGAACAGCTCGTCGAACCGGTCGGCGACGTGATCGATGAAGCCGTAGTCGACCGACTGCTCGGCCGTGTACCAGCGGTCGCGCAGCGAGTCGTGCGCAATCCGCTCGACCGTCTGTCCGGTGTACCGGGCGATGAGGCCGAGCACGGTGTCGCGCGTGTGCCGCAGGTCGTCGGCCTGGAGCTCGATGTCGACCGCCGTGCCGCCGATGCCCGCCGAGCCCTGATGCAGCAGGATCCGCGAGTGCGGCAGTGCGGCCCGCTTGCCGGGCGTACCCGCGGTGAGCAGGAACTGCCCGGCGCTCGCGGCCATGCCGACGGCGATGGTGGCGACGTCGTTCGGGATCGCGCGCATGACGTCGTGGATCGCCAGCATGGCCGGCACCGACCCGCCGGGCGAGTTGATCCAGAAACGGATGTCGCGTCGCGGGTCGTCGGCGGCGAGCGCCACGAGCTGCGCGCAGATGCGGTTGCCGCCGGCCTGGTCGAGCTCGTCGCCGAGCACGATGATGCGCTCATGGAAGAGCCGCCGGGTGAGTTCGGCGTCGATGGGCTGGACGGGTGGGGTCTCGCGATCGCTCATGCCCCCCAGCCTTCTCCGCATCCGCGGCTCGCCGACGCCGGCGCTGCCCAGGGCAGTGCTGCCCTCGGCGGAGCGCCTCCGAACTCGCCGGATGACGGCCTCCGGATGGCGTCGTGGCGCTAGATTGGCTGACGGGGGGTCTCCCGATGCGAAGGAGGCATCGTGTCGCTCGACAACCGCGGACGCGCGTCGGCGCCGGCCGGCGCCGCGGTGGACCGCGCCCCGTGATCGCACGATGAACCCCGTGGCCCAGACCTCGCCGGACGCCGACACGACGGACGTGCTCCAGCCGTACCTCGCCCGCCTGGTGCGCTACTGGGACGTGGAGACGCCGGATCGCCTGCATCGTCCCGTCGAGGGCACCATGGCGCTCATCGACATCTCGGGCTTCACGCGGATGTCCGAGCGCCTCGCCCGCCACGGGAACGTCGGCGCCGAAGAGGTCACCGAGGTCATCGACGGCACCTTCGACCGGCTGCTGCCGGCCGCGTACGCCTTCGGCGCCAACCTGCTGAAGTTCGGCGGCGACGCGCAGCTGCTGCTCTTCACCGGCGAGGACCACCACCTCCGGGCGGCCGCGGCCGCGCATGCCATGCGCGCCGAGCTGCGCCGGATCGACGGCTTCGCGACGAGCGCCGGCACGGTGGCCCTCCGCATGTCGGTCGGCGTGCACAGCGGCACCTTCGACTTCTTCCTCGTCGGCGGCTCGCACCGCGAGCTCATCATCGCCGGACCGGGGGCGACGCGCACCGTCCGGATGGAGGCGGCGGCGTCCGCCGCGCAGGTGCTCGTGAGCCCGGAGACCGCGCGGCTGCTGCCGCGGTCCGTCCTCGGCGCGTCGTCGGGCCCGGGCACGCTGCTGCGCCGCGCCCCCGAGGTCGAGCAGTCCGGATTCCGCGCGGCGCGCAGCCCGGAGGTCGACCTCGAGCAGTTCATCCCGGTCGGGCTGCGCGAGACCCTGCTGAGCGGCACCATCAACCCGGAGCACCGCCCTGCCGCGATCGCGTTCCTCCACTACGGCGGGTTCGACCGGATGGTCGCCGACGACCCCGCGCGGGCCGCGGGCATGCTCGACCGGCTCGTCACCACGGTGCAGGAATGCGCCGACGGACACGGCGTCACCTTCCTCGCGACCGACATCGCACCGGACGGCGGCAAGATCATCCTCACGGCCGGCGTGCCCGACACCGCGGGCAACAACGAGGAGCTGATGCTCCTGGCGGCCGGGGACATCCGGAGCAACGCGCCGCCGGAGCTGCCGCTCCGGATCGGCATCAACTCCGGCTCGGTCTTCGCCGGTGCGGTCGGGCCCGGCTACCGGCGCACCTACACGATCATGGGCGACGCGGTGAACCTCGCCGCGCGCGTGATGGAGAAGGCGCCCGAGGGGGAGGTCTACGCCACCCCGGAGGTGCTCGACGGATCGCGCACGACCTTCGAGGTGGACGCGCCCGAGCCGTTCCTCGTGAAGGGGAAGCGGGAACCCGTCCACGCCCTGTCGGTGGGGGAGCCGGGGGGCAGCCGCCGGATCGAGGAGGTCTCCGGCACGCCGCTCGTCGGTCGCGACGAGGAGCTCGGGATCCTCGCACGGGCGTGGTCCGGGGCATGCGACGGCCGGGGCGGGGTCGTGGAGGTCGCCGCCGAGGTCGGCATGGGCAAGTCCCGGCTCGTGTACGAGTTGCTCGCCACCACCCGGCCCGAGCGCGTGGTCACGGCCGAGTGCCGGTTCTACCAGACCGCGACGCCCTACTTCCCGTTCCGCGCGCTGCTGCGCGCCGCCTGGGGTCTGGCCGAGGCCGACCCGGCCGCGACCGCCGAGGCCCTGACCCGGCTCGTCCGGACGCGCGCGCCCGACCTCGAGCCCTGGCTCGCCCTGCTCGGCATCCCGCTGGGCCTCTCGCTGCCCGACTCGCCGGAGGTCGCGGAGCTCCGCGACCGGTTCCGTCCCGCCCGCACCCACTCCGCCGTCGCGGCACTGCTCCGGGCCGTGAACGACCGGCCGACCCTGTTCCTGATCGACGGGACGCAGTGGATGGACGAGGCGTCCCGCGACCTGCTCGCGACGCTCGTCTCCGAGATCGAGCCCCTGCCGTGGCTGATCGTCCTCAGCCGCCAGCCCGGGCCGGGGGGCTTCGTCGCGCCCGACGACCCCGTCGTGACGCGCATCGAGCTCGGCCCGCTCGACCTCGCCCGCGCCCGGGACCTGCTGCAGCGTGCGACGACCGGAACCCCGCTCCTCCCGAGCCAGGTCGACCTGCTCGCGGCGCGCGCGGACGGCAACCCGCTGTTCCTGCTCGAGATGCTGCACGCACTCAGGGCCGGCGCCGCGGTCGACTACCTCCCGCAGTCGGTGGAGGGATTGATCGCGGCGCGGATCGACACGCTCCCGCCCGCCGACCGCAACCTCCTGCGGCGGCTGGCCGTCCTCGGCGCGGGCTTCCGCCAGGAGCACACCCCCGCCGTGCTCGGCGGCTCGGCCGACGACGCCGCGCGGCTGACCCGGACCCTGCGCCGACTCGGCGACTTCCTCTCGATCGATGCGAGCGGCTGGGTCCGGTTCCGGCACAGCCTCATCCGCGACGTCGCCTACGAGGGCCTGCCGTACAAGACGCGGCGCGAGCTGCACGCCCAGGTGGGCGACGCGATCCGCGCGAGCTCCCCGGACCGCGCCGCCGGACGGGTCGAACTGCTCTCGATCCACTACTCCGAAGCCCATCGGTGGCCCGAGGCGTGGGAGTTCTCGCGACGGGCGGGCGACGACGCCAAGGAGATCTACGCGAACCTGGAAGCGGCGACCTTCTACCGTCGCGCCCTCGTCGCCTCGCGCTACGTCGCGGACATGCCCCCCGCTGAGGTCGCCGACGTCGCGGAGGCGCTCGGCGACGTGCTCGAGCTGGCCGGGCTCTTCGAGGAATCCGTGGGAGCGTTCCGGCTCGCGAGCCGTCTCGTGCGCGACGACCCCATCCGATCGGCCGACCTGCTCCTCAAGCGCGCCCGCGCCCGGGCGCGCATGGGGGCGTACTCGACGGCGTACCGCGAACTGTCGATCGGCAGACGGCTCGTCGGCGGGATCGGGAGCAGGGACGCGCTGGGCGCGACCGCGCGCCTGAACGCGCTCAACGCGCAGATCCGGCAGCTGCAGGAGCACATGCCCGCCGCGGTCCGCCTCGCCGAGCAGGCGATGGCCGAGGCGCAGGCCTCGGGCGAGCGGGAGGCCCTCGCGCGGTCCTACCAGGTGCTCGACGCCGCGTACGTGATGCTCGGCCAGTCGTCGAAGGCGGTCTACGGCGAGCGCGCGCTCGCCATCTACGACGAGCTCGGGGACCTCCCGGGCACGGCCGTCGTGACGAACAACCTGGGAGGACAGGCGTACTGGGAGGGCGACTGGACGGCCGCCGTGGACTTCTACACGCGCGCCCAGGACGCCTTCCTGCGGGCCGGGAACGAGTCCGAGGCGGCCACCTCCGGTGCGAACATCGGCGAGGTCCTGGTCAGCCAGGGGCGGTTCGACGAGGCCGAGCAGGTGCTCGTCCCGTCCGTCCGCGTGCTCCGGGCGCATGGACTGGTGGACGCGGCCATCTTCGCCGAGATCCAGCTCGGGCGGCTGGAACTGCTGCGCGGCGACGACCGGGCGATGCCGCGGCTGTCGGCGCTCCGGGCCGAGGCGATCCGCACCGGTCAGGTGCAGTCGGCGATCGAGGCCGCGATCCTGGTCGCCCACGGCTTGGTCCTCGCGGGAAGGGCGCAGGAGGCCCTGGACACGCTGGCCGAGACGGAGCGCGGCTCGGGTGGCGAGGCGGAGCTCTTCGGCAGCACGATCGCGAGGACCAGGGCGCAGGCGCTCGCCGCGCTGGGCCGGCCGGGCGAGGCCAGGGACGCGGTCGCGGCCGGGCTCGCCCAGGCACGCGAGCAGGGACTGGCGTACGAGATCGCGCAGCTCCGGCTCATCGAGTCGGAGCTCTCCGAGGACCCGTCGGCCGCACGCGCGATCCGGGCGGAGGCCGACCGGGTCCTCCGCGAGCTCGGCGTGGTCGACGCCGCCCCGCGCGAGCGGGGATGACGCCGGCTCGCGCCGCGGTCAGCGCATCTTCGGGTCGCCGACCCCGACGATCTCCCACGTCGTCCGCGTCTGCGTCGCCGACGCGATCCCGGTGCTCTCCGCCACGATGCACCACGTGTGTCCGGCGGGGATCACCGATGTGTCGATCGAGCCCGGCACGTCGGGAGTGGCGAACGGATCACCCGCGCACCACGGCATGTCCTGGAAGTCCAGCGGCCCGTCATCGTCCTGGTCGTACTCGAGCCGGCTGGTGAACGGGTTGGCGGAGTCCTTCGGTCCGAAGCTCACGGTGCCCTGGTAGGCGGCCGGCTGCGGGGCGCCCTCGTTGTCGACCGGGACGAAGCTGAGCGTCTCGGCCTCGACGTCGACGTCGAGCAGGTACGGCTTGAGCACGCACTCGGAGCCGTCCGTGTTCTCGAGGCGCGTGAAGCTGCCGAAGACGTCACCCTCCTCGATCGTGGCCGTGTTGTCGGCCTCCGTGCAGCCCAGTTCGCCGTCGAACCCGGAGCCGAGCGTGAAGATCGTGTCGAACGCCGGGTCGTTCCCGTAGTCCCTGCTGCCCTCGAGCGAGACCTCGCCGCTCACGGGTCGGAGGGACACGGCGTCGAAGGCCGATGCGGGTTCGATGGTCACGTAGCAGTTGTCCGCGGGCCCGGCGTCGGGTCCGGAGTCGGAGGCGTTGCGGCAGTTGACGATCGGCTGCGCCGCCGTCGCGGTCGCGGTGAACGGCGCCTCGGCGCTCCCGTCGACGCCCTGGCCGGCGGTGATCCCGGATCCGGCGCGGACCTGGAACGTGTCGACCTCGGTCCCGTTGCGCAGGACCACCACGTCGACGCGGACGGCGCCCTTGAGTTCGAGGTCGAGGGATGCGGCGACCGCGTCGGGCACGCCCTCGAGGCTGACCGACAGTTCCTCGGTGGAATCGACGCGCGAGCACGGCACGCCGGTCGAGCCGCCGGACCTGGTGCCGATGGAGCCGTCCTTCAGGCCCGGTCCCTGGTCGCTGGCCGAGAGGGTGGCGAGGGGGCCGTCCACGCTGATCCGGCAGTTCCTCGGCGTGGGGATCGCCTGCGTGATCGGGTCGCCGCCGTTGCTGTAGACGAATCTCGTCCCGTCGCTCCCGAGGTGCAGCCGGAGCGTCTCCTCGCCGGCGCCCTGTGCGCTGAGCGCCGTCGTCGCCCCGACGGCGAGGAGCAGTGCAGCCGACACCGCCGCGGTCTTCGCGAGAACTCGAACCATGTTCATCCTGGCCTCCTGGAGCACAGGTGATCTGGGCAGCTGGAGGCCAGCCCTCAGGTCACGATCGCGCACAGCCTAGCCACGCCCCGCTCGCGCCACGACCCACCAATGGGGGACTCGGCGCCGGAGGACCGCCCCCGCGTCGATCGGCGGCGAGCGACGGCGCTAGCCGGCGCGCGCGATGGCGGGTCCCTCGCTGAACTGGCACGCGGTGGCGGTCAGCCGCTCGTCGGGATCGAGGCGGGTGAGGACGGCGCCCGCGATGTCGTAGAGCTGGTGGAGCTGTTCGGGCGTGAGGACGTCGAGCACGTTGCGGCGGACCGTGTCGACGTGGCCGGGGGCGGCCTCGTCGATGAGGCGCATGCCGGCCTCGGTGATGGTGGCGTTCGTGGCTCGACGGTCCTCGGGGCACGGGAAACGACGGATGAGTCCCCGCTCCTCGAGGCGTCGCGCGACGTGCGAGAGGCGGGGCAGGGTCGCATTGGTGCGTGCGGCGAGCGCGGTCATCCGCATCGTGCGGTCGGGCGCCGCAGCCAGGGCCATGAGCGCGGCGTACTCGAAGTGCGTGATCTGCGCGTCGCGCAGCAGCTGCGCGTCGAGCGCGCCGGGCAGCAGTTCGGCGAGCGCGACGAGGCGCACCCAGGCGGCCGATTCCTCGGTGCTCAGCCAGCGCGTGTCATCCGTCATGCACCCATTCTCGCACACTTGGTTGACGCGACAACTGAAGTCCGCTATCGTATTGGTTGTCGGAACAAGTAATCGCGTCTTCGGCGCGGAGAGGACATCATGACGACGGTCAGCATCATCGGAAACGGCAACATGGGCACCGCCATCGGCGGCATCGTGGCGGCAGGCGGCAACACCGTCGAGTACGTCGGCCGCGATTCGGCGCAGCGGATCACGGGCGACATCGTGGTCCTCGCGGTGCCCCACCCCTCGGTCGCCGGGATCGTCGAGGCGCGTCGCGAGGAGCTCGCGGGCAAGGTCGTCGTCGACATCACCAACCCCCTGGACTTCGAGACCTTCGACTCGCTCGTCGTGCCCGCCGACTCGTCGGCCGCCGCCGAGCTCGCCGCGGCGCTGCCCGAGTCGCGCGTGCTGAAGGCGTTCAACACCAACTTCGCCGCCACGCTCGCCGCGAAGACCGTGGGCGGCGCACAGCCGACCACCGTCCTCGTCGCCGGCGACGACGAACTCGCCAAGCAGTCGCTCATCGACGTCGTCCGCGCGGGCGGCGTGGCCGCGGTCGACGCCGGCGCGCTGTCGCGGGCTCGCGAGCTCGAGTCGGTCGGTTTCCTGCAGCTCACCCTGGCCGTGCAGGAGAAGGTCGGCTGGAACGCGGGCGTCGCACTCGTCGCCTGACCTCGCGCGATCGATCGAAGCGCCCCGCGCCGCCGCCCGGGGCGCTTCGGCGTGCGAGGGTGTCAACCCGTTGACGCCCGCGGCGGCCGGGGGCACCGTGGAAGCAGTGATCACAGGAGGTGTGACGCACATGGGAGACCCCCTGAATCCGTGGGAGAGCCAGGACCGGCTCGCGCCGGCGGGCGACCTGAACGAGAACACGCCGGATCTCACCGGCAGGATCAACACGATCGGCGGAGGACGCATGAGCGATTCGAGCGACACCATCGGCGGCGCGACGAGCGGCGGGCACGGCGACGCCCTGCTCGACCCCGACACGGCCGACCGCGAGGCGCGCGACGCGCAGCAGGCGGCGGCCGGAGGCGTCGGCGACACGGGCCCCCAGCCCGCCCCGTCCGACACCGACCGCGACACCGACGCGGGTCCCGATGCGAACGACCTCGAGGCCGACAACGCGGTCGAGCAGGACACCGTCGAGACCGTCGACCCGGACAACCCCCCGGCCTGAGCCGGGCGGTACGACGCGGGGAGCGGGCCGGACGGCCCGGCTCCCCGACGGCCTCCCGGCCGCCGTGACGCCGTGGACTGGGCGACCTCTTTCTCGTGGTTCGACGCGCGCGACGCCGACCTCGCGCGCGAGGTGCTGCAGCGCGGGATCGCCGCGCTCTTCGTCGTCGCGTTCCTGTCCACCCTGAACCAGTTCCGGCCCCTCCTCGGCGAGCGCGGACTGCTCCCCGTGCCCGAGCTGCTGGAGGCGGTGCGCGGCGCCGAGCGGCGCGCGCGGGAGCGGGAGGAGCGCGCCGGCGCCAAGGTCGGCCTCCTCCGGCGCACGCGACGCCTGGGCTACCTCGGTCCGACCGTGTTCCGGCGGTGGGGCTACACCGACGCGCGGCTCGTCGCCGTGTGCGCGTCGGGGATGGCGCTCGCGGCATCCGTCGTCGTCGGCCTGCCCCAGCTCGGGCCGCCCTGGGTGCCGATGCTCGTGTTCCTGGCGCTCTGGGCGCTCTACCTGTCCATCGTGAGCGTCGGGCAGACGTTCTACGGCTTCGGGTGGGAGATGCTGCTGTGCGAGGCGGGGTTCGTCGTCGCGTTCCTCGGCTCGCGGGAGGTCCCGCCGCCGCTGCCCACGGTCGTGCTCGTGTGGTGGCTCGTGTTCCGGCTCGAGTTCGGGGCGGGCATGATCAAGATCCGCGGCGGACGCGAATGGCGCGACCTGACGGCGCTGTACTACCACCACGAGACCCAGCCGATGCCCGGGCCGCTCAGCCGCCGGGCGCACCTGCTGCCGACGTGGTTCCATCGCGTCGAGGTCGTGGGCAACCACGTCGCGCAGCTCGTCGTGCCCTTCCTGCTGTTCGCGCCGCAGCCGGTGCGCACGATCGCCGCAGCGGTCATCGTCGCCACGCAGCTCTGGCTCGTGGCCACGGGCAACTTCGCCTGGCTGAACTGGATCACCATCGTGCTCGCCGTCGGCGCCGTGGGCGACGACGCGGTCCGTCGGCTGCTGCCATGGCTTCCGCTCGACGCGATCGAGACGCCGGCGGATGCCGCGAGCCCGCCCTGGTGGGTCGCCGTCGTCCTCGCGGTCACGGCGCTCGTCCTCTGGCTCAGCCGGCATCCGCTCATGAACCTGCTCTCGGAGCGGCAGCTGATGAACGCGAGCTTCGACCGGTTCATGCTCGTGAACGCATACGGCGCCTTCGGCACCGTCACGAGGCAGCGCGTCGAGGTGATCGTCGAGGGCACGGCCGACGATCCGCGCGATCGCGACGCACGGTGGCGCGAGTACGGCTTCAAGGGCAAGCCCGGCGATCCGAAGCGCGTCCCGCGTCAGTTCGCGCCCTACCACCTGCGGCTCGACTGGCTCATGTGGTTCCTCCCGCTCGGGCGCATCCACGAGGCGTGGTTCCTGCGCTTCCTCGAGCGGCTCCTCGAAGCGGACGCCGCGACGCTGAGGCTGCTCGCGCACGACCCGTTCGACGGCGAGCGGCCGCGTGCGGTGCGCGCGCGGACCGAGCGGTTCGCCTTCGCCACGCGCGAGGAGCATCGCCGAACGGGGGACGTGTGGGTGCGTCATCCGCTCGGCACCGCCATCCCCCCGATCGCGCTGGGCGAGGCCGATACGCGATGACGGGCCGGCGTGGGCGAGAATGTCCGCCATGGACTTCTCACTCGAGTTCACGCCCGACCTGTTGGCCGTGTTCCTCACCCTGTTCGTGCTCGAGGTCGTACTCGGCGTCGACAACGTCATCTTCATCTCGATCCTGGCCGCCAAGCTCCCCGTCGAGCAGCAGGCACGGGCCCGCAACCTCGGCCTCACGCTCGCGATGCTCATGCGCGTCGGCCTCGTCTTCGCGGCGGGCTGGGTCATCAGCCTGAAGGCCGACCTGTTCGAGCTGTGGGGCATGGGCTTCTCGGGTCGCGACCTGATCCTCATCGCCGGCGGGCTCTTCCTGGTCTACAAGGCGGTGAGCGAGATCCACCACAAGCTCGAGGGGGACGAGGAGCACACGACCGGCGCCGGCACCGCGACGTTCGGCGCCGTCATCGCGCAGATCCTCGTGCTCGACATCGTCTTCTCGCTCGACTCGGTCATCACCGCGGTGGGCATGACCGAGAACATGATCGTGATCATCACGGTCGTCGTGCTCTCGTTCGCCATCATGCTGTTCGCGGCGCGCTACATCTTCGCGTTCGTCAACAAGCACCCGACCGTGAAGATGCTGGCGCTGTCGTTCCTGCTGCTCATCGGCGTGTTCCTCATCGCCGACGGGTTCGGGT
Organism: Agromyces sp. CCNWLW213; assembly: GCF_037199545.1. Taxonomy (NCBI): domain Bacteria; kingdom Bacillati; phylum Actinomycetota; class Actinomycetes; order Micrococcales; family Microbacteriaceae; genus Agromyces; species Agromyces sp. CCNWLW213. Next base: position 476,326 of record NZ_JBBBDX010000002.1, on the reverse strand, counting down.
TCAAGATCGACAAGGCCCTCATCTACATGCCGATGGCGTTCGCGATCTTCGTCGAGCTGCTGAACCTCGCCGCCGCCGCCCGCAAGCGCCGCCGTGCCGCGGCGAAGCCGACGGAACCCGTGCACCTGCACCAGCAGTACGTCGACGACACGGGCACCGTGAAGGAGGTCCAGCCGGTCGACTGACGACCCCGGTCCCGGTCCGACGACGAGGGGCGGATGCCGCGCGGCATCCGCCCCTCGTTCATTCGCCGCGCAGGTACGCGAGCTGGGCCCGTACGGAGGCCTCGGCGGCGAAGCGCACGCCGGCGTCGACGTCGCCGTACACGGCGTCGGTCACGGCCTCGGCGGACGCGTCGGCCCCGAGGCGGTCGAGCGCGCCGCGGACCTGCTCGAGCCGCTCGGCGCGGTGCGCGAGGTAGGCGTCGCAGATCGCCTCGAGGTCGGGCCGCACCGGGCCGTGGCCGGGCAGCACGGTGACCGCTCCCGTACCGGCGCCGATGGCGCGGAGCCGGCGGAGCGCGTCGAGGTAGGGGCCGAGCGCGCCGTCCGGGTGGGCGATGATCGTCGTGCCCCGCCCGAGCACGGTGTCGCCGGTGAGCACGGCGACGGGTTGCGCGGCATCCGGCCGGCGCAGGGCGAAGCACGCGGAGTCCGACGTGTGGCCCGGGGTCGCGAGCACCTCGAGGTCGAATCCGCCGGCTCCGAGGCGCTCGCCGTCGGCGAGCGGATCGGCACCGCGGCACCATGCGGGATCCACGGCGCGGACCGGTGCGCCCGTCAGTTCGGCGAACGCGTCGACCGCCTCGGTGTGGTCGGGATGGCGGTGCGTGACGAGCACCAGCTCGACCCCGCCCTCGGCGAGGCGGGCGAGGTGCGCGGCATCCGTCGGCCCCGGATCGACCACGACGGAGCGCCGGGCGCCGGGCCCGCGGAGCACCCAGGAGTTCGTTCCGTCGAGCGTCATCGGGCCCGGGTTCGGGGCCCGCACGAGCGTCGCCCCGGTGGGCGGGTGGGCGTCTTCGGGCGTGGGAGCGTCGGCGATCTCGGGCACGCTCGGCAGTGTACCCGCGGGGCTAGGCTGGCCGGATGGATGCCTCCGCCGCCACCGTCGTGCTGCTCCGTGACGGCGCCTCGGGCGTCGAGGTGCTGCTGGCCGAGCGGCCGAGCGACCGGGGCTCGTTCGCGGGCGCCTGGGTGTTCCCCGGCGGCGCGGTCGACGAGGCGGATGCCGGCGAGGACCCGATCGACTCCGAGCCCGCGGCCCGGCGCGCCGCCGTGCGCGAGACCTTCGAGGAGGTCGGGCTCGGGCTTGAGCCGGCCGAGCTCGTCGGATTCGCGCTGTGGAGCCCGCCCGAGGGCGTGCCGAAGCGCATGCGGACCCGCTTCTTCGCCGCACGGGCCCCCGAGGGCGAGCCCGTGCTCGCCGCCGACGAGCTCGTCTCCGCGGCGTGGATGCGGCCCGAGGAGGCGCTCGAGCGGCACGCCGCGGGGGACTTGACGCTCTACCCGCCCACGTGGGTCACGCTGCACGGGCTGATCGGTGCGGCATCCGTCGACTCGGTGCTCTCGACCCTGCGGGAGGCGGGAGAGCAGTCGTACGTCGGGCGCTTCGGCGACGACCGACGCGTGCTCTACTGGCGCGAGGACGCCGCGTTCGTCGACGACGCGGCCGAGGGCGGGCCGCGGCACCGGCTGGTGATGCACGGCCTGCCGTGGGTGTACGAGCGCTCGTCCTGACGCCCCAGCGCTCCCAGTCGATCCCTAGACTGTCTAGTATCGAGGTCGTGTAGGGTTGAAGCATGGCTGATGAGCGATCTTCGGGGTACTGGTATTCCGTCGATCGAACCCGTCGGGGCGTGGCCGTGTTGAACGCGCTGCGCGATTACCGCGCCGCCGAGGCCGCCATGCGCCGCCGAACCCGATCCGCGATGCGGATGGGCGAGACCGACCTGCTCGCGATCCGCTTCCTCCTCAAGCGCGAGGGCGAGGGTCGCGCCGTGAGCCCGAAGGACCTGGCCGCGCACCTCGGCATCTCCTCGGCGTCGACCACCGTGCTCATCGACCGGCTCGTGCGATCGGGGCACGTCGAACGCAGGCCGCACCCCACCGACCGACGGGCCCTGGTCATCGCCCCGACGATCGCGAGCGATGACGAGGTGCGCGCGACCCTGGGCCAGATGCACCGGCGCATGATCGAGGTCGCCGAGGGGCTCGAGGCCGATGAGGCGGGCGCGGTCCTCGACTTCCTCGAGCGCATGCGCGACGCCGTCGACAGCGTCAGCGAGCACGCCGGCGTCGACGTGCCCCGCGAGGCGGATTCCGGCGCGACGGTGTCGTCGATCGATTCGGCGCGTTCCGCCTCCTGACCGGGGCCATCGAGGGCACATCAGCCCGGCTTGCGTCAAGCCTGACGCGCAGGTTTGCCGACGCTATCCGAATTCGGAAGAATCCAGTGAAGTGTCGTTCCACAATAAAACTAGTTAGATAAACTAGGTACACGCCTCGAGGTCATCGCCGGCGTGGAACTCGGTCCCCAGCAGGCCGAAGAGAAGAGGCCGCAATGAGCGAGGCGTCACCCCCAGGTCAGCCGCGCCGCCCCGGGCCGCACGGAATCGATGGAGTCGGCGTCCGCACCGACCCCACCCTCCGAGGCGAGCCCGCCGCCCGGACGGACCCGACGCTGCAGTCGGATCCCGCCCGGCGCACCGACCCCCGGTCCATGCCCTACGTCCCGTCGCCCACCCAGACACCGATCCCGACGGCCGCGGAGGAGTACGCCGCGCAGGCGTCGCCCTACGGCACCGAGGACCACTCCGCCCCCCGATACGAGTTCCTCGAGCACATCGGCTCCGGCGGCATGGCCGACGTCTACCGCGCCCGCGACAACGAGCTCGGCCGGCACGTGGCCATCAAGCTCTTCCGCGAGAGCGAGGAGACCGTCGCCGACCGGCAGCGCCGCGAGCGCGAGATCAACCTCCTGAGCGGTCTCACGCACGTCGGGCTCGTTCCCGTGCACGACGCCGGGACCCTGATCCACGCCGGCGTCGAGCGCCGCTACATCGTCATGGAGCTGGTCGAGGGCCTGTCGCTCGCACACCAGCTCGCCGACGGACCCCTCAAGCCGCGCCAGGTCGCCGACATCGGGGCGCAGGTCGCCGACGTGCTGAGCTACGTGCACGGCCAGGGCGTCATCCACCGCGACATCAAGCCCGAGAACATCCTCATCAGCGAGATGCCGACGTTCGGCTACACGCTCCTGACCAGGTTGGCCGACTTCGGCGTCGCCCAGTTCATCGACGGCACGCGCCTCACCGGGCACGGCACGATCATGGGGACGGCCGCGTACATCTCGCCCGAGCAGGCCCGCGGCGAGGAGGTCACCCCGGCGACCGACATCTACTCGCTCGGCCTGGTGCTGCTCGAGACCCTGAAGGGCGAGCGCGAGTACTCCGGCACGCCGATCGAGGCCGCCCTGGCGCGGCTGCACCGCTCGCCGGAGATCCCCGAGACGCTCTCGCCCGAGTGGCGTGCGCTCCTGGCCGCGATGACCGCCGACGACCCCGCCGTGCGCCCGACCGCACACGACGTCGCGAGCACCATGCGCGACATCATCCGCACCATGCTCGCCGAGAGCGCGCTGCGGAAGGGCCGCTCCCCGTCGTGGCTCCAGGTCGGCGAGGAGGCCCAGGCCGCCTCGCGGAAGCGCCTGATGCTCGCGGTCGGCGGCCTCACGGTCGGCGTCGTCGGGCTCGTCGTCGCGATCGTCGTGGGCGTGGCGGCGGCCACCGGAGCGCTGGGCTGAGCCGCCCGTCGGGCGCTCCGGCGGCGCGCCGACCGGGTCCGGCGGCCGGGTCCGCGTAGGTTCGCAGGCATGTGGAGACGTGTCGCCGGCGCGGTCCGGCAACCCGAGGCGCCCGTGCACGCCGAGCTGACCGCCGAAGCGCCTCCCGGCACCCCCGAGGTGCGCGTACGGGCCTTCCGCATGGGCTTCGTGGGCGCGCTCGGCGTGCTGCTCGCGCTCTTCCTCGGCGGGATCATCACCCAGCTCAGCACGGTCATCCTCTACATCGCGCTCGCGCTGTTCCTCGCCCTCGGCCTCGACCCGGGGGTGAGCTGGCTGCAGCGCCGGGGCATGCCCCGGTGGCTCGCGATCCTGCTCGTCGTCGTGGTCGTGATCGGGCTGTTCGTCGCGATCATCGCGACCGCGGTGCCGCTCATCGTCGCGCAGGTCACCGAGATCGTCGAGAACTGGGACCAGGTCGTGGAGGACGTCAAGGACAGCGACCTCGTCGCGTGGATCGGCGGCATCGCGGGCGGCTCGACCTGGATCGAGGACGGCATCGCGTCGATCGGCGACTGGCTGGGCGACCCGAACAACATCGGCAACCTCACGGGCGGCATCCTCGCGGTCGGCGCCGGCATCCTGGGCGGCTTCACGGGCGCGACGATCGTGCTCATCCTCACGCTGTTCTTCCTCGCGTCGCTCCATTCCATGAAGCGCTACGCGGCCCGCTTCGTCCCGGCGTCCTCGCGGAACGGCTTCTCGGAGGTCTCCGAGGAGATCACGGGCTCGGTCGGCCGCTACGTGATCGGGCAGATCAGCCTCGCGTCGGTGAACGGCGTGCTGAGCCTCGTGTTCCTGACCGTCATCGGGGCGCCGGCGCCGATCCTGCTCGCGTTCGTGGCGTTCCTGTGCTCGCTCGTGCCGCTCGTCGGCACGCTCACCGGTGCCGTGATCATCACGCTCGTGAGCCTCACCGCCTCGCCGGAGACCGGCCTCGCCGCGGCCATCTACTACCTGGTCTACATGCAGGTCGAGGCGTACGTGCTCAGCCCCCGCATCATGAGCCGGGCGGTGTCGGTCCCCGGCGCCCTCGTGGTCATCGCGGCGGTCGCGGGCGGCACGCTCGGGGGCGTGCTCGGGGCCCTCGTCGCGATCCCGGTCGCCGCATCGCTCATCATCGTGGTCGAGAAGGTCGTGTTCCCGCGCCAGGACGCCGCGTGAGCGGATGACGCGCGTGCGGACGGCGTCCGTACGCCGCGTCAGAACCAGATGCTGAGGTGCGGCGTGCGCGCCGAGGCGAACATCCGGTCGGCGAGCTCGACCGCACCGCGGGACACCTCCGTGATGCGGCCGGCGCGCGCGAGCAGTGAGGGCCGGACCCCGCCGAGGTAGATCGAGGCGAGGTCCCGCACGTGGAGGCGCAGCGTCCGCGGCTCGGCGGCCCGAGCAGCGCGACCGCCCGTCTCCCCGCTCCGGGCGCGGGCGCGTTCGCGTTGCGGCGACGGGTCGGCGTCGCCGCGCGGCACGTGCACGACGCCCTTGCCGTCGGCCGAGGCGAGGAGCGTGTACCGGCCCGCGGCGTAGCCGAGCGGGTCGTCGACGTCGAGCACGAGCTCGCCCGCGGCGCCGTACCGCCGCGCGGCGAGCGCGGCGGCCGGGTCGACGATCCGCACCCAGAGGTGGTCGGCGAGGTCGCGCACCGAGACCGCGCGCGGATCCTCGAGCATCCACTCGAGCGGCTCGTCGACCGAGCGCAGCATGCCGCGCACCCCGGAGACGAAGTCCTGCTCGACGAGCACGCGCCAGAGGGCGCGCTCGGCGTCGTCGGTCGCGGCGGCGAGCACGTCGAACTCGACCCACCCGGGCTGGTTGGGCTCGCGCGTCACGCGGAAGGTCGCGAACCCCTGCGCCTGGCCGTGCTCGTCGTCGTAGCGCAGGGCGCGCAGCGCCCTCGACGAATCGGACTCGGGGTCGACGAGTCCGAGCATGCGGTCGAGCGCGCCGGGCCAGCGGTCGATCTCGCCGGGCGTGCGCGCGACCGCGCGGCGGGCGATGGCGGGCGCCTGCTCGCGGAGGCTCGCGGGCTCGACGAAGTGCACGCGGCCGGGGGCGTCCGGTCCGGTCCACAGTGCGCGGCGGCGGTCGACCTCGATCGTGGCCGACCTCGCCGCGGGGGCATAGCCGTATCGCCCGTAGATGGTGGCCTCGGTCACGGTGAGCATCGCGACGGCGGCGCCCGCGCGCTCGGCCGTGGCCAGCTCGGCCTCCATGAGGGCGCGCGCGATGCCACGCCGGCGATGGGTGGGGGAGACGGTCACCGAGCTCACGGCCCATCCGTCGACGCTCCGCCCGCCGGGCACGCTGAGGCCGGCCGGCCAGCTCGAGACGGTGGCGACGGGCACGGCCGGCTCGGCGATGTCGGGGTCGTAGACGCCGTGCACGCGCCGCTCGGACATGACCGCCCGGTCGTAGTCGCGGCCGACATCGCGGGGCCGGGCGTGGTGGAAGCCGCGATGGTCGGCCTCGATCCATGCGTCGAGCGCCGAGGCGTCGCCGGGGTCGATGAGGCGGTAGTCGAGGCCGCGCGTGGCGAGGGCCGCCTTCGCGTCGGGATCGATCGGGATCGAGCGGGGTTCGAACGCCATCGATCCAGCCTAGCGAGCCGAGACGATGCCGGGCACAATGGAACCATGAGACGGCAAGCGCTTTCCCAGATCGAGCAGGCCGTCGACGCGAGGCGTCCGACCCGTTCGGTGCTGCGCCTGCTGGGCCTGCGTCGCCGACGGGTCGCGGCATCCGTCGCCTTCTTCGCGCTGAAGGACACCCCGCTCTGGCTCATGCCCGTCGTCACCGCGGCGATCATCGACGTGGTGGTCGCCGGCGGCCCGCCGGTCGACCTCGCGCTCTGGGCGGGCATCGCCGTGGTCGCACTGCTGCAGAACTACCCCAACCACGTCATGTACACCCGGCTGTTCATGGGCGCCGTGCGCGACCTCGGGCGCGACCTCCGCAACGCCCTCGCCGCGCGCCTCCAGTCGCTCTCGATCGGCTACCACATGCGCGCCAACTCGGCGATCGTTCAGACGAAGGTCGTGCGCGACGTCGAGAACGTCGAGGTCATGCTGCAGCAGACCGCCCACCCGCTGCTCTCGGCCACCATGGTCCTCGGCGGAGCGATCGTCATGACGGCCGTGAACGTGCCGCAGTTCCTGCCGGTCTACGCACTGGCCATCCCGCTGGCGGTGCTGCTGCGCGCCGTGCTCAACCGGCGCAGTCGCCAGCGCAACGAGCGGTTCCGGCGCGAGGTCGAGCACTTCTCGGCCCGCGTCGGCGAGATGGCGACGCTGCTGCCCATCACGCGCGCGCACGGGCTCGAGCACGTCGCCGTCCGGCGCGTCGCCCGCGGCGCCGACGGCGTGCGCGAGGCCGGGTACCGACTCGACCTGCTGAACGGCCGGTTCGCGTCGATGTCGTGGGTGAGTCTGCAACTGCTCGGCGTGGGGTGCCTCGTGCTCGCCGCCTGGATCGCGATCAGCGGCTGGCTCCCGATCACGCCCGGCCAGGTGGTGCTCCTCAGCTCCTACTTCGCACTGCTCACCCAGGCCGCCACTGGACTGCTCATGCTGCTGCCCATCGTCGCGCGCGGCGCCGAGTCGATCAGGTCGATCGCCGAGGTGCTCCAGGAGCCGGACCTCGAGTCCAACGAGGGCAAGCGGACGGTCGACCGCGTCGCCGGCGCCATCCGCCTCGACCGGGCCGAGGTCCGCTACGAGTTCGGCGAGGCGCCTGCGCTCGCCGGCGTCGACCTCGACGTCCGCCCCGGCGAGACCGTCGCGTTCGTCGGGTCCTCGGCCTCGGGCAAGTCGACCCTGCTCAACCTCGTGCTCGGCTTCATCCGGCCGACGCGAGGGCGGGTCCTCCTCGACGGCGTCGACATGGAGGAGCTCGACCTGCGCACCTTCCGCCGGTTCGTGTCGGCCGTGCCGCAGGAGTCGGTGCTCTTCGAGGGGACCATCCGCGAGAACATCGTCTACGGGCTCGGCGACGTGCCCGACGAGCTCGTGCTCACGGCGCTGCGCGACGCCAACGCGCTCGAGATCGTCGAGGCCCTGCCGGAGGGCTGGGACACGGTGGTCGGCGAGCGCGGCGCGCGCCTCTCGGGCGGGCAACGGCAGCGGCTGTCGATCGCGCGGGCGCTCGTGCGCGACCCGCGCGTGCTCCTCCTCGACGAGGCGACGAGCGCGCTCGACCCCGAGTCCGAGTCGAAGGTGCGCGACGCGCTCGGCCGGCTCATGCGCGGCCGGACCACGCTCGTGGTCGCCCACCGCCTCTCGACGATCCGCTCGGCCGACCGCATCGTCGTACTCGAGCGGGGCCGGATCGTGGAGGTCGGCTCGCACGACGAGCTCGTCGCCCGCGGCGGGCGCTACGCCGAGCTGTACCGCGTGCAGTCGGCCTGAGCCCGCCGCCGGGGGCGGGCCTACGCGACCCGGGCCGTGAACCGCACGAGCGACCACGATTCCGCGGGCAACGGCACCGTCGACACGTCGCCGTCGGTCGCGACGCCCTCGAGCGGTTTCGGCGCGGCGGCTGCGCCGCGCGCCGCGAGGTCGGCCGCGGCATCGGTCGACGACGCACCGCGCACGTTGTCGTCGGCCCCGATGACGGATGCCTCGGCGAGGGCGACATCGGCGAACCCGAGGTGCTCCACGCGCGCCTCGACGGCGTCGGCCGTGCGGTTCACGAGCAGCGCGACGAGCGAGCCCGATGCGGCATCCCACGTCACGGTGGCGGACACCCCCGGAACCTCGCCGTGCCTCGCGGTCGCGAACGCCGGGGCCTCGACGCGCGCGTCGAGCGCGACGCCGCGCGCGTGCTGCGCGGTGAGCGCGATGGGGTGGAACGTGGCCTGCTTCCACGCATCGCCGCCGGGCTCGGTGAGCACGGGCGCGATGACGTTGACGAGTTGCGCGAGGCACGCGACCGCGACGCGGTCGGCATTGCGGACGAGCGTCGCGAGCAGGTCCCGGCGACGACGGCGTCGAGGGCCGAGTAGACGTCCTCGATGAGGCGAGGCTGCTCGAGCAGGTCGAGGTTCTCCTCGCCCGCGAACTCGTCGATGTACCAGACGTTCCACTCGTCGACCGAGAGTCGGACGCGCTTGTCGGAATGGCGCCGGGCGGCGACCGCGTCGGCGGTCGCGATCACCTCGTGCATGAACGCCTCGAACGACGCCGCGGAGCCGAGGAAGGAGGCGCGGTCGCCGTCGCGCTCCTGGTAGTAGGCGTGCACCGAGATGTAGTCGACGTCGTCGAAGGTGTGCTCGAGCACGACCCGCTCCCACTCGCCGAACGTCGCCATCTCACGGCTCGACGAGCCGCACACCACGAACTCGATCGAGGGGTCGACCCGGCGCATGGCCTGCGCCGCCTGGCTCGCGAGCCTGCCGTAGTCGTCGGCGGTCTTGTGGCCGATCTGCCACGGGCCGTCCATCTCGTTGCCGAGGCACCACAGCTTCACACCGTACGGCTCCTCGGCGCCATCGGCGCGGCGCCGGTCGCTCCACGCCGTCCCGCCCGGGACGTTGCAGTACTCGACGAGGTTCGCCGCGGCATCCGCGCCCCTCGTGCCGAGGTTCACGGCCATCATCGGTTCGACGCCGGCCCTGCGGGCCCACCGCATGAACTCGTCGGTGCCGAACGTGTTCGGCTCGATCGTGCGCCAGGCGAGGTCGATGCGAGCCGGGCGCTCGTCGACCGGGCCGACGCCGTCCTCCCAGAAGTAGTTCGACACGAAGTTGCCGCCGGGGTAGCGCACGAGGCTCGTGCCGAGCTCGCGCGTGAGGTCGAGGACGTCCTCGCGGAAGCCGTCGGCGTCGGCCGTCGGGTGTCCCGGCTCGAACACGCCCGTGTAGACCGCGCGACCGAGGTGCTCGACGAACGAGCCGAAGACCCGCCGGTCGATCTCGCCGACGACGAACGAAGGATGGACGGTGATGCGGGCGGACTGCGTCATCGCGGGGACTCCAGGGGCGTGCGGGTGGGCGTGCCCGGTCAGGCTAGCGCGCCGCGGCGCCGGCGGACGCCGCTGCGAGGTGCGGCGCGACCACGGCGTCGAAGGATGCCGCCGTGCGGGCGACGACCTCGGCGAACGGGGACGCCCAGATATCGGCGTTGAAGAGCTCGACCTCGATGTCGCGGTCGTACCCGGTCGCCTCGACCGCCTGCGTGAACGACGCGAAGTCGATCACGCCGTCGCCCGGATAGTGCCGGGAGAGGAGCACGTCGGCCGGCAGCGGCGTGGCCCAGTCGCAGACCTGGTAGCTCGCGATGCGTTCCTCGCGGCCGGCGCGCGCGACCTGGTCGAGCACGTCCGGGTCCCACCACACGTGGAAGGTGTCGACCTCGACGCCGACCACCTCGGGCGCGAAGGGCGCGGCCAGGTCGAGGGCCTGCCCGAGCGTGGAGACGACCGCACGATCGGACGCGTACATGGGATGCAGCGGCTCGATCGAGAGCTGCACTCCGGCCGCCTCCGCCACGGGCGCGAGCTCGGCCAGCGCGTCGGCGACGCGGGAGCGCGCAGCGTCGAGGTCGCGCGAGCCCTCGGGGAGGCCGCCCGCGACGAGCACCAGGACGGGGGTGGATCCGGGCGCGCCGGCGGAGGCGAGCGTCGCGGTCTCCTCGATCGCGCGGCGGTTGTCGTCGATGGACGCGCGGCGCTCCGGTCCCTCGGGCATGGTGAAGAACCCGCCGCGGCAGAGGCTCGTGAACCGCAGCCCCGAGTCGGCCAGGCGAGCGGATGCCTCGGCGAGCCCGATCGCGTGCACGGGCTCGCGCCACAGCCCGATGGCCCGGTACCCTGCCCCGGCGGCGACCTGCAGCGCCTCCTCGAGCGTCGCGTGCTTGATCGTCGCCTGGTTCAGCGACAGGCGGGGGTGGGCGGTCATGCCGGCACCGCCTCGGTCGAGGGCCGGGCGGCGGGGGCCGGAGCCCCGGTGGTCGGGGACGCCGCATCCGTGGGGCCGGATGCCGCCGGGCGCGCCGCGGCCACGTCGACGCCGTTCATCGTGAGCAGCTCGTGCCAGCGCGCCGCCGCGAGCTCGGGACGCTCGAGCGCGCCCGAGGCGTTCGCGAGCTCGACGATCCGGGACAGGTGCGGGAGGCTGCGAGCGGCGTGCAGGCCGCCCACCATCTGGAACGCGGCCTGGTGGCCGTTGAGCCACGACAGGAACGCGACGCCCGTCTTGTAGTAGTAGGTCGGCGCGGCGAACACCTGACGGGAGAGCGCCTCGGTCGGGCCCAGGATGGCGCGGTACCCCTCGACGTCCTCCGCATCGAGCGACTGGATCGCGGCCGACGCGTTGGGGGCGAGCGCGGCGAACGCGCCGAGCAGCGCGTCGGAGTGCCCGGCCTGCCCCGAGCCCGTCGACGAGTCGCCCTCGATGAGTCCGACGTAGTGGAAGTCGTCGCCGGTGAACATGCGCGCCGATGCGGGCAGCCGCCGGCGCACGGCGATCTCGGCGTCGGCGTCGAGGAGGCTCATCTTGACGCCCTGCACCTTGTCGCGGTTGGCCTCGACGACCTGGAGCAGCGTCGCCGCCGCGACATCGGTGTCGGTGGAGCCGAAGTAGCCCTCGAGCGCGGGGTCGAAGGCGGTGCCGAGCCAGTGCAGCACCACGGGCGCGCCCGCGGCGGCGAGCACCTCGCGGTAGACGCGGCGGTAGTCGTCGGCGTTCTGCGCGGTGCGGGCGAGGTGGCGGCTGGCCATGAGCACGGCACCGGCGCCGGCGTCCTCGGCGTGGTGCAGCTGCGCCGTGTAGGCGTCGATCACCTGCTCGAGGGAGAGGGTCTCGTCGTCGACGTGGTCCGTATTCACGCCGACGACGAGGCTGCCGCCCGCCGACGCCGCCTCGGCGGCGCTGCGGGAGATGAGTTCGCGCGTCGCGGCCGCATCGAGGCCCATGTTGCGCTGCGCGGTGTCCATGGCGTCCGCGACGCCGAGTCCCCACGACCAGACGTGGTGGCGGAACGCGAGCGTCGCGTCCCAGTCGATGTCGGCGGGCCGCCCGGGGGTGTTGTCGGCGTGCGCCTTGGGCACCACGTGCGCCGCCGCGTACGCCACTCGCGACCGCAGCGGCTTCCGGGGCCTGGGGAACGTCGGCGCGGGCGCGAGCGCGATCGCGCGCAGCCCGCCGTCCGGGTCGAGGAGCGTGAGCGCGGTCATCGGTCAGCGCACCGTTCCGGCGAGCGGTGCCGATCCGCTGGTGACGGATGCCGCGTCGGCCGTCTCGGCGGCGTCGAGCGTCACCTCGGGCACGTCGATCCGGCGGCCCGTCCGCGACGACTCGAGCCCGAGCTCGGCGAGGAGCATGCCCCGGGCGCCCGCGAGGAAGTCGTAGTGGTTGGGCGCGTCCTCGACGACGTGGCGGATGAAGTCCTCCCACTGGGTCTTGAAGCCGTTCTCGAACGCCTCGGTCGTCGGCACCTCGATCCAGTCCTGCGCGTAGTCGTGGTCGTCGGCGAGGTCGGGGTTCCAGACCGGCTTCGGCGTGGCGTTGCGGGGCTGGATCCTGCAGCCGAACAGGCCCACGACGGCCGAGCCGAGCGTGCCGTCGACCTGGAACTCGACGAGCTCATCGCGGTTGACGCGTGTGGTCCAGCTCGAGTTGAGCTGGGCGGTGACGCCGCCCTCGAGCTCGAAGATGGCGTAGGCCGCGTCATCCGCCGTCGCCGCGTAGCGGTCGCCCCGCTCGTCGACGCGCTCGGGGATCTCGGTGACGGCCTTGGCGTAGACCGACTCGACCCGCCCGAACAGGTTCTCGAGCACGTAGTTCCAGTGCGGGAACATGTCGACGACGATGCCGCCGCCGTCCTCGGCCCGGTAGTTCCAGCTCGGTCGCTGCGACGGGTGCCAGTCGCCCTCGAAGACCCAGTAGCCGAATTCGCCGCGCACGCTGAGGATGCGGCCGAAGAAGCCGGAGTCGACGAGGCGCTTGAGCTTGCGCAGGCCCGGGAGGTAGAGCTTGTCGTGCACGACGCCGTTCTTGACGCCCGCGGCGTCCGCCAGCTCGGCGAGCTCGAGCGCCTCGGCGTAGGACTCGGCCGTGGGCTTCTCGGTGTAGACGGCCTTGCCCGCGGCGATGGCCCGCTTGATCGCCGCGGCGCGCGCCTTGGTGACGAGGAAGTCGGCGTAGATCGGCCAGCGGTCGTCGGCGAGGGCCGAGTCGAGGTCGGTCGTGTAGTGCTCGATGCCGTGCTTCGCGGCGAGTTCGGCGAGCTTGCCCTCGTGGCGGCCGACGAGGAGCGGCTCGACCTGCACGCGCGTGCCGTCGGAGAGCTCGACGCCGCCCTGCTCGCGGATGGCGAGGATCGAGCGCACGAGGTGCTGGCGGTATCCCATGCGGCCGGACACGCCGTTCATGATGATGCCGATGGTCTTCGGGGTCGTCGCGTCTGCCACGGTGGGGTTCCTCTTCGAGCCGGGAGCGCGGAACGGGCGGAGCCGCCGCCGCACTGCGGGAAAGCGTTTACCCGAGTGTAGGACACGTATCCGGGATCGCGCAACACCTGCGCCGCGCTCGTGTGGTCCCGCCGGCGCGCGGCCGGCCCCCCGCGCCGAGGCGCGCGAAGTCGCCCACGGCCCCGCGGGCGGGTGCGACCTGGGCCGCGAACGACGGATGCCGCGGCGTCAGCCGCGGCGCGGCGTGGACTCCCGCAGCACGACCTCGGTGTGCACCGGCGCCTCGTCCTCGACGGTGGCGTCGCCCAGCGCGAGGCGGAGGGCGCGGCGGCCGACCTCCTCCAGCGGGATGCGCACGGTCGTGAGCGGCGGCGTCACGTCGCGCACGGTCGGGACGTCGTCGAAGCCCGCCACCGCGACGTCCGTGCCGGGTGTGAGCCCCGCATCGCGGATCGCGGACATCGCGCCGACGGCCATGACGTCGTTCGCGGCGAACACGAGCTCGACGCCGCCGAGTCCGTCGGCCAGGAGCTGCCGCATGCCCTCGTAGCCGCCGTCGCGGGTGAACTCGGGCCGGACGACGCGCTCGAGCGTGCCCCGGCCCTCCTCGAGGCCCGCCTGGAAGCCGGCGAGGCGCTCGTCGGCCGTGCGGATGCCCTCGGTGCCCGTGATCGCGGCGAAGCGACGGTAGCCGAGGTCCGTGAGCTCGCGCGCGAGCGCCTCGGCACCGGCCCGGTTGTCGAGCTGCACGGTGCGGAAGTCGAGGTCGGTGGTGCTGACGAACGCCACGCGCCCGCCGTTCGACTCGTAGGCGCGGAGCTCGGCTTCGAGGGCGTCGTTGTTCGGATCGCCCTCGCGACGGGAGGCGGCGAGGATCATGACCCGGGGACGCTGGCCGCGCAGCGTGCGGACCAGCTCGAGTTCCCGCTCGGTGTCGCGGTCGGTGGCGGCCATGGTCACGATGAGCCGCTCGCGGTCGGCCTCCCGGACGACGCCCGCGGCGATCTGCGAGAAGTAGGGGTCGGCGATGTCGGCGACGAGGAGCGCGACCGTGGTCGTCGTGCCGCGCGCGACGGCCTGGGCCGAGAGGTTGGGGGAGTAGTTGAGCTTCGCCGCGGCGGCGAGCACGCGCTGGCGATATTCCTCGTTGACCTTGCGCGTGCTGCCGTTGAGGGAACGCGAGGCGGTCGCGAGCGACACGCCGGCCTCGCGCGCGACGTCGTGCAGGGTCGCCGGAGCGTTCCGGGTGCTGGTGGCTGCGTCGCCGGCCATGGTTCCTCCGCTCGGTCGCGCCCGGGGCGGGCGCCTCGATGCTACTGCGCGGGACCGCGCGCGCCGGGGTCGTTCGGCCCGGAAATCCCGAGATGGTAGAAATGTAGCGCAGCGAGATAGCGCTTTCCCAGAGGCGCGGCGAGATGGGCGGAGCGGCGATGGCACAGCGCGAGCGATACGGACTCATCGGCACCGGGAGCCGCGCGGGCATCTACGTCGGCGCCCTCGTCGGAACCGTCCCGGGTGCCGAGCGAGTCCCCGAGATCGCCGAGCTCGTCGCGTGGAGCGACGTGAACGCCGGACGCCTCGACGTGCACGAGCGCGACGTCGTGGCGGCCGGCCACCCGGCGCCCTCCCGCTACGCGACGGAGGACCTCGAGCGCATGATCGCCGACGAGCGCCTCGACCGCGTCATCATCACCACGCCCGACGTCACGCACGCCGAGTACATCGTGCGGTCGCTGCGCGCCGGTGCCGACGTCGTGGTCGAGAAGCCGCTCACGATCGACGCCGAGGGCGTGCGCCGCATCGGGGCGGCCATCAGCCAGACCGGTCGCGAGGTCGTCACGACGTTCAACTACCGCTACAGCCCGCGCAACTCGACGTTGCGCCGGGTGATCGCCGACGGTCGCATCGGGCAGGTGACGAGCGTCCACTTCGAGTGGGCGCTCGACACCGTGCACGGCGCCGACTACTTCCGCCGCTGGCACCGCGACAAGGCGAACTCGGGCGGCCTCTTCATCCACAAGGCCTCGCACCACTTCGACCTCGTGAACTGGTGGATCGGCGCGGCGCCCGTGCGCGTCTTCGCGAGCGGGGGCCTGCGCTTCTACGGCGCCGAGAACGCCGCCGCGCGGGGACTCGGGCAGCGACCCGCGCGCGGCACGGGCGCGGTCGGCGCGGCCGGCGACCCGTTCGCGCTCGACCTCGCGGCCGACGCCCGCCTCAAGGAGCTCTACCTCGACCAGGAGCACCACGACGGCTACCTGCGCGACCGCGACGTGTTCGACCCGGGCATCACCATCGAGGACAACCTCGCCGCCCTCGTCGACTACGACTCGGGCGCGACCCTCAGCTACTCGCTCAACGCGCACGCGCCGTGGGAGGGCTACCGAGTGACGGTCAACGGCACCGAGGGCCGCGCCGAGCTCGAGGTCGTGGAGCGCGGCGCCGTGCTCATCGGCGAGGACGGCCGGGTCGTCGTCGACCCCGGCATGCACCCCGACCGCTCCGCGGTCGACGAGGTCCGTCCCGACGCCGAGCGGCTCGTGCTGCAGCGGCACTGGGAGGGTGCGCAGGTGGTCGACCTCCCCGCGGGCATCGGCGGCCACGGCGGCGGAGACGCGTACCTCCTGCGGCAGCTGTTCGACCGGGTCGCGGACGACGAGCCGCTCGGCCGCGTCGCCGGATACGCCGACGGCGTGCGTGCGGTGTCGGTCGGCATCGCCGGCAACCGCTCCCTCGAGACCGGCCGGCCCGTGCGCATCGCCGAACTCGGGCTCGGCGTCTGACGCCCTCGGCCTGGCCGGCGAGGGCCTTTCGGCCCCACGGCGCCGCACGGCGGGTGCGAGGATCCCTCACATGACCGATGGCACGAACGCCCCGGCGGGCTGGTACGACGATGGCCGCGGCCAGCGCCGCTACTGGGACGGCACGCAGTGGACCGACCACACCGCGCCCCTCGCGAGCGCCGGCGCGTACCGACCGGGCGGCGCACCGGCCGACCAGGCCGCGACGCTGCCCTACGAGACCGAGCGGACGACGGACCCGTACGCGGCGACGACCCCGTACTCGATGGCGCCGGGCGCCGTCTCGGGGACGGGGGCGACCGGTGTCTCCGCCGCGGGCGGCGCGACCGCCTACGGGGCCGCCGGACCCTACGCCGTCGCGGGCGGCCCCGGCGCGTACGGCACGCCGACCGGCGGCCCCGGCGCCCCGGGCACCGGATCGGGCAGGCTCAACGTCCTCGGCGTCGTGGCCCTCGCCCTCGCGGTGATCGGGTTCATCCTCGCCTGCATCCCGTTCGTGCAGTTCGTCGCCTGGATCGTGCTGCCGATCGCGTTCGTGCTGTCGCTCGTCGCCCTGTTCCTCGAGGGACGCAAGTGGCCGGCCATCGCGGGCCTCGTCGTCTCGGTGCTCGGCGGGATCGTCGGCGCGGTCGTGTTCGCGTTCGTCACGATCGGCGTCCTCGGCGAGCTCGCCGACTCGGGCGTCATCCAGGACCGGATCGAGCGGGAGCTCGAGGAGGAGTTCGGCACGCCCGTTCCGACCGAGGAGGCGACCGACGGCCCGGACGCCGACGCCACGGCCGGGCTCGCGTTCGGGGACACCATGACGTGGGACGACGGCGTCTCGATGACCGTGTCGGCACCCGAGCCGTACACGCCGTCGGAGCTCTCGGCGGGCGCGGACCAGGCGGTCGACCTCGTCTTCACGCTGACGATCACGAACGACTCGCCCGAGAACGTGCAGCCGGTCGTGCTGTCGACCCTGTCGTCGGACGGCACCGAGGCGACGCGGATCTTCGACGTCGGCGCCGAAGGAGGACAGGTGGGCATCCCGCCGACCACCGCGATCCTGCCGGGCGAGTCGATCACGTGGCGCGAGGCGTGGTCGGTGGCGGACGAGTCGTCGCTGACCATGCAGACCTCGCCGTCGTTCGAGTACGAGTCGGTGGTCTTCACGAGCGTGCCGCAGTAGCGGATGCCGCGGCATCCGCTCGACGCGTGGCGAACCGTCCTCACGCGGCCGATCCGTCGATCGCCGGCGCCCCCTTGGGGTAGGCGAGCAGCATCGCGCCCGACACGATCCACACGACGCCGATCGCGACGATGAGCGTCTCCGCGCCCACGCCCGCGGCGAGGCCCGCGACCGCGGCGCCCGCAGCCGCGGCCGCGGCGCGCAGACCGGCGCCGACGGTGAACACCTGCGATCGCAGCGCGGGCGGGCTCTGCTGCTTGCGGATGAGCAGCATCGCCGCCGCGCTCCCCGCCGTGAACACGCCCGACACGCCGATCGCGAAGGCCGCCCACCACGGCCCGAGGTCGGCGGCGGCCACGACGGTGAACGCGCCGGTCGCCGCGAAGCCGAGGCCCATCTCGACCTCGGGGCGCATGCGGCTCGGCCGTGCCGAGTTCCACAGGGCGCCGAGCAGGCCGCCGACGGCGAAGGCGGTCACGATGATCGCGCCCTCCGCGGCGTCGCCGGACCGTGCGATCGCGAGGGCGACCGCCGCGATCGCGAGCCCGCCCGACCCGAACTGGCTGAGCGTCCCGCTCGCCGTGATGATCGCGAGCGGCCGATGCGTGGCGATGTGCCGGAAGCCCGCGGCGATCGTCGCGAGCATGGAACTCCGTTCGTGCTCGCTCGCGACCGGCCGCAGGCGCAGCGGGATGGTGCCGAGCGCTCCGAGCAGGGCCGCGCCGGCCATGATCAGCGTGGCCGCGCGAGCCGAGCCGAGGGCGGATGCCGCCGCGACGGCCGCGGGCCCGGCGACGGCGCCGAGGTTGTAGGCGAGCGCGTCGATCGCGTACGCGCGGCGCTCGTCGGGGATCCGCTCGGTCACGAAGCTCGAGAGGCCGCCGAAGACGAAGGGCGTCGCCGCGCCCGCCACGAGCAGCGCGACCGCGACCGCCCAGGCCGGCACCGGGCCGAGGAACGCGGCCACGGCGTAGGCCGCGGCGATGACGAGCCCGGCCGCAGCGAGCAGGGTGCCGGGGCGCCGGCTGCGGTCCAGCATGGCGCCCGCGACCGGCGCGGCCACGATCGACGGCCCGAGCGCGGCGGCCGCGAGCAGGCCGCCGAGCGCGACGTCGCCCAGCTGCTCGACGGCGAGCACGGGGATCGCGACCGTGATCCCGCCGACCGCGAGGCGGGGCGGGGTCGCGGCGATGAGGTAGGTGGCGACGCCCACTCAGGCGACCGGCGCGGCCGTGCGGGCGGGCAGCTCGAGCACGCCGTCGACCCGGCGGGGGATCCCGAGCGGGTTGCCGTCGCGCAGCTCGGGCGGCAGCGCGGCATCCGGGGCGTCCTGGAATGCGATCGGACGCAGGAACCGCCGCAGGGCGGTGACGCCGACGGACGTGTGGATCGACGTGGTCGACGGCCAGGGCCCGCCGTGCTGCTGCGCCCAGCTCACGGCGACGCCCGTCGGCCAGCCGGCGAAGAGCACTCGGCCGGCGACCTCGGCGAGCACCTCGACGATGGCCCCGAGGTCGTCGCCGGGCTCGGCGTGCACGCCCGCGGTGAGGCTGCCGCCGACGGCGCGCACGACCGCGAGGGCGTCGACGACCTCCGCGTACTCGACGACGAGGGTCGACGGGCCGAAGCACTCCTGCAGCAGCACGCCGGGGTCGGCGAGCACCGTCGCGGTCGTGGTGCGCAGGACGACCGGCGCACCCGTGCCCGGCTGCTGGACCGGGTCTCCGGCGACGACCTCGACGTCGGCGCGCCCCGCGAGCCGGGCGATGCCGGTCGCGAACGCGTCGGCGATGCCGTCGGTCAGCATGGGGGCGGCGGATGCCACGGCCGCCGCCGCGCCGACGCGCTCGGCGAAGCCCGACCCGGCCGGCACCAGCACCACGCCGGGGTTCGTGCAGAACTGGCCCGCGCCGAGCGTGAACGAGCCGACCAGCCCGGCGGTGAGCTCGTCGGCGCGCGACTCGAGCGCGGCCGCGGTGATGAGCACGGGGTTCACGGCGCTGAGTTCCCCGTAGAAGGGGATGGGGTCGGGCCGCGCCGACGCGAGGTCGAACAGCGCCCGGCCGCCGTGCAGCGAGCCCGTGAACCCGACGGCGCGGATCTCGGGGTGCTGCACGAGGGCGATCCCCGCCTCGTGGCCCGTGACGTGGCCGAGGATCCCCTCGGGCGCCCCCGCCCCGACCAGCGCGGACGCGACGACCTCCGCCGTGCGGTGCGAGAGCCGCGGGTGCGCGGGGTGCCCCTTCACGATCACGGGGCAGCCGGCCGCGAGCGCCGAGGCGGTGTCGCCTCCCGCCACCGAGAACGCGAACGGGAAGTTCGAGGCGCCGAACACCGCGACGGGGCCGAGCGGGCGCAGCATGCGCCGCAGGTCGGGCCGCGGGGGGATCGTCGTCGGATCGGGGTGGTCGATCGTCGCCTCGAGGTACGACCCCTCGAGCACGGCGTCGGCGAACAGGCGGAGTTGCGCGGTCGTGCGGGCGACCTCGCCCGTGAGGCGCGTGATGCCGAGGTGCGTCTCGTCGTCGGCGATCGCGACGAGCTCGTCGCGTGCGGCGTCGAGCGCGTGGGCGGCCGCGCGCAACCAGGCGGCGCGCTCCTCGGCGGTCGAGGACACGGTGCTCGCGAAGGCGCGGCGAGCGGCCGCGGCCACGTCGTCGAGTCCGGCAGGGTTCGCGGCCTCGGCAGCGGCCCGGGCAGCAGTCCCGGTGCGTGCGATCCCGGTCGTGGCGGTCTCGGTCATGGTTCCTCCGTCGGTCGAGCGGATGCCGCGGCACCCGGCTGCTCGCTCGTGAAGCGTACGCCGAGCCCGGGGCGTCCCGTGGTGGACACCGTGGCGCCCGCGACCGCGACGGGCGACGGCTCGGCGAGTGCGCCGAGCTCCTCGAACGAGGCGTCCTCGACGGCCTCGACGAGGTGCGCTCCGGGCAGCGCGAGCGCGAGCTGCGCCGAGAGCTCGAGCAGCAGGTGCGGCGCGAGCTCGACCCCGCGGTCGGCGGCGAGCCCGGCGATGTCGAGGAACGGCGTGATGCCCCCGACCCGGACGACGTTCGGCTGCACGAGCTCGACGGCGCCGGCGTCGATGAACTCCGCGAAGCGGTACCGGGTGCGGAGGTTCTCACCGGGGGCGACGGGCACCTCGATGCGACCCATCGTCGGGCCCGGGCGGCGAGGTCCCGGAGCGCGAGGTCGAGCCCGGCCGTCGCGATGGTCGTGATGCCGCGCCCGCCGCCCTCGTGCAGGTGCCGTCACAGCGGGTCCCACAGCACGGGGGCGTCGGCGTCGCGCCCGAGGGCGAACGCGCGGATGTCGTGGTCGAGGTGCGCGCGCACCGCGGCGGCGCCGATCGTCGGCGTCCACGCGAAGCCGTACCCGATCGAACGCGCCCGCCGGCGCCGAACGGCGTGACGGGGAGGAACAGCACCCCGTCGAAGCCGAGGCGTGCGGCGGTCGACGTCATACGGTCCTCGTCCCCGTGGTCGCGGTGACGGCGGATGCCGTGCCGAGCTCGGTCCGCCAATCGCGGACCGGCCGCCAGCCCAGGCGGTCGGCCGCCTTGCGGATCGAGAACACCGGCGCGGTGCCCTCGAGCGAATCGGCGGCGGGACCGAGGCCCGGCGCGAACTCGCGCCACAACTCGGCGACCGGTCGCTCGGCGAGGGCGTCGGCCGCGCCGACGAGGTATCCCTCGCCGTCGACGGCGCCGTGGTCGGCGGCGAGCCAGGCCTCGACGAAGCCCGCGACGTCGCGCGCGTCGACGTAGTCGAACAGGCTGGCGGCCGCGAGGGCCGGGTCGGCGAGGCGGGCGGCGACGGTGTGCCCCTGCTGGGTCGGCGCGCCGGCCCACTCCTCGGGGGAGATCACGTAGCAGGGACGGAAGAACCCGTACGCGCCGGGCGCGGTGCGCGCGAACATCCGCACGGTCTCCTCGACGACCGCCTTCGACAGCGCGTAGGCGTGGGCCGGTTCGCTCGGATGGCGCTCGTCGAGCGGCACGGCGTGCGCGCGCCATCCGGATGCGGAGTAGCCGATGACGGTCGGGCTCGACGCGGCGAGCACGCGGGCCACCCCGGCGGATGCCGCGGCCGCGAGCACGTCGTGGGCCAGCGCGGTGTTGGCGAGCAGGATGTCGCGCTCGGGCGCGCTGAACGGCACGGCGATGCCGGCGAGGTGCACGAGGGCGTCGGGCCGGAGGTCGGCGAGGGCGCGGGCCGCCGCGCCGGCGTCGGCCAGGTCGACCGCCCGCTCCGTGACGCCCGACAGTCCGGCCGGCACGCGGTCGAGGCCGGTGATCTCGTGTCCTGCGGCGGCGAGCCCCGTCGCGAGCGACCGGCCGAGGCGACCGGACGACCCCGTGACGACGACTCGCATCGTGCTCCTCTCGCGGACCGCGCGCTGAGAAACCGGCTTCCAGCCAGCGTAGGCGGCGCGGTGCGAGCCGGCAACCCGACGGCCTCCCTACGCGGCCGTGCGGGGGTCCACGCGCTTCCGCAGTCCGCGGAGCATGCCGCGCGACATGACGAAGTCGGCGGGCACGATGAACAGGTGCGCGCCGAGGGTCAGCCACCACGGCGCGGTGCGCGCGCGCCACCGGAACACGAGCCGGGTGGCGCGACCGCCGTCGACCGGGCTGAGCCGGAAGCTCCAGGTCCAGTGCAGCCGGGCGAGGTCGCGCTGGCGCCAGGTCAGCGGCAGGTGCGTCGTCGACTCGAGCACGAGCCGTCGCGCGGCCTCCACCTCGCGCACCGTGAAGCCGCAGACCGTCTCGGGCGCGCCGTCGGGGATGACGTCGCCGACCTCGATCGCCTGGAACTCGTCGTGGATGCGGCCGGCGCTCGGCCAGTTGTCGGGGAAGAGCAGCACGTCGACCCACCGCGGCGTGTACCAGCCGCCGCGGTGCCATCCGACCTGCACGAGCCACGGCCAGATCCGGTCGGGTGGGGCCGGCAGCGTCGCGGCATGCGTGGCGACGATCTGCGGATCGTCGACCAGATCGTCGCCGGGCAGCCGAGCCCGGCGCTCGGCGGCGGTCGACCCGTATGTTCGGCCGAGCCACTGCAGCACCGCCGCGCCGACGGCGACCGGACCGACGAGGGCGAGCGCGACGGTGCGACGTGAGGGCATGCGCCGAGTCTGGCGATCATCGACCGATCAGGAAGGGGCCGATGGTCCCTCCGCCTCGGGGGCCGGTCGACCGGTGCCCCGCTTCGCACCGCTCAGGGCGCTCCGATCCGCGGGCGCTCGCGTTCCGGTCGCGCATCCAGCCGGCGGGGGCAGGATGGAGCCATGAGGGACTCCGCTGCGATCGACCTCACCGAGGACGAGATCCGCGAGGTCGTCGGCTTCGCGGCCCGCTGCGCGAGCGACGTGCTGCTCGTCTTCGAGCGCGACGCGCCGGATGACGTCCGGCCTCGGCACGCCATCGAGGCCGCACTCGACTTCGCCCACGGAGGCGCGCGGACCAGCGCACTCCGGGCTTCGGCGTGGGCGGCATATCGGGCGACGCAGTCGGTCGGATCCCCGGCCGCGTCCGAGGCCGCGCACGCCGCGAGCGCGGCGGCGGGCGCCGCATTCCTGCATCCGCTCGCCCAGGCGGACCAGGTCAAGCACGTGCTCGGTTCCGCGGCGCACGCGGCGCGGGCCGTCGAGCTCGATGCGGAGGGCGCGACCGGGGTCGGCGAGGCCTACCTCGAGGAGGAGCTTCCCGAGGTGCCGGGAACGGTCGTCCTGTTGCTGCGTCGGTATCCGCCCGCGCCGGACGGCGGCGGACGCGTGGGGGAGTTGACGCGCCGTCTCGATGCGATGGTGCGCGGGCGAGCGTGAGTGCGAGGCCTGACTCTGGCCGTGCGCCGGGTTCCACGGGAGAATTCGGGCATGTCGGACTTCGTCGCGCGCGACCGCGCCGTACCCAACCTCCCGTCCCGCGATCTCGACGCCACCGAGCGGTTCTACGGCGGTTTCGGCTTCGAGCGCAGCTTCCGGGACGACGGCTGGATGATCCTGCGTCGCGGCGACCTCCAGCTGGAGTTCTTCCCGTTCCCCGATCTGGATCCGGCGGCGAGCTCGAGCCGATGCACCGTCCGGGTCGCCGACGTCGACGAGCTCGCGGGGGCCGTCGCCGCCGCGGGCGTGCCCGTCGCCGAGCACGGATTCCCGCGACTGCACGAGGTGCGGGCGCAGGAGTGGGGCCTCCGGGCCGGCCACCTGGTCGACCCGGATGGGAACCTGCTCACGCTGATCGCGGAGCCGGCCTGACGCGGCATCCGCACGAGCGACGTCGGTGTAGACTGGGATAGCGCTTTCCTAGGCGGCAGGCCCGCACCGACCGCCCGACCGGATCGATGACGACCACGAGGAGACCGATGCCCGACCTCCGGATCGCACGCGACGACGACCGGCTCGTGGTCGAGGCCCGCGGTGCCATGCTCGCCGAGTACGTCTTCCGTCCCGCCCACCCCACGTTCGAGTCGCCGCGGCCCTACTTCAGCCCGATCCGCACGCTCGGCGGCGCCACCGTCTCGTTGTACCGCCCGCACGACCACGTGTGGCACAAGGGCCTCGCCTGGTCGCTTCCGGTCGTGGGCGACGAGAACTTCTGGGGCGGTCCGACCTTCGTCCGCGGCGAGGGCTACGTGCACCTGCCGAACAACGGCGAGCAGCGGCACCTCGGCTTCCAGCCTCTGGATGCCGCGCCGGCCGAGAACCGGGCCCGCTTCGTCGAACGCCTCGAGTGGATCACCCAGGCCGGCGAGCGGATCTTCGACGAGCGCCGCACGCTCGCGGCCGCCCTGCTCGACGACGAGGCCTGGCTGCTCGGCTTCGGCACCCGGATGTCCAACGTCGCCGATCGCGCGATCCCCATCGGCTCGCCGACCACGCGCGGACGCGAGAACGCCGGGTACGGCGGCCTGTTCTGGCGGGGGCCGCGATCGTTCACCGGCGGCCGCGTCCTCGCGCCGGGCATCGCCGGCGGCGACGAGCTGCGCGGCATCCGCTCGCCCTGGATGGGGTTCACCGGCCGGCACGACGGGACGGATGCCGCGTCGACCGTGCTCATCGTCGACGACCCGGACAACCTGCAGCACCCGCCGCAGTGGTTCGCCCGGAGCGAGGAGTTCGCGTGCCTCTGCCCGGCGCCGTTCTTCAGCGAGGAGCACGTGATCGCGCCCGGCGCCGCCATGTCGCTGCGGTACGGCGTCGTGATCGCGGACGGCGCCTCCGATCCCGGGCGCGCGGCGCGGCTCGCGGAGGCCGCCGCCGGGCGGCTGCCCGAGCTCCTCGGATCCGTCCGGACCGCTGCCGTGAGGGCTGCGGCGCCGTGACGGCCCCCGCGTTCCCGGGCCAAGCGCTCGGCATGTGCGGACGCCTGAACCGATACGAGCCCGCCACCGACCGCGTCCGACCACGACGGAGGAGACCGATGACCGCCCCCACGACCCCGTTGCGCGCCGCGATCGTCGGCACCGGCGCGATCGCGCACGCGCATGCCCGCGCGATCGCCGCGACGCCCGACGCCGAGCTCGTCGCCGTCGTCGACCGCGACCTCGACCATGCCCGCGACTTCGCCGACCGCTGGGGCGGACCCGAGGTCGCCGACTCCCTCGAGGCGCTGCTCGCAGCCGGCGGGATCGACGTGCTCCACGTCTGCACCCCGCCCGGTGTGCACGCCGAGCAGGCCATCGCCGCGCTCGACGCCGGCGCGCACGTCGTCTGCGAGAAGCCCGCCGCGCTGTCGCTCGACGAGCTCGACGCGATGACGGATGCCGCCTCGCGCAACGACCGTCGCCTCGCGGTCGTGTTCCAGCAGCGCACGGGCACCGCCGCCGCACACGTGAAGGGGCTGCTGGACTCCGGGGCGCTCGGCCGGCCGCTCGTCGCGACCTGCCAGACGCTCTGGTACCGCGACCCCGAGTACTTCGCCGTGCCGTGGCGCGGCGAGTGGGCCACCGAGGGCGGCGGGCCGACGCTCGGGCACGGCATCCACCAGATCGACCTGCTCGCCTGGCTGCTCGGCGAATGGGCGAGCGTGAACGGGCAGCTCTGGCGCCTCGCTCGCGACACCCAGACGGAGGACGTGTCGACCGCCGTCATCGCGTTCGAGTCGGGGGTCGTGGCATCCGTGGTCACGAGCGCGGTCTCGCCGCGCGAGACCAGCTCCATCCGCATCGACACCGAACTGGCGACCGTCACCGTCGACCACCTGTACGGCCACGGCCACGAGCACTGGCGCATCACCCCGGCGCCGGGGGTGGACGCCGACCTCGTCGACGGCTGGGCGCTCCCATCGCAGGAGGAGCCGAGCGGCCACGACCCGCTCGTGCGCGACATCTACCGGGCGCTCGCAGCCGGCCAGCCGCTGCCCTCGACGGCGACGGACGCGGTCCGGTCGTTCGAGATCGTGACCGCGATCTCCGCATCGGCCGCGAGCGGCGCGGCGGTCGCGCGCGAGCGACTCCGCGACGACGCCGACCGGCGGCGGAGCCTCGAGGCGCCGGTCGTCGACCTCCGACGATGAGCGCCGCGGTCGAGCCGCCCGCGGACGACGCGCTCTTCCACGACCCCGTCCACGACGGCGCGACGGACCCGACCGTCATCCGGCACCACGCGACGGGGGAGTGGTGGATGTTCTACACGCAGCGCAGGGCGACCGTCGAGGAGCCCGGCGTCGCGTGGGTGCACGGCAGCCGCATCGGCGCGGCGCGGTCGTCCGACGGCCTGGACTGGCGGTACGCCGGGACGCTCGACGACCTGCGCCTCGGCGACGGGCCCGAGACGCACTGGGCGCCGGAAGTGGTCCACGACGGCCGGCGGTACCGCATGTACCTCACGGTCATCGCCGGGATCCCCGACCGCTGGGAGGGGCACCCGCGGCGCATCGTCGAGTACGCGAGCGACGACCTCGAGCGGTGGCGCGCGGTGGGCGACGTCCGGCTGGACTCCGACCGGGTCATCGACGCCTGCGTCGCGAGGTGCCCGGACGGGCTCTGGCGCCTCTGGGTCAAGGACGAGGCGGACGCCTCGACCACGCATGTCGCCACGAGCGTCGACCTCGCACCGGGGTCGTGGCGCGTCGGGGGGCGCGCGGTCGGCGGGCGCCCGCACGAGGGGCCGAACGTGTTCGAGCTCGGCGGCCGCTGGTGGATGCTCGTGGACGAATGGCGCGGGATGGGCGTGTTCGGCTCGGACGATGCCGTGACGTGGGAACGCCAAGGCGGCCCGGACGACGTGATCCTCGGCGGACCCGGCCGCCGTCGCGGCGATGCGACCTTCGGGCGCCACGGCGACGTCGTCGTCGCGGGCGACCGGGCGCTCCTGTACTACTTCACGCACCCGCACTGGGACGGTTCCGAGCTGGGCTCGACGGATGCCGCCGCCGCACGCCGATCGGCGATCTTCGCCTCGCCCCTTCGCGTCGAGCACGGCGTCCTCGTGTGCGACCGGGACGCACCGCTGGTGCCGCTCGGACGCTGACCCGGGCGGAACCGGCGGGCGACCCTGCCGTCGCGGCGCCGGCGGGCGATGTCGCCGACGCCCGGCCATGCCGCGGCATCCGTTACGGTTGGATCACAGTTGAAACGATTTTTCCCCGGCGGTTGACCCCCGGAGAGCGCGGCGCTACTCTTGGGGAAGCGCTTTCCCACCCGAGCGTGATGCACCAGGCAGACAGCGACGTTTCCAGGAGGACAACGATGTTCAACTTCCGCACCCGACGTGCGGCGCTCGCCGGCGTCGCCCTCGCCGCGAGCACCGCGCTCGTGCTCGCGGGGTGCTCCGGGGGCGGCGACGCCGAGCCGGCCGCCGCGTACGACCCCGACGAGGAGGTCACGCTCGACCTCGCCTTCTGGGGCAACGACGTCCGCGCCGCGATGTACGACGAGGCCATCGCCGCGTTCAACGAGGAGTACCCGAACATCACCGTCAACGCCCAGTTCCTCGGTTTCCCCGAGTTCTGGGAGAAGCGGCAGACCGAAGCGGCCGGGGGCGGGCTGCCCGACGTCATGCAGTTCGACTACTCCTATCTCCGCCAGTACTCCGAGAACGGGCTGCTGCTCGACCTCGAGCCGTACCTCGGCACGATCATCGACACCGAGCCGCTGTCGCAGCAGATCCTCGACATCGGCGTCGTCGACGGGCAGACGACCGGCATCCCGACCTCGACCAACGCCTGGGGCATGTACACCAACCCGACGCTGCTCGATTCGGTCGGCGTCGAGTCCTACGAGGGCGGCGGCAGCTGGGAGGACTACGACGACTGGATGAAGGAGGTCAGCGACGCCGGCGGCGGAACGATCTTCGGCGGCACGGACTACACCGGCCGGATCCAGAACTTCGAGATCCAGCAGCGCGCCCAGGGCGAGGACCTCTTCACCGAGGACGGCGAGCCGAACTTCACCGAGGAGGACCTCGCGGAGTTCTGGGAGCAGGCCGACGGCATCCGCACCGACGGCACCGTCATCGGCCAGCAGAAGCTGGAGGAGGTCTACCCGCTGTCGGGCTTCGACTCCGCCTCCACCGCGAGCGAGCTCACGTGGGACAACTTCGGCGCCGGCTACCTCGGCAACCTGGGCGAGGGGTACACCGAGCTCGGCCTGGTCGCCCCGCCCGTCACGGAGGAGGGCGCGAAGGACCTCTACCTCAAGCCGTCGATGCTGCACTCGATCGCCTCGACGACCGACCACCCCGAGGCCGCCGCGACCCTGCTGGACTACCTCGTGAACGCGCCCGAGGTCGGCGCGGCCTTCGGCACGAACCGCGGCATCCCCGCGTCGGAGACCCAGCTCGAGGGGGCCGAGCTCGACCCGCTCGGCCAGCAGATCGCCGACTACGAGGAGTCCATCGCGGACCGCCTCGGCGACGCCCCGCCCGTGCCGATCGTCGGCTACGGCACCCTCGAGGAGAAGTTCCGGCAGATCGGCCAGGAGCTCGGCTACGGCACGATCACGGTCGACGAGGCCGTCGAGCAGTTCTTCGCCGAGATGGACATCGTCCTGAACCAGTAGCGGCACCCCGGGTCCGGGCGCACGCCCGGACCCGGAGTACCCTCGGGACCGAACGGGAGAACCACTGTGACCAGCACCCTGACGAGAGCGATCGTCACGGCCGACGAGGACGGCACCCGCCGTCGCTTCGGTCGTCGCGGCCCCGACGCCCCGACGCGAGCGGGACTGAAGGCCCGGAACGGTCGGGAGACGGCGACCGGCTACACGTTCCTCCTCCCGTGGATGATCGGCTTCCTCGGCCTGACACTCGGGCCGATGCTCTACTCGCTGTACC
This sequence comes from Agromyces sp. CCNWLW213, assembly GCF_037199545.1. Classification (NCBI taxonomy): domain Bacteria; kingdom Bacillati; phylum Actinomycetota; class Actinomycetes; order Micrococcales; family Microbacteriaceae; genus Agromyces; species Agromyces sp. CCNWLW213. Next base: position 447,832 of record NZ_JBBBDX010000002.1, on the reverse strand, counting down.
TCGCCTTCACGAAGTACAACCTCTTCACCGAGCCCGAGTGGATCGGCTTCGACAACTTCGTGCGGATGTTCACCGAGGACCCGCAGTACATCCAGTCGGTGCAGATCACGCTCGTGTACGTGCTGGTCGGGACCCCGATCAAGCTCGCCGCCGCGCTCGCGGTCGCCATGCTCCTGAACTACCGCGACCAGGGCTCGACGTTCTTCCGCTCGTCGTTCTACGCCCCGTCGCTCATCGGCGCGAGCGTCTCGGTGGCCATCGTCTGGCGGGCGATGTTCTCGACCGACGGTCCCGTCGACAGCACGCTCAGCGTCTTCGGCATCGAGCTCGGCGGCTGGGTGGGCAACGTCGCGCTCGTGCTGCCGATGATGATCCTGCTCGCGGTGTGGCAGTTCGGCGCCCCGATGGTGATCTTCCTCGCCGGGCTCAAGCAGGTGCCCCGGGAGCTCTACGAGGCCGCGGAGGTCGACGGCGCGGGCCCGATCCGCAAGTTCCGCTCCGTGACCTTCCCGATGCTCTCGTCGGTGATCTTCTTCAACCTGCTGCTCGAGCTCATCAACGCGTTCCAGGTGTTCGCGTCGGCGTACATCATCTCCAACGGCTCGGGCGGACCGGCCGGCATGACGAACTTCTACACCGTCTACCTCTACAAGCGCGGCTTCGCCGACCTCCAGATGGGCTACGCGGCCGCGATGGCCTGGGTCCTCGTGATCGCCGTCGCGATCATCGCCGCGATCCTCTTCAAGACCCAGAAGTCGTGGGTCCACTACGCGGGAGACAACCGATGAGCACCTCCACCATCGAGCAGCCCCGGGCCGAGTTCCTCGAGGTCGAGCTCCAGCCCGCGTCATCCGGTCGCCGCCGCATCAAGCGCACGACGCTCAACACCGTCATCTGGTTCGTCGTGCTCGGCGTGCTGACCGCGATCGTGCTCTACCCGCTCGTGTGGCTGCTGTTCGCGACGTTCAAGCCGTCGAGCGAGTTCGGCCAGAACCCGGGGCTCCTGCCCGACGCCCCGACCGTCGACAACTACTTCAAGGTCCTCGAGGGAATCGCCGGAACCCCGCTCTGGCGGTTCTTCGCGAACTCCCTGTTCATCGCCGTGATGGCCGTGATCGGCACGCTGTTCTCGTCGGCGCTCGCGGCCTACGCGTTCGCCCGGGTGCAGTTCCGCGGCGTCGGGATCCTGTTCGCGGCGATGATCGGCACCCTGCTGCTGCCGTTCCACGTCGTGATCATCCCGCAGTACATCATGTTCCAGAAGCTCGAGCTCGTGGACACGTACTGGCCGCTGATCCTGCCGAAGTTCCTCGCGACCGAGGCGTTCTTCGTGTTCCTCATCGTGCAGTTCATCCGCAACATCCCGCGCGACATGGACGAGGCGGCGCGCATCGACGGCGCGGGCCACTGGCGCACGTTCTTCTCGATCATCCTGCCGCTGATCAAGCCGGCGCTGATCACGAGTGCGATCTTCACGTTCATCTGGACGTGGAACGACTTCCTCGGCCCGCTGCTCTACGTCAACAGCCCCGAGCAGTATCCGCTGCCGATCGCGCTCCGCCTGTACAACGACCAGACGTCGACCTCGGACTACGGGGCGACCGCGGCGGTGTCGTTCCTGGCGCTCGTGCCGATCCTGATCTTCTTCATCGTCTTCCAGCGGTTCCTGGTCGACGGCGTCGCCACCCAGGGTCTCAAGGGCTAGGCGAGCGGATGTCGCGGACGAGCGAGCGGGCGGCGCGCCACGCCGAGCGGTCGGGCTCCGGTCCGACCCGCTCGGACGCGCCGCCGGCGCGCTTCCCCGGTGCGACGAGCGCGTTCGGACTGCTCGGCGAGGTGCTCCTCGTGGGCGTCCTGGTCGCCGTCGTCTCGATCCCGATCGTGACGCTCCCCGCCGCCCTCGCGGCGGGGGTCCGCCACCTGCAGCGGTTCCTCCGCGCCGAGCACTCGGCGCTCGGGCTGTTCTGGGCCGACGTGCGGGCCGGATCGCCGGGCGGCATCGGCGTGGGCGCGGCATCCGTCGTGCTCGTGCTGCTGCTGCTCCTCGACATCGACCTCGCCGGCAGCGGCGCGCTCCCGGGAGGGCCGGTGGTCGCGGCGGTCGGCTGGGCGGGACTCGCGGCCCTCGCCCTCGCGGTGTTCACGGCCGCCGGCCGATGGTCGCCCGAGCTCGGCTGGCTCGGGGCACTTCGCGAGGTGCCGCGCACGGTCGCGTCCGATCCGGTCGGCGCCGCGTACCTCGTCGCGGCCGCGGTGTTCGCGGTCGTCGTGACCTGGCAGCTCCTGCCGCTCGTCGTGCCGGCGCTCGGCTGCGTCGCGCTCGCGATCGTCGCCGTGCCGGAACGGCCGCGCCGCGGCGAGCGGAACGCGGGCGACGCTGCGCGCGACGCTCGCGCTCCGCGCGACGTCTGACGCCTCGGGGCGTCCGCTTGCGCGCCGGGCGCAGGATGCGACGCTCGGCGTCGTCGTGCACTGGGGGCGTACTCGGTCCCCGCGCGGGCCGAGCCGCCGCTCGAGCGCATGAGCTGCAGGCGCTCGCGCCACGCGGAGCGGGGCACGCGCGAGAATGCAGCTCGCTTGGGACCGGGACCGCCGGCCGGCCGGCCACCTCGACCCACCGCTCGTCAGCGCCAGGCGATCGTGGCGATCGCGCCGTTCGACCTGGCCGGGCGCGTGAGCGGCGCCGGAATGCCCCCGGGCGCGAGGCGCAGTGGCATCCGCTCCGTCGGATCGGTCCGGGACTCGGTCACGGCTCGTGCTCCCAGGTCGGTCGGAAGTGGTCGTTGACGACAGGCTCGCACTCAGGCTACAGTTCCGGCAAGCGCTTTCCCACTATTCTCGAGCGCACCCCCAGACCCATACGGAGGACGACGATGTTCACGAGGAACGGCCGGCGCAGTCTGCTCGCCGCCGCAGCCATGACCGGCGCCGCGGCCCTGGCCCTGACCGGCTGCTCGAGCGCCGGCACCGAGGCATCCGCATACGACCCCGACGAGGAGGTGACGCTGAACTTCACCTGGTGGGGCAACGAGGACCGCGCCGAGCGCTACCAGCAGCTCATCGACGCGTTCCAGGACGAGCACCCGAACATCACGATCGACGGGACCTTCACCGACTTCCCCTCGTACTGGGAGAAGCGGAAGACCGAGGCGGCCGGCGGCGGCCTCCCCGACGTGTGGCAGTTCTCCGACTCGTACCTCCGCGAGTACGCCGAGCCGGGCCTGCTCCTCGACCTCGGGACCGTCTCCGAATACGTCGACTTCGACGCATTCGAGGACTCGCTGCGCGAGACCGGCCAGCTCGACGGCACCCAGTACTCGCTTCCCACGGGCTACAGCGCCTGGGCGGTGTTCCTCAACGACAAGCTGCTCGCCGACGCGGGCGTCGAGCCCTACGAGGGCGGCACCTCCCACGAGGAGTACACCGAGTGGATGGCGTCGGTGACCGAGGCGACGGGCGGGACCGTGTACGGCGGCACCGACCTGACCCAGCGCATCCAGAACTTCGAGAACGTGCTGCGCGCCCAGGGCGAGAACCTCTACACCGAGGACGGCGAGCTCGGCTTCACCGAGGACCAGCTGCGCGACTTCTGGGACTCGGGCGCCGACGCGCGCGACGGCGTGACGATCCCGCAGCAGCAGCTCGAGGAGATCGCCCCGATCTCGGGCTTCGGCTCGAACCGCACCGCGAGCGAGGCGAGCTGGAGCAACTTCCTCGGCGGCTACCTCGCCGACTCGGGTGCCGAGTCCGTCACGATGGTGCCGCCCCCGACCGACGACCCCGACGGCAAGGACCTCTACCGCCAGGCCGGCCTGCAGATGGCCATCTCGGCCGACACCGAGCACCCCGAGGCGGCCGCGCTGTGGCTCGACTTCGTCGTGAACAGCGAGGAGGCCGGCGAGATCTTCGGCACCACGCTCGGCTTCCCCGCCTCCGAGACCAAGCTCGCCGGGACGACGCTCGAGGGCGTCGACGCCCAGGTGGCCGACTACCTCGAGTCGGTGTCCGACCGCATCGGCGACGCCCCGCCCGTCCCGGTCGTCGGCTACGGCTCGCTCGAGCAGACCTTCTGGGATCTCGGCAAGTCGATCGGCCTCGGCGCGATCACCGTCGACGAGGCGGTCGAGCAGTTCTTCAGCGAGGCGCAGGTCATCCTCGGCTGACCGCGCGGCACCACCCGCACCGAGTGGGCGAACCCGGCGGCATCCGGTCGAACGGACCGCCGGGATCGCCCACTCGGGTGTTCGGGCCGGACCCCGCTCCGACGAGCGCACCCGACGAACGAGGAGACCCCGTGCACTACGGCGCCGACTACAACCCCGAGCAGTGGCCCGAGGAGACCTGGTCCGAGGACGTGGCGCGCATGCGCGAGGCCGGGGTCACCATGGTGAGCCTCGGCATCTTCTCGTGGTCGCGCATCCAGCCGCGCGAGGGCGAGTTCGACTTCGGCTGGCTCGACCGGGTCGTCGACCTGCTGCACGAGGGCGGCATCGCCGTCGACCTCGCCACGGCGACGGCCTCGCCGCCGCCGTGGGCGACGGCCGCCTACCCCGAGATGCTCCCGCAGGATGAGGACGGCGCCACCTACTGGCCGGGCAGCCGCCAGCAGTTCGCGCCGTCGTCCCCCGTGTACCGCCGCCTCGCGGGCGAGCTCGTCACGGCGCTCGCCGAACGCTACGCGCGGCATCAGGCCGTCGTCATGTGGCACGTGAACAACGAGTACGGATGCCACCTCCACGCCGACTTCTCGGACAACGCCCGGGACGCGTTCCGCCGTTGGCTCGCCGACCGGTACGGCGACGTGCACGCCCTGAACGACGCCTGGGGCACGAGCTTCTGGTCGCAGCGCTACCAGTCCTTCGACGAGGTGTTCCCGCCGCGCAAGGCGCCGTACTCCCGCAACCCGGGCCAGGAGCTCGACTTCCGACGGTTCACGAGCGACATGCTGCTCGAGTGCTACCTCATGGAGCGCGAGCTCATCCGCGCGGCGGGTGCGACCCAGCCCGTCACCACGAACTTCATGGGGGCGTTCAAGCCCGCGAACTACGCGCAGTGGGCCGAGCACATGGACGTCATCAGCGACGACGCCTACCCCGACCCCAACGACCCGGAGTCGTTCCGCGCGGCCGCCTTCCAGCGCGACCTGGTCCGGTCGCTGAAGCCCGACGTGCCGTGGATCCTCATGGAGCAGTCGACCAACGCGCTCAACTGGCGGCCGTCGAACGCTCCGAAGGCGCCCGGGCAGATGGCCGCGCTGAGCGCGCAGGCGGTCGGACGCGGGGCCGGCGGCATCCTGTTCTTCCAATGGCGGCAGTCGCGGGCGGGCGCCGAGAAGTTCCACTCCGCGATGCTGCCGCACGCCGGCACCGACACCCGCACGTGGCGCGAGTCCGTCGCGCTCGGCGAGGCGCTCGCCGCGCTGCCCGAGCTGCCCGCGGGCGAGGCGACGAGGAACGCGCGCGTCGCGCTCGTCTTCGACTGGGAGAACTGGTGGGCCGTCGAGGCGTCCGACCACCCGCAGAACCGGCTGGACTACCTCGCGATCATCCAGTGCTGGCACCGCGCACTGCACCGGCGGCACGTGCAGGTCGACGTCGTGCCCGCCGCTCGCGTCGGCGACGGCTACGACCTCGCGATCGCACCCCTGCTGTACCTCGTCCGCGAGACGGATGCCGCCGCGCTCGCCGCGTTCGTCGAGGCCGGCGGGCACCTGCTCGCGGGGCCGTTCACCGACGTGGTCGACGAGATCGACCGGTTCCGCGAGGGCGGGTTCGCCACGCAGCTCGGCCCGCTCTGCGGCATCCGCGTCGAGGACTTCGGGGCGCTCGTGCCGACGGACGCCGCGCCCGGCGAACCGGGCGAGCGCGCGGCGCCGTTCGCGGGCGACGGCGGGCTCGCGGGAACCGGCACGCTGGTCGCCGAGGAACTGCACGTGGTGTCGGACGACGCACGCGTCGAGGCCGTGTTCACCGCGGGCCGCCGCGCGGGCGACCCGGCGCTCACGGTCCGCGCGGCCGGCCGCGGCACCGCCCGCTACCTCGCCACCATCCCCGACGAGGAGGGCGTCCACGCCGTCGTCGACCGACTCCTCGCGGCGACCGGGGTGGAGCCGGTCGCCGCGGGGCTCCCCGAGCACGTCGAGGCGGCGCGCCGCGGATCGCTGCTCACGTTCGTCAACCACGGCGGACCGGCGGCATCCGTCGACGTCACCGGAACCGACGCGATCACGGGCCAGCGGGTGGACGGCGTCGAGCTGGAGGCGTACGACTGGTGCATGGTGCTCGCCGACTGAGCACCGGCCACGAGACGAACCACCAGCCGACGAGGAGCCTCCGATGCGCGCGATCATCCTGAGCGGTGCCGGGCGGTACGCCGACCCGTGGCACCCCTACCCCGAGACCACCGCCCGCCTCGCGTCCATCGTCGGCGAGGCCGGGTTCGAGGTCGAGGTGCGCGACGACGTGGATGCCGCGCTCGCGGCGCTCGGCGACGACGTGCGCCTGCTCGTCGTGAACGCGGGCGACCCCACCGTCCCGTCGCCGGAGGGTGCGGCACCCGGCCCGCCCTCGGCGGCGGGCGCCGTGGACGGCACCGCGCTCGAGGCCGCGATCGACCGCGGCATCGGAATCCTCGCGATGCACTCCTCGGCGTCGAGCCTGCGCGACCATCCGGCGTTCCACCGCGCGATCGGCGGGCGCTGGGAGGACGGGATCTCGTGGCATCCGCCGTTCGGCGAGGCCCGCGTGCACCTGATCGGCAACCACCCCGTCCGCGACGGGCTCGCCGACTTCACGCTCGAGGACGAGCGCTACACGGGCCTGCGCCTGCACGACGTGATCGAGCCCATCGCCGAGCACGAGGAGGGCGGATTCAGGCATCCGCTCGTCTGGGCCAGGGAGTTGGGGCGGTCCCGGCTGGTCTACGACGCACTGGGGCACGACACCCGCTCGTACGATTCGGCCGAGCATCGCGCCCTCATCGCGCGGGCGATCGAGTGGCTCTCGCACGTCCCGGCGCCCACCGGCGGGTGGACGGGCGTGTCCGCCGCATGAGCGCGGCCGCTCCGCGCCGGGTGGTGGTCGCGCCCGACTCGTTCAAGGGCACCGCGACCGCGACCGACGCCGCAGGGGCGCTCGCGCGGGGATGGCGATCGGTCGCGCCCGCCGACGAGCTCGTCGCGAAGCCCATGGCCGACGGCGGCGAGGGCACGCTCGACGCGTTCGCGACCGCGGTCCCGGACGCGGAGCGCGTGCCCGTCACGGTGCAGGGCCCCGACGACCGGCCCACGGACGCCGCATGGTTGCGACTGCCCGACGGCACCGCGGTCGTCGAGCTCGCACTGACGAGCGGCATCACCCTGCTCGACCCGCTGCGGCCGCTCGACGCGCACACGGTCGGCTTCGGGCAGGCGATCGCCGCAGCGCTCGACGCGGGCGCCGCGCGGCTGCTGCTCGCGATCGGGGGGAGCGCGTCGACCGACGGCGGAGCGGGCGCGCTCGCCGCGCTCGGCGGCATCCTCCTCGACGCGCAGCAGCGGCCCGTGCGGCTCGGCGCGCGCGGCCTGGGCACGCTCGCGCACGTCGACCTGTCGGGCCTCCGCGCACTCCCGTCGGGCGGCGCACTGATCCTCGGCGACGTGACCAACCCGCTGCTCGGACCGTCGGGCGCGGCAGCGGTGTTCGGGCCGCAGAAGGGCGCGACGCCGGCGATGGTCGAGGCCATGGAGGAGAACCTCGCGCGGCTGGCGCGCGGCGTGCCGGACGGCGAGGCGCTCGCCGCGACGCCGGGCGCGGGCGCGGCCGGCGGGACGGGCTTCGGGCTGCTGGCGTGGGGCGCGACGATGGCGGCCGGCGCCGGCGCCGTGGCCGAGGCGATCGGGCTCGGTGAGGCGCTCGCCGGCGCCGACCTCGTGATCACGGGGGAGGGCCGCTTCGACGGCCAGTCCGCGGCCGGCAAGGTGCCGAGCGAGGTGGCCGCGCGGGCGGCGGCCGCCGGCGTGCCGGTCGCCCTCGTCGCCGGTGCCATCGAGGCGGACGCCTCCGGCTTCGCCGCGTCCGCATCCCTGACCGAGCTCGCGGGCCGCGGCGCGGCCGCGATGGCCGAGCCGCTGCGCTGGCTCGAGGCCGCGGGTGCGGCACTCGCCGCTGCGGTCAGAGCATGACGGATGCCTCGGCGTCGGCGCCGCGTGCGATCGTGAACGTCGCAGCAGCGGCATCCGTCGATCGCGACGGGCGCACCGCGTAGTCGCCGGCGAAGCCGCGGACGGCGAGTCGCCCCGCGGCATCCGTTCGCGCCGTCGTCGGCGGGAACCACCACTCGCGCTTGACGAGGTCGCGCAGCGCGTCGAACGAGGGCTTGGGCGTGCCATCCGCCCGGAGCAGCCCGATCGGCGCATTCAGCCACGCGCCCCGGTCGGTGATGCCCCAGTAGGTGATCGACTCGACGGCCGGATGGCCGACGAGAGCCCGGTAGTGACGCTCCAGCTCGTCGGCCTGGCGCGCCTCGCCCTCGGGTGTCGAGGGCCACTCGTCGACCTGCCAGTCGTTGAGGTCGACGACGTGGGGCGGCATGAGGTCGCCCGAGACGAGCGACGTCTCGGTGAAGTGCAGGGGCAGGCCGTAGCGGGCGAAGCGGTCGGCGATCCCCACGAGCGCCTCCTCGCCGCGGAAGCCCTGGTGCATGTGGGTCTGCAGGCCGATCGCATCGAGTCGGATCCCGGCCTCGAGCACGCCCTCGATGAGGCACTCGTACGCGCTCGAGAGGTCGAAGTCGTTGAGCACCAATGTCGCGCGGGGGTTCGCGGCGCGCGCCTCCTCGAACGCGAGCCGGATCATGTGGATGCGCCCGCGGGCGCGCGCCAGCGGCGTGATCGCGTTGTCCTCGGCCCCGAACACCGGCATGATCACGACCTCGTTGATCGCGTCCCACGTGTCGATGAGGCCGGCGAAATCGCCGGCGTCGCGACGGATGCGGGCGCGCAGCGTCTGCTCGACCTGGTCGAGCGGGCGGTCGAGCAGCCACGCGGGCGCGAGCGTGTGCCACGCGAGCGGGTGCCCCTTCACGGCCACGCCGCGGTCGCGGAACCACTCGGCGGCGCGGCGCAGCTCGTCGGTGCGCGGGCGTCCGCGCTCGGGCTCGAAGTCGCGCCAGTAGAACGGGAGCGTCGCCGCGTTGAAGACCTCGACGTAGCGCTCGCCGAGCTCGTCGTCGCCGGGCTCGGCCCGACCGTTCGCGAGGTCGACCAGGTCGAAACCGATGTTGCCGAACGTGAACGCGTGGCCGGTCTGCCCGACGACGACCTCGGTGTCGGCGAGCGGCGCGCCCGCGGCATCCGTCACCTCGAGCGTCGTCGTGCCGAGCCGGTGCTCGGGGCCGCCGCGCGTGCCGACCGGGGCGAGCGAGCTCACGCGCCCCCCGCGCGGGATGCCGCTTCCGCCGGATCCGGGGCGCCGGGTGCCGGCGGAACCGGCACCTCGATCGTCGCGGCGTGCGTGACCGCGGCAGCGCGCGCGGCGTACTGGTCGCGGATCAGCGGGCGCGGGTCGGGGGTCAGCTCGTCGGCACCCTCGACGGGCCAGGCCGGCCGCTCGCCGCCGAGCGCCCAGGCCGCCTGGCGCGCGGCGCCGTCGGCGACGTACTCGCCGGGCGCGGGCACCACGACCGGCACGTCGAACACCTGCGCCGCGATGCGCCGCACGGCCGGGTTCTGCGCGGCCCCGCCGATGAGCAGCACCCGGCGCGCGGCGACCCCTTGGGACCGCACCGCGTCGAGGCCGTCGGCGAGCCCGCAGAGCAGTCCCTCGACCGCGGCGCGCGCGATCGAGGGGCGTGTCGTGTTCGCGAGCGTCAGCCCCGTGAACGAGGCCGTCGCGTCGGGCAGGTTCGGGGTCCGCTCGCCCTCGAAGTACGGCACGAGCACGGCGCCGGACGCCCCGGGCTCGGCCTCGAGCGCGAGGCGCCCGAGCTCGGCGTGGTCGACGCCGAGCAGGTTCGCGGTGGCGTCCAGCACTCGCGCGGCGTTCAGCGTGGCGATGAGCGGCAGGAACCGGCCCGTGGCATCCGCGAACCCGGCGACCGTGCCCGAGACGTCGGCGACGGGGGCATCCGTCACGGCGAACACCGTGCCGCTCGTGCCGATCGACACGACCACGTCGCCGGATGCCGCGTCGAGCCCGAGTGCCGCCGCCGCGTTGTCGCCCGCGCCGGCACCGACGAGGATCCCGTCCGGCGTGCGACCGGCCGCCTCGCCCGGGCCGAGCACGCGGGGGAGGACCGCGTCGTGCCCGAGGGCGAGGACGAACAGGTCGCGGTCGTATCCCTCGGCGCCCCAGTACGCCGTACCCGACGCGTCGGACCGGTCGGTCGCGAGCTCCTCGAGCACGGGACCGAGCGGCGAGTCGGCCTCGGGACCGTATCCCCGCAGGCGCCAGGTCAGCCAGTCGTGGGGGAGCGCCACCGCCGCGACCCGGTCGGCGTTCTCGGGCTCGGCGTCGCGCAGCCACCGCAGCTTCGTGGCGGTGAACGACGCGACGGGAACCACGCCCGTGCGGCGGGCGTACCCGTCGGCGCCGACCTCGGCGATCAGGTCGCGCGCCGCCTGCGCCGAGCGCGTGTCGTTCCAGAGCAGCGCATCGCGGATGACACGCCCCTCGGCGTCGAGCACGACCATGCCGTGCTGCTGCCCGCCGATCGACACGGCCTCGACGCCGTCGAACCCGCCGGCGTCGGCGAACGCGCTGAGCAGCGCGCCCCACCACGCGGCGGGATCGACCTCGGTGCCGTCGGGATGCGGCGCGCGACCGGAACGCACGAGCGCCCCGGTCGCGGCATCCCGGATCACGACCTTGCACGACTGCGTCGACGAGTCGACGCCGGCGACGAGGGCCACGGTGTCCTCCTGATGAGCGAGATCGGTCGAGTGATGCCGTTCCCGCCGAGTGATGCCGGCGGAACGGCATCACTCGCGGCGAGGTGCATCACTCGGCGGGGATGGGTGGGTCGCGGGGTGAGCGGGACGGCGGGGTGGGCGGGACGGCGGGACGGCGAGCGGTGGTCAGCCGCGCGCGCCGAGCAGGTGCTCGGTCGCGAGCTGCTGCAGGCGCACGAAGCCGAAGCCCTCTCCACCGAGGTACGCCGACGCGTCGAAGTCCTCGAAGGCCGAGCGGTCGGCGAGCAGGTCGTCGTACGACTCGCCCTCGCCGAGCGTGGGCTGCGCGAGCTCGGGCACCTTCGCGGCCTCGAGCGCCTCCTGCACCTCGGGGTCGGCGCGGAAGGCCGCGGCGCGCTCCTTGAGCAGCAGGTACGTGCGCATGTTGGCGGCGGCCGACTCCCAGACGCCGTCCTCGTCCTCGGTGCGGCTGGGCTTGTAGTCGAAGTGTCGGGGGCCCTCGTACGCCGGGCCGCCGTCGGGCCCGCCGAACTCGAGCAGGTCGACGAGCGCGAACGCGTTGTGCAGGTCGCCGTGGCCGAAGACGAGGTCCTGGTCGTACTTGATGCCGCGCTGGCCGTTGAGGTCGATGTGGAAGAGCTTGCCGTGGTAGAGCGCCTGGGCGATGCCGGCGGCGAAGTTGAGGCCCGCCATCTGCTCGTGCCCGACCTCGGGGTTGAGGCCGACGAGCTCGGGGCGCTCGAGCGACTCGATGAACGCGAGCGCATGGCCGACGGTGGGCAGCAGGATGTCGCCGCGGGGCTCGTTCGGCTTCGGCTCGATCGCAAAGCGGAGGTCGTAGCCCTTGTCCGTCACGTAGTCGCCGAGCAGGTCGACCGCCTCGCGGTACCGCTCGAGCGCCGACCGGATGTCCTTGGCTGCGTCGTACTCGGCGCCCTCGCGCCCGCCCCACATGACGAACGTCTTCGCGCCGAGCTCGGCGGCGAGGTCGATGTTGCGGATGACCTTGCGGAGCGCGAAGCGACGCACCCGGCGGTCGTTCGAGGTGAAGCCGCCGTCCTTGAAGACGGGAGCGCTGAACAGGTTCGTGGTGACCATCGGCACGACGACGCCCGTGTCGGCGAGGACCTGCTTCAGCCGGTCGATCTGCGTCTGGCGCTCGCCGTCGGAGGAGCCGAACGCGAACAGGTCGTCGTCGTGGAAGGTCAGGCCGTAGGCGCCGAGCTCCGACAGCCGCTCGACCACGTGGACGACGTCGAGGGCGTTGCGCGTCGGCCCGCCGAAGGGGTCGGTGCCGTTGTAGCCCACGGTCCACAGGCCGAAGGAGAACTTGTCGTCGCGGGTGGGCGTCACTGCCATGTGCGGGCCTTTCGGGCATCGTCATCGATTTGTTGGCCTGTCCAACATAACTGATGGTCCAGGCGCTCCGCAAGACGAGCGGCGCCATCCGATCGCAATTTTCGTGGCTAGACTTCGAAACATGTCAACGGATGCCGCGACGGAGCGCGTCACGCTCGCCGAGATCGCCGACGAGGCGGGGGTCTCGCTCTCGACGATCTCGAAGGTCCTCAACGGGCGATCGGATGTCGCGGCCGCGACGCGCGCGCGCGTCGAACGGGTCATGTCCGAACGCGGCTACCGGCGGCGCGGCGCGGGCCGGTCGGAGTCGCGCGCGGAGCTGATCGAGCTCGTGTTCCACGAGCTCGACCCGATCTGGTCGATGGAGCTCATCGACGGGGTCGAGTCCGTGGCGAAGCAGCACGGGCTGTCGGTCGTGCTGACGGTGAGCGGGAGCCGGCACTCGCCCGACCCGGACTGGATCGACGGCGTCATGCGCCGCCGGCCGGTGGGCGTCGTGCTCGTGTTCAGCGACCTCGCGCCCGAGTACCGGGAGCGGCTGCACGCGCGCGCCATCCCGTTCGTGATCGTCGATCCCGCCGGCGATCCGTCCGCCGATGCGCCGTCGGTGGGCTCGGCGAACTGGTCGGGCGGGCTCGCCGCGACGCGGCACCTCATCGAACTCGGTCACCGCCGGATCGCCGCGATCACCGGCCCGGCCGACATGATGTGCTCGCTGGCCCGCATCGACGGCTACCGGTCGGCGATGAACTCCGCGGGACTGCCGATCGACGAGTCGTGGATCCGGTTCGGGGACTTCCACGTGTCGGGCGGACGCGACCGCGCCCGCGAACTGCTCGACGCGCCCGAGCGGCCGACCGCGATCTTCGCCGGCAGCGACATGCAGGCGCTCGGGGTGCTCGAGGCGGCGCGCGAGCGCGGCATCCGGGTACCCGAGGAGCTCTCGGTGGTCGGCTACGACGACATACCGCTCGCGGCGTGGCTGACCCCGAAGCTCACGACGGTGCACCAGCCGCTGCGCCGCATGGGCGAGGAGGCGACCCGGCTCGCCGTCCGCCTGGCCGACGAGCCGCCGGGACCGGGCGCGCCGACGCCGCGCATGGACCTCGCCACGAGCCTCGTCGTCCGCGAGAGCACTGCCCCGCCGCCGGCATCCGTCGTACCCTGAGGCGATGGGCGACCTCCGGTACTCCATCAACGTCACGGTCGACGGATGCTGCGACCATCGCGAGATCCCGGCCGACGAGGAACTGCATCGCCACGCCGTCGAGACCCTCGCGCGGGCCGACACGCTGCTCTTCGGCCGGGTGACCTACCAGCTGATGGAGGAGGCGTGGCGGCTGCCGTCGGCGCTCGATGCGATGCCCGAGTGGACGCACCCGTTCGCGCGGACGATCGACGCGGCGAGGAAGCACGTCGTGTCGAGCACGCTCGATCGGGTGGACTGGAACGCCGAGCTCGTGCGCGGCGACCTGGAGGAGTCCGTCCGGCGGCTCAAGGCCGACTCGGAGCGCGGCGTCTTCGTCGGCGGCGTGACGCTGCCGATGGCGCTCGCGGAGTTCGGGCTCATCGACGAGTACGAGTTCGTGGTGCACCCGCGGGTGGTCGGGCGAGGCCGCCGGCTGTTCGACGGGCTGCCCGATGCGCTCGACCTGCGGCTCGTCGACCGCGAGGACTACGCCTCGGGCGCGGTCGCGCTGCGGTACGAGCCGCGGCGCTAGGCGTCGACATCGCCGCGGTGGCCGTCGATGCGCGACGGTGTCGTGCGCGGTCGCACGCTCGTCCGATCGCCGGGATCGGGCTCCCCTGCGGCCGCCCGCCTCGCTCGGTAGCATGCCGCGCATGGCCATACGACTGGACAACGTCGGGATCGCCGTCCGGGATCTCGAAGCGACGATCGCCTTCTTCACCGACCTCGGCCTCGAGGTCCTCGGCCGGGACGAGGTGAGCGGCGAATGGACCGACACCGCGGTCGGCCTGGATGGGAACCACGCGCGCATCGCGATGCTGCAGACGCCGGACGGCTCGGGCCGGCTCGAGCTGTTCGAGTACCTCGACGACCTCGCCATCGAGACGCAGCCGACGCTGCCCAACGAGATCGGGATGCACCGCGTCGCGTTCTCGGTCGACGACATCGACGAGGCCCTCGCGATCGCCGCGCGGCACGGCTGCCATCCGCTGCGGGGCGTCGCCGAGTACCGGGACCTCTACCGGCTCACGTACCTGCGCGGGCCGAGCGGCATCATCGTGATGCTCGCCCAGGACCTGACGAAGGAGGCCGGCTGACGGCAGGCCGAGCACATGCCGGCCGGCTCCGCGGCGGGGTCGGTCATTCCCGCGGGATGACCGCGATCGCATCGATCTCGACGAGCGCCCCCGGCTTGGCCGGAGCCACGGCGAGCACGGTCACGGCCGTCCGGTGCGTGCCCCAGACGGCCGCGCTCGCCGCATAGGCGTCGGTCGGGTCGACGTCGGGGGCCAGGTGGATGTTGAGCTTCGCGACGTGCTCCGGTCCGGTGCCCGCCTCGGCGAGCACGGCGAGCACGTTGCGCAGGGCCTGCTCGGTCTGCGCGCGCAGGCCGTCGAGCAGGGCGCCCGTGGCATCCGTGCCGTTCTGGCCGCCGACGTAGAGCGTGGGGCCGGATGGCGCGATCATGCCCTGCGCGAAGGCGGGGCTGCGGGGCAGCTGGTCCGGGTCGACCGGGGTGACGTGGGTCATGGCGGATCCTCTCGGTTCACGGCCGAGTCTCCTCCCGGGCACCGACATCGCCCCTCCCGCTCCGTCGGGGCGAGGCGGGCGGAACGAGGACGAGGGCCCCTGCATGGCAGGGGCCCTCGTCGCGCCGGTGGACGGGTCGGTGCCCGTCCGGCTCGGCTCGGCTCAGTGGCGGTCGTCGCGGTCGCGGTCGTAGACCTCGCGGCTGCCGGCCTTCGCCAGGCCGCGGCTGACCATGTACCCGATCGTCAGCAGCGTGGCGAAGAACCACACCTGCTCCGCCCCGAAGCCCTGGCCGTCCTCGTTGCCGTCCACGACCGCGGAGGCGATGAACATGCCGACGAGGACGACGACGTAGGCGATGAACTCGGTGGTCTTGAAGGCCGCCTTGGTCTCGGTGGTGAGGCGGTCGACGCCGTTACGGGTGTTGGTGCTCATACGTTGATCACGTTTCTCTTCATTGGTGCTCGTCAGTGCGAATTGCACCGACACCGATGTAAGCAGTACGGCGCAGCATCCGACGAATGCGCCGTGCCCCCTTGCGCTACCAGGTGAGCAGCAGGAAAAACCCCCGGTCGGAGGCTCGTCCGTGCACGGCCGCCCCGGCGTCTCCGCCCGGCGGGCACGACGCCGCCGGCCGGGGACTGCTCCCAGCCGGCGGCGCCGCGTGTCGGGGCGGTCAGGAGGACGGTCGTCCCGCCGCCGACGGGACGGCGACCGTCGCGGAGGCGACGCCGGGCTCGAGCCCGGCGGAGGTCGCCGTGACGACCACCGTCAGCTCGGTGCCCCGGTCGCGGCCGGTCACGCGGTACGACGCACTCGTCGCGCCGGCGATGTCGACGCCGTCGCGCTGCCACCGGTAGGCGACCTCGACGCCCTCGGGGCTCCACTCCCCGGGGTCCGCGACGACGACCCGGCCGGCGAGGGCGTGACCCACGATGGACGGCGCCGTCACGTTCTCCACGACCGTCGGCGCGGGGAGAGCGACGAACCGTCCGACGCCCCAGCGGGCGGTGGACTGGTAGCCGGCGCCCGTCGGGTCCGCCCAGTTGCGGATCGACGTCCGCTGTCCGCCGGCCGCGTCGTTGACCTGGACGTCGAGGCCGTGGAACGAGCCCTCGCCCGCGGCGTCGCCGAGGTCGACGGACAGCTCGACGACGTAGCCGCCGTCGACGAGCGCCGTCGCGCTCTGCACGCGGGCCCGCTGGAACGCCTCGTCACCCGTGCCGAACGACACCGCGTTCGCGGCGCTCACGCGGATCTGCGTGTCGTCGTACCGGTACGAGCCGTTCTTGGCGTTGCCCGGGTCGACGTAGACCTCGACCGAGTCCTGGATCCACGGGTCGGAGCCGCTCACGTCGACCACGGGGTCGGCGACCTCGGCGAGCACGTGGAGCGTGTCGCCCGACCACAGGGTGCGGACGTCGGCCGTGGCCCCCGTCTCGCCGACGACGGCCTTCTCGGTGCGGACGACCGCGGCGTCGCTCCACGCGGCCTCGATCACGCCGTCCACCGCGGGCGCGGCGTCGGCGCGGACGACCTCGACGTACGAGAGCGGCTCGACGAGGGTCAGCGTGCCGAGCACGCCCGGAGCGTTCCATCCGGCGGTCTCGGCCGAAGCCCCCGCCACGCGGAGGTCGAAGGCGAGCGAGTCGCCCTCGCCGACGCCTGCCAGGGGCACGTGGGCGACGACGTCGTACCCGCCGTCGCGCTCCTCGACGATCGCCTCGACGTCGCCCGAGCCGTCGCGGACGACGGTCGCGACGGCCTCGCCCACCTGGAGCTCGACGCCGTCACCGGCGTCGGCCGTCGCATCGTCGACGCTCGCGAAGACGGTCAGGTGGTCGGCCGCCCAGCGGAGCTGGAACTCCGCCACGTCCTCCACGGCGTGCAGCGGCAGGCGCGCCCACTCGGGCGACGCCGTGGCCGCATCGTCGAGGGCCACGTCGCCCGCGAACACGTTCGCGGCGCGCTGCGGGGCGGGGAGCTCGCCGTCGACCGCGCCGAAGTACGCGGGCTTCGCCCGGTACCGGTCGTCGAACAGGAGCGGCGCCCCCGAGCCGGCGCGCCAGCTGCGGCCGTCCGTCAGGCCCCACACCGTGACCGAGTACAGCGACTCGGCGTGCTCGCGGAACACCCGGAAGGCGTCGCGGTAGTAGTAGCCCTGGTCGACGAGCTTCGCCTGCGTGACCGGGGTGCCGGTCGTGACGTCGAGCTCGGTGACCGCCTGCGTGACGGGCAGGTCCTCGAACGCGACGATCGCCTGCTCGAGCGCCGAGACCGGCATCGCGAGGCTCACGTGGAACTGGTGCCCGACGCCGTCGACCGGCACGCCGCGCGCGAGGAGCCGCTCGACGAGCGCACGGTAGCGCTCCTGCTTGCCGCCCTGCTCGGTGTTGTAGTCGTTGATGAACAGGGTGACCGGCCGCTCCGCGCCATCCGCCGCGTGCTCCTCGTTGAAGGCCTCGTCGGCGTACGCGAACGAGAGGTCGATGAACTCCTCGCCGAGGATGCGGTACCACTCGCTGCGGCGCAGGCCGTCGGCGAACTCGCTGCCGTCCGAGACGACCTCGTTCACGACGTCGAACGCCCGCAGCGGGTTGGTCTCCGAGCCGAAGGGACCGTAGCGGTCGGCCAGGTAGGAGGCGACGTCGAAGATGTGCGTCCGCAGCCGCTCGCGCAGCACCGCCCTGCCCGCGTCGTCGGCCGCGAGCGGCCGGCCCGTCTCGTCCTGGAAGAACGCGGGCGGCGTCTGGCTGTGCCAGACGAGCACGTGGCCGTACGCGCCGAGGTCGTGCTCCTGCGCGAAGTCCATGAGCGCGTCGGCCTCGACGTTCGCGGTGACGAAGTCGCCCTTCGCGTCGTACCAGGCCTCGGGCTTCATGAAGTTCTCGGGCGTGACCTGGTCGAAGTGCCGCAGCAGCAGCTCGGATGCCGCACCGGAGGTCTCCCGGCTGTCGATCGCGACGCCCACGGGGAAGTCGACGGTCTCCAGGATGCCCGTGAGGTCCTCGATCACCGGGGGCTCCGGCACGCGGAGCACGACGTCGTCGACGTAGAGGTCGCTGACGTTGCCGACCGCGCCGTCGTCCCAGCGGGTCTCGAAGTAGAGCAGCGAGGCGTCGGCGTCGGAGCCCTGGAAGGTCGCGGTCACCTCGGTCCAGCCGCTGTTCGTCACGGCGTCGAACTGCGCGAGCGTCGCGAAGGCGGTCGTGCCGCCGGTCGTGTTCGCGCGGCTGAGCCACACGTCGTCGACGGGCTGCCCCTCGCCGAATCGCACCCAGGCGGTGAGCTCGTAGGTGACGGAGGGGTCGAGCAGGCCGGTCACGTCGCGGCCGATGCCGTCGCCCTGCGTCGCTCGCGCCGTCACGACCGCGGACTGCGTTCCGCCGTGCGCCTGCGCCGTCGACAGCTCGACGGACGCGGTGGTCGTCCCGCTTCCGCCGCGGAGCGTCCAGCCGTCGAGCCCGTCCTCGAAGTCGCTGTCGATCACGACCTCTCCGACGGGGGGCGGCCCGGTTCCGGCGTCCTCGGTCGTGATGACGAGGTCGTCGACCAGGAACGACGGATGGCGGTCGTCGATCGGCGCCGCCTCGACGTAGAGGTCGGCGCTCGCGAGGCCCGAGGGGAACGTGTAGCTGCCGCCGATCTCGACCCAGCCGTCGGCGGTCGCCTCGACGGCCCCGCCGATCCACGTGTAGGTGTTCGAGCCGCCGCCCGCGGGGGCCTGCTCGGCCGTGAAGTGGATGCCGCTCGCGCCCGACTCGCCCGGGGGCAGCTTGACCCACGCCGAGAACTCGTAGGTCGCGCCGGCCTGCAGGCCGAGTGCGGCGGCGCTCGCCGACACACCCTGCCACTCGGCCGTGCGTCCCGTCACGGCGAGGCTCCTCGTGCCGCCGTGGGCCTCGGCGTCGGTGACCGCGAGGGAGACGCCGCCGCGCGGGCCCCATGGGCCGGCGGTGCCCTCCTCGAAGTCGGTGGCGCTCACCGTGACGGGTTCGGCGCTCGCCGAGGTGGCGAGGCCCAGCGTCGCGAGCACGGCGGTGGCCGTGGCGAGCGCGAGGGATCCCAGTGTCCTTCGTCGATGCATGTGCTGCGCTCCTTTGCGCGGTCGGTGGTGTGGTGCGGGGTGCGGGGTGCGGGGTCCATGGCGGCTGCGCGGGCGCGACCGGCCGCCGGATGACCAGGGGGGGTGTCATCCGTCAGCCGTCGCCGCCCGCTCAGCCGGGCGCGTCGATCGGGCCGGTGGCCTCCTCGGCGGGCGAACGGTCGATGTCGACGAGCGGGTGCAGGCGGCGGGTGTGGTCGACGACCCGAACGGGGCCCTCGAGCCGCACGGTGCGCGCGTGGACGAGATCGCCGCTCGAACGGGCGACGCTCAGCACCACGTCTCCGGGCTCGACGATGCGCGCGCCCGAGCGGGACGTGAACGACGCCAGGTCGGCGGGCACCGTGAACCGCACGTCGGCGAACGCCCCCGGATCGAGGTCGATCCGCGCGAAGCCGATCAGCCGCTGCACGGGCCGCACGACCGAGGCGACCGGATCGTGCAGGTACAGCTGCACGACCTCGGTTCCGGATCGACGGCCGGTGTTGCGCACGCGGACGCGCACGCGCGCGGCGCCGTCGGTCGGGATCGCGTCCTCCTCGCCGTCGAACGCGGACCAGTCGAACGCGGCGTACCCGAGCCCGTGGCCGAACGGGTACGCCGCGGTCGGGTCGACGTTCGACACGTCGCTCGCCCGGGCGAGCGGCGGGGCCAGGTACGTGGTCGGCTGCGAGCCGGGCGACGACGGCACCGAGACGGGGAGCCGCCCGGAGGGGTTCACGCGACCGCTCAGCACCCCGGCGATCGCGCCCGCGCCCTCCTCGCCCGCGAAGAACGCCTGGACGATGCCCGCGGCGTCCGTGGTCGCGCGGCCGAGGGCGTACGGCCGCCCGGCGAGCAGCGCGAGCACCGTCGGCGTCCCGGCGGCGAGCACCGCGTCGACGAGCTCCTGCTGCGCGCCCGGCAGGGCGAGCGACTCGGCGTCGCAGCCCTCGCCGCTCGTGCCGCGGCCGAAGAGCCCCGCGCGGTCGCCGAGCGCGAGCACGACGACGTCCGCCGACGCGGCCAGCGCGACGGCGTCCGCGAGGCCGTCGGTCTCGCCGCCGTCGACGGTGGTGCCGAGGGCGTGCCGGATGTCGCTGCCCGGGAACTCCGCGCGGATCGCCTCGAGCAGCGTGGGGATCGCGATGCCCATCTCGACGCCGGGGTGCTGCGTGACGACGTGGGTGGGGAACGAGTAGCAGCCGAGCATGGCGTACGGGTCGTCGGCGTTCGGGCCGATGACGGCGATGACGGATGGCGCGGCGCCGGACGCGGCGAGCGGCAGGGTCCCGTCGTTGCGGAGGAGCACCACCGCGCGCTCGGCGAGCTCGCGGGCGAGCTCCCGGTTGCCGGGCGGATCGAGGTCGATCGAGCCGCGGAGCGCTGCGGCATCCCTCGACGCGACGCCCTCGAGCGCCGGGGGCACCGGCGACCAGTCGGCGTCGAGCAGCCCGAGCTCGGCTTTCTGGCGGAGCACGCGCCGCAGGGCGACGTCGACGAGCGACATCGGCACGGCGCCGGCGGCGACCGCCGCCCGCAGCGGCTCGCCGAACGCCTTCACGGTGGGCAGCTCGACGTCGATGCCGGCCTCGAGCGCACCCGCCGCGGCATCCGCCCACGTGTCGGCGACGCCGTGCAGCAGCTTCAGGAACGCGACCGCGAAGTAGTCGGCGACCACGGTGCCGTCGAAGCCCCACGTCTCGCGCAGCAGCTCGGTGAGCAGCCACCGGTCGCCGGCCGACGGCACGCCGTCGAGGTCGGAGTAGGAGTTCATGACGCTGCGGGCGCCGCCCTCGCGCACCGCCATCTCGAACGGCGGGAGCAGCACGTCGGCGAGCTCGCGCGCGCCGATCGACACGGGCGCGAGGTTGCGCCCGGCCCTCGACGCCGAGTAGCCGACGAAATGCTTCAGCGTCGACACGACGCCGGATGCCTCGAGCCCCCGCACGTAGGCGGTGCCCACCGTCGCGACGAGGTACGGGTCCTCGCCGATGGTCTCCTCGACGCGGCCCCAGCGGGCGTCGCGCACGACGTCGAGCACGGGCGCGAGTCCCTGGTGCACGCCGACCGAGCGCATGTCGTCGCCGATGCGCCGCGCCATCCGCTCGACGATCGCGGGGTCGAACGTCGCGCCCCACGACAGCGGCACCGGGTAGGCGGTCGCGCCCCACGCGGCGAAGCCGGCGAGGCACTCGTCGTGCGCGATCGCCGGGATGCCGAAGCGGTTGGACGCGGTGATGCGCTCCTGCATGCGCACGAGCGAGAGCGCGCCGACCGCGGGGTCGACGGGCGCCGTGCCGAACGGACGCGTGATCTGCCCGAGGCCCGCCGGCAGCACGTCGTCGAGGTCGACGTCGTCGTTCAGGTCGTGCTGGTGGGGGGCGACGTCGGCGTGTCCGTCGTCGGAGGCGCCCACCCAGACGCCGTAGAGCTGCGCGAGCTTCTCGTCGAGGGTCATCTCGGCCAGGAGGGCCTCGACGCGCTCGTCGAGCGGGCGTGCGGCGTCGCGCCACGCGGCATCCCTCGTCGTGGCGGTCGTGGTCACGTCGTGCTGCGTCATCCCTTCACCGCCCCCTGCAGGCCGCCGACGATGCGGCGCTCGGCGGCGAGGAAGAACACGAGCGCCGGGATCATCGCGAGCGACGTGTACGCGAGCACCGCGGCGGTGTCCTGCGAGTACTGCGTCGAGAACTGCGTCACGCCCAGGGGCAGCGGCCACAGCTCCTGCGGCAGCGTGCCCGTGCTGATGACGAGCAGGGGGAGCAGGTATCCGTTCCAGCTGCCCACGAACGCGAGCACGCCGACCGTGACGAGGCCCGGCATCGACAGGGGCAGCAGGATGCGCCAGAAGAAGCCGAGGCGCGAGGCGCCGTCGATCTGCGCGGCCTCCTCGAGCTCGTCGGGGATGGCGCGCAGGAACGGCACGAGGATGATGATCGTCGTCGGCAGCGCGAACGCGATCGACGGGATGATCACCCCGAGGTACGTGCCGTGCAGGCCGAGCGTGCGCAGCAGCAGCGTGAGCGGCAGCGCGGCGACCGTGAGCGGGAACATGAGGCCGGCGGCGAAGAGCGTGTAGAGCCCCTCGCGGCCGCGGAAGTCGTAGCGGGCGATCACGAACGCGGCCATGATGCCGACGATGACGACCCCGAGGGTCGTGCCGCCGGCGAGGACGACGCTCGCGAACACGTTGCCCCAGAACCGCGGTGCGCCGAGGACCGTGGCCCAGTTCTGCAGGGTCCACGGATCCGGCAGGCCGGCCGGGTCGGCGTTGAGGTCGGCGGTCGTGCGGAATCCGCCGATGAAGACGTACAGCACCGGCCCGATGGCGATCGCCGCGACGACGAGCGCGACGAGGTAGACGATCGGCTGGCCCCAGTCGACGCCGCGCCCCGCGGGGCGCCGGGGCGGAAGGTCGTCGGGTGCCCGGCCGGTGGCGATGGCGGTGGTCGCGCTCATGTCAGCGCACTCCTCGGGTGATGGCGCCGGCGAGGTCGCGGCGGAGGGCGAGGCGCTGGTAGACCAGCGCCACGAAGAGGGAGATGAAGAAGAGGATGACGGCGATGGCGCTGCCGTAGCCCGGCTGGCCCGCGAACTGGCCCTGCTGCACCATGTACGTCGCCATGGTCTCGGTCGACATGCTGCGCACGGTCGGGGCGACGGTCACCCAGACCATGTCGAACAGCTGCAACGCGCCGATCATGGACAGGAAGGCCCAGATGCGGATGGTGGGCCCGAGCAGCGGGATCGTGATGTGCCGCTGGATCTGCCACCAGCTCGCGCCGTCGATGGCGGCGGCCTCGGAGAGTTCCTCGGGCACGCCCTGCAGGCCCGCGAGCATGAGGATGATCGCGAAGCCGAGGTACTTCCACGTGAGGATGAGGAAGAGGGTCCACAGGGCGATGTCGGGATCGGCCAGCCAGTTGCGCTGCAGCTCGCCGAGTCCGATCGCCTCGAGCGCCGCGTTGACGCCGCCGGTGGGCTGCAGCAGCAGCTTCCACGAGAGGCCGGCGATGACCTCGGCGAGCACGTACGGGACGAAGATGAGCAGCCGCAGGGCGGCACGTCCGCGCATCGGGCGGTTCAGCAGCAGCGCGATCGCGATGGCGAGCGGACCCTGGATCGCGAGCGAGAAGACGAGGATGAGGAAGTTGTTGCCGATGGCGCGGACGAACTCGGGGCTGCCGAACGCGCGCTCGTAGTTGGCGAGTCCGATGAACCGCTCGGGGTCGGCCAGGTGCTCCCAGCGGAACGCGGGAGGCAGGTTGTAGAGGCTGTACACCGCCGCGAGGATGACCGGCAGGATCACGAAGCCGAGGAAGAGGAACAGGGCCGGGCCCACCAGGACGGCGATCTCGATCCGCTGGCGCGCGGAGCCGGGGCGCCGGGGCCGGCGGCCCGGGGCGGGGGCCGGGCCCGCGGAGGTCGCGGGCCCGGCCGGGTTCAGGACTGCGGTCATGGTGCTACTGCGTCGCCGCAGCGTCCTCCATCTTGGTGACGATCTCCTCGGGCGTGCCGGCGCCGCCGAAGAGGTTCGTGATGCCCTCGTTCATGGCGTTGCCGACGGTGGTGCCGAAGGCCGTGTCGAACCAGAGCTGGACGAACGAGGCGTCGGCGAGGCCCTCGGCGACGGCCTTGAGGTTCTCGTCCTCGAGGGACTCCGTCGCGGCGGGCACGGTCGGGATGCCCGAGCCGCTCGCGGCGAACTTCGCCTGCACCTCTTCGCTCATGATGTACTCCAGCAGCTCGGCGCACTCCGGGGGCGCCTCGGCCGAGCAGCCGTAGCCGTCGCCGCCGCCGAGGGCCGCGGTCGGGTCGCCTGCGGCATCCGGAATGCCCGGGAAGGGGAACCAGCCGAGGAACTCGGGAACCTGCTGGTCGGCCGTGAGCCCGCCGATGACGCCGGCGTTCCAGTGGCCCATGAGCTCCATCGCGGCCTGGCCGTTGGCGATGAGGCCGGCCGAGCTGCCCGCGCCCTGCTGGGCGGGGGTGCCGAGGAAGCCCTCCTGGAACGGCTCGATCGCGAGGAACTCCTCGAGCTGCTCGCCCGCCTCGACCCAGCACTCGTCGCTGAAGTCGCTCTCGGCCTCGCCGGCCTGGAGCGCCTCGGGCGAGCAGGAGTGGAGCGCGAACTGGTACCACCAGTGGGCGGCCGGCCACTTGTCGCCCGCGCCGACGGCGATCGGCGTGATGCCCGCGTCCTTCAGCTGCCCGACGACGTCGACGAGCTCGTCGAGCGTCTCCGGCGGCGCGTCGATGCCGGCCTGCTCGAAGAGATCCTGGTTGTACCAGAAGCCCTCGATGCCGAAGGTGAAGGGGACGCCGTAGGTCTTCCCGTCGACCTGCCACGGGTTGATGGTCGCGCCGACGCTCTCGATGGTGTCGGGGATCTCGTCGTCGAGCGGCATGAGGTAGCCGTTCTCGACCTGGTCGCGGAGCTCGCCGCCCGGCCAGACCTGGAAGAGGTCCGGGGGATCGCCGGCGGCCAGGGCGTTCGGGATGAGGGTGCGCTGGAGCTCCTCGTTCTGGTAGCCGGTCTGCTCGACGTTGATGCCGGGGTGCTCGGCCTCGAACTCCTGGGCCACCTCCTCCCATACCTCGGGGAGGGGGCCGGTGGTGCCGTTGTGCCACCAGGTGAGGGTGACCTCGCCGTCACCGCCCTCGTCGCCGCCGTCGCCGGTGCTGCACGCGGTGAGGGAGGCGATTGCGAGGCCGGTCGCGGCGGTGAGCGTGACGAGCCTCATGGTGCTGCGTCTGTTCATCATTGAACCTCTCGAAAGTTTCGACCGCAACGTCGAAAGTGATCTGGACGCCTCGAATATACGCGCCGAGCGATTTGCGGTCAAGCGCAACAAATCTGACGCGCCTCCCCGCTGCGGGCCTGCCCCGTCCCTAGAGTGGATGCCGTGCCAGACCGGACCGGAAGTTTCGACGGCGTCCATCGCCGCAACCTCGCGCGCGTCCTGGGCCTCGTCCACGTCGAGGGCCCGCTCTCGCGTGCCCGGCTCACGGCGCTCACGGGGCTCAACCGCTCGACCATCGCCGCGCTCGCCGGCGAGCTCGTCGAGTTCGGGCTCGCCGAGGAGCGCGCGCCCGACCCCACGAACCGCGTCGGCCGCCCGTCGCCCGTGATCGCACCGGACCCGCGGCTCGTCGCCGTCGCCGTGAATCCCGAGGTCGACGCCGTCACGCTCGCCGCCGTGGGGCTCGGGGGCCGGATCGCAGCGCGCCGCCGCATCGACGTCGACGAGCTCGTCACGCCCGGACGGGTGGCGCGCCTCACCGCCGAGACGATCTCCGCATGGCGCGCCGACGAGCTGCGCCACGCCCGGTTCGCGGGGGTCGGCCTCGCGGTGCCCGGCCTCGTGCGCGCCGCGGACGGGCTCGTGCGTTTCGCGCCTCACCTCGAGTGGCGCGAGGTGCCCGTGCGGTCGTTCGTCGAGGAGGCCACGGGCCTGCCGGTCGCGATCGGCAACGACGCGAGCCTCGGCGCGATCGCCGAGCACCTCTTCGGCGCCGGTCGCGGCGTGGACGACCTGGTCTACCTCAACGGCGGTGCGAGCGGCATCGGCGGCGGGCTCGTCGTCAACGGTCGCCCGGTGGGCGGCACCAGCGGCTACGCGGGGGAGTTCGGGCAGAACCGGCCGGGCATCGCGGCATCCGCGGACCGCCGCGCGGAGGGCGGCGTGCTCGAGGACGAGGTGAGCCGGGCGCGCCTGCTCGAGGCGGTGGGGCTCCGCAGCGCCGACGAGCCGACGCTCGCGGCAGCCATCGGCGACGCCCTCGCGGCCGACGGCGAGCGAGGTGCGGCGATCGTCGAGGAGCTCGACCGCCAGCGCCGGATCCTCGCGACGGCGCTCGCCAATGCGGTCAACGTGCTGAACCCGTCGCTCGTGATCCTCGGCGGGTTCCTCGCCACGCTCGCCGAGCAGGACCCGGAGGCCCTGCGTGCGGCCGTCGCCGCCCAGGCGATGCCCGCCGCCGCGGAGGACGTCGGCCTCGTCGTCGCCGCGCTCGGCGAGGACCGACTCATGATCGGGGCGGCGGAGGCGGCGTTCGCGCCGCTGCTCGCCGACCCGCTCGCCGCCGCCGGCTGATCCGCTCGCCCGCGCCCGCCCGGACGCGAGGGGGCGGGCGGAAGGAGATCTCGCGCGACACTCCGCGGACCTGCGCCGACTCGCCGTACCGCGGGTCGAGGTTCCTTCGCCGCGTCGCGCCCGGCGGTCGCGCCGGGAATCGTTCCCGCTTGCGCGGAACCCGGGGGCGGCGGTTAGACTGTTCCGAGTCGAATCGATTCGAGCCGGATTCGGACCCGGCCGCGATTCCCGAGAGCGGCGCCCCACGGGCGCCGTTTCCGTTCGCCAGGCGCCCGACGGCGTGCGCCGCGCAGCACCCCCGACCGCACGACCGCCTCCAGCACGCCACGGGAACCAATGTCCACCGCTTCCATCCCCATCGTCCGACCCGACGACTTCGAGCCGAGCTCGGCGCGCCACCCCGGCGACCTGCTCAGCCGCGGTCAGCGGCTCGTCTACGTGCTCGTGCTCGGCGCGCTGACGGCGCTCGGGCCGTTCACGATCGACCTGTACCTGCCCGCGTTCCCCGCGCTCGAGGCCGAGCTCGGCGTGAACGCCGCCGCCATCCAGATCACGCTCACCGGCACCATGATCGGCTTCGGCCTGGGCCAGCTCGTCGTCGGCCCCTGGAGCGACAAGGTCGGCCGCCGACTGCCGCTCATCCTCGCGACGATCGTGCACATCGCGGCATCCGTCGCTGCGGCGCTCGCCCCCGACATCGCGTGGCTCACCGCGTTCCGCCTGCTGCAGGGGTTCGGCGCCGCCGCCGGCGGCGTCGTCGCGATGGCCATGGTGCGCGACCTGTTCGGCGGCAAGCCGCTTGTGCGCATGCTCTCGCGGCTCGCGCTCGTCGTCGGGCTCGCGCCCGTCGTCGCGCCCGTCGTGGGCTCGCAGCTCATGCAGGTCATGGACTGGCGCGGGCTCTTCTGGGTGCTCGGCGCCTACGGCCTCGTCGTCGTGCTCGCCGTCACGTTCCTCATCGTCGAGACCCTGCCCGAGTCGCGTCGGCACGTCGCCGGCCACTCGTCGATGCGCGACCGCTACCGGGCGCTGTTCCGCGACCGCGTCTACCTCGGCGCCGCGCTGGTGGGCGGCATGACCTTCACGGGCCTGTTCGCCTACCTGTCGACCTCGTCGTTCCTGTTCCAGCAGGTGTACGAGTTCTCGCCGCAGGAGTACGGCATCCTCTTCGCCGTGAACTCGATCGGCGTCGTGGTCGGCGTCCAGGTGTCGTCGCGGCTGATCCGCGGGCCGATCCCGCCGCAGTACATCATCGCGGGCACCACCGTGGTGCACCTCGCGATGGCGCTCGCCATCGTCGTGCTCGACAGCTCGGGAGCCGGGTTCTGGGGCACCGCCATCCCGCTGTGGATCTACATCGCGGCCTGCGGCTTCACGTTCCCGGCCGTGCAGGTGCTCGCGCTCGCGAACCACGGCGCCGAGGCCGGCACGGCGGCCTCGCTGCTCGGCGCCCTCAACTTCGGCCTCGCGGGCGCGCTCTCGCCCCTCGCGGGGGTCTTCGGCGTCGGCACCGCGGTGCCCATGGCCGTCGTCATGGGCGGCGCCGCGGTGATCGCCGTGGCGTCGGTGTGGCTGCTCGTGCGGCCGTCGACGGTGCCGGCCCTGTCCGACTGACGTGTTCCGCGCTACGCTCGCACCCGGATGGAACGGAGCGGGGCAGTGGGTTCAGCGGAGCGGTTCGAGGTGCGCCGGGCGACGGCCGCCGATGCGCACGTCGTCGGGGGGCTGCTCTTCGACTTCAACACGGAGTTCGAGTCGCCGACGCCCTCCGCCGAGGAGTTCGCACGGCGGTTCGCCGGGCTGCTGCCGCGCGACGACGTGATCGTGCTGCTCGCCGAGGACTCCGAGCCCGCCGGCTTCGCCTACCTCACCCTCCGGCCCACGCCGTACGGAGACGGGCCGCTCGCGCAGCTCGAGGAGCTGTACGTCCGACCCGGGCTCCGCGACCGCGGCATCGGCACCGACCTGCTCACGCGCGCCCTCGCGGAGGTCGCCGACCGCAGCGCGATCGAGATGCACATCAACGTCGACGAGGTCGACGTCGACACCCGGCGATTCTACGAGCGCCACGGCTTCGTCAACATCGAGCCGGGCGCCGACTACCGCATGCTCTTCTACATCCGCGAGCTGTGACGCGCGGGGGCGGCGCCGCAGGAGGCACGCGGCATCCGTTCTCAGGCCCTTCCCGTCTCGGCGACTAGCGTTGGAGGATGAGCGCACCGGACGGACCCGACGAGCCCACGCCCGAGCCGCCCGCCTCCGCGGGGGCCGCGACGCCGCACCGCGGGCGGGGGTTGCGCGCGCAGGCGGCGAGCATGACCGAGGGCCGCGCGGCGGCCCGCGCCGACGAGCTGAACCCGCGGGCGCGCGAGGTGCGCACCGAGTACGTCGGGCGCTTCGTCCCGCTCGCCGTCGGCATCACGTCGGTCGTGATCGCGGCGCTGCTGGGCCTCATCCTCGTGATCCGCGCCGACACGCTCTTCGAGATCGACGAGGAGTGGGCCGAGGACGTCTTCGAGCTCCGCGGCGGGATCGGCGACCTCTTCGCGTTCGGCATGGACGCCCTCGGCGGCGGGATCGCGGGCGTGTTCGTCGTCCCGATCCTGACCGCGCTCATCCTGCTCGCCGTGCGCCGGCCCTGGGCGGCCCTGTTCTTCGTCGTGGCGTCGGCGGCGAGCGCCGGCGTGGTGCAGCTGCTGAAGAACCTGTTCGGTCGTGCCCGCCCGGAGGACATGCTCGTGGCCTCCGACTTCGGCTCGTTCCCGTCCGGGCACGTGGCCAACGCGGCGACGATCGCCGTCGCGATCGGCATCATCGTGCCGAAGCTCTGGGTGTGGATCGTCGGCGCGATCTACACGATCCTCATGGCGATCAGCCGCACCTACCTCGGCGTCCACTGGTTCACCGACACGATCGGCGGGATGCTCATCGGCGCGGGCGTCGCCCTGCTCGTCTGGACGCTGTTCGCGCGACGGCTCGAGCGTGAACGCCTCGATCGGGCGGCGAGGATCGCCGAGCGCAACCGGCTGCGCGCCGAGGCGCACGTCACTCCGCCGGCACGCCCCCGCGAGACCGCGACGTCGCGCGAGCCGGCGTCGACGGCCTGACCGCGGCCGCCTCGACGAGCTGCAGCACGCGCGCGGCGACGCCGACCGCGATCGCGGCCGGTTCCTTCGAGCGGATGCCGTCGATGCCGATGGGGGTCGTGACGCGCTCGAGCGCGGCATCGTCGTGCCCCGCCTCGCGCAGCCGAGCCCGGAACCGGGCCCACTTGGAGCGCGAGCCGATGAGCCCGATCGACCCGAGCCCGGGCGTGCGGAGCGCCATGTCGCAGATCGCCAGGTCCTCGGCGTGGTCGTGCGTCATCACGAGCACGTGCGCGCCGGCGGGCAGCTCGGTCAGCGCGGCCTCCGGCACCGGGAGGTGGTGCAGCCGGAGGTCGGCGACGACGTCGGCGAACGGCCCGGTCCTGCCGGGCACGCCGATCCGGTCGGGCGAGAGCATCTCCGCCCGCGAGTCGACCAGGTCGAGCCGCAGCGGGTGCCGCGCGAGCACCCGGGCGAGCTCGAGCCCCACGTGGCCCAGGCCGAAGACGGCGACGACGGGCACCACCGGCACGGGCTCGAGCAGCATGGTCACCTCGCCCCCGCAGCACTGCACGCCGTAGTCGACGACCGCCTTGTCGCTCAGCGTGAGCGTGAGCAGCTCGGGCTCCACCGCGCCGGCGTCGAGCATCTCGCGGGCGCGCCGGACGGCCGTCTCCTCGAGGTTGCCGCCGCCCACGCTGCCGAACGCGTCGGACGACGCGACGACCATCTTCGCCCCGCCGTTCCGCGGGGCGTGCCCGCGCACGGTCGCGAGCGTGACGAGCACCGCGGGCGTGCGGGAGTCGCGGAGTCGCTGCAACGCGTCGAGCCAGTCCATCGCCGTTCCCCTCAGCTTCCGGCCGTGACGGATGCCGCGGCATCCGTCACGGTCTCGCCGGCCGTCTCGTCGACCGGCGCACCCGCGTCCCGCGCCGCCTCGATCGCCCAGAAGACGGCCTCGGGCGTCGCCGGCGAGGCGAGCTCCACGCTGCGCCCGGCCGGCCCGAACGCCCCGACCGCCTCGCGGATCGCCTCGCGCACGCTGAACGCGAGCATGAAGGGGGGCTCGCCGACGGCCTTCGAACCGTAGACCGCGCCGTCCTCGCGCGCGCGCTCGAGGAAGTGCACGTTGAGCTCGTCCGGCAGCTCCGAGAAGCTCGGCAGCTTGTACGTGCTCGCGGACTGCGTGAGCAGGCGCCCGCGGCCCGGCCCGTCGGTCTCGTCCCAGCGCAGCTCCTCGAGCATGAGCCATCCGGCGCCCTGCATGAAGGCGCCCTCGACCTGCCCGAGGTCGACGAGCGGCGAGAGCGAGTCGCCGACGTCGTGCACGATGTCGACGCGGCGCAGGCGCGTCGCGCCCGTGAACCCGTCGACCTCGACCTCGGCCGCCGCGGCGCCGTACGCGAAGTACCTGAACGGCGTGCCCTGCATGGTCGCCGGGTCCCAGCCGAGGCCCTCGGTGCGGTAGAAGCCCGCCGCCCAGAGCTGCACGCGCTCGTGGTACGCCGTCTCGACGAGCTCGGCGAACGCCATACCACGCTCGGTGGCGGATGACGCGACGATCCCGTCGGCGAAGCGGATGTCGCCGGGGTCGCCGCCGAGGTGCGCCGCCGCCACGTCGGCGAGGCGGTCGCGGATCTGGTCGCACGCGTGCTTGACCGCGCCGCCGTTGAGGTCGGCGCCGGACGACGCGGCGGTCGCCGAGGTGTTCGGCACCTTGTCGGTGCGCGTCGGCGCGAGGCGCACCGCGGCGAGCGGCACCCCGAGGGCGGTCGCGGCGACCTGGAGCATCTTGGTGTGCAGGCCCTGGCCGAGTTCGGTGCCGCCGTGGTTCACGAGCACCGAGCCGTCCTTGTAGACGTGGACGAGCGCGCCGGCCTGGTTGTAGGCGGTGAACGTGAACGAGATGCCGAACTTCACCGGGGTCATGGCGAGGCCGCGCTTGACATCGGGGCTCCCGGCGTTGAACCGCGCGATCGCGGCGCGGCGCTCGTCGAACGCGCTCTCGGTGCGCACCCGCTCCCAGATCTCCTGCAGGCGCTCGGCGTGGCGCACCTCCTGGCCGTAGGGGGTGGTCTGGCCCGGCCGGTACAGGTTGCGCTCGCGGAGCGTCGCGGCGTCGATGCCCAGTCGCGGTGCGACCCGGCCGAGGATGTCCTCGATCACGAACATCCCCTGCGGTCCGCCGAACCCGCGGAACGCCGTCTGCGACGTCTTGTTGGTCTTGGCGATGCGGCCGTGCACGGCGATGTCGGGGATCCAGTACGCGTTGTCGACGTGGCACAGCGCGCGACCGAGCACCGGCTCGGACAGGTCGAGGCTCCAGCCGCCGTCGGCGGTGAGCGTCGCCTCGAGCGCGAGGATGCGGCCGTCGTCGTCGAATCCGGCGCGCCAGGTCGCGTGGTAGGGGTGGCGCTTGCCGGTCATCGTGAGGTCCTGCGTGCGCGTGAGTCGCACCCTGACGGGCCGGCCGGTGCGCACCGCCCCGAGTGCGGCGACCGCTCCGAGCCCGTGCGGCTGCATCTCCTTGCCGCCGAACCCGCCGCCGAGCCGCAGCACCTGCACGGTGACGCGGTGCGCGGGCACGCCGAGGACGTGCGCCACGATCTCCTGCGTCTCCGACGGGTGCTGCGTGCTCGAGTCGAGGAACACCTGCCCCTCGGAGTCGACGTGCGCGAGCGACGCGTGGGTCTCGAGGTAGAAGTGCTCCTGCCCGCCGACGAAGCTCTCGCCCTCGACGACGTGGGGCGCGTTCGCGAGGGCGGATGCCGCGTCGCCGCGCCGGACGGTGGGCGCGAAGCCCTGGAACGACCCCTGCTCGACGGCCTCCGCGATGGTGACGATCGACGGGAGCGGCTCGTACTCGACGCGGACCGCGGCCGCGCCGCGCCGGGCCGCCTCGGCGGACTCGCCGAGGACCCACGCGAGCGCGTGCCCGTGGTAGCGCGCCTCATCGGGGAACAGCGGCTCGTCGCCCTTCGCGCCCGCGTCGTTCACGCCCGGCACGTCGGCCTCCGTGAGCACGTGCACGACGCCGGGCACTTCGAGCGCGGGCGCGACGTCGAGCCGGATCCGCGCATGCGCATGCTCGGACTGGACGGGCCACGCGGTGAGCACTCCGGCGCGCCGGGCGGCGAGGTCGTCGGTGTAGGTGGCGACGCCGGTCGCGTGCTGGGCGGCGCTCTCGTGGGCGACGCGGCGCCCGACGACCGCGCCGTCGGGACGTGCGGCGAGCTCGCTCATGCCGGCACCTCCTCGCGAGCGGTGTTCCGGTACAGCTTGAGCAGCGCCCGGTTCAGCATCAGCGCGCGGTACTCGGCGCTCGCACGGTGGTCGGACATGGGCGTGCCCTCGCCGCCGAGCACGGAGGCCGCCTCGCGGATCGCGTCGAGGTCCCACCGGCGTCCGGTCAGCGCGGCCTCGGTCGCGCGCGCCCGGATCGGCGTCGCGGCGACGCCGCCGAGCCCGATCCGCGCCGCGGCGACCGTGCCGTCGTCGCCCAGGTCGATCGCGAAGCCGACGGCGACGCTCGAGATGTCGTCGTACCGGCGCTTGGCGACCTTGTGGAAGGCGGCGAGGTTCGCGAGCGGCAGCGGGATCCGGACGGCGCGGATGAGCTCGTCCGGCCGTCGGACGGTCTCCCGGTAGCCCGTGAAGTACTCGGCGAGGTCGACCTCGCGCTCGCCGTCGGGCGACACGAGCCGCAGGCGCGCGTCGAGGGCGAGCAGTGCCGTGGCCGCGTCGCCGATGGGGGAGGCGGTGCCGAGGTTGCCGCCGAGCGTCGCCCGGTTGCGGATCAGCGGCGACGCGAACTGCGGGAAGAGCGCGTCGAGCAGGGGCACGCGTCCGCCGAGCCGGCGCTGCACCTCGCTGAGGCTCAGCGCCGCGCCCACCTCGATCGCCGAGTCGGTCGCGTGCAGCTCGCGGAGCTCGGTCAGGTGCTCGATCGCGACGGTGAGCGGGGTGCGGCGACCGCGCAGGTTCACGTCGACGCCCCAGTCGGTCGAGCCGGCGATCACGGTGGCGCCGGGTTCGTCGTGGAGCATCCGGAGCGCCTCGTCGAGGTCGCGGGGCCGGACGAAGCGTTCGCCGTCGTGCTCGACGCGCGTGGCGCGCGGCGGGGGCGCCGGCCGTTCCCGGCGCGCGGCGAGCGGGTCGGCCGCGTCGGGCGCGCCGAGCGAGAAGGCCGCGTCGCGGATCGGGCGGTACCCCGTGCAGCGGCACAGGTTGCCGGCGAGCGCGTGGAGGTCGAAGTCGTTCGGTCCGTGGTCGTGCGCGGGGTGCGCGGGCTCTCGGGTGTGCGGTTCGCGGCGAGCGGATGCCGCGGCCTCCGTCGTCCCAGTCGCCCCGCGGCCCGGCCGATAGAACTCCGCGGCCATGCTGCAGGCGAACCCCGGCGTGCAGTACCCGCACTGGGAGCCGCCGTCGGCCGCGAGCGCGGCCTGCACCGGATGCGGGGCCTCGGGCGTCCCGAGCCCCTCGGCCGTGACGACCTCCTGCCCGTCGAGCGCGGCGATCGGGAGCAGGCACGCGTTCACGGCGGTCCACGCGGTGCCGCCGTCGTCGGCGGGCGCGGCGACGAGCACCGAGCACGCTCCGCACTCGCCCTCGGCGCAGCCCTCCTTGGCGCCCGTGAGCCCCCTCGACCGGAGCCAGTCGAGCGTCGTCGTGTGGGCGGCCACCTCCCCGTCCGCGAGCTCGACTCCGTTGACGGTCACGACGATGTGCTGCATCCGCACCCCCTTTCGGCGAGTCTACGCCCGACGTCTTCGGCCTCGTCCGGTGACGCGGCGGGGGCTCGTGCGTCAAGATGAGGCTGGGCGCGCGGAGCAGGGCGCCCGCAGCCGGAGGGGAGCGGTCGACGCATGACGATCGAGATCGGCGGCGCCGCGGACGTCGCGGGCGGGGCGGAGATCCTCACCGACGACGCGCTCGCGTTCGTCGAGGAACTGCACCGGCGGTTCGAACCGCGGCGGCGGGAGCTGCTCGCCGCGCGTCGCGCCCGACGCGAGCGCATCGCGGCCGGTGAGCCGCTCGACTTCCTCGCCGAGACCGTAGAGGTGCGGGCGGGCGACTGGCGGGTGCCGCCGCCTCCCGAGCCGCTCGCCGACCGTCGCGTCGAGATCACCGGGCCGGCGTCGCCCGCCAAGATGGCCATCAACGCGCTGAACTCGGGCGCCCGCGTCTGGCTCGCCGACCTCGAGGACGCGTCGAGCCCGACCTGGGCGAACGTCGTGGGCAGCGTCCTGGCGCTGCGCGACGCCGCGCGCGGCACGCTGGCCTGGACCTCGCCCGAGGGCAGGGCGTATCGCCTCCGCGACGACGTCCGCCGTCCGACGGTCGTCACGCGACCGCGCGGCTGGCACCTCCCCGAGAAGCACGTGCGCATCGACGGCGAGCGCGCCTCGGCCGCGCTGGTCGACTTCGGGCTGCACTTCTTCCACACCGCGCAGCCCCTCATCGACCGCGGCGACGGGCCGTACTACTACCTGCCGAAGCTCGAGGGCCACCTCGAGGCGAGGCTCTGGAACGACGTGTTCGTGCTCGCGCAGGATCGCCTCGGCATCCCGCAGGGCACGATCCGCGCGACGGTGCTCATCGAGACGATCACCGCGGCGTTCGAGATGGACGAGATCCTGTTCGAGTTGCGCCACCACGCCTCGGGCCTGAACGCCGGGCGCTGGGACTACCTGTTCAGCATCATCAAGGTGTTCCGGGACGCCGGCCCCGAGTTCGTCGTGCCCGACCGCGCGTCGGTGTCGATGACCGCGCCGTTCATGCGCGCCTACACCGACCTGCTCGTGCGGACCTGCCACCGTCGCGGTGCGGTCGCGATGGGCGGGATGGCGGCCTTCGTGCCGAACCGCGCCGACCCGGAGGCGACCGCGCTGGCGTTCGAGAAGGTGCGGGCCGACAAGGCGCGCGAGGCCGGCGACGGCTTCGACGGGTCGTGGGTCGCGCACCCCGACCTGGTGCCGGTCTGCCGCGAGGTCTTCGACGCGGTCCTCGGCGAGCGGCCGAACCAGCTCGACCGGCAGCGGGCCGAGGTCGACGTGTCGGCGGCCGAGCTGCTCGACGTCGCCTCCGCCGGCGGCGCCGTCACCGAGGCGGGGCTGCGCACCAACCTCTCGGTGGCCGTCGCGTACACCGCGGCGTGGCTCCAGGGCAGCGGCGCAGTCGCGTTGCACAGCCTGATGGAGGATGCCGCGACGGCCGAGATCTCGAGGTCGCAGGTGTGGCAGCACGTGCGGCACGGCGTCGTGCTCGCCGACACCGGCCGCACGGTGACGCGCGAGCTCGTGCGCGAGGTGCTCGACGAGGAGGTCGCCGCGCTGCGCGCCGACGTGCCGCCCGACCGGTTCGCCGCGTCGTGGGAACCCGCCGCACGACTCGTGGCCGACCTCGTGCTCGCCGACGACTACGTCGACTTCCTCACCCTGCCCGCGTACGAGCTGCTCGGATGAACGCGCGCCCCGCCCTGCCGGCCGACGTGCTCACCGCGATCGGGGCCCGGCTCGCCGACACCGATCGGCTGCTCGCGACCGCGTACCCGGGCGACGCCGGCACCCGGCAGCCCGTCCACACCGTCTACGTGCCCGGCGATCGGTACGAGCCCGCGCTGCCCGCGCGCTGGGGTCGCGACGCGCTCGACGCCGTCGCGGCGGCCGGCGGGCTCGAGGCGCTCGCGATCGACGTGGGGCTCGCGCCGTCGATCGCCGCCGAGGTCGCGCCGCTCGTGGAGCGCAAGCTCGCGCGCGAGCCGATCGAGGATCTCCGGATCGACTTCGAGGACGGCTACGGCGACCGCGGCGACGACGCCGAGGACGCCGACGCGGTGCGCGCCGCCGAGGGTGTGGCGGCGGCGGTCGCGGCGGACGCGGCGCCGCCGTTCATCGGGATCCGGTTCAAGTCGTTCGAGGCGGCCACGCGCGTCCGCGGCATCCGGACCCTCGACCTGGTCGTCACGACCCTGGTCGAGCGGGGCGGGCTGCCCGACGGCCTCGCGCTCACCCTCCCCAAGGTCTCCACGGTCGCCCAGGTCGAGGCGATGGCCGAGGTCGTCGCGGCACTCGAACGCGTGCACGGGCTCCCCGAGGGGCGGTTGCGCTTCGAGGTGCAGGTCGAGACGCCCCAGCTCGTGCTCGGCGCCGACGGCACCGCACCCGTCGCGCGCCTCGCGGCCGCCGCGCCCGGGCGCATCGCAGGGCTGCACTACGGCACCTACGACTACAGCGCCGCGCTCGGCATCGCGGCACCGGACCAGTCCCTCGAGCACCCGGCGGCCGACCACGCGAAGCTCGTCATGCAGGTCGCGGTCGCGGGCACCGGCATCCGGCTCTCGGACGGGTCGACGAACGTGCTGCCCGTCGGCGACCGCGCACGCGAGGCGTGGCGGCTGCACGCCCGGCTCGTGCGCCGGGCGCTCGAGCGCGGCTTCGTGCAGGGCTGGGACCTGCACCCGGCGCAGCTGCCGACCCGATACCTCGCGACGTACGCGTACGCCCGCGAGGCCTACCCCGCCGTCGCCGCGCGCCTGCGCCACGTGCACGACCGCACGGCCGGCGCCGTGCTCGACGAGCCCGCGACCGTGCGCGCGCTCGCCCGGTTCGTGCGCCGCGGCGTCGACTGCGGCGCGATCACGACCGCCGAGGTCGCCGCCGACACGGGCCTCGACGACGGGACGCTCGCCGAGTGGGCGAGCCCGAGGCGCACGACGGGCTGAGCGGATGCCGCGGCGCGCACGATCCACGGACGAGGAGGTCCCATGAGCGACACCCCGAGCTACTTCACGCCGGCCGGCGGCCTGCCCGGGCAGTCGGAGCTGCTCACCGACCGCGCGATCGTCACCGAGGCGTACACCGTCATCCCGAAGGGCGTGCTGCGCGACATCGTCACGAGCGCGCTGCCGGGCTTCACGCGCACGCGCTCGTGGATCCTCGCCCGGCCCATCGCGGGATTCGCCACGACGTTCGCGCAGCTCATCGTCGAGATCGCGCCCGGCGGCGGGGCCGACCGACCCGAGGCGGAGCCCGGGGTCGAGGGAGTCCTGTTCGTGACGGCCGGGGAGCTCACCCTCGGGCTCGACGGCGGCCGACGCGTGCTCGGTCCGGGCGGGTACGCCTACCTCGCCGCCGGGACGGCGTGGTCGGTCGCGAACGAGGGCGACGCGCCCACCTCGTTCCACTGGATCCGCAAGGCCTACGAGCCCGTCGAGGGCATCGCGGCCCCCACCTCGTTCGTCACGAGCGACACCGAGGTCCGAGCGGAGCCCATGCCGGGCACGGACGGCGCGTGGGCCACGACGCGCTTCGTCGACCCGGGCGACCTCGCGCACGACCTGCACGTGAACCTCGTGACGTTCCAGCCCGGCGGGTCGATCCCCTTCGCCGAGACCCACGTCATGGAGCACGGCATCTTCGTGCTCGAGGGCAAGGGCGTGTACCGCCTGAACGGCGACTGGGTCGAGGTCGAGGCGGGCGACTTCATGTGGCTGCGCGCGTTCTGCCCGCAGGCGTGCTACGCCGGCGGGCCGGGCCCGTTCCGCTACCTGCTCTACAAGGACGTCAACCGCCAGGTGCGACTCACCGATCCGGCGACCGGCCGGGCCGCGAGCCGATGGGGGTGAGCGAGCGGATGCCGCGACCCGGGCCCGGCGCGCACGGCGCCGCCGCGGCATCCGACCGCTTCGATCTCGTGCTCACCGGGGAGCGGGTGCTCGTCGACGGCGCGTTCACGGCGGCCGAGGTCGGCGTGCGGGACGGCGTCGTCGCATGGATCGACCGCCCGGGCGCCGGACTGGCCGGGGCGCGCCGGGCGGACCTCGCCGAGGACGAGGTGCTCATCCCCGGCCTCGTCGACACGCACGTGCACGTGAACGAGCCGGGCCGCACCGAGTGGGAGGGGTTCGCGAGCGCGACGCGCGCCGCCGCGGCCGGCGGCGTCACCACGATCGTCGACATGCCGCTGAACAGCATCCCGCCCACGGTCGACGTGGCCGCGCTCGACGCCAAGCGCGCGGCGGCCCGGGGGCGCGTGTTCGTCGACGTGGGGTTCTGGGGCGGGATCGTGCCGGGCAACCACGACGACCTGCTGCCCCTCGACGCGGCGGGCGTGTTCGGGTTCAAGTGCTTCCTCGCCGACTCGGGCGTCCCCGAGTTCCCGCCCGTCTCCGTCGAGGAGATGGCGCGCGCGATGTCTGCGCTCGCCGGCACCGGATCGCTCGTGATCGTGCACGCCGAGGACGGTGCGCTCCTCGCGGCGGCGCCCCACCCGCACAGCCCGGTCTTCGCCGACTTCCTCGCCTCGCGACCGCGGGCCGCCGAGGACGCCGCGGTCGCCGCGGTCGTCGACGCCGCCCGGCGGACCGGGGCGCGCTCGCACATCCTGCACCTCAGCTCGGCCGATGCGCTCGCGGCGATCGTGCGCGCGAAGCGCGAGGGCGTGCCCATCACGGCCGAGACCTGCCCGCACTACCTCGTGCTCACCGCCGAGGAGGTGCCGCCCGGTGCGACGGCGTACAAATGCTGCCCGCCCATCCGCGAGGCGACGAATCGCGACGCGCTGTGGCGCGGGCTCGAGGACGGCGTCATCGACTTCGTGGTCTCGGACCACTCGCCCGCGCCGGCCGCGATGAAGCTCGCCGCCGGCGGCGACTTCGCCGTGGCGTGGGGCGGGATCGCCTCGCTGCAGCTCGGGCTGCCGCTGGTGTGGACCGAGGCGCGCCGCCGCGGCATCCGCCTCGAACGCGTCGTGGACTGGATGGCGGCCTCGTCCGCCCGCCGGGTCGGGCTCGCGGCCAAGGGCGCGATCGAGGTGGGGCGCGCGGCCGACTTCGCGGTGGTCGCGCCCGACGCGTCGTTCACGGTGGATGCGGCGACGCTCGAGCACCGGCATCCCGTGACGCCGTACGACGGGCGCCGGCTCGACGGCGTGGTCCGTGCGACGTACCTCGCGGGCGTACCCGTGGATCGCGCCGTGCCGCGTGGCCGGCTGCTCGTTCGCGACGTCCTGCGGGCAGAATCGGGGGATGGTGCGGGCGATGACGCTTGACGAGTTCAACCGGGCCGGTCGCGACGAGGCGATCGCCCTGCTGCGACCCTGCCTCGACGTGGAGCGTTGGTGCGCCGCGCTCGCGGACGCGCGCCCCTACCACTCGGTGGACGCCCTGGTCGCCGCCGCCGAGGCGGCCGCGTCGCCGTTCACCTCGGCGGAGATCGAGGGCGCGCTCGCGCACCATCCGCGCATCGGCGAACGCCCTGCCGGCCAGGGCGCCGAGGCCGCGATGTCGCGTGCCGAGCAGTCCGGCGTCGACGCCTCGGACGCCGAGGTCGCCGCCGCGCTCGCGGAGGGCAATCGCGCCTACGAGGAGCGGTTCGGGCGCGTGTTCCTCATCCGCGCTGCGGGCCGGTCGTCGCGCGACATCCTCGACGCGCTCACCGCCAGGCTCGCGCACACGCCCGACGAGGAGGAACCCGTGGTCGCGGAGCAGCTCCGCCAGATCGCCGTCCGCCGGCTGAAGGGACTTCTCGCATGACCACCCCGAGCGCCTCGCGCATCACGACCCATGTGCTCGACGCGACCTCCGGGCGTCCGGCGGAGGGCGTCGGCGTCGAACTGCTGGTCCGCGACGGCGAGTCGTGGGCGTCGCTCGACGCGGCCGTCACCGACGCCGACGGCCGCGTGTCGCGCATCGGCCCCGACGACCTGCCGCCCGGGGCCTACCGGCTGCGCTTCGACACCGCGACGTGGTTCGCAGACCGCGGGATCGACGCCTTCTACCCGGAAGTGGTGCTCACCTTCCACGTCGCCGACGACGGCCGGCACGTGCATGCGCCGCTGCTGCTCAGCCCGTTCGCCTACTCGACCTACCGAGGGAGCTGACATGCCCGACCCCGCGATCGTCCTCGGCGCGAACCGCTACGGCAAGGCGGAGGTGCGCGTCGTCAAGGTCACGCGCGACACCGACCGTCACGAGATCGACGACCTCGACGTCACGTCGCAGCTGAGCGGCGACTTCGCCGCGGCCCACCTCGAGGGCGACAACCGGAACGTCGTGCCGACCGACACCCAGAAGAACACGATCTTCGCCTTCGCACGCGACGGCATCGGCGCGCCCGAGGAGTTCCTGCTCCGACTGGCCGACCACTTCACGAGCTCGTTCCAGTGCGTGACCGGCGGGCGCTGGGTGGCCGAGCAGTACGCCTGGACCCGCATCCAGGCGCACGGAGCCGAGCACGAGCACGCGTTCGTGCGCACGGGGCAGGAGGTGCGCACGGCGGTCGTCGTGGCGGACGGCGACGACCGGCACGTCATCGCCGGGATCCAGGGCCTCAGGGTGCTGAAGACCACCGGTGCGGGATTCGAGGGCTATCCGAAGGACCGGTACACGACGCTCGCCGAGACGCGCGAGCGCATCCTCGCGACCGAGGTGACGGCGAGGTGGCGCTACGGCGAGGCGGGCGTCGACTACGACGCGGCGTACGACGCCGTGCGGGGCCTGCTGCTCGAGGCGTTCGCCGATCGGTTCTCGACGGCGTTGCAGGCGACGCTGTTCGACATGGGGCGGCGGGTGCTCGAGGAGCGGGCGGAGATCGCCGAGATCCGGTTCTCGATGCCGAACAACCACCACTTCCTCGTCGACCTCTCGCCCTTCGGGCTCGACAACCCCGGCGAGGTCTTCTACGCCGCCGACCGGCCGTACGGCCTGATCGAGGCCGCGGTCGTGCGAGAGGGCGTGCCGAGCCCAGCGGTCGCGTGGGAGGCGCTCGCGCCGTTCTGCTGACGTCACCGCTGCCATCCCGCCCATTCCTGCCCCGGGGGAGGAACTTCGGCCCCGAACCCGCCGCGGCATGCCGCGCCACGCCGTGCGCTCGGCCGATCCTCCTCCCAGCGCCACCCGGCAGCCCTCCTCCCCACGCGGTTTCGCGTCTCCGAGTGCCGTCGAGGCGCCGGTCCGGCGGCGTGGGCCCCGCCGACGTCGCACCCTCGTTGCATGCCCGATCCCCTCAGCACACTCGCCCGGCTCGGTCACGTCGCGCGCGAACGCACGCTCACCGCAGCCGGGGTCGGCAGCGTCCGGATCGCGGGGGCGGTCGAAGAGGGGAGCGTGTTCCGTCCCAGGAACGGGTGGATCGCGACACCGTCTGCCGACCGGGAGCAACTGACGGCGGTCGCCGTGGGCGCGCCGATCGGGTGCGTCTCCGCACTCCGTCGGCTCGGCGTCTGGGCCGGCGACGATGTGCTGCACCTGCACGCACCGGCGTCGTCCGGGCACGTCGACCCCGATGCCGGGATCGCACGCTGGTCGGGCACGCGTTCGGCGTGCCCGTGCTCCGGCCGAGTGCGCGGCACGTCACGGAGGACTGGCCGACGGTGTTCGCGGCGGTATCCCGCGCGGTGGCGGATGCCACGTTCGTGCGCGCTGCACGAGGGCTGCCGCCGGTGCTGGGATGAGCGGGAGGACCAATGCCGCACACGCCGACCGGGGAGGTCCCGCCGCGCCGCGCTCGACGAGAAGTTCCTCCGTTCCGGTCCTCAAGTTGTCCAACTGGACAATTAATCCGAAGACGGCTACCGTCGTCAGCATGCGAATCCTCCTCATCGGTGCGGGGGGCGTCGGCGATGCGATCGCCAAGATCGCCGCCCGCCGCGACTTCTTCGAGCTCATCGTCGTGAGCGACTACGACGAATCCCGTGCACGTCGCACGGTCGACTGGATCGCCGCGAAGCACGGCGACGCCGTCGCCGCCCGGTTCGCGACGGCGCAGGTCGACGCGAGCGACCCCGAGGTCGTGGCATCCGTCGCTCGCGAGCACCGCGCCACGCACGTCGTGAACGCGGTCGAGCCGAAGTTCGTGCCGTCGATCTTCCGTGGCGCACTCGCCGCGGGCGCCGACTACCTCGACATGGCGATGAGCCTCTCGGAGCCGCACCCCACCGAACCGTACGCCGAGCCCGGTGTGAAGCTCGGCGACGACCAGTTCGCGCAGGCCGACGACTGGGAGAAGGCGGGTCGCCTCGCGCTCGTCGGCATGGGCGTCGAGCCCGGGCTCTCCGACGTGTTCGCACGGTACGCCGCCGACCACCTCTTCAGCGAGATCGACGAGCTCGGCACGCGCGACGGCGCCAACCTCGTCGTGCGCGACGACGCCGGGAACGAGATCTTCGCGCCGTCGTTCTCGATCTGGACCACGATCGAGGAGTGCCTCAACCCGCCGGTCGTGTGGGAGAAGGACCGCGGCTGGTACACGACGCCGCCGTTCAGCGAGCCCGAGGTCTTCGAGTTCCCGGAGGGCATCGGTCCCGTCGAGTGCGTCAACGTCGAGCACGAGGAGGTGCTCCTCATGCCGCGCTGGGTTGACGCGAAGCGCGTCACGTTCAAGTACGGCCTCGGCGACGAGTTCATCGGCGTGCTGAAGACGCTGAACCTGCTGGGGCTCGACAAGACCGCGCCGATCCGCGTGCGCAGCGCGAACGGCCCCGTCGAGGTCGCGCCCCGCGACGTGGTGGCCGCGGCGCTGCCCGACCCCGCGACGATCGGCCCGCGCATGACCGGGAAGACCTGCGCGGGCGTGTGGGTGACCGGCACCGGCACGGACGGCGCGCCGCGCGAGGTCTACCTCTACCACGTCAGTGACAACGAGTGGACGATGCGCGAGTACGAGGCGCAGTGCGTCGTGTGGCAGACCGCGCTGAACCCGGTCATCGCGCTCGAGCTGCTCGCGACGGGCGCCTGGCAGGGCGTGGG
Organism: Agromyces sp. CCNWLW213; assembly: GCF_037199545.1. NCBI lineage: Bacteria > Bacillati > Actinomycetota > Actinomycetes > Micrococcales > Microbacteriaceae > Agromyces > Agromyces sp. CCNWLW213. The sequence goes on along the minus strand of NZ_JBBBDX010000002.1, from coordinate 404,849 downwards.
CGTCCTCGGTCCCGAGGCGTTCGACGCGCAGCCGTTCCTCGAGCTCATGGCGCGCGCCGAGTCCGACGGCGGCTACGGCCAGCCCTGGGGCATGGAGGACCGACTGGCCCGCTGATCGCTGTCCCGTGCCGCCCTCGCGGCCGCCGCACTCGAACCGGGTCCGAGACGCCAGGCGCGGGCGCGATAGGGTCCCGAGCATGACGGATGCCGCGACCCGCGACCGCGCGCACGCGCTCGCCGACGACGCCGACCGGCGCGCCGGCATCCGCACGCGGGAGGCCCGACGGGACGAGCTGGCCGGCGCCCTCGCACGCTTCGACGCGACGTGGGGCGCCGGCCGCACCGTCGACCTCGCATCGCTCAGGGCGATCGATCACGCCGGCAGCACCGTCCTCGTCGCCGTCCCCGAACCGGGGCGGGCGGATGCCGCGGCCGAGCTCGCCGCGCCCGGCGACGCGCCGATCGGGGCCGCGCTCGGGTTCCTCGGCTGGGCCGACGGGCTCCACGTCCACTCGCACATGAACGCCGTCGACCCGCGAGCGCGGGGGCGCGGCGTCGGCGTCGCATTGAAGCTGCGCCAGCGTGCGATCTGCCTCGATCACGGCGTCGACGAGGTGCGCTGGACCTACGACCCCCTCATCCGCCGGAACGCACGCATGAACCTCGTGCGACTCGGCGCCGAGGTCATGGCGTACCGCCCGGACTTCTACGGCGAGCTGCGGGACGCCATCTCGGGCGGCGATCGCAGCGACCGCTTCGAGGTCCGCTGGCGGCTCCGCTCACCGAGGGTCGAGCGCGCGCTCGAGCGGATGCCGCAACCGCACTGGCGCGCCGAGGGCGGACTGCGGCTCGTCGCCGACTTCGAGGCGGTGCGCACCGAGGATCCCCGCGCCGCGGCGGCCCTGCGTGACGCGTCGCGCGAGGCGTTCGCCGCGCTCGCCGACGGCCGGCTCCGCCCGGAGCTCGACGCGTCGGGCGACTACGTGTTCACCGCCGACGACCCCGACCGTCCTCCCGGCGGCGAGCGGCGCTGACGGGGCCGGCGCCCTCCCGCGGCCGGCTGCACGGACGCACGACGTGGGGTCGTGCGGTCTCCTCGACCTGATCCCATGCGCGCCTGAGCGCCGCCTGCGCCAGACTGGAAGCCCCGACGACGCCCACCGGGAGGGCCGATGACCGAGACCACGCCCCGCATCGAGGCGATCGAGCTGCATCGTCTCGAGGTGCCGCTCGTGCGCCCGTTCGAGACCTCCTTCGGCCGCGAGACGGCGCGCGAGGTGCTGCTCGTGCACGTGCGCACCGACCGCGGCGACGGATGGGGCGAGTGCGTCGCCGGTCGCGACCCGCTCTACTCGGGCGAGTACGTCGACGGCGCGGCCTCCGTCATCGAGCGGTACCTCGCCCCGGCGCTGGTCGGCGCGCCGCGGCCGCACGTCGCCGACGACGGGCACGTCTCCGGCGTGGTCATCGAGGACCCTGCTCGGCCGGCCGGCGTGTGGGTCGACGATCGAGGGCAGCACGTCGACGACCCGGCGGCGGATGCCGCGGGCGGGGGAGCGGCGGCGTCGATCGCGAGCGTGCCGCTCGCGGCATCCGTCGCCCCGGCCCTCGCCTTCGTCGCCGGGCACCGCATGGCCAAGGGCGCGCTGGAGGCCGCCGTGCTCGACGCCGAGCTCCGCGCCCAGGGTCGCTCGATGGGCGACTGCTTCGGCGCCGTGCGCGAGTGGGTCGACTGCGGCGTCTCGGTCGGCATCGCCCCGACGATCGAGGAACTGCTCGACGAGGTCACCGGATACCTCGAGGAGGGGTACCGCCGCATCAAGCTGAAGGTCAAGCCCGGCTGGGACCTCGTGCCCGTCGCCGCCGTGCGCGAGCTGATCGGCCGCGGGACCATGCTGCAGGTCGACGCGAACACGGCGTACACCGCCGACGACATCCCGCTGCTCGCGAGCCTCGACCCGTTCGACCTCCTGCTCATCGAGCAGCCCTTCGCGGAGGAGGACCTCGCGACGCACGTGCGGCTCGCGCAGGCGTGCGAGACGCCCGTGTGCCTCGACGAGTCGATCCTCGACGTGACGACCGCGGTCGACGCGATCGAGCGCGGCGCGACGAGCATCGTGAACGTCAAGCCGGGCCGGATGGGCGGCTACCTCGAGGCGCTCCGGGTGCACGACGCGTGCCGGGCGCGCGACGTGCCCGTCTGGTGCGGCGGGATGCTGGAGACGGGCGTCGGACGTGCGGCGAACGTCGCCCTGGCGGCGCTGCCCGGATTCGTGCTGCCCGGCGACACGTCGGCCTCGGCCAGGTACTTCGCCGAGGACCTCACCGAGCCGTTCGTGCTCGGGTCGGGCGAGCATCGCGGGCGGCTCCGGGTGCCGGACGGCGCGGGCACGGGCGTCGAGGTGCGCGAGGAGCTCGTGCGCGACTGGGCCGCGCGCGCGCCGGTGACGCTCAGGCGCGACTGACCGGCTCGGAACCCGGGCCGGCCCCGGAGTCGCGCGAGGCGGCGGCATCCGGTGCACGACGACCCGGCCGCGCCGCGAGCCACGGCATCGCGAGCCCTGCGAGCAGCGAGCCGATGCCGCCCCACAGGAGGTCGCCGATCGAGTCGGTGTAGCCCACGTAGATCTCGTCGTCGATGAAGTTCTTGCCGAACCACTCGAACATCTCCCAGAACACCCCGAAGCTGATGCCGAGCGCGGTCGTCACGACGGCCGTCGAGAGCGTGGGCCGCGGCAGCGTCGCGGCATCCGCGACGATGCGGAAATGCACGAGCAGGAGGTAGCCCATCGCTGCGACGAGGGCGTTGAGCGCGAAGTGGACGGGGAGGTCCCACCACTTGACCGTCACGTAGAGGTCGGTGACGCTGCTCCACACGGCGATGAGCGTGACGATGCCGAACGCGATGTCGAGGCCGGGCCGGACCCGGAGCGCGCGGGGGACCACCATGCCGCCGGTCGCGAACGCGAGGCTCACCCCGCCGAGCGGACCCCAGCCGATCGCGGCGATCGGGATGCAGATCGCCCCGATCAGCCGGATCAGGTCGGCGACCACCTCGGCCGGTCCGTCCGCGCGGCGGCGGATCCCCTCCCAGAGCTCTCGCATCAGCCCTCCTCGTGCTGGTCGTCGCCCGCTGCCGGCGGCCTGACGACCGCCTGCACGGGTTCGTGGTCGGATGCCGCCAGCCCGTCGAATCGCGCGGCGTTGATCGCGACCCTGGCCACGTCGACGCCCCGGCCGGCGAAGACGAAGTCGATCCGGGGGCCGCCCCGGCGGAGCCGGCGGTAGCCGTGGTACGTGCCCCACTGCGGGGTGATCCGCTCCGCGGCCGCGTCCCACGAGTCGCGCAGGACGCCGTCGGCGGTGAGCGCCCGGTACACGGCCGAGCGCTCGTTCGCGTTGAAGTCGCCCGTCACGACGACGGCGGCGTCGGGATCGGCGGCCTGCGAGGCGGAGGCGAGCTCGACGATGAACCGCGCCGAATGCAGGCGGGAGCGCCAGGACAGGTGGTCGAGGTGCGTGTTGAACGCCACGATCCGCGCGCCCGTGGAGCGGTCGGCGAATGCCGCGGAGACGAGGATGCGCCGGGTCAGGTTGCCCCACGATCGCGTGCGCGAGCCGAGCAGGTCGGGGGTGGCCGAGAGCGCCCGCTGCCGCCAGGCGATGAGCTCGAGGCGGTCGGCGTCGTAGAAGACGGGGCAGCGCTCGCCGCGACCGGACGGGTCCCGGCCCATGCCCACCCACCGGTACGCGGGACCGAGTCCCTCGGCGATGACGTGGACCTGGTCGGCGAGCGCCTCCTGCACGCCGAGGATGGTGGGCTGCTCCGCCGCGAGGAGCCGGGTGACGAGCGGGCGACGCGTGGACCACCGGTCGGGGCTTCCCCGGCGCGCGGAGGGGAGGCGTCGACGGATGTTGAAGGACATCACGTGCACCTCGGGCGCCGTGACCCGCCCGATGATCGCGGCATCCGTCATGGGCCCAGCGTACGCGCGGACCCAGGAGCCGTCGCCGTGGACGCGCCTGCGGGCCGGGTGGGTCAGGCCTGCTGCGCCTGGGCGGACTGCTGCTCGGCGAGCTGCCGTCGCACGTCCTCCATGTCGAGGCCCTTGGTCGCCTCGACGACCTGCTCGAGCTGCGCGCCGTTCAGGGCACCGGGCTGGGCGAAGACGATGATGCCCTCGCGGAAGACCACGAGCGTCGGGATGGAGGTGATCCGGAAGCCGGCGGCGAGCGCCTGCTCCGACTCCGTGTCGACCTTCCCGAAGACCACGTCGGCGTGCTGGTCGGAGGCTCGCTCGAAGATGGGGCCGAACATGCGGCACGGGCCGCACCACTCGGCCCAGAAGTCGAGCAGCACGATGCCGTTGTCGCGGATCGTGGACTCGATGGTGTCGTGGGTGATGTTCACGGTAGCCATGGCGCGATTCTACCAGACGATACCCCCGGGGTATCACCTCGCGCCGTTGCGCCGGCTCGTGGCCCTCCGGGGCCCGGAACCGCCGAGCGTGCAGTGAGGCTGCCCGCGCTCCGCCCGGATGAATCCGGTGCAGACCCCGCTGCCCTGCTGTGAAGAGCCGAAGGGCCCTTGACAACGTTCATTCATACGGATGAAATGTTCACCGGAACTGAACGTCGGTGTTCAGCAAGCTCGGAGGCATCCATGAGCGCTCGCTCTCTCGTCCGTACGTCCGACTCCGCCGTGTACGACGTGCCCGACGGCCTCGCCCCGGGATCCAGCGGCCTCACCCGCTGGTGCGCCGTCGGCTACGACGACGGCGCGGCGCACACCGACTTCGGCATCTCCCGGCTGGCGCCGGGCGGCTCCGTACCCGCGCACGTGCACTCGTTCGAGGAGTCCTTCCACGTGCTCGAGGGCGAGGTCCTCCTCGCGACGCCCGAGGCGACCGTCCGCCTCGTCGCCGGCGACTACGGGGTCGTCCCCGTCGGCGTGCCGCACTCCTGGAGCGCCGTCGGCGAAGCCGAGGCCGTCTGGGCGGACCTCTTCGCGCCGCCGCCGAGGGAGCGGTACGGCTGGGACACCTATCGCGTCCCCGATCTCCCCGAGCGCGACGCGGTCCGCGTCGACCCCCGCGACCCGCGCACGCGCTCCTTCGGCGCGATCAGCACCGGGCAGATGGACCCAGGACGCCAGTCGCAGGAGATGCTCGCCCAGTCGGCGAGCATGCGCACGGCCCTCCTCGTCTACAGCGGCATCTCGCTGAAGATGATGGTCGACTCCGACCTCGGGGCGTCGCTCTCGACCATGTTCATGGTGCAGTACGAACCGGACGGCCGCGCGGGGCCGCACGACCATCCACTCGAGGAGGCCTACCTCATCCTCGAGGGCGAGGTCGACGCGACCTTCGACGGCGAGGCGGTCCGGCTGCGGCCGGGCGACATCGCCTGGGCGGGCGTCGGCTGCATCCACTCGTTCGAGGCCACCGGCGCCCCCGTGCGATGGCTCGAGACGCAGTCCCCGCAGATGCCCGCGCGTCACGCCTACCGGTTCCGGCGCGACTGGGACTACCTGACCGAGCGACTGGGGGAGCGGTCGTGAGCGAGCGGACCGTCGTCGTCGTCGGCGGCACCTCCGGGATCGGGCTCGAGATCGCGAGGGAGGTGGTGCGGCGAGGCGATCGCGTCGTCCTCACCGGACGCGATGCGGAGCGCGCTCGCGGGGTCGCGGCGTCCCTCGGCGACCGGGCGACCGGCGTCGGGGTCGACATCTCCGAGCCCGAGACGATCGCGTCGAGCCTCGCCTCCATCGGGGCCGTGCACGGACTGGTCCTCGCCGCGATCGAGCGCGACGCCAACACCGTGCGGGACTACGACATCGCCCGGGCGACCCGGCTCGTCGTCCTGAAGCTCGTCGGGTACACCCAGACGGTGCACACCCTGCTCGACCGGCTCGAGGCCGACGTCGACACCGGGATCGTGCTCTTCGGGGGCCGCGCCAAGGACGCGCCCTACCCGGGCTCGACGACGGTGTCGACCATCAACGGCGGCGTCGAGGGGCTCGTGCGGTCGCTCGCGCTCGAGCTCGCACCGATGCGCGTGAACGGCCTGCACCCGGGCATCGTGGGCGACAGCCCGTTCTGGGCGGGGAAGCCCGAGGGCGTCCTGTCAGCCTACGAGTCGCGGACCCCGGGCGGCGAACTCGCGACGATGGCCGACGTCGTCGGCGCCGCGATGTTCCTGCTCGAGAACCGCGGGGTCTCCGGCATCAACCTCTGCGTCGACCGCGGATGGCGCATCACCTGACCGGCCGACGGCCGGAACGACCCGCACCGGATCACTCAACGAGGAGGAACCATGACCGACGCCGCTGCACGGCCACGCCCGGAGGACTTCGCGTCCGGCCGCCCCATCGTCTTCCGCAACGGGACGGTGATCACCGTCGATTCGCAGGGCGTCCTCGAGAACGCCGACGTGCTGATCACCGGCGACACCATCGCGGGCGTCGGCCCGCAGCTCGAGGTGCCCGAGGGCACGCTCGAGATCGATGCATCGGGCGGCATCGTCATGCCGGGCATGATCGACACCCACCGCCACATGTGGCAGACCGCGCTGCGCGGGTACGGCGGCGACTGGGCGCTCAGCCAGTACTTCGTCTTCTACTACCTCACGTGGGGCGAGGTGTTCCGACCGGAGGACATCTACGCGGGGAACCTGCTGAGCGCGCTCGAATCGATCGACCAGGGCGTGACCACGACCCTCGACTGGTCGCACGCCCTGCGCACGCCCGAGTACGGCGAGGCCGCGCTGCAGGCCTTCCGCGAGATCCCCGGACGGTTCGTCCTCGCCTACGGCAACTACCTCGGCGCTCCGTGGGAGTGGGCGAACAGCCCCGAGTTCCGCAGGTTCGTCACCGACAACTTCAACGCCCCCGACGACATGCTGGGGCTGCAGCTGGCGTTCGACGTGCCCGCGAGCGAGGACTTCCCCGAGCAGGCCGCGTTCCAGGCGGCGCGCGACCTCGACCTGCGGGTGACGACCCACGCCGGCGTGTGGGGCGCCACGACCGACCAGAGCATCTCGCACATGTACGACGGCGGGTGGATGACCGACCGGGTCACCTACGTCCACGCTGCGTCGCTCGGCCCGGAGAGCTACCAGAAGATCGCCGCGACGGGCGGGACGGTCTCGGTCGCCACCGAGAGCGAGCAGAGCGCCGGGCAGGGCTACCCCTCGACCTGGCAGATCCGGAAGTACGGCATCCCGGCCTCGCTGTCGATGGACACGAGCGTGTGGTGGAGCGCCGACTTCTTCTCGGCGATGCGCGCGACGCTCAGCGCGTTCCGCTCGCGGGACCACCTCGAGGCGCAGTCCAGGGGCGACACCGTCAACGTCAACCGGCTCCGCGCGGAGGACGTGGTCTGGCAGGCGACCATGGGCGGCGCGACCACGCTCGGCATGACCGACCGGCTGGGGTCGCTCACGGTCGGGAAGAAGGCCGACGTCGTGCTCGTCAAGAACGACGAGTCACCGGCGATGACGCCCATCCTGAACCCCTACGCCCACGTGGTGTTCCAGGCGGGCACCGCCGACGTGCACACCGTCGTGGTGAACGGGCGGGTCGTGAAGTACGACGGGGCTCGCATCGACCTCCCGCTCGCGCCCGTGCGCGACAAGGTCGCGGCATCCGTCGAGCACGTGCGCAGCAGCCTCGGCGAGCAGGCGTGGGACGAGTGGATGCACCCGCAGATCCCGGAGGACGAGCAGATCGCGAACCCGTACCAGTACAAGGAGGACGAGGACTGAACGGACGGCCCCGGGGGTGCGGCTCCGCGCGCCCGGGGCCGGCACTCGGTCATCCCTTCGGGTACTGCCAGATCTCGAGCTGGATGCCGTCGGGGTCGCGGAGGTAGGCCCACTGCGATCCGGCCAGGTCGCCCTCGGTGATCGTGGTCGGCGGTCCGTTGAACACGGCTCCCCGTTCGATGAGCTCGTCGTACGCCCGCTGCATGTCGTCGACCACGAAGCAGATGTGGGACGACCCGACGTCGCCGTTCGCCCGGTCCCAGTCCCGGCCCTCGGGATGGTGGTACTCGAGGAACTCGATGTTCACGTTCCCCACGCGGATCATCGAGAACGACAGCTCGGCCCCCTCGACCTGCACTCCGCGCTCGAGCTCCGGGCCCGAGCCGTGGTGGACGGGGCCGGGCTCGAACCCGAACATCCGCGAGTACCAGTCGAACGATCGCCGCATCTCGCGGACCGTGATCCCGACGTGATGCACGCCCTCGATGCTGAATGACATCTCCACTCCTTCGTGTGCCATCCGCCGGAGTCGTCACTGCTCGACTCCACTGAACGGATTCCACCCAGACTCAACACCACGCGCCGGGTCGGCGCAAGGGCCACCTCATCGCGGGGATGCGGAGAGGGCGACCGTTCTGCGGCTCCGGGCCGCCCGGAGCGGGCTCGAGGGGCGGTCCGGACCCGGGCCCGCCGACGGCCGCCTGTTCACTTGATTCGCGTTCCACCGAGCAGTAAGTTCAGTTATAGTGAACACGCGGCGCAGGCCGCCCCGGACGCGACCGGGACCGGAAGCAAGGGAGCATCCACATGACGCGTCGACTCGACGGCCGCACGATCATCGTGACCGGGGGTGCATCCGGCATCGGGGCCGCGTTCGCCCGCGGGTTCGCGGCGGAAGGCGCGAACGTCGTCATCGCCGACCTCAACCTCGACGCGGCCGAGGACCTCGCCGCGCAGATCATCGCCACGGGCGACGCCGCGAGCGCCGTCCGCGTCGACGTGACCGACCGGGAGGCCGTGCGCGCGGGCATCGGCCACGCGGTCGAACGGTACGGACGGCTCGACGCGTACTTCAACAACGCGGGCATGAACTCGCCCATGAAGTTCCTCGACGTCACCGAGTCCAACTTCGAGCTCGTCATGCGCGTGAACGCGCTCGGCGTCCTCATCGGGATCCAGGAGGCGGCGAGGCGGTTCATCGAACAGGGCGGCGGCGGCAAGGTGGTCAACACCGCATCCATCGCCGGACGCCAGGGCTTCTCGAGCTTCGCGCCGTACAGCGCGGCCAAGGCCGCGGTCATCTCGCTCACGCAGGCCGGCGCGCGCGCCCTCGCCGAGCACGGCATCACCGTGAACGGATTCGCGCCGGGCGTCGTCGCCACCCCGCTCTGGACCAAGCTCGACAAGGAACTCGAGGAGATCGGCGAGGGCCAGAACGGCTTCGACTCGATGTCGAGCGGCATCCTCCTCGGCCGGCCCGCCGACCCCGAGGACATCGTCCCGACCGGCGTCTTCCTCGCCGCCGCGGACTCCGACTACATCACCGGGCAGATCATCCCCATCGAAGGCGGCATGATCCTCGTCTGACGAGGACCGGCCCTGGACCGAGAGAGCGATCAACATGAAGAGCACGGGCACGACGGGCACCAACGCGGTCGACTGGGAGGCGCGGGTCGACTTCGACCGACTGCGCGACGACCGGCTGGCCCGACTCAAGGCCGAGCTGGAGCGGTCCGACCTGGGCGCGCTGCTGGCCTTCGACTTCTCCAACATCCGGTACATGACCGCCACCCACATCGGCACGTGGGCGATGGACAAGCTGATCCGGTTCAGCCTGCTGACGCGCAACACCGATCCCATCTCGTGGGACTTCGGCTCGGCCGCGAAGCACCACAAGCTCTACAACCCGTGGCTCGACGTCACGACCGCCGAGATGGACGCCGACCCGAACGCGCCGCACGAGGGGGCCAAGCGCCCGCGACTCGAGAGCGGCGCGCGAGCCGGCATCTCGACGCTGCGCGGCGCGTTCCCGCCCGACGCCGAGATCGCCGAGGGCGTCGCCCGCAAGATCAAGCGCGAGCTCGAGAAGTTCGGCCTCGCCGACCAGCCGCTCGGCGTCGACGTCATCGAGCTGCCCATCCTCTTCGCCCTGCAGAAGGAGGGCATCGAGGTCGTCGACGGCCAGCAGGTGTTCATGGAGGCCCGGCGCATCAAGACCGGCGACGAGATCCGGCTGCTGACGCAGGCCGCGTCGATGGTGGATGCCGCATACGAGGACCTTTACCGGTTCCTCCGGCCGGGCGTCCGCGAGAACGAGGCCGTCGGCCTCGTCGCGAAGACGCTGTACGACCTCGGCTCCGAGTACGTCGAGGGCGTGAACGCGATCTCCGGCGAGCGCTGCTCGCCGCATCCGCACGTGTTCTCCGACCGCCTCATCCGACCCGGCGACCCGGCGTTCTTCGACATCCTGCACAGCTTCAACGGCTACCGCACGTGCTACTACCGCACGTTCGCCGTCGGCTCGGCGAGCTCCGCCCAGAAGGACGCGTACACCCGGGCGCGCGAGTACATGGACCGCGCGATCGCGCTCGTGCGCCCCGGTGCGACGACCGCCGACATCGTGTCGGTGTGGCCGAAGGCCGAGGAGTTCGGGTTCCCGGACGAGGAGGCCGCGTTCGCCCTCCAGTACGGGCACGGCGTCGGGCTCTCGATCTGGGAGAAGCCGATCTTCTCGCGCCTGGTCTCCTTCGACCACCCCGAGGTCATCGAGGAGGGCATGGTCTTCGCACTGGAGACCTACTGGCCCTCGGCCGACGGCTGGGGCGCCGCGCGCATCGAGGAGGAGGTCGTCGTGACGGCCGACGGCTGCGAGGTCATCACGAAGTTCCCGGCCGAGGAACTGCTCGTGGCGGGCCAGCGGTACTACGCGGTGGGGGGCCCGCTCAACCTCACCCGCGACTCGCAGTCCCACCTCAACACCGAGTGGGGACGGCCGGAGGCGTGAAGGCGAGGGACATGACGACCCCGATCGGCACGATGGACGCCGTGGTCTACCACGGACGCGGCGACGTGCGCGTCGAGCGGCGCCCGATCCCGATCGCGAGCGAGGGCCAGGCGCTCGTGAAGGTGCTGCGCAGCGGCATCTGCGGCACGGATGCCACGGAGTGGAAGTCCGGGCCCATCATCTTCCCCATCGACCGGGTGCACCCCAACAGCGGCCACACCGGACCGCTCGTCATCGGCCACGAGTTCGTCGGCGAGATCGTCGACCTGCCCGGCGGACCGGTCGACGGACTGCGGGTCGGCGCGCACGTGGCATCCGGCGCCGGGGTCTCGTGCGGGGAGTGCGACCGATGTCGCGAGGGCCGCACGAACCTCTGCGTGCGGTACGTCACCCACGGCCTCAACGCCGACGGCGGGCTCGCGGAGTACGTCGCCGTCGAGACCTCGACGCTCGTCCGGATCCCGGAGGGCTGCTCGCTCGACGATGCGGGCGTCGCCCAGCCGCTCGCGGTCGGCCTGCACGCCGCGCGCCGCGCCGGGGCTCGCGACGGCGACCACGTCATCCTGTTCGGCGCCGGCGCGATCGGCACCTTCATCCTCGCCGGGCTCGTCTCGCTCGTGGACGCCGACATCACCGTCGTCGACTTCGCCGGAGAACGGCTGGAGCGCGCGCAGCGGCTCGGCGCCACGCGGACCGTCCCGGTGGGCGACGACCTCGTCGCGACCCTCCGCTCGGTCGTGGGCCCGGGCGGCGCCGACGTCGTGATCGAGGCGACCGGGGCCCCGGGCCAGCTGTCGGCGGCGCTCGACCTCGTGCGCCAGGGCGGCACGATCCTCGGCGTGGGACTGCCGTCGGCGCACCAGGAGCTCGACGTGCACCGGCTGGTCATGAACGAGGTCACCATCGTGACGACGGTCGCGCACGTCTGCGGCGAGGACATGGCGCCCGCGCTCGAGATCCTGGCGTCGACCGACCTCGGCGACGAGCTCGTCGAGGCGGTGCACCCGCTGCGCGAAGCCCCGCACCAGATCGAGCGGCTCGCGGGGGGCGAGATCCGCGGCAAGGTCCTGTTCGATCCGACCCGCTCCTCCTGATCCCGTCGACGCCGGGCCGGTCCCGGTGCGCGAACCCGAACACAGAAAGGTGGCCGAGCGCCATGAGAGCAGCCGTCTTCCACGATGCCAAGGACATCCGCGTCGAGGACGTCGCCGAGCCGGACTCCGTCGGACCCCGCGAGGTGCGGCTCAAGCCGTACTGGTGCGGCATCTGCGGAACCGACCTGCACGAGTACGCGGTGGGGCCGATCGTCATCCCCACGACGCCGCATCCGCTGAACGGCTCGACCGCGCCGCAGATCCTCGGCCACGAGTTCTCGGGCGAGGTGCTCGAGGTCGGCTCGGAGGTGACGTCCGTGCAGGTGGGCGACCGCGTCTCCGTCATGCCGCTGCTGTTCTGCGGCGCGTGCTACTTCTGCCGCCGCGGGCTCAACCACCTGTGCACGTCGATGGCGTGCGTGGGCCTCAGCGACGCGTGGGGCGGCATCGCCGAGCAGTGCGTCGTGCCCGAGTCGAAGGTCGCGAAGCTGCCCGACTCGATGAGCGACATCGAGGGCGCGCTCGTCGAGCCGACCGCGGTCGCCGCGTACGGCGTGGACCGGGCGGGCGTGCGCCCGGGCGACACCGTGCTCGTGACGGGACTCGGCCCGATCGGCGCGCTCGCCTCGCTCTACGCCGCGTCCCTCGGCGCGACCGTCTACATGTCCGAGGTCAATCCGAAGCGCCAGGAGCTCGCTCGCTCGCTCGACGTGGGCGAACTGCTCGACCCCCGGTCGACGGATGTCGCGGCCGAGCTGAAGGACCGCACGGGAGGCATCGGCGTGGACGCCGTGATCGAGTGCTCCGGCAACGAGATCGCGCTGCAGACCGCGCTCGCCTCGGTGCGCGCCTCGGGGAACGTCTCGCAGACCGGCCTGCACACGCGTCCGGCCGCGATCGACCCGATGGTGCTGTCGGAGCGCGACATCACGCTCCGCGGCACCTGGTGCTACCCGGTCACGGACTGGCCCCGCATCATCGACCTCATCGGCCGCGGGCGCATGGACGTCGAGAAGGTGGTCAGCGCCCGGATCGACATGGCGGACATCGTCGAGAAGGGCTTCGAGACGTTGCTCTCGCCGACCGGCGACCAGGTCAAGGTCCTCGTCCGGGCCGAGTGAACGAAGGAGATCCGAACATGAAGGCACTGCAGTACACCGCCGTCGGCACGCCGTCGGTCGAGGAGCTCCCGGTCCCGGAGATCGCGGACGACGAGGTGCTGGTCGCGGCGCGCTCGGTCGGCGTCTGCCATTCCGACATCGAGCTGCTCGAGGGGCGGTACATCATCCCGTTCGAGTACCCGATCATCCCCGGACACGAGTGGTCGGGTGAGGTCATGGCGGTGGGCTCGAAGGTGACGGGCCTCGCGAAGGGCGACCGGGTGGTGGGGGAGTGCGTCATCGGCGACGACCACTTCGGGTTCTCGATCAGCGGGGCCGCCGCCGAGTTCTTCGTCGCGAAGGAGAGTTGGCTGCACCGGCTGCCAGACGGCGTCTCGTGGACGAACGGCGCCCTCGTGGAGCCGTTCAGCGTGGCCTACTACGCCCTGATGCGGGTCGGGAACGTGAACGCGAGCGACACGCTCGTGGTGCTCGGGGCCGGCCCGATCGGGCTGTGCGTGACGGCCGCGGCCGCGGCGCTCGGCGCGAAGACCATCGTGGCCGAGCCGAGCGCGTCACGGCGCGACCAGGCGCTCGCCCTCGGCGCGCACCGCGCCGTCGATCCCGGCGAGCTCGACGAGGTCCTCGCGTCCGAGAGCGGCGGGCGCGGAGCGGATGTCGTCATCGAGGCCAGCGGTCGCCCCGAGGTCATGGCGCGCGCGCTCGAGATCGCCGCGTTCAAGGGACGCATCGGCTACATCGGCATCGACGTGGGGCGCGAGGCGCCGGCGAAGCTCGGGCTGATCCAGTCCAAGGAGCTGACCATCACCGGATCCATCGGCTCTCCGGGGGTGTGGCCCGAGACGCTGCGCTTCATGGCGCAGGCCGGCATCGACCTCTCGTCGCTCGTGACGCGGCGCTTCGGCGTGGACGAGGCCACGGAGGCGCTCGAGGCGGCGCAGCGCCCCGCCGAGAACATCAAGGCGCACATCGAGTTCACCGCGACGGCCTAGCCGGGAGGCCTCGGACGAACGAGGAGGGGGCGGGACCCGACGGTTCCGCCCCCTCCCGCGCGCCCCGGCCCGCTCAGGGGATCAGGTTCGCCGCCCGGTATCGCTCGACCTTGTCGAAGAAGCTCTTCGGCGTGGACCGGAAGCCGAGGAACCCCGCCTCGCGGCTCTTGGTCATGTCGGTGATGCACTCGACTTCGCGGCCGAGGTCGCTGTCGCTGTGCCACCACGAGGCGAGCTTCGCGACGTCGGGCTCGGCGAGGCCCTCGCGTTCGGCGATCCGGCGCCACACCTCCGGGGCGACGTCGGTCATCGACTCGACGAGGGTGCGCGGGGTCTCGCCCGGTCCCTCCCACTCGACGCCGAAGTACTCGGCGACCTGGGGCCAGAGCCAGCGCCAGCGGAACTGGTCGCCGTTGGCGATGTTGAACGCCTCGTCCTCGCCCTCGGGATGCGTGGACGCCCAGACGAGTTGCTCGCCGAGCAGGTCGGCGTCGGTGACATCCGTCACGAAGTTCCACTGCGCCACCGAGCCGGGGAAGACGAAGGGCCGGCCGAGCTCCTTGCAGATCGTCGCGTAGACCGAGAGGGTCAGCACCATGTTCATGGCGTTGTCGACGGCGAAGCCGAAGATGGTGTGCGACCGGTGCACGCTCCAGGTGAAGCCCATTCGCTCGGCGGCCGCGAACAGCTCGTCCTCCTGCGCGTAGTAGAAGTTGGGGCTCGGCAGGCGCGGCTCGGATTCGTGGAACGGCGTCTCGGCCCTGACCCCGGTGGCGTAGTCCTCGAACGGCCCCAGGTAGTGCTTCAGGCCGGTCAGGAGGGCCACGTGACGCACGCCGCCGTCGGGCTCGAGCGCCGCGAACAGGTTGCGCAGCGTCTGCGTGTTCACCTCGATGTTCTGGGCCTCGGTGTCCTTCCGGATCCACGCCGTGATGATCACGATCTCGGGCCGCAGCCCGGCGAGGGCCGTTCGCGTGGCGTCGGCGTCGAGCAGGTCGGCCTGGACCGGGACGACGCCGTCCGGCAGTCGCCGCGCCCGCCGTGCCAGGCCGTGCACCTCCCATCCCGTCTCGACGAGTTGGCGGGAGACGGTCTGGCCCGCGATCCCGGTGGCACCGACGACCAGCGCCCGGCGCTGCTGCTCCGTGTTCATCAATGAACCTTTCTCGAACGACCTTGTTCAGTTCAGGTAAACATTAGCGCAGGTCGGCCGTGGGAGCGACGGGTCGGCGGGCCGCCGTCTCGCCCCGGCGTCGTCCGGACGCCGGACTTGCCCGGATTCTCGCGACTTTCGGTGCTCGTGCGGCTGGCTCGCGAGGGGCGCACGGGCCCGTGCGCGCCCGCCCGCCACCGCCTCGCATGGCGCGCGACCAGCGGTTCCTCGCGGAATCGTTACCTACAACGCTTGTGAACACGAGCGGAAATCCATAAAGTGTGGCTCAACACTTCGTTCGGTCGCACCGGACGGCGTCATGGCATTCGAAGGGGAGAGCATGACCGACGACACGACATCACGGCGTCTCACGAGCGCCCGGTTCGGCGTCTCGAAGGGCCTCGTGACCATGGCGGTCTCGACCGTCGTGCTGGTGATCCTCGGCTTCGCCATCGCCCCCAGCAGCGTGTCCCAGGGAGCGATCCTGGGCATGCTGCCGTTCGCCTCGGTGCTCGCGATCGTCGGCCTCGGGCAGATGCTCGTGGTGCAGCAGGGCGGCATCGACCTGTCGGTGCCGGGCGCGGTGTCGCTCGCGGTCGTGCTCTCGACCCACATCCCCAACCAGGACGACGCCCTGCTGGTGCCCGCCATCCTTGCCGTCTACGCGTGGGCCGTCGGCGCCGGCGTCCTGAACGGCTTCATGGTCGGTCGCCTCGGGCTCAACCCGATCATCGCGACCCTCGGCACGAACGCGCTCCTGTTCGGCGCCGTGCTCGGCATCTCGGGCGGCATCCCGCGCACGACCACGCGCCTGCTCAGCTCGATCGCCGGCGGGCGGACGGCGGGCATCCCCAATGCGCTGCTCATCGCGCTCGTCGTGCTCCTGCTCGTGACCGTGCTGGTCAAGCGCACGGTCGCCGGACGGCGGTTCGAGGCGGTCGGCGCCAGCCCCGCCGCGGCGCGGGCCACCGGGCTCCGGTACCGCACGCACCGCGGAGCGGCGTACGTGTGGGCGCAGCTGCTCTTCGCGACGGCGGGCATCATGCTCGCCGGCATCACCAACCAGCCCACGGCGTTCCAGGGCAACACGTACCTGCTGACCTCGGTCGCGGTCGTGGTGCTCGGCGGCACGTCGCTGCTCGGCGGCCGGGGGTACCCGGTGGCCACGTTCGTGGCCGCGCTGTTCCTGAGCCAGCTCGACCAGTTCGTGCTCGCGCTGGGCGTGCCGTTCGCGGTCCGCACGCTGGTGCAGGCGGCGGCCCTCGCGATCGGCGTGGCCATCTACACCGTCGACTGGGCCGCGCTCCGGCGCAGGCTCGCCGCGCGATCGGATGCCGCGCCCGCAACACCATGAGACCCCCGCTCCTTCGGAGTGAGGTGCACCAAGAGAGACGTGCGACATAGCGGTCGCGCGGAGATGGAGGACAAGATGATTCGTCGCAGGATCACCACGGCGATCGCCGTCGCCGGCGTCTCGGCACTGGCCCTCGTGGGCTGTTCGTCGGGCGACGGCGGTGGCGGCGACGGAGGCGGCGACGGCGCCTCGGTCGAGGGCGCACCGGCCTGGTGCGGCCCCGAGGAGGCCGTGGTCGGCCTGCTCGACGGCTTCGGCGGCAACAGCTGGCGCCTGGTCACCACCGCGGCCGGCCAGGACGAGGTCGAGAAGTGCCCGAGCGTCGTCGAGTACCTGTACGCCGACGGCCAGGGCGACACGCAGAAGTCGATCTCCGACATCCAGGGCATGGTCGCCTCGGGTGCCGACGCGATCGTCGTGTTCCCGGATGCCGGCGAGGCCATGCTCCCCGCGCTCCGCAGCGCGTACGAGGCGGGCGTCGTGACGGTCCCGTACCGGGTCGACCCCGGCGGCGAGGACGGCGTGGACTACGACATCTGGGTCGGCGCCGACTTCGTGGCCGACGGCGTGGCGTGGGGCGAGTGGATCCAGGAGAACTTCCCCGACGGCGCGAAGATCCTGTTCCTCAGCGGTCCCGCCGGCAACAGCCAGGGCCTCGACGAGCGCGAGGGACTCGAGTCGGTCCTCACCGACCCGAAATACGAGTGGATCGGAGAGCAGCCGTACGAGGTCACCAACTGGGACCCCGCGCTGACGCAGCAGGTCCTCACGGCGGCGATCGCGAAGTACGACCAGATCGACGTGATCGTGTCCGACTTCGGCCCGTCGCTCGTCGGCGCGCTGCCCGAGTTCGAGAAGAGCGGTCGTTCGATCCCGGCGCTCGCCACGTCGGACGGCAACGTGCTCGCCTGCTTCTGGCAGGAGAAGTCGCCGGACAACCCGGACTTCAAGCTCACCACGGTCGCGACCGGCAACGACAACGTCCGACTGGCCGTGCAGCACGCCGTGGCCCGGGCCACGGGCGGCGAGATCCCCGAGGACACCGTCTTCGAGGCGCCGCAGTTCGAGGACTCGGTCGACTCCGACCCCAGCGAGGTGCAGTGCCGCGACGACCTTCCCGGCGACATCTACCTGTCCGCCGAGATGGAGGCCGACGACCAGGCCGCCCTGCTCGAGTAGCGGCACCGCCCACCCGACGGTCTCCCGGCCCGCGTTCCCCCCGCAGCGGGCCGGGAGACCACGAACCACCCACCAGCCCAGAGCCCCGGAGTGAGGATCCTCACGTGAACATCCAAGCCGCCGAAGCACCGACCACCGTCGCCACGCTCGTCATGACCGGCATCTCCAAGAGCTTCGGCGGCGTCGCCGCGCTCACCGACGTGTCGCTCGAGGTGCGACCGGGCGAGGTGCACGCGCTGCTCGGCGAGAACGGCGCAGGCAAGTCCACGCTGATGAACGTCGCGACGGGCACCATCCGGCCGGACACGGGCTCGATGGTCTTCCGGGGCGATCCCATCGACGGGATCGACCCGCGCGACGCGACCCGGCTGGGCATCGCGTTCGTGCACCAGCACCCCGCAGTGCTGCCCGACATGACGGTGTACGAGAACCTGCTCGTCGCCCTGCCGCCGTCGGTCTTCGCCGACGCGCCGTCGCGCGAGGAGTACGCCCGGTCCCTGCTCGACCGCGTGAACCTCCGCGTCCACCTCTCGGACCGCGTCGAGACCCTCACGGTCGCCCAGAAGCACCTGCTCGAGATCGCCAAGGCGATCGCGGTCGAGCCCGCGCTCCTCGTGCTCGACGAGCCGACCGCGCCCCTCGGCGAGGACGCCGTCCGCCTGCTGTTCCGACTCGTCCGCGACTTCGTCGCGGGCGGCACGTCGGTCGTGTACATCACCCACCGCCTCGCCGAGGTGCGCGAGCTCGCCGATCGCGTGACCGTCCTGCGCGACGGTCGCCTGCGGGCCACGGCCGTCGTGGACGAGATCAGCGACCGCGAGCTCCTGGCGCTGATCGTGGGCCGCCAGCTCGACTCGACCTTCCCCCCGAAGTACGACGGGCCCTCCGACGAGCCGCCGAACTTCATCATCGACGGCCTCTCGGGTCCCGGGTTCCGGGACGTCTCGATCACCGCCCGCCGCGGCGAGATCATCGGCGTCGCGGGCGTCGTCGGGAACGGCCAGAGCGACCTGCTGCGTTCGCTCGCGGGGCTGTCGCAGTTCGAGGGCACGGTCTCGATCAACGGCACCCAGGTCACGTCCAAGCACCTGCTCAGCGAGGCGGCGTACCTGCCCGCCGATCGGCTGAGCGAGGGCCTCATGATGCGGCTCACGGTCCGCGAGAACGCCGCGATCTCGGCGCTGCAGCGATTCCGGACCGGTCGGCTGCTGAACCGCAAGCGCGAGCTCGGGATGGTGGGCGACACGCTGGGCTCGCTCTCCGTGAAGGCGGCCTCGCTCGACGCCCCGGTCTCGTCGCTCTCCGGCGGCAACCAGCAGAAGGTCATGGTGGCGCGCGCCCTGCTGTCCGAGCCCGAGCTGGTCCTCGCCGACGAGCCCACCCAGGGCGTCGACGTCGGCGCCCGCGCCGACATCTACGGGATCCTCCGGGAGGTGTCCGCCTCGGGCATCCCCGTCATCGTCGCGTCGTCGGACGCCAAGGAGCTCGAGGGCCTCTGCGACACCGTCATCGTGATGTCGCGCGGCCACGTGGTCGACGTGCTGCGCGGGGACGACCTCACCGAGGAGCGGATGATCCACGCCGCCGTGAGCTCGACCACGTCGACCGTCGGCGTCGAGGACATCATCGATGCCGAGGTGGACGAGCGCACCGCGGTCCGCCGTGCGAAGGTCCGCCGGTTCGTCCAGGGCGACTACGCGCCCGCGGTGCTGCTCGTCGCCGTCATGGTGCTGCTCGGCGCCTTCATCTTCGCCCAGAACGACCGGTACCTCGGCGCCTTCAACATCTCCGCGATGCTGCTGCTCGTCTCGGCACTCGGATTCATCGCGATGGGCCAGACGATCGCGCTGCTGACGGGCGGCATCGACCTCTCCGTCGGCCCGCTCGTGGGGTTCCTCGTCGTGATCGGCTCGTTCTTCATCCTGAACGAGTCGTCGACGGCGTCGATCCTCCTCGGCTTCGCGGCGATGGCCGGCACGTCGATCGTCGTCGGGCTCCTGAACGGCACGCTCATCCGGTACGTGAAGTTCACGGCCATCGCCGCCACCCTGACGGTGTACATCGCGTTGCAGGGCATGAGCTTCATCCTCCGGCCGACGGCCGGCGGGTACATCAACGCCGAGGTGTCGCGCCTCATCACGACCAAGGTCGGCCCGATCCCGGTGGCGTTCATCGTGCTCGTGCTCGTGGTCATCGGCCTGGAGTACGCGCTGCGGCGCACTCCGTGGGGCTGGCGCCTCCGGGCCGCCGGCTCGGACGAGGAGTCCGCACGCCGCGTCGGCGTCGAGATCAACCCGACCATCGTGATGGCCTACGTCGCGACGTCGCTGCTGACCTTCCTCGGCGCCATCATGCTCATGACGCAGATCGGCGTGGGCGACCCCGCGCAGGGCGTCGCGTACACGCTCTCGAGCATCACGGCGGTGGTCCTCGGCGGCACGAGCCTGCTCGGCGGCCGCGGCACGTTCGTCGGCACGCTGTTCGGCGCGATGCTGCTCGTGCAGGTGCTCAACGCGACCGTGTTCCTGCGCCTCGACCAGATGTGGCAGTACATCCTCCAGGGCGTGCTGATCCTCGCTGCGGCGATCCTCTACGCGATCGCACGCTCGAAGCGGCGCCGGCGCGTGGCCCGGAAGGTCTGAACGGATGGCGGGCGCACCGCGCGTCGCCGTCCTCGGCACCGGCGCCAACGGGGCGGCCATCGGAGCGGACCTCGTGCGCGCGGGCCACGCCGTCACCTTCATCGAGCAGTGGCCCGCCCATGTCGACGCCATGCGCGAGCACGGGGTCCGCGTGGAGATGCCGGGGCTCACCGAGACCACGCCGGTCCGCGTCCTCCACCTCTGCCAGGTCGCGGAGCTCCGCGAGCCGTTCGACCTCGTGTTCCTCGTCGTGAAGGCGTACGACACCCGGTGGGCGTGCGAGCTCATCCGGCCGGTGCTGGCCGAGGACGGGCTGGTGGTCGGGGTCCAGAACGGCATGACGATCGACGACGTCGCCGACGTGGTGGGCGCGCACCGCAGCATGGGCGCGGTCATCGAGATCGCGGCGAACCTGTTCCGGCCGGGGGTGGTCGAGCGGCAGAACCGGCGCGAGGAGACGTGGTTCGCGGTCGGCGCGACGCATCCGGCCGCGCACGCTCGCGCCGAGGAGGTCGCCGCCGTGCTGCGTGCCGCGGGCCGGGTGGAGGTCTCCGACGACATCCGCTCGTCGAAGTGGATGAAGCTCGTGGTCAACGCCGCCGAGCTCGTCCCCTCGGCCATCCTCGACCTGCCGCTCGACGAGGCCGTGCGCGTTCCGGGGATGCGCGACGTGATGGCCCGGACCGGCCGCGAGGCCGTGCGCACGTCGCTCGAGGCGGGCAACCGGCTCGTGCCGATCCTCGGCATGACGGAGGACGACCTCGTCGACCCCGAGCGCTACGCCGACCGGCTGCTGGACATCGTGCTCGACGTGTACACCCTGCCGAGCACCCTCACGACCGTCCTCCAGGACTGGCGCAAGGGACGGCGCGCCGAGATCGAGGAGCTGAACGGCCACGTCGCGCGGGAGGCCGAGCGTGCCGGCGCCGCAGCCCCGTGCAACGCCCGGGTGGTGCGGCTCGCGCGCGAGATCGAGTGCGGCGAGCGCGCGGCCGGCGTCCACAACCTCGCCGAGCTGCTCGACGCGGCGGTGGTCGCGTGAACGGCGGGCCGGATGACGCGGCGCTCGCCGGAGTGCGCATCGCCGTGCTCGGAACCGGCGCCAACGGCTCGGGCATCGGCGCCGACCTGGCTCGCGCGGGACTCGACGTCACGTTCGTCGACCAGTGGCCGGCCAACGTCGAGGCGATCCGCGCGCGGGGCGTTCGGGTCGAGCTGCCCACCGGAGCGGAAGTCACCGAGGTTCCGGTCCTCCACCTCTGCGAGGCGGCCGAGCTGCGCGAGCCGTTCGACGTGGTCCTGCTCCTCGTCAAGGCGTACGACACGCGCTGGGCCTGCGAGCTCATCCGCCCGTACGTCGCGGACGACGGGGTGGTGGTCGGCGTGCAGAACGGCATGACGGCGGCCGACATCGCCGACATCATGGGGCCGCACCGGGCGCTCGGCGCCGTCATCGAGGTGACGGCGGCGATGGACGAGCCGGGCGTCGTCCAGCGGCACTCCGGACGGGAACGGTCGTGGTTCGCCGTGGGCGCGCCCGATCCCGCGAGCGCCCACCACGTCGCCACGGCCGCGGCGGTACTCCGGCACGCCGGCGTGGTCGAGGTCGCCGACGACATCGCCTCGGCGAAGTGGATGAAGCTCGTGCTGAACGCGGCCGAACTGGTGCCGTCGGCCATCCTCGACCTGTCGATCGTCGAGTGCGCGCGCCTCGACGGCATGCGCGAGGTCATGCTCGAGGCGGGCGACGAGGCGATCCGGGCGGCCGGGCTTCTGGGCCTGCGCGTCCGACCGATCTTCGGGATGACCGGCGAGGCCGCCTCGTCCCCCGGGACGTTCGTCGCGACCGTCCTCGACGAGCTCCTCGCAGGGTACGTCCTGCCGCACTCCCGCTCGACCGTGCTGCAGGACTGGGCCAAGGGCCGCCGCGCCGAGGTGCACGAGATCAACGGCGCGGTCGTGGAGGTCCTCGCGCGGTCCGGCGAGGCCGCGCCCGTGAACCGGGCCGTGGTCGAGCTCGCCGACGCGATCGAGGCCGGACGAATGACCCGCGGAACGCACCTGCAACCCGTGCTCGCGGCCCGGATCGCCGAGCTCCGCGACGCGGCATCCGCCTGAAGCGCGCCACGGCGCACGTCCCCCGAGGAGGACCACCATGGACCTGAACGCTCTCCGCATCGCCGTCGTCGGCACGGGTGCGAACGGCGCGTCGATCGGCGCCGACCTGATCCGCGCCGGCCTGGACGTCACGTTCATCGAGCAGTGGCCGGCGCACGTCGAGGCCATGCGCGCGGACGGCCTCACGGTGCACCTTCCGGTGGAGACGCAGGTGACCTCGGTCGAGGCCCTCCACCTGTGCCAGGTCGCCGAGCTGCGCACGACGTTCGACCTCGTCTTCACCTCGGTCAAGACGTACGACACGCGCTGGGTGTGCGAGCTCATGAAGCCGGTCATGCGCGACGACTCGGTGATGGTGGGCCTGCAGAACGGCATGACGATCGACGCGGTCGCCGAGATCCTCGGCGCGCACCGATCGATCGGCGCGGTGCTCGGGATCGCGGCGAACATGTTCGAGCCCGGGGTCGTCGTCCGCCAGGTGCCGCCCTCCGGCACGTGGTTCACGGTGGGCACCATGGACGGGCGGCGGACCGAGCGGCTGGAGCAGGTCGCCGCCGCGCTCGGCCATGCGGGCGTGACGGAGGTCAGCGACGACATCCGCTCGTCGAAGTGGATGAAGCTCATCGCCAACATCCCGGAGATGCTGCCCTCCGCGATCCTCGGCGTGCCGCTGCTCACGGCGGTCGGCCTCGAGGGCGTGCGCCCGGTGATGGATGCCGCCTCGCGGGAGGCGTACGCGCTGGCGGTCGACCTCGGCATCCGCATGATGCCCGTGCTCGGCACGACGGCCGACCGGATCCCCGAGTCCGACCGGTACGCGCTCGACCTGCTCGACATCGTGCTCGCCCGCTTCTCGCTCCCCGACACGCGCGTGGCCGTGCTGCAGGACTGGGACAAGGGGCGGCGCGCCGAGCTCGACGCGTTCAGCGGGTACATCGTCGAGAAGCGCGCGGAGCTCGGCGGCCGGGCCCCGGTGAACGAGGCGATCCTCCGGCTGGCGCAGCGGATCGAGGCGGGGGAGCTGTCGCCCTCGCCGGACAACGCGGCGCGGCTCGTCGAGGCGGCGGCCGCGGCATCCGGCTCGGCGAGGGCGGTTCAGGGGAGCTCGTAGTCGACGATCGCCCGGTCGGATACGACCGGGTCGATCGCCTCGATGGCGCGGCGGTGCTCGGGATGCGCCTGGTACGCCGCAAGGTGCTCCCACGACTCGTGCTCGGTCTCGAGCGCGGCGTCCCAATGCGTCTCGATCGTGGTGGGGTCGGCCGAGACCCGCAGGCTGAGCACGCCGGGAACGGAGGACGCGAGCGGCTCGAGCGCCTCGCGCAGTCGCTCCACCTGCCCGGGCTTCGCCCGCGGCGTCCGGTCGGCGACCCTGAACAGCACGATGTGGCGGATCATGCCGTCCCCTCCCCGTGCGTGCGCGAGCGCGCCCTCGTCACCTCGGCCACCGCGGCCCAGTCCAGTTCCCGCAGTCCGGGGTCGGCGAGGGCCGCCTCGAACAGCTCGCGGAGCACCGGGGCGATCGGGAGGGTCACGCCCTGCGCGTCGGCGACGCCCTCGGCGAGCGAGAGGTCCTTCAGCCCGAGCGCCATCGAGAAGCCGACGGGCCGGTACCGACGCCCGGCGATGAGCGGGCCGTACCCGCGGTGCACGGAACCGCTGAACGCGGTGTGCGTGAGGATCTCGACGAACTCCTGCGGGTCGATGCCCGCCGACTCGACGAGCACGACCGATTCGCCGATCGACTGGAGCGCGTTGACGATCGAGTAGTTCACGGCGATCTTCACGATGCTCGCCATCCGGGGGTCGGCACCGAGGTTCCACGTCCGCTGCCCCAGGCGCTCGAGCGTCGGCGTCGCGGCCTCGACGGCGGCCGGGTCGCCGGACACGACGACGAGCAGTGCGCCCGTCGACGCGATGGTCGAGCGCCCGAGCACGGGCGCCTGGACGTACCCGACGCCGTGGGCCGCGTGGCGCTCGGCGAGCTCGCCGGCGGCCGCCGGGCTGATGGTGGCGTGATTGACGTGGACGCGGCCCTCGGGGACGGAGGCCAGCAGCCCGTCGTCGAAGACCGCGAGCACGGCCTCGTCGTCGGCGAGCATCGAGTGCACGACCGGGGCGGCGGCGAAGACGGCCTCGGGCGTGTCGGCGGCGCGAGTGCCGAGCCGGTCGGCGAGCTCCTCCGCGGGCCCGGCGCTGCGGTTCCACGCGGTCACGCGCACGCCCTCGCCCGCCAGGCGCTCCACCATGCCGCGACCCATGGCGCCGAGGCCCAGGAAGCCCGCTTCCGAATCCATGTCGACCTCCTCGCCGTTCGGATGCGGCAGCGCACCCGACCTGTACAGTATCGATGAACAGCGGAACACGCAATCGCGCGAATCCATGGGGATCCGGGGAAGTGCGGCTATCATGTCGGCACGATAGGATGTTCAGCGGCGCTGTAACGGCGCCGCCATCGACAGGCGGAGGAACGGACATGCAGCTCGACGTGGGTTCGGAGCTCCGCCGCGTGCGGGAGTCGCGGAAGCTCAGCCTCCGCAATGTCGCATCGGCCGTCGGCGTGTCCGCGAGCCTGCTCTCCCAGGTCGAGACCGGCAAGACGCAGCCGTCGGTCAGCACCCTCTACGCGCTCGTCAACTACCTGGGCATCTCGCTCGACGGGCTCATGGGCACGACCCGCGAGGGGTCGCCCGCGCTCGGGATCGCGAACCCCGTGGTGGAGCCGTCGTCGGGAACCCGGCTGAGCGACGCCGTCGTCCAGCGCCGCGAGGACAACCCGGTGATCGAGATGGAGAACGGCGTCACCTGGGAACGCCTCGCCGTGGGGGCGAGCTCGGTGGCCGACCCCCTCATCGTGACGTACCAGCCGTCCGCCTCCAGCTCGATGGAGGGCAAGATGATGCGCCACGCGGGGCTCGAGTACGGGGTGCTCCTCGAGGGGCGCCTCACGCTGCGGATCGACTTCGACACCTACGAGCTCGAGCCCGGCGACTCGTTCTGCTTCGACTCCGGTCGCCCGCACCTCTACGTCAACCAGTCCGACCAGCCGGCGCGCGGGATCTGGTTCGTCATCGGCCGCCGCGACGTGTCGTACCAGTCGCTCGCCGACCTGGGCCACGAGCACCCCTCCGAGGCGCGCCCGATCGCGTCGGCCGTCGACGTGCTGCACGCGATGAAGTCCATGCGCAACGCCCCGGGCGCCGAGGCCGCCGAGGCCTGACGCGGTCGTGCCGAGGCGGCGACCGACTCACCCGTTCGCCGAGAAGACCTCCGGATGCCGCGACAGCAGGCGGCGCGTGCGGCGGATGTGCCCCTCGATCGTGCGCTCCGCGCCTTCGACGTCGCCTTCGCGGAGCGCGACCACCATGAGGTGGTGCTCGTCGTGCATGATCCGGCGTGTGTCGGCGTCGGCGAGCATCGTGTAGGCGCGCCGGTACGGCTGCGTCGTGTTCCAGAGCCGCTCGACGAGGTCGCCGAGCATGAGCGTGTCGGCGCGCGAGTAGCTCAGCATGTGGAACTCGCGGTCGAGGCGCAGGAACTCGCCGACGTCGTCGGTCGCGGCCATCGCCGTGGCGAGCGCCTCGAGGCGGTCGAAGTCCGCGGGCTCGAGGTGGGCCGCGGAGTGCCGGAGCAGCAGCGGTTCGAGCCGCTCGCGCGTCTGGTAGACCTCCTCGCATTCCGCGAGCGTGAGCCGCGACACCCAGGCGCCGGTGTTGGCGACGAGCGTGACGAGTCCCTCGGCCTCGAGCGCCTTGAGGGCCTCGCGCACCGGGACGCGGCTCGCACCGAACCGCTCGGCGATCTCCTCCTGCCGCAGTCGCGAACCCGGCGGGTACTCGCCGTGGGCGATGGCGTCGCGGATGCCGGCGGCCACCCTCGAGCTCGCGTTCCCATCGCGGGCCACGGGCGCCTGCAGGTCGGTGGGGGTCATGCGGCCGGATTCCTCGGGTCCCACAGCTTCACCGCGGCATCCGCTTCGTAGGCCTTGCCGTTCGGGAAGCTCACGAGCTCGAGCTGCATGCCCCACGGCGTGAGGAAGTAGACCCACCGCTGCCCCTCGCTGGCGTTGCGGCTCGCAGTGGGCTCGCCCAGCACGCGCACGCCCTGGGCGTGCAGGTACTCGACCGCGGCATCGAGGTCGTCGACGTAGAAGGCGAGGTGGTGCCCCCCGATGTCGCTGTTGCGCGGCGGGCCGGCCTGGCCGTCGGCGGGCTCCCACTGGAAGATCTCGAAGTTGGGGCCGTGCCCGCAGCGGAAGAACCGCAGCTCGCGCATGACCGAGCGCGGGTGCACGTTGAGGTGCTCGGCCATCCAGTCGTCGTCGCGCTCGAAGGGACCGAGCGTGTAGACGTACTCGCACCCGACCACGTCGACGAAGAACCGATGCGCCTCGTCGAGGTCGGGCACCGTGAACCCGATGTGCTCGGTGCCCCTGAGGCCTGGCAGTGCCATGTCGCATCCCTCCATCGCCGCTGACTGGATGCAATCATATCGGAATCCTCGGCCCACATACGGAAGATCGCGGGGATTCGCTTGGATTGGATCCAATCGTGGCGTACGATGGCGCTGACGCCCACCGCACCGCGGCGCTGGGCGGCCCGACGGAGGACACCGATGCCGAGACGACGACGTTTGGAGCCCACGGCCGAGTGGGTCGAGCTCACGACCACCGCAGCCGACTGGAAGGCGGCCGATCCCGCCCTGCTCGAGACGATGCTGGGGCAACTGCACCTCATCCGCGCGTTCGAGGAACGCGTGCTCGAGCTCGCGGCCGACGGCCTCGTGCACGGGCCGGCGCACTCGTCGATCGGCCAGGAGGGCGGCGCGGTCGGCTCGATCGTGGGGCTCCGGTCGACGGATGCCGTGAACGGCTCGCACCGCGGCCACCACCAGTTCCTCGCCAAGGCGATCACCCACGTCTCCGGTGGCCGACTCGCACTCGACGGGCTCGTCACGCCCGAGCTGCAGGCGCTGCTGCAGCGCACGCTCGCCGAGATCCTCGGGCTCGCGCAGGGCTTCTGCCGCGGCCGCGGCGGATCGATGCACCTGCAGTGGTTCGAGGCCGGGGCGCTCGGCACCAACGCGATCGTCGGCGGCGGCGCCCCCATGGCGACGGGCAATGCGTGGGCGCAGAAGCACTCCGGCACGACCGACCTCACCGTCAACTACTTCGGCGACGGCGCCGCGCAGATCGGCTCGGTGCTCGAGTCGATGAACCTCGCGGCGGCGTGGAAGCTGCCCGTCTGCTTCTTCGTCGAGAACAACCTCTACGCCGTCTCGACGCGCATCGAGGAGGCCGTCGCCGACACCCGTCTCTCGGTGCGCGGCCAGGGCTTCGGGATCCCGTCGTGGCGGGTCGACGGCATGGACCCGCTCGCCGTGCACCTCGCCATGGAGGAAGCCGCCGAGGTCATGCGCTCGGGCGGCGGCCCCGCGATCGTCGAGGCCGAGGTCTACCGCTACTTCCACCAGAACGGGCCGTACCCCGGCAGCGCGTTCGGCTACCGCACCAAGCAGGAGGAGGAGGAGTGGCGGGCGCGCGACCCGCTCGAGCGCGTCGCGGCCGAGATGATCCGCCTCGGCCGGCTCACCCCGGAGCAGGTCGAGTCCGTGCGCGCCCAGGCGATCGCCGCGATGGATGCCGCCACGGCCGAGCTGCTCGAGGACGACCCCGAGACGCAGGGTCGCCGCCGCATCCGGCCCGACCTCTGGCCCGACCCCGAGTTCGTCGACGTCGGCGTCCGCGGCGACGGCAGCGAGCTCGACGAGCTCCGCACGCTCGAGCCGATCGCCGACGACCGCGAGCGCGAGGGCGTGAAGTTCGTCGACGCGGTCGCCGCCGTCATGGAGCGCCGCATGGGCGAGGACGACCGGATCATCGTGCTCGGCGAGGACGTGCACCGACTGAAGGGCGGCACCAACGGCGCCACCAAGGGCCTCGCCACGGCGTACCCCGAGCGCGTGCTCGGCACGCCGATCAGCGAGAACGCCTTCGCCGGCCTCGGCGGAGGGCTCGCGCTGGACGGTCGATTCCGGCCCGTCGTCGAGTTCATGTACCCCGACTTCATGTGGGTCGCCGCCGATCAGGTCTTCAACCAGGTCGGCAAGGCCCGCCACATGTTCGGCGGCGACAACCCCGTGCCGCTCGTGCTGCGCACGAAGGTCGCGATGGGGTCCGGCTACGGCTCGCAGCACCTCATGGACCCCGCAGGCGTCTTCGCGACGAGCCCCGGATGGCGCATCGTGGCGCCGTCGACGGCCGAGGACTACGTCGGCCTCATGAACGCGGCCCTCGCCCTGCAGGACCCGGTGCTCGTCATCGAGCACGTCGACCTCTACAACGAGAAGGACACCGTCATCGCGGGCGACCTCGACTACGTCATCCCGCCCGGCACCGCCGCCATCCGTCGCGAGGGGAGTGAGGTCACCGTCATCAGCTACCTCTCGATGGTGCGGCACAGCCTCGAGGCGATCGAGCAGACCGGCGTCGACGCCGAGCTCGTCGACCTGCGCTGGCTCGACCGCGCGTCGATCGACTGGGCGACCGTCGAGGCGTCCGTCAAGAAGACGAACGCGGTCCTCATCGTCGAGCAGGGCGCGCGCGGCACGTCGTACGGCGGATGGCTCGCCGACGAGATCCAGCGGCGCCTGTTCGACTGGCTCGACCAGCCGGTGCAGCGGGTGACCGGTTCGGAGTCGTCGCCGTCGATCTCGCGCGTGCTCGAACGCGCGGCGATCGCCCGCACCGAGGGGGTCGCCGCCGCCCTCGAAGCCGTGCGCCGCGACGCGGGAGGTGCGTGATGGCCACGACCGTGCGCATGCCCGAGGTGCTCGCGAACACGACCGAGGCCGCGATCCAGTCGTGGTCCGTCGCGGTCGGCGATGCGATCGCGGTGGGCCAGCCGCTCGCCGAGATCGAGACCGACAAGGCCGTCGTCGAGTACGCGGCGGAGGTGTCGGGCACGGTGCTCGAGCTGCTCGTCGCCGAGGGCGACCTGGTCGACGTCGGCGCGCCGATCGCGGTCGTCGGCGAGCCGGGCGAGGCGACCACGTCGACGGATGCCGCGCCGGCACCCTCCGCGGCCACCGGCGCCGTCGAGTCCGATCCCGAGTCGGGCGCGCCCGTGGCCGACGCCGAGCCCGCGTTCGACGAGTCGGCCGACGGGGTGTCGCAGCACGACCTCGCGGCTCCCGGAGCCGAGGAGGGGGGCGGCGGCGGCCCGGCGCCGAGCGCTGCGGGACGACGCTTCATGAGCCCGCTGGTCCGTCGACTCGCTCGCGAGCACGATCTCGACCTGTCCGGCGTCGCCGGTTCGGGTCCCGAGGGCCGGATCGTCCGGAAGGACCTCGAGCCGCTCATCGCGGCGGCGGCCCCGGCGCCCCAGGCCGCGCCCGCCCCGCCGGCCGCAGCGCCCGAGGCGCCGACCGTTCAGCCGACGCAGCCGGCGGCCCCCGCGGCATCCGCCCCCGCCGCCGTGACGGCCGAGGCCGAGCTGGTCCCGCACACGCGCATGCGACGCACGATCGCGCGGCGACTCGTCGAGTCGAAGACGCAGGTGCCGCACTTCTACCTCACGGCCGAATGCCGCGTCGACCGGCTGCTCGAGCTCCGCCGCGAGCTCAACGCGACGGGCGCGATCAAGGTCTCGGTCAACGACCTCGTCGTGAAGGCCGTCGCGGGCGCGTTCGCCGACGTCCCCGAGGCGAACCGCACGTGGACCGACGAGGGCGTGCTGCAGCACCGGACGGCCGACATCGCCATCGCGGTCGCCCTGGACGACGGCCTCGTGACCCCCGTGGTACGCGGCGTCGAGACGCTGAGCGTCTCGGAGCTGGGTCGGCGCATCGCCGACCTCGCCGAGCGCGCGCGGAGCGGCGGGCTCCGCCAGCACGAGATCGAGGGCGGCAGCTTCTCGGTGTCGAACCTCGGCATGTACGGCACCCGTGAGTTCAGCGCGATCATCAACCCGCCGCACGTGGGCATCCTCGCGGTCGGGGCGGCACGGCAGGCGCCGGTGGTCGTCGACGGTGCGCTCGAGGTCGGCACGGTCATGAACGTGACCCTGTCGGCCGATCATCGCGTGCTCGACGGCGCCCTCGCGGCGCGGTGGCTCGCGGCGTTCGTCGCGCGGATCGAGCGTCCGCTCGCCATCCTCGCCTGATCCCGCCTCCAGCCGACGCGACGACACGTCGACGGTGCCCGGGCGCGGGCGCGGGCGCGGGCGTTGCGCGCTGCGAGCTCCGCGCTCCGCGCTGAGTCCGCAGGATCAGCGGCTTCGAGAGCCCGGCGCGGACCACATGGCGCGGTTCATCCTGCGAAGTGCTCCGGCCCCTCGGTCCACCCCCGAGCGGACTTCGCAGGATGAGCGGCGCCGGACGCCCGCTCCCGACGCTCTGTCGCGCGCCATCCTGCGAAGTCGGCGCGCGGCATCCCCGGCGGTCGGCGACCGCAGCCGGACACGGCGATGGCCGGACCCGATCGGGTCCGGCCATCGCCGTCGACGGAGGGTGCGACCTCCGGTCAGCCGACCGGGGTGATCGAGATCGCGAGGTCCTCGAACCCGCCGTCCCACCAGGAGGTGGCGTCGGTGCGCTCGAGCACGGTGCGGTACTGCGGGTCGGTCTCGAACGTCGTCCCCTCGGCGCGGTCGGCGACGGATGCCACGAGCGCGACGCCGAGGTCGACGAGCGAGTACACGCCCGCGTCGGGGTTGTCGATCGAGTCCCAGACGTCCGCGACCGGTGCCGGAGCGGCATCAGTGCCCGCACCGCTGTTGCGCTCGGAGCCGGGCGTGATCGCGCCGGTGGCGAAGTCGACCCGGTCGCCGGCGACGAGGTACGACCAGCGCGTGCCGGTGCCGACCGCGCCGTCGATGACGGTGCCGGACGTGTCGAGCAGCGAGACGCCGTTGCGGCCGATGACCTCGCCCTCGCGGGTGGCACGGTCGTAGACGAGCGCGGTGGTCTCGTCGACGCCGACGACGAGGTCGTGGCCGGTCTGGTCGGCGAGCCTGATCATGCGCGCCTGGCGGCCCCACGTGCCGAAGTGGCTATCGAGCTGGCCCTCGGGGAAGAACCCGAATCCGCCGTAGGGCAGGTGCGCGAGCGCCGTCGCGTCGTCGAGGTAGCCCGGCGTGGTGCCGTCGCGCCACGCCTGGTAGGGCTCGCCGCCGGTGACCATGTCGGCGCCCTGCTGGATGGTGGTGCCCGCGCTCACTCCCGAGACGACGCCGCCGCCGTCGAGCACTCCTCGCACGGCCGTCATGACCTTGGTATCGGCGCACGAGGCGAACGCCTCGTCGGCCGCCTGCTTGCAGTCGAACAGCGTGCGCACGTAGCGCATCTGGTCGCCGCCGCCGAAGAAGACGCCGGTCGACCTGGCGATCTCCCGCGCGACCTTGGGGTCGTTCGCGTTCGCGGGCTTGTAGGCGTCGCCGGCGAAGTTGACGGCGGTGTCGACGGGCACGGCGTACGTCTCGGCGCCGAACCGCTCGAACAGCGCGGAGTAGTACAGGCCGTTGGCCGAGGCGTTGTTCAGCGTGTCGTCGGCCGCCTCCTCGGCGGTCCGGGCGGCGGATGACGCGGCCGTCACGATCGCGATGCGCGCCTTCGCGGGCCCCTCGCCGTCGGGGTCGGCGAGGTCGACGATGCGCTGGAGGATGGTCGCGTCCTCCCTGAGGTTGCCGCCGATGAGCACGAGGCTGCCGTCGGGCGCGGCCGGGGCGGTGCGGACGGGGGCGGCGGCGGCCGGGCTCGCGACGAGCAGGCATGCGGTCGCGGCGGTGGCCGCGACGATCGCGGCGGTGGTGCGGGGGATCATGTGGTCCTCTCGGTGGGTGGTGCGGGCCGCGCCGGGCGGCGCGGCCCGCGGGTGGCGGGGTGACAGGGTCGCGGGCTACTCGCGGATGAAGGACACCTCCAGCGCCTCGAACCCGCCCGTGGTCCACCAGCGGGTGGCGCTCACGCGGTCGAGGTAGGTGCGGTAGCGCGGGTTGCGCTCGAACGTGGTGCCCTGGGCGACGGACGCCGAGCTCTTCACGAGCGCCTTCGCCTGGTTCACCATCGAGTACGTCCCGCCGGAGCCCGCGGGGGAGTCCCAGATGTCGCGTCGGACCGCCGGGCCGGTGCCGGATCCCGCGCCGGCGCGCTCGGTGGCGGCCGCGGTGACGGCGAGCGTCGCGAAGTCGATGCGGTCGCCGTTCACCAGGTGGTGCCAGCGCACGCCCTCGGCCCGGTCGCCCGTGACGGTCGCGCCGTGGAGGTCGAGCACCGAGACGCCGTTCACGCCGATCACCGTGCCCTGCCGGGTGGTCCGGTCGTACACGAGCGCGGTGGTCTCGTCGACGCCCACCACGAGGTCGTGGAGGGTCTCGTCGGCGAGCGCGATCATCCTGGCCTGGCGACCCCAGGTGCCGAAGTGGCTGTCGAGCAGGCCCTCGGTGAAGAAGCCGAAGCCGCCGTACGGCGAGTAGGTGAGGTCGTCGGGCCCGACGCCCGTGCCGGCGTACGCGCCGTACCGCCAGGCCTCGTACGACTCGCCGCCGGTGACCATGTCGGCGCCGTTCTGGATCGTGAGCCCCGCGCTCGATCCCGCGACGACGCCGCCGCGGTCGAGGACCGCCCGGATGGCGGTGAGCACCGGCGTGTCGGCGCACGAGGTGTAGGCGTCGCCGGGCGCCGGGTCGCAGTCGAGCAGCGTGTCGACGTATCGGGACTGGTCGCCGCCCGAGAGGAACACCCCGGTCGAGGCCCGGACCTGGTCGGCGACGGCGGTGCTGTCCGCGTTCCCGGGCACGTAGGGGTCGCCCGGGTAGTCCGTCCCGATGTCGATCGGGACGAGGTAGGCGTCCGCGCCGTGGCGCGCGAACAGGTCGGCGTAGTAGAGCCCGTTCGCGGCGGCGTTGCTCTGCGTCGGGTCGGCGGCCTCGGCGGCGTCGGCGGCGGGCACGGATGCCGCGGTGACGACGGCGATCCGCGCCCTTGCGGGCCCGCTTCCGTCCGGGTCGGCGTCGGCGACGATCCGCTGCAGGATCTGGGCGTTCTCGTCCAGTGCCCCGCCGATCAGGATGAGGTTCCCGGAGCTGCCCGCGGCGGCGGCGGGGGCCGCCGCGCCGAGGGTGGGGATCAGGATCGCGCTCGCGACCGCGATGGTCGCGGCGGCCCGCGGTGTGCGCATCGGCACTCCTCTCGTCATTGAGTGCTCGTCACGTTACAACGTGCATTACAACAGCGCTAGATGTAATGCACGTAACAAACTCGTTTCCCCTGCGTGACGTCCGTCGCGGATAGGATCCGGACATGGCGGATGACGCGGCGACGCAGGCCCAGCAGGCGGCGGAGGAGGCGGCCAGGGCCGCCGAGGAACTGCAGCGGCAGGCGGCCGAGGCGATACGCAAGGCCGAGGAGGCCGCCGCGCTCGCGAAGGCCGCCCTCGAGGCGCAGCAGGCCGGCCCTGCGGCCGAGGCCGCGGCCGCGCCGCAGGCGCCCGGGCCCGCGGCCGGGTCGGCGGCTCCCGCCGCCGCGTCCGGCCCGCTCGACGAGGCCGCCGTCGCGGCGATCCGCGACGGGTACGCCTTCGAGGGGGCCGCGCTCGAGATGGGCGCGCTCGTGAACGGCGAGGCGATGCCGGACGTGCCCGTGCGCATCCCCCTCGCGATGACGAACCGGCACGGGCTCGTGGCCGGTGCCACCGGCACGGGGAAGACCCGCACGCTCCAGGTGCTCGCCGAGCAGCTCTCCGCCAACGGCGTCGCGGTCTTCGCGGCCGACATCAAGGGCGACCTGTCCGGCGTCGCCACTGCCGGCGAAGGCAACGAGAAGCTCCTGAAGCGCACGGCCGGCATCGGCCAGGAGTGGACCCCGGCGAGCTTCCCGACGGAGTTCTTCTCCCTCGGCGGCGTCGGCACGGGCGTGCCCATCCGTGCGACGATCTCGGGCTTCGGCCCCCTCCTGCTGAGCAAGGTGCTCGGCCTCAACGACACCCAGGAGTCGAGCCTCGGCCTGGTCTTCCACTACGCCAACAAGAACGGGCTCGCCCTCCTCGACCTCGACGACCTGCGCGCGGTGCTGGCCTACCTGGTGAGCGACGACGGCAAGGCCGAGCTCGAAGGCCTCGGCGGCCTGTCGAAGGCCACGGTGGGCGTCATCCTGCGCGAGCTCATCGCCTTCGCCGACCAGGGCGCCGACGTCTTCTTCGGTGAGCCCGAGATCGACACCGCCGAGTTCCTGCGGACCGCACCCGACGGTCGCGGCGTCATCAGCATGCTCGAGGTGCCCGGTGTCGCCGACAAGCCCGCGCTCTACTCGACCTTCCTCATGTGGCTGCTCGCCGACCTGTTCCAGGCGCTGCCCGAGGTCGGCGACCTCGACAAGCCCAAGCTCGTGTTCTTCTTCGACGAGGCGCACCTGCTCTTCAAGGACGCGTCGAAGGAGTTCCTCGCCCAGGTCGTGCAGACCGTGCGCCTCATCCGTTCCAAGGGCGTGGGGGTGTTCTTCGTGACGCAGACCCCGAAGGACGTGCCCGGCGACGTCCTCGCCCAGCTCGGCTCGCGCGTGCAGCACCAGCTGCGCGCGTTCACGCCCGACGACGCCAAGGCGCTCCGCGCGACCGTCTCGACGTACCCGAAGTCGGGCTACGACCTCGAGGAGACGCTCACCGTCCTCGGCACCGGCGAGGCGATCGTCACCGTCATGAACGAGAAGGGGGCCCCGAGCCCCGTGGCGTGGACCCGTCTCCGAGCGCCGCAGGCCTCCATGTCGCCGAGCCCCCACGACGTGGTCGCGGGCGCCGTGGCGGCATCCCCGCTCACCGCGAAGTACGGCACCGCGATCGATCGCGAGTCCGCGCACGAGCTCCTGACCAAGCGCATGGCGGATGCCGCGGCGGCCGCCGACGCGGAGGAGGCGGCTGCTGCGCAGGCCGAGGCGGCGGCCGAGTACGAGAAGATGCAGGCGAAGATCCGCGCCGAGGAGGAGAAGGCGCAGAAGAAGGCGCAGGCCGAGTACGACCGGCTGCTGAAGCGCACCTCCGGGTCCTCGCGATCCCGCTCGCCGCAGCGTTCGACCCTCGAGCAGGTGCTCGGCTCGAAGTCGACGCAGAAGGTCATCACGCAGGTCCTCACCGGCCTCTTCGGCATGGCCAAGCGTCGCTGAGGCCGGCGTGCCGTCGATCCGTCCGTACCGGCCCGACGATCGGGACGCCGTCGGCGCGGTGTGCCTCCGGACCGCGGCGGCCGGCGGCGACGCGACCGGCGTCTACAGCGACGACGCGCTCATGCCCGAGGTCTACGCGCTGCCCTACGTCGAGTACGCGCCCGACCTCGCGTTCGTCGCGGTCGACGACGCGGGGCGGGTCGGCGGGTACGTGCTCGGCGTGGCCGACACCGCCGCCTTCATCGACTGGTACGCACGCGAATGGGCGCCGGGCTTCCGCGCGCGGCATCCGTCCCCCGGTGCCCCGACCGCCCGCACTCCCGCCTACACCGAGCGGCAGCTCCTCGCCGACGGCGGAGACCCCGAGCGCATGCGGATCGCCGAGCTCGACGACTACCCGGCGCACCTCCACATCGACCTGCTGCCCGGCCTCCAGGGGCGCGGGCTCGGGCGCCGTCTCATCGACACGCTCCGCGCCGCGCTCGCCGAGCGCGGGGTGGC
The DNA here is from genome assembly GCF_037199545.1 of Agromyces sp. CCNWLW213. Taxonomy (NCBI): domain Bacteria; kingdom Bacillati; phylum Actinomycetota; class Actinomycetes; order Micrococcales; family Microbacteriaceae; genus Agromyces; species Agromyces sp. CCNWLW213. The sequence continues at coordinate 368,775 of NZ_JBBBDX010000002.1, read as the reverse complement.
CGCCGTCCACCTCGGCCTCGACCCCGCGAACACGGGGGCACGCGCGTTCTACGAGCGGCTCGGGTTCCACGAGCTGCCGTCCAGCCGGCCCGACGCGCCGCTGCTCGGCATCGCCACGCGGTGACCGCGTGCCGGCCCGGCCTCACGGGCGCGGCAGCCCTCGTCCCTCGAACCAGTAGAGGAGCCGCGGGTCCGACGCCCGGAGCTCCGCCAGGGTCACGGGTTCGTAGCGAACCGTCTGCTCGACGCCGAGCGTCGGTGCCACGGCATCCATCGCCGCGTCGTCCCAGAACGTGCCGCGCATGCGCACGAGGCACCGCCCGGCCGGATCGACCACGAACAGCTGGTGCACGGTCTCGAGCGTGTCGCCACGGTACGTGTCGATCCGCAGCACGCCCGCGACCTCGTCGTGCGGGACGCGCTGCATGCGACCGAAGAACCCGCGTTCGACCAGCCCCTGCCGGCTCACCTGGATCCGGGTGCGCCGGTACCGGTGCCACGCGAGCCCAGCGAGGCCGAGGAACACCGCCGCACCCGCCGCGGTCGCCGCGAGCCCCGTCGGTCCGAGCGGGCGCAGCACCCATACGACCGTGACGAAGAGCGGGAGCGCGAGCGCGAGCACGGGGAGGCCGATCGACCTCGCGAGCGTCGGACGGGGCCTCAGGATGATCACCCCGAGGCCCCGGTCCGCGGTCGATGCGGCACCGGCGGACGAGTCCCCCGCGTCCCCACGCGTCGTGCTCACCCGTGCCGTAGACATCGCACTCCATGATCCGACGTTCCGGCGCTCGCCGGTATCGGCATTAAGGGGGACCGATATCGGAGGGGGCCCTCCGATCGGGGCTCGGCCGGGATCAGCGAGGACCGGGAGACCGTCGGTCGGGCTCCGCCCTCCCTCCTCCCCGGGTCGCAGCGCCCGTTCATGCGAATGAGCGCCGCACCCGTCGGGCGCGACGCTCATCGGCATCAGCGGAGGATGGGGGATTCGAACCCCCGAGGGCTTTCACCCAACACGCTTTCCAAGCGTGCGCCATAGGCCACTAGGCGAATCCTCCTGGGACCCCTCACGCACCCGCCAGAGCCCGGTTGCCCTTGCTGCGTTTCCGCCCTGGGGGAGTTGGCCTGGATGGCGCCACGTGAGGAGCCTGGGACAGTCTACCCGAGCGAGCGCCGACCGCGAACCGCACGCACTCGCCCGCGATTCCCAGTGTGCCGTCCGACCCGACCAATAGGCTGGCTGCCGTGGCGCACAGCATCTACATCTGCTCCGCCGAGGGCAACACGGGCAAGTCCACCGTCGCGCTCGGCACGGTCGACACGCTGAGCCGCCGAGCCACGCGCGTGGGGGTGTTCCGCCCGATCGCGAGGTCGACCCAGGAGCGCGACTACGTGCTCGAGCTGCTGCTCGCGCACGACGGCGTCATCGAGCTCGGCTACGACGAGGCGATCGGCGTCACCTACGAGGACGTGCACGCCGATCCCGAGGTCGCGCTCGCGACGATCGTCCGGCGCTTCAAGGCGATCGAGTCGCGCTGCGACGTGGTCGTCGTCATCGGCTCCGACTACACGGACGTCGGGAGCCCGACCGAGCTCGCCTACAACGCGCGCATCGCCGCGAACTTGGGTGCGCCCGTGCTCCTCGCGGTCGGCGGCCGGGTGCCGCAGGGCCGCGGGGCGAGCGAGCGCCTCGGCTACACCGACTCGCGCACGCCCGACGAGCTCGCGCAGCTGACCGAGCTCGCGGTCGAGGAGCTCGAACGCGAGCACGCGACGCTCCTCGGGATCGTGGCGAACCGCGCCGACCCCGACCGACTCGACGACGTCGTGGCGGCGCTCCGCGCGGCGGTGGGGCGAGCAGCGGATGCCGCGGCATCCGGCCGTTCGCCCCTCGATGCGGCATCCGTCGCCGTGTGGGCCGTGCCGGAGGACCCCTTCCTTGTCGCACCGTCCATGCGGACCGTGATGCACGCGGTCGGCGGCGAGCTCTACGCGGGCGATCCCGAGCTGCTCGAGCGCGAGGCGCTCGGCGTGGTCATCGCGGCCATGTCGATGGAGAACGTGCTGACGCGGCTCATCGAGGGCTCGGTCGTCGTCGTGCCGGGAGATCGGAGCGAGGTGCTCCTCGGAGTGCTGACGGCGCACGCGTCGGCCACCTTCCCGTCGATCTCCGGCATCGTGCTGAACGGCGGCTTCCCGGTGTCCGAGACGGTCGAGCGACTCGTCGAGGGCCTGAAGTCGGGGCTGCCGATCATCCGCACCGAGCTGACGACGTACGACACCGCCCTCGCCATCACGCACACGCGCGGGCGCCTCGCGGCCGAGTCGCAGCGCAAGCGCGACACGGCGCTGGCCCTGTTCGAGAAGCACGTCGACGGGCACGAGCTGCTCGACCGGCTCGACGTCGCCCGCACCGACGTGGTGACGCCCCTCATGTTCGAGTACGGGCTGCTCGCCCGGGCCCGCGAGGTGCGCAAGCACATCGTGCTGCCCGAGGGCTACGACGATCGCATCCTCCGCGCCGCGGCGACGCTGCTCGCGCGCGACGTCGCCGACCTGACCATCCTCGGCGAGGAGATCGAGATCCGCTCGCGAGCCATCGGGCTCGGCCTCGACATCTCGAAGGCGACCGTGCTCTCGAACCACGACCACGTGCTGGTCTACCGGTTCGCCGACGAGTACCAGCGCCGCCGCGCGCACAAGGGCATCTCGCTCGAGCAGGCCCGCGACACCGTGCAGGACGTCTCGTACTTCGGCACGATGATGGTCGAGCTGGGCCTCGCCGACGGGATGGTCTCCGGGGCGATGCACACCACGGCGCACACCATCCGGCCGGCGTTCGAGATCATCAAGACCCGGCCGGGCGTCGAGGTGGTCTCGAGCGTGTTCCTCATGGCGCTCGCCGACCGGGTGCTCGTGTACGGCGACTGCGCGATCGTGCCCGACCCGACGGCCGAGCAGCTCGCCGACATCGCGATCTCGTCGGCGCAGACCGCGGCGCAGTTCGGCATCGAACCGCGCGTGGCGATGCTCTCGTACTCGACGGGCGAGTCGGGCTCGGGGGCGGATGTCGACAAGGTGCGCCTCGCGACCGAGCTCGTGCGGCAGCGCGCGCCCGAACTGCCCGTCGCGGGCCCGATCCAGTACGACGCGGCCGCCGATGCGGCGGTGGCGCGCACGAAGATGCCCGAGTCGGATGTCGCGGGGCGCGCGACCGTCTTCGTGTTCCCCGACCTCAACACGGGCAACAACACGTACAAGGCGGTGCAGCGCTCGGCCGGTGCGGTCGCGATCGGGCCGGTGCTGCAGGGCCTCCGCAAGCCCGTCAACGACCTGTCCCGCGGGGCGCTCGTGCAGGACATCGTGAACACGGTCGCGATCACGGCGATCCAGGCGGCAGCCTCGTGAGCCTCGTCCTCGTCGTCAACTCCGGCTCGTCCTCGCTCAAGTACCAGCTGGTCGACGTCGAGGCGGGCGAGGCCCTCGCGACGGGCCTGGTCGAACGCATCGGCCGGTCCGCGGGCCGGGCGACGCACACGGACGCCGCAGGGGAGTCCTTCCGCGAGGAGCTGGCGGTGCCCGACCACGACGCCGCGTTCGCCTGGATGCTGCGCGCGTTCGCCGAGCGCGGCCCGGCGCTCGAATCGCACGCGCCGGTCGCCGTCGGACATCGCGTCGTGCAGGGCGGCGCCCGCTTCTTCGAGCCCACGGTGATCTCCGAGCTCGTGAGGATCAACATCGACGAGCTGTCGGTGCTCGCGCCGCTGCACAACCCCGCGAACCTCGCGGGCATCGTCGCCGCGGAGCGCGCCTTCCCGTCGGTGCCGCACGTGGCGGTGTTCGACACCGCCTTCCACCAGACCATGCCGCCCGCGGCCTACACGTACGCGATCGACGCCGAGGTCGCGGCACGCCACCGGGTGCGCCGCTACGGATTCCACGGCACCTCGCATCGGTACGTCTCGCGTGCGGCGGCCGACTTCCTCGACCGGCCGCTCGAGGAGCTGAAGGTCATCGTCCTGCACCTCGGCAACGGCGCGTCGGCGTGCGCGGTCGACGGCGGACGCTCGGTCGAGACGAGCATGGGCATGACGCCGCTCGAGGGCCTGGTGATGGGGACGCGCTCGGGCGACCTCGACCCGGCGGTCCTCCTGCACCTCCAGCGGCGGGCGTCGCTCGACGTCGACGGCGTGGACGACCTGCTCAACAAGCGGAGCGGGATCCTGGGACTCGGCGGGCACGGCGACATGCGCGACCTGGTGGCTGCGACGGAGTCGGGCGACGCGCGCGCCGAGCTCGCGCTCGACGTGTACTGCCACCGGATCCGCTCGTACGTCGGCGCGTACGCCGCCCAGCTCGGGCGGGTCGACGCGATCGCGTTCACCGCCGGGGTGGGGGAGAACGCCGCGCCGGTGCGGGCGCGCGCGCTCGCCGGGCTGGAGTGGTTCGGCATCGAGGTCGACGCCGAGCGCAACGCGGCGCGCGGCGGCGCCCGCCGGATCTCGCCGGACGGCGCTCGGGTCGAGGTGGTCGTGATCCCCACGAACGAGGAGCTCGAGATCGCCCGGCAGACGCTCGAGGTCGTCGGCTGACCCCGAGGTCCGCAAGAACCATTGCACAAGAAGTCTTGTGGATGTACGTTGGGGCCATGGAGAACGCCCGCCCGGAGCCGAACCGGGTCCAGCTGCACGACGCGGGCCCGATGCGCGCGATGGCCCATCCCATGCGCCTGCGCCTGCTCGGCCTGCTGCGCGTCGACGGCCCGGCGACCGTCGGCATGCTCGCCGACCGCACCGGCGAGGCGCCGGGCTCGATCAGCTACCACCTCGCGACGCTGGCGAAGCACGGGTTCGTCGAGGAGGCCCCCGAACTCGCCCGCGATCGTCGTGAGCGCTGGTGGCGCGCCGCGCACGAGGTGACGAGCTGGCGGACCGAGGAGTTCATCGGCGACCCCGACCGGCACGCGGCATCCGACGCGCTTCGCCGTGCCGTGCTCGAGACCTACCACCGCGAACTGCTCGACGCCCTCTCCGCCGAGGCAGGCCTCGAGCCCGAGTGGGTCGCCGCATCCGACTCGAGCGACGGCGCCGCGCACCTCACGCTCGCAGAGTTCCGCGAGCTCTCGGCCGACCTCGCCGCCGTGCGCGAGAAGTGGTGGGCTCGAGGTCGCGAGCCGCGCGAGGGCGCCCGCGCGGTGCGGTGGATGACGCACGTCTTCCCGAGGGCCGACGCATGAGCGCGGGTGCGGCGCGTGCCGCGTCGCCGGTGCCGGTCCCGCGGCGCCGGATGCCGCTCATCGCGCTGTACGCGGCGCAGCTGTGCTCGCTCGCCGGCAACGCGATCGCCCTCGTGGCCATCCCGATCATCGTGCTGCAGCAGACGGGCTCGCCGCTCGCGGCCGGCGTCGCGGGCATCTTCGCCACCGTGCCGCTCGTGATCGGCGGAGCGCTCGGCGGCGTGCTCGTCGACCGCTTCGGGTACCGCGCGTCGAGCATCGCGGCCGACCTCGCCAGCGGCCTCACCGTCCTCGCGATCCCGCTGCTGGATGCCGCGGGGATGCTCTCGTTCGGCGCGCTGCTCGCACTCGTCTTCCTGGGCGGACTGCTCGACGCGCCGGGCGACACGGCCAAGACCGTCCTGATGCCCGACCTCGCCGCCCTCGCCCGGACCCCGCTCGCGCGCGCGGCCGGCGCCCAGTCGGCCGTGCAGCGGACGGCGACGATGGTCGGCGCGGGAACGGCCGGCGCCCTCGTCGCGCTCGCCGGGCCGATGACGGCGCTCGTCGTGGACGCCGCGGGGTTCGCCCTCTCGGCGCTGCTCGTCGCGCTCCTCGTGCCGCGGCCCGCAGCCCTGCGGGGCGGCGACGGACAGGCGGGGTCGGAGTCGACGCCCGAGTCCGGATCGGAGGGGGCGGGCGAGTCGGCGGGGTCGAGCGTGCAGGCGTTCGTCGCCGGCATCCGCTTCGTCATGCGCACCCCGCTCGCGCGCGGGGTCGTCCTGCTCGTCACGCTCACCAACGCGATCGACGCGGCCGGCATGACCGTGCTGAAGCCCGTGTACGCGTCGCAGGTGCTCGGCGACCCGGCAACCCTCGGCTTCATGGTCGGCTGCTTCGCCGCGGGCGCGCTCACCGGCTCGGCGCTGTTCGGGATCGTCGGGCACCGAGCATCGGGACGCACCATGTTCGCGATCTGCTTCGTGCTGGCCGGCGCGCCGCCCTACGCCGCGATGGCGCTCGGCGCGCCCGTCGAGGTGCTCTTCCCGGTCCTGGCGCTGTCGGGGCTCGCGGCCGGCGCCATCAACCCGATGATCGCGACGGCGCTGTACTCCGTGGTGCCCGACGGCATGCGGGCCCGCGTCTTCGGGGCGCTGACGGCGGGCGTCGCCGCGTCGATGCCGGTGGGGGCGTTCCTCGCCGGCGTGCTCGTCGAGGCGTTCGGACTGCCTGCGGTGCTCGCGGGTGCGTCGGTCCTCTACGCCGTGCTCGGTGCGAGTCCGCTGCTGCTGCGCTCGTTCGACGGACTGTCGCATGCCGGGCGCGCGGCATCCGACGGTGTGAAGGACCGAGCCGGCGACGACGCCGACGCCGACCCGGCGGACGGCGGAACCCGCGCGGCAGCCGGATCGGCACGCTGATCGGCCGCGGTCGAGCTCAGCGGACCTTGCGCGCGCAGTCGATGCAGAGCGTGGCCGTGGGTCGGGCCTCGAGCCGGCCGACCGAGATCTTCTGCCCGCACTTCTCGCAGACCCCGTAGGTGCCGTCGTCGATGCGCGCGAGTGCGCGGTCGACGTCGACGAGCTCGTGCTCGACGTCGTGCAGCACCGCGGTGCGCTGCGACCATTCCTGGCTCATCGTCGGGCCGTCGGGGTCGTGCTCGTCGTCGACGGTGCCGTCGGCTCTCGCCTCGCGCACCGCCAGGATGCCCTCGCTCTGCTCGGCGAGGCGCTCCTCCGCCTGCTGCCGCTCGGCCAGCAGCAACTCGCGGAAGCGCTCGAGCTGCTCCGCGCTGCGGATCCCCGTCACGTGACCACCTCCGTCGTCGTCCACCGTTCGGGCGGATGTGCGGGCCGCGCCGATGCGGTCCACCGATCCTATGCCCGCCCGCCGTCACGGTGGCCGATCGGCGCGGCCCGACGCGGCGGCGCGCCGCCGTCGAGGGGGCTGCCCCCGCCCGGACCGGGTGCCGGAACGCGGGCCGCGCTGTCGGGGGCCGCGACTAGCATTGAGCCGTGGTCACCGCCCTCTACCGCCGATACCGGCCCGAGACCTTCGCCGAGATGATCGGCCAGTCGCAGGTCACCGAGCCGCTCATGACGGCGCTGCGCACCGACCGGGTGAATCACGCCTACCTCTTCAGCGGCCCGCGCGGGTGCGGCAAGACCACCTCGGCGCGCATCCTCGCCCGATGCCTCAACTGCGCCGAGGGCCCGACCGACACGCCCTGCGGCACGTGCCCGAGCTGCGTCGAGCTCTCCCGCGCCGGCGGCGGGTCGCTCGACGTCGTCGAGATCGACGCCGCGAGCCACAACGGCGTCGACGACGCACGCGACCTCCGCGAGCGGGCCGTCTTCGCACCCGCGCGCGACCGATACAAGATCTTCATCCTCGACGAGGCCCACATGGTCACGCCGCAGGGCTTCAACGCGCTGCTGAAGCTCGTCGAGGAGCCGCCCGAGCACGTCAAGTTCATCTTCGCGACGACCGAACCCGACAAGGTGCTCGGCACCATCCGCTCGCGCACCCATCACTACCCGTTCCGCCTCGTGCCGCCCGCGCCGATGCTCGACTACGTGCAGCAGCTGTGCGACGAAGAAGGGGTCGCCGTCGAGCCGGGCGTGCTGTCGCTCGTCGTGCGGGCGGGCGGCGGCTCGCCGCGCGACACGCTCTCGCTGCTCGACCAGCTCATCGCGGGGTCCGAGGGGTCGACCGTCGGCTACGAGCGCGCGGTCGCGCTGCTCGGCTACACGCACGGCGCCCTGCTCGACGAGGTGGTCGACGCCATCGGCGCGGCCGACGCCGCCGCGGCGTTCGCCGCCGCCGACCGGGTCATGCAGACCGGCCAGGACCCGAGGCGATTCGTCGAAGACCTGCTCGAGCGGCTGCGCGACCTCATCGTCGTCGCCGCGACGAGCCCCGAGGCCGCCGCCGCGGTGCTGCGCGGGGTCCCCGCCGACGAGCTCACGCGCATGGCGGGGCAGGCGGCCGCGTTCGGCCCGGCCGAGCTCTCCCGCGTCGCCGACCTCGTCAACCAGACCCTCACCGAGATGACCGGCGCCACGTCGCCGCGGCTGCACCTCGAGCTCATGCTCGCACGCGTGCTCGTCCCGGCGAGCGACGAGACCGAGCGTGGAGCGCTGGCACGGGTCGAGCGGCTCGAGCGCCGCGTGGGCGTGACGGATGCCACGGCGCCCGCCGGCGGGCCCGAGTCCGCGCCGGCCCCGGCGGCCCCGGCGTCGTCCGCACCGCCGACGAGCGACCTCCCGCCCCGCGCGGCGGAGCCGGCTCGCGCGGCGGAGCCGGTCGTGGTCGCCGCATCGGTCGGCGAGGTGCCGCCGACCCCCGTCCCGCCCGCCGACCGGTCGAGCGCCGGCGGCGAGGCCACGCCCGAAGCGCCCGCTGCGCGCGCGATGCCCGTCGGGCCCGTGACGCTCGAGCAGCTCCGCGACGCGTGGCCCGAGATCCTGGGCGTGCTCGAGCGCACCAAGCGCACCGCGTGGATGGCGGCGCTCACGGCGAAGGTCATCGACTACCGCACCGACGACTCGGTGCTGGTGCTGGGCTTCCCGAGCCAGAACGACGTGAACGAACTGCGCGGCGCGACCGGCCTGCAGAGCCCGGCCGAACTGCTGCGCGGCGCCATCGCCGAGGTCCTCGGCGTGCAGGTGAAGTTCATCCCCCGCGTCATGGGCGACCGCACCCCGCCACCCGAGGGCGCCGAGCGCCCCGCGGGCGGCGCCGCTCCCGCACCGGGCGGTGCGGGGTCGACGCCGCCGGGGTCCGCCGAGCCGCAGGCGTCACCGGGTCGCGGCGGCGGCGCCGGGGCCGGCACCGACGCGCCCTCGGCCGCCCGGACGGACCGAGCGACCGGAGGCTCCGCACGGTCGCAGGCACCCTCCGCGACCGCCCGCGCGGCGGCAGCGCCGGCCGCGTCCGCGACGGCGCCGCCGGCGGCTGCGGGCCCCGTCGACTCCTGGGCGACGGTCGCCATCCCGGCATCCGACCCGACCGGCGAGGTCGCCGCGACCGAGGCTCCCGTCCGTCGCCGGGCCGCCGCGGACCCGGCGTCCGGTCTCGCGGGGGCGGCCGCCGGTCGTCCTTCCGCGACCGCCGTCGCCGAGCGGCCCGGCGAGGCCGACGCCGCGCCGACCGACGAGGTTCCGCCGCCCGACGACGCCGATGCGCCTCCGCTCGACGAGGAGCCGCCCTTCGACCCGGCGCCCGGACCCGCATCCGCGCCGGCCGCATCCGCGCCCGTCGAGGCGGCGCCGTCCGCCGCTCGCGGTGCGCGTCGTCCTCCCGCCCCTCGCGCGTCCGGCGGCACGGCGCCGATCCAGCGCTACGGCGAGGCCGTCGTGCGCGACCTGCTCGGCGCGACGTTCCTCGAAGAGGTCGAGGCGCCGCCGCCCGCCCGGTTCGGCGAGCGGGGGTAACGCGTGTACGAGGGCATCGTCCAGGAGCTGATCGACGAGCTCGGCCGGCTGCCGGGCATCGGGCCGAAGTCGGCGCAGCGCATCGCGTTCCACATCGTCCAGACCGAGCAGTTCGACGTGTCGCGGCTCGCCGAGATCCTGCTCGAGGTGCGCGACAAGGTGAAGTTCTGCGAGATCTGCGGCAACGTGGCCGAGCAGGCGACGTGCTCGATCTGCCGCGATCCTCGCCGGGACGCCTCGCTCATCTGCGTCGTCGAAGAGGCGAAGGACGTCGTCGCGATCGAGCGCACGCGCGAGTTCCGCGGCCTCTACCACGTGCTCGGCGGCGCCATCAGCCCCATCGACGGCATCGGTCCCGACGAGCTGCGCATCCGCCAGCTCATGCAGCGGCTGGCCGACGGCACGGTCACCGAGGTCATCATCGCCACCGACCCGAACCTCGAGGGCGAGGCGACCGCGACCTACCTCAGCCGACTGCTGACCACGCTCGAGATCCGCGTCACGCGACTCGCCTCGGGACTGCCCGTCGGCGGCGACCTCGAGTACGCCGACGAGGTCACGCTCGGTCGCGCGTTCGAGGGTCGCCGCGTCGTCGGCTGAGCCCGCGCGACGGGCGCGGCTCGTCCGCCGCGTCGACCCATTGACGGCCGGATGCCGCGCCGATAGAACGGACCACATGAGCGCAGGCAGCGAGTGGGTCGAGGGATACGTCCGAGCCTGGGAGACCAACGACCCCGACGACATCTCCGCGCTGTTCACCGACGACGCCGTGTACGAGTTCAGCCCGGACGACCCCGACGCCATGCGCGGCCGAGAGGCCATCATCGCCGGCTGGATCGACTCGAAGGACGAGCCCGACGACTGGACGTTCGACTGGGAGGTCCTCGTCGAGACCGACGACCTCGCCGTCGTGCAGGGCCGCACCGACTACCCGGCCGCGAAGCTCTACGACAACCTGTGGGTCATCCGCCTCGCGGCCGACGGTCGCGCCACCCGCTTCACCGAGTGGTACATGGAGCGCGACCGCTGACCGTCCCGGCCGGGCCGCACCGCCGACGACGCCGCCGGTGCGCGCCGCGGGCGCCCCGTCACATGGCAGGGCCGGAATGCGGCCCGCCGTATGATGGACGTTCCGGCGCCGGGTGAACGTTTCCCCGGCCCAGACACCCCCGGGAGCGCCCACGTGAGCTTGATCGTGCAGAAATACGGCGGATCGTCCGTCGCCGATGCGGAGAGCATCAAGCGGGTCGCGAAGCGCATCGTGGACACCCGCGCGGCGGGCAACGACGTCGTGGTCGCGGTCTCGGCGATGGGCGACACGACCGACGAGCTGCTCGATCTCGCGCACGAGGTCAGCCCCATGCCGGCGCCGCGCGAGCTCGACATGCTCCTCACCTCGGGCGAGCGCATCTCGATGGCCCTGCTCGCCATGGCGATCAAGAGCATGGGCCACGAGGCCCGGTCGTTCACCGGCAGCCAGGCCGGCATGATCACGGATGCCACGCACGGTGCCGCACGCATCGTCGAGGTCACCCCGGTGCGCCTGCGCGAGGCGCTCGACGAGGGCGCGATCGTCATCGTCGCGGGGTTCCAGGGCTTCAGCCGCGAATCGCGCGACATCACCACGCTCGGACGCGGCGGCAGCGACACCACCGCGGTCGCGCTCGCGGCGGCGCTGGACGCCGACGTGTGCGAGATCTACACCGATGTCGACGGCGTCTTCACGTCCGACCCGCGCGTCGTGAAGAAGGCCCGCAAGCTCGACCGCATCACGAGCGAGGAGATGCTCGAGCTCGCGGCATCCGGAGCCAAGGTGCTGCACATCAGGGCCGTCGAGTACGCGCGCCGCCACGGGGTGACCCTGCATGTGCGATCGTCGTTCAACAACAGCGAGGGGACCGTCGTCTACGACCCCGAGCGCCTTCCCGAAGGAGAAGCTGTGGAAGAGTCCGTCATCGCCGGTGTGGCGGTCGACCTGGGCCAGGTGAAGATCACCGTCGTCGGCGTTCCCGACGTGCCCGGCGCCGCCGCCAAGATCTTCAAGATCGTCGCGAACACCGATGCGAACGTCGACATGATCGTGCAGAACGTGTCGGCGGCGGCCACCGGTCGCACCGACATCTCGTTCACCGTGCCGAAGTCCGACGGCGAGCGCGCGCTCACGGCGCTGTCCGAGGCGCAGGCGTCGCTCGGCTTCGAGTCGCTGCAGTACGACGACCGGATCGGCAAGCTGTCGCTGGTCGGCGCCGCGATGCGCTCGGCCGCCGGCATCTCGGCGAAGCTGTTCGAGGCGCTCTACGACGCGGGCATCAACATCGAGATGATCTCGACGTCCGAGATCCGCATCTCGGTGGTCACGCGCGCCGACTCGGTCAACGCGGCGGCTCGCGCGGTGCACACCGCGTTCGAGCTCGACGGCGACGCCGACGCGGTCGTCTACGCGGGCACGGGGCGCTAGGCGCGAGACGAGCGGATGCCGCGCCGCCGCGTTCCGCGCGGCATCCGTCGACCGACTGCCAGCGAACCCGGCAACCCTGCCAATACCGGACGAACAGCCGCCCCGGAGCCGTGCATCGCGGTATCTCCGGCAGACTTGGAAGGCACGAGAGGGAGCACCATGCCACAGGGAGTGAACATCGGCGTCGTCGGCGCCACCGGCCAGGTCGGCGCGGTCGTGCGCCGTCTCCTCGAGGAACGCGACTTCCCGGTCGCGTCGATCCGCTACTTCGCGTCGGCGCGCTCGGCGGGCACGACGCTGCCGTTCCGCGGCGAGGACGTCGTCGTCGAGGACGCCTCGACCGCCGACCCGACGGGACTCGACATCGCGATCTTCTCGGCGGGCGCGACCCTGTCGAAGGCGCAGGCTCCGCGCTTCGCGGCCGCCGGCGTGACGGTCATCGACAACTCCAGCGGATGGCGCATGGACCCCGACGTGCCGCTCGTGGTCAGCGAGGTGAACCCGCACGCGATCGCCGAGGCGCGCAAGGGCATCATCGCCAATCCGAACTGCACGACCATGGCGGCGATGCCCGTGCTGAAGGTGCTGCACGACGAGGCCGGCCTCGAGCGCCTCGTGGTCGCCACGTACCAGGCCGTCTCCGGGGCCGGCCTCGCCGGTGGCGAGGAGCTGCTCGAGCAGGCGAAGGCGGCCGTCGAGCAGGACGCGATCGACCTCGTCCACGACGGCTCCGCGGTCAGGATGCCCGAGCCGAGGAAGTTCCCGCGGCCGATCGCGTTCGACGTCATCCCGCTCGCGGGCTCGATCGTGGACGACGGCGACCTCGAGACCGACGAGGAGAAGAAGCTGCGCAACGAGAGCCGCAAGATCCTCGAGCTGCCGGGCCTGCGCGTCGCGGGCACGTGCGTGCGCGTGCCGGTCTTCACGGGCCACTCGCTGTCGATCCACGCCGAGTTCGCCAACGACATCACGCCCGAGCGCGCGACCGAGCTCCTCGCGGACGCGCCGGGGGTGCAGCTCAGCGACATCCCGACTCCGCTGCAGGCGGCCGGCACCGACCCGAGCTACGTCGGCCGCATCCGCCGCGACCAGTCGGCGCCCGAGGGCCGCGGCCTCGTGCTCTTCGTGTCGAACGACAACCTGCGCAAGGGTGCCGCGCTGAACGCGGTGCAGATCGCCGAGCTCGTCGCCGCCGAACTGCCCGCGAAGGTCTAGCCGCGCCCGGCACGCTCGACCCCGGCGCGGGGGTCTCGGCGGACGGATGGGCGGAGGCCGAGCCGCCCCCGAGGGGCGGGGCGGCCGAGGTCGTCGCGTTCCACGGCGACTCCGACACGCGCGGCACCGGCACCAGCGACCTCTCGCCGCGCTGGTCGACGACCGTCTCGCGCGACCGCGGCTGGGCCGAGTACGACCCGAGCGTGGACGGGCTCGGCTTCGTGAACCACCGCGAGGTCGTCGCCGGCGACGACCTCGGGCGCCTGCGCGACGCGCTGCCCGACGCGAGCCTGGTCGTGGTCGAGCCGTTCTGGTACACCGACGAGCGGCCGCCATCGGTCGATCGCATCATCGGGTGGGTGGCGGATGCCGCCGCCGAGGTGGGCGCCGAGCTCGACGAGCCGGGGCTCTGAGTCGCGCGTCGGGCGCCGCCCGCTCAGCCGCGCAGGTCGCGGCCCGCGGCGACGTCCTGGTGCGCCAGCCGGCGCAGGGCGAGGATGACGGGCTCGTACAGTGCGGTGCCGAGTACGGTGTACTCGACGGCGGCGTGCGGTTCGCCGGGCAGGCGCTCGAGGTCGTACTCGGCGATCTCGTGGAGGCGCCGTCCGTACGCGAGCAGGCGGTCGCTCGTCATCGGCATGCCGGCCGCCTCGGTCGCCGCGAGCGCCGCCTCGAGCTGGGCGACGGCGGCGTAGTCGGGGTCGTACACCTGGCCGAGGGCTTCGAGCGCCGCACGCGCGCGGGGGAACGGATCGAGGTCGCCGGCGTCCGGCCGCTCGGTCGCCGGCGGCAAGTGCGACACCGCGCGACCGAGCGTCGCGTAGAGGTCGTCGCCCGGGTCGTCCACGAGCCGCAGGATGGCACGGACCTGCTGGACGCCGAGGCCCACCGACCCGATCAGCGCACGGACCAGGAGCAGGCGTCGCACGTGCGTCTCGTCGTACGTCGCCTGCGTCGCCGAGGTCGCGACGCCCGGATGGAGCAGGCCCTCGCGCAGGTAGTACTTCACGGTCGCGAGGGGAAGTCCCGTCTCGGCGGCGAGGGCGGAGATGCGCATGCCGACTCCTTGCATTGGATAGTGACGCTCCCTAATATTGGGAAGTATCACTATCCAATCACATCCGATCGACTCGAGGAGCCGCCATGCCCGCACCCCACGACCTCATCCTCATCGGCATCCTGCTGCTCGCCCTCGTGACCGTCGAGAGCGGGGGATACTTCCTCACCCGCGTGGTGCGGGGGCACGTCGAGGCGAACGCGCTGCAGCAGTCCTTCTTCCGCGCGGGCCACGCGCACGCCGCCGTGCTCCTCGTGCTCTCGGTCGCCATCCTCGCCGTCGTCTCGCACGCCTCACTCGACGGGTTCTGGATGCAGCTGGCGCGCCTCGGCGTGCCCGTCGCGGCGATCCTCATGCCGGCCGGCTTCTTCCTCTCCGTAATCGGCGCCGACCCGAAGCGGCCCAACCGGCTCATCGCGCTGCTCTGGGCGGGCGCGATCGTACTCACCGCGGCCCTCGTGACGGCCGGTGTCGGCCTGATCGCCGGCGGAGCGGCCGCGCTCTGAGGCGCTGCATCCCCGCGGGCGCGGCCACCGCCGAGCGTGGCTGGCCCGCGTGGCGCCTGCGGGAGTCGGGGCTGGTCAACGCGTACATCCGCGCCCACCTACACTGGAACCCGTGACTTCCGAGGAGACCGTCGACGTCGTGCTGATCGGCGGGGGCATCATGAGCGCCACGCTCGGCTCCCTGCTCTCGAGGCTGCAGCCCGATTGGAGCATCCGGCTCTACGAGCGGCTGGGCCGCGTGGCGCAGGAGTCGTCGAACCCCTGGAACAACGCCGGCACCGGGCACGCGGCGCTCTGCGAGCTCAACTACATGCCCGAGGCGCCCGACGGCAGCGTGAGCGCCGCGAAGGCCGTGCAGATCAACGAGCAGTTCCAGGTCAGCCGGCAGTACTGGGCGCACCTCGTCGAGCAGGGCGCGCTGCCCGACCCCCGGAGCTTCATCAACTCGACCCCGCACATGACCTTCGTGCGCGGCAAGGCCAACATCGAGTACCTCAGGAAGCGCGTGAAGGCCCTCGAGGGCCAGCCCCTGTTCGCCGGCATCGAGTACACCGAGGACCTCGACACGATCGCCCAGTGGGCGCCGCTGCTCGCGAAGAAGCGCAACCCGCGCGCGAAGGTCGCCGCGACCCGCATCGAGTCGGGCACGGACGTCGACTACGGCTCCCTGACCGTGCAGCTGCTCCGCGACCTCGAATCGCGTGGCGGCTCGATCCGGACCGACCACCAGGTCACGTGGCTGAAGCGCCAGCAGGACGGCACCTGGCGGCTCCGGATCCGCAACCTCGTCGGCGGCAACGTCGAGACCGTGCGCGCGCGCTTCGTCTTCGTGGGCGCGGGCGGCGGCGCGCTGGCGTTGCTGCAGCACTCGGGCATCCCCGAGATCAAGGGGTACGGCGGCTTCCCGATCTCCGGGCAGTTCCTGCGCACCACCGACCCGAAGCTCGTCGCACAGCACCAGGCGAAGGTCTACGGCAAGGCCGCCGTGGGCGCACCGCCCATGTCGGTGCCGCACCTCGACACGCGCGTGGTCGACGGAGAGACGTCCCTGCTGTTCGGGCCCTACGCGGGCTTCACGCCGAAGTTCCTCAAGTCCAGCACGTGGTTCGACCTGCCGTTCTCGATCCGGACCCACAACCTCGGGCCGATGCTGCAGGTGGGGCTGCGCAACTTCGACCTCGTGAAGTACCTGATCTCCGAACTGCTCGCGTCGCGCGACAAGAAGATGGCGGCGCTTCGCGAGTTCATGCCCACCGCGAAGTCCGAGGACTGGGAGCTCATCACGGCCGGACAGCGCGTCCAGGTCATGAAGAAGGACCCCGAGAAGGGCGGCATCCTGCAGTTCGGCACCGAGGTGATCTCGGGCGCCGACGGCACGATCGCGGGCCTGCTCGGCGCCTCGCCCGGTGCGTCGGTGTCGGTGCCGATCATGATCGAGGTCATGCAGAAGTGCTTCCCCGAGCGCATGGGCGGGTGGGAGTCGAAGCTCCGCGAGATGATCCCGTCGCTCGGCACGACGCTCTCCGACGACCCGGATGCCGCGGCGGCCTCGCTCGAGCGCACCGCGGCCGCGCTGCAGCTCACGCCGAGCACGGCGCTCGTCTCGAGGTGATCCGTCCGCCGGCCGAGCACGGCGCGAAGCGCCCGTCCCGAGACGCCGGCGCCGGACCGCCCTCTCGACCGATCGCGGCGGCTCTGCTACAGTCGACCCCGCTATGAAGTGAGCACATCCCATCGTCCCGCGCCCGAGGCGCCGTTGATACCGGGGTGTGCTCCCTGCACTGATCGCGACAGTGTTCGCGCGCACCCGGGCCACGGCAGATGCCCGGCGGGATCCACCATCCGCTCCCGGGTCGTCGTCGCCGTCCACGCGTGACGTCGGGCCGTGTCCGACGCGTCGTCCGCGCCCGCTGAAGCGCGCGTTCGCACGCCGGCGACCCGGGGGCCTCCTCGGTAAGGGGTTCGACCTCATGTCAGTCATCCATTCCCACTCCGCTCACCTGCGCGTCGACGGGCTGTCGGTCGCGTTCGCCGATCGTCGCGTGCTGTCCGATCTCGACCTCGCGGTCGCCCCGGGTCGTCGCCTGGGCCTCATCGGCGAGAACGGCGCCGGCAAGTCGACGCTGCTCCGCGTCGTCTCCGGCGACCCGTTGCCGGACGCCGTCGTCGCCGGCCGCGTCTCGCGCCCCGTGCGGACGGGCATGCTCTTCCAGGAGCTGCCGTTCGCACCCGACGACCTCGTGGACCAGGTGCTCGAGGCATCCGTCGCCGAGGTGCGGTCGATCGAGCGGGAGCTCGATCAGGCCGCGCTCGCCCTCGCCGGGTCCGATCCCATGGTCGCACCGGCCTCTCCGGATGCCTCGGGTCCCGTCGCCGAGGCGGCCGCCGAGCGGTACGCCGCCGCCCTCGAGGCGGCCGAGCGCGCCGACGTGTGGTCGGTCGATCGTCGCCGCGACGAGCTGCTCGACGGGCTCGGCCTGTCCGGACTCGGTCGCGACCGCCGCATCGACGAGCTGTCGGGCGGGCAGCGCAGCAGGTTCGCGCTCGCCGCGCTGCTGCTGTCCTCGCCGGACGCGTTGCTCCTCGACGAGCCGACGAACCACCTCGACGACGACGCGGCCGCCTTCCTCGAGGAGCGGCTTCGCGACTGGCGCGGGCCGGTGCTGTTCGCCAGCCACGATCGCGCCTTCCTCGACCGCGTCGCGACGGGGCTCCTCGACCTCGACCCGGGGCGAGCGGGCGCGACCGCGCTCGCGCGCTCGGGTGCGGCGAGCGGTGCGGGCCTGCACACGCGCGACGCGATCCTCGCGGCATCCGTCGGCACGGTCTTCGGCGGCTCGTTCAGCGAGTACCTCGCCGTCCGGGCCGACGAGCGGGCGCGGTGGGTGCGTCAGCACGCCGACGAGCAGTCGGAGCTGAAGCGCGTGCGGCTCGTCGTCGCGGAGTCCGCCCGCGACGTGGCGCACGGTCGTGCGGCGCGCGACAACGACAAGTTCCTCAAGCACTTCAAGCGCGAGAACGTCGAGCAGGCGGTCTCGCGCCGGGTGCGCAACGCCGAGCTGCGGCTCGCCGAGCTCGAGCGCACGCAGGTCGCGAGGCCGCCGTCGCCGGTGTCGTTCGGCGGCATCCCGTCGGGCTCGCACGCGCTCGACGGCGACGGCGGCCAGTTGCTCCAGCTGTCGGATGTCGCGGTGGACGGACGCCTCGAGTTGAGAGCGCTCCGCATCGGGGCGATGACCCGGCTGCTCGTCACGGGCGCGAACGGCGCCGGCAAGTCGACGCTGCTCGCGCTGCTGGCGGGCCGCCTCGCGCCGGAGCGCGGGACCGTGCACCGGCGGCGCGGTCTGCGCGTCGGCCTGCTCGAGCAGGACGTGCGCTTCGCCGATCCGGCTGCCACGCCACGGGAGGTGTACGAGCGCGTGCTGGGGGAGCGACGTGCCGAACGCGTGCCGCTCGCGGACCTCGGCCTGATCGCCGCGCGCGACCTCGACCGCCCGGTGGGCCGGTTGTCGATCGGACAGCAGCGGCGGCTCGCGCTCGCCCTCGTGATCGCGGCGCCGCCGCACGTGTTCCTGCTCGACGAGCCCACGAACCACCTCTCGCTCGCCCTCGCGGGCGAGCTGGAGGAGGCGCTGGGCGCGTACCCGGGCGCCGTGGTCGTGGCGAGCCACGACCGGTGGCTGCGCCGCCGATGGGAGGGGGAGGAGCTCGCGCTCGAGCCGGCCCGGAGCGGTGCAGCCGTCGTCCTCGGCTCCCGTGCGCAGGACTCCTGCTGATGTCCAGGCGCGTCCGCTGGAACGCGCGTCCTCCTGCGGGCGGAGCGGGTCTCGGCCGAGGGACGGGCTGAGCGGATGCCGCGGCGACGCGCCGCGGCATCCGCTTGCCCTCGATTCGAACATGTGTTCGAATGTCGTGGTGAGGTGGAACGGGCAGGAACTCGGCGTCGAGCAGCAGGGCACGCTGCCCGGGCTCGCGCGACTGAACAACCTGGTGCGGTCGGTTCAGACGCCCGAGTTCGCGGGGGTGACCTTTCACGAAGTGCTCGCGAAGTCCGCGCTGAACAAGGTGCCGGGCCAGTCGTACGTGCCCTTCGGCTGGACCATCAACCCGTACCGGGGGTGTTCGCACGCCTGCGTCTACTGCCTGGACCCGAGCACCTCGATCACCCTGGCCGACGGCTCCGTTCGGTCCCTGCGCGAGCTCCGAGTGGGCGACGTGGTGGTCGGGACGACACGCGCCGGTCCCTCCCGCACGTACACGGCGTCGATGGTGCTCGCGAAGTGGTCGACGCGGAAACGGGGGCTCCGCATCACGCTCGCCGACGGCACGAGCATCATCGCCAGCGGCGACCACCGCTTCCTCACCGAGGGCGGCTGGAAGCACGTGACCGGAGCGATGGACGGCTCGGGCAGGCCGTACCTGACCACCGCGGACTCGCTCATCGGATTGGGACCGGATGCCGGCCGGACGCGCCTGCGCGGAGGATCGGCACCGCGCGAGCCGTTCGCCGGCATCGGGAACCCGGCGATCGTTCGCCGGCCCGAGATCATCGGATCGACGGCGACGACCCATGCCGACCTCCGGGTCGTGTCGATCGAGCCGCTCGGCGCGGAGCTCGACCTGCTCGACATCACGACCAGCACGGGTGACTTCATCGCCAACGGAGTGGTGAGCCACAACTGCTTCGCGCGGCCCACCCACGAGTACCTCGACCTCGACGCCGGCGACGACTTCGATCGCGAGATCGTGGTGAAGATCAACGTGGCGGAGGTGCTGCAGCGCGAACTCGCGCGTCCCTCGTGGCGGCACGAGCCCGTCGCGCTCGGCACGAACACCGACCCCTATCAGCGCGCCGAGGGGCGGTACGCACTCATGCCGGGCATCATCGACGCGCTCGCGTCGAGCGGCACGCCGTTCAGCATCCTGACCAAGGGCACGCTGCTGCGGCGCGACCTGCCGCTGCTGCAGGCGGCGCGCGAGCACGTGCCCGTCGACCTCGCGATGTCGATCGCCGTCTACGACGACGAGGTGCAGCGATCGATCGAACCCGGCACGCCGACGACGGCGGCCCGTCTCGCCACGGTGACCGCGGCTCGCGAGGCGGGCTTCGACTGCTCGGTGTTCCTCATGCCGATCCTCCCGTACCTGACCGACACGAAGGCGCATCTCGACGAGGCGGTGCGGCGCGCCGAGGCGGCGGGAGCGACGAGCCTCGTGTACTCGGCGCTGCACCTGCGCGGCTCGGTGAAGCCGTGGTTCTTCGACTGGCTCGGGCGGGAGCATCCGGAACTCGTCGACCGCTATCGGGCCATGTACCCGGGGTCGAGCGCGTACGCGCCGAAGGAGTACCGCGCCTGGCTCGCCGAGCGCATGCGGCCGCTGCTGCGGGCGCACCGGATGCAGCGGGGGCGGGAGGACGTCGTCACCGGCGGGGTCGCCTCCTCGGCACCCTCGCGGTGGGCGGCGCCGCGCCGGCCCGCCCCGTTGCGATCCGAAGCACCCGGTCTCACCGCAGCTTCACCCACCATGCTCTTCTGACAACTGGGATAATCCTCACGGGGCGGGCGCGTGGCCCCGCCGACGGATGGGAGCGGCGATGACCCTGGGCCTTCCCGAGCATCTCGCGGGAGCCTCCCTGAATCGGGCGCTCACGCGCGCCGGCCACAGCGCCGCGGCCGTCTGCCTCCTCGCCGCCATGGTGCTCGCCGCCGCGTCCGTCATCGACGGGCGCGCGTGGGGCCTCGCCGACCCGCGTGCCTCCGCGACGCTCGTCCTCGCGCTGTTCGCGGCCCAGGCGCTCGCGCAGGCCGCACTCGCACGTTGGCCCACCGTGACCCTCACCGTGCTCACGCTCATGGTCGGGGCGGCGGTCGCGTTCGCACTGACCACGCTGATCGTCATGGCGGGCAGCGACTTCGAGAGCACCGACAACGTGCTGCTCGCGCTGCCCCGGATCGCACTCGTGCTCCTCGGCGGCGCGGGCTTCGGCTCCCGCATCGCCATCACGTGGGCGGCGCTCGGGTGGGGCATGGGCGAGGCGGCGACGCTGCTCGCCGTCGCGCTCGCCGGCGCGTCCCTCGACGGTCCCGCCGGGGTCGCCGTGTGGGCGCCCAACCTCAGCGCGACCGCCGCCTTCCTCATCGTCGCGGTCGTGCGCACCTTCGACGCCGTCTCCCGTCGCACCGCGACCCGGCGCGAGGCCGGGCTGTACCGGGCCACCCAGCAGACCCGTGAACTCGAGATCCGGCACGACTACGAACTGCGCGCCATCGCCCGGCTCCACGACACCGCCCTGAGCCACCTCATCGCGATCGCCACGGCCGGTTCCGGTCCGGTCGCCGAACGGCTCCGGTCCGACATCCGCCACGACCTCGCGCTCATCGTCGGCCGGGACTGGGCGATCGACCACGCGGACCACGCCGAGCACCGCACCCCCGCCGTCCGCGGGGGCGGCGCGGTCGCCGGCGGCCCTGTCGACCGCGGTGCGCACGCCGGCGCCCGCATCGCCCCGGCGCCGCACTCGACGGTCACGGCCGGCGCGGCGCCCCTCGCCGACGCGATCGACGTCGCCCGGCACGCCGGGCTCGAGGTCCGGCTCTCGGGCGACCCCGAAGCCCTCGCGCGCATCGACCCGCGACGGCGCGAGGCGCTCGAGGCCGCCGTGACGCAGTGCCTCATGAACGTGGTCCGCCACGCGGGCGTCGACGAGGTCGAGATCGCCGTGGGCCCGGGCGAGCACGACGTCACCGTCGCGGTGATCGACGGCGGCGCAGGGTTCGACGTCGAGGGGATCGCCGAGGACCGAATCGGGCTGCGCACGTCGATCCGGGGCCGCATCGAGCAGGAGGGCGGCACCGTCCAGGTCTGGTCGCGTCCGGGCGTGGGCACGACCGTGCTCCTCACCGTCCCCACGGGTGGAGGCGACCGATGAGGGGCACCATCCGGATGACACAGCAGGAGGTCGACCCGCTCGGCGGGATCGCCGCCGTGCCCCTCGTGGGCGCCGGGGCCGTCGGCGCGACGGGCCTCGCGGTCGCGCTGAGCTGGTGGCACGCCGACGAGATCGGCTCGCCGTTCGCCGCGCTCCTCGCCGTCGCCCTCGTCGCGGCCGCGGCCGCCGTCGCCTGGCTGTCCACCCTGCCGAGCCGTGCTCCGTTCACGGTCGAGCGACTCGGGCTCGTGGTGCTCCTCGCCCTGGGCGGCGCCGTCGCCGAGTACGTGAGCACCGTCAACGCGAACCGCTACCTGTACGACGACTTCGGGTCGCTCGCGCTCGGCCTCCTGCTGCTCGCCCTCGCGCCGTTCTGCTCGTGGGGGGCGCTGCTCGTCGCCGGCGCGCTCGGTGCGGCGGTCGTCGCGATCCTCGGCATCGGCACCGCCGGTTCGGCGGCGACGGCGGCGCCGTCGTTCTCGTTCGCGGTCGTGAACGCGGTGGCGGTGTTCGCGCCCGCGGCGGCCGCGGCGGCGTACTCCGCCACGGTCGTGTCCGAGACGCTCGCGTGGCAGCGCCGCACCAATGCCGCGGCCCTCGAGCACGAGGCGGCGATGCGAACGGGCATCGCCCGTTCGGTGCAGCAGGGTCGCGTCTCCGTACTGAGCCGCGAGGTGCTGCCGTTCCTCGCGCAGGTCATGACGGCCGACCGCATCTCGGTGGCCGACGCCGATCGGGCCCGCGGGCTCGCCGACGCCCTGCGGCGCGCGCTCAAGGCCGGCATCGAGTCCACGTGGCTCGACGAGCTCGCCGCCACGGTCTCGAGCAGTCGGGGGATCCCGGTCACCGTGCACGACGACGAGGCGGCGGCGTCGCTGCTGCGGGACGAGCAGCGCGCCACCATCACGGCGCTCATCGCCTGGCTGACCGACGAGCGACGGGCCTCGTCGGTCACGATCGCCTTCTCGGGCGGGGCTCGAAGCGGGTCCCGGATCACCCTCGCGGCCCGCGAGGGAGCGGGTCCGCTGGGTCGTCGCGACATCGAGCGGTTCACGGCGGTCGCGCGCGCGGTGGGCATGCGCGGCGAG
Source organism: Agromyces sp. CCNWLW213 (assembly GCF_037199545.1). Taxonomy (NCBI): domain Bacteria; kingdom Bacillati; phylum Actinomycetota; class Actinomycetes; order Micrococcales; family Microbacteriaceae; genus Agromyces; species Agromyces sp. CCNWLW213. Next base: position 345,872 of record NZ_JBBBDX010000002.1, on the reverse strand, counting down.
GTGTCGTCGGCGGGAGAGAATATACGCGTGGAGTTCCGACATGACGGCTGAGCGCGTGTCCGACGGAGGGCACGACGACGGCGCGGATGCGGCCGTCCCCGTCCGCGTCGGCATCCTCGACGACCATGCCGTCATCGTCGACGGCATCGCGTTCTGGATCGCCGAGAACGCCCCCGACGTGAAGGTCATCCTGCGCGCGACGCGCTGGCTCGACCTCATCCGCGATCCCGGCTTCCCCGTCGACATCGTGCTGATGGACCTGCAGCTGCCCGAGTCGGTGTCGATCGAGTCCCGCATCCGCGCCTGCCGGGCCGCCGGCAGCGAGGTCGTCGTCGTGACCGCGCTCGACGACGCCGAGTCGCGCGAGCGGTCGCTCAAGGCGGGTGCTGCGGCCTTCGTGCCGAAGACGCTGCCGGTGAGCGAGGTCATCGACGTGGTGCGTCGCGTCGCCCGGGGCGAGCGCATCCCGAAGCGGCCGGCGCAGCGCGACGGCGCCGTCGCCGCGGCATCCGCTTCCGACGTTCCGACGGATGTCGCGGACGCGGCCCTGAGCGCCGCCGAACGCCGGGCCGTCGCGCTGTACGTCCAGGGCCTGTCGACCATGGAGGTCGCCCGCCGCATGGGCGTCGGCTACGAGAGCGCGAAGACCTACCTGCGCCGCGCGCGCGACAAGTACGCGAAGGCCGGCCGGCCGGCCGGGCGTCGCGCCGACCTGATCCGCCGCGCGGCGGAGGACGGAATGCTCGAATAGATGGCGAAGCTGTACTTCCGCTACGGCGCGATGAACTCCGGCAAGTCGACGGCGCTGCTCCAGGCGGCGTTCAACTACGAGGAGCGCGGGCACCGGGTGCTCCTCGCGAAGCCCGCGGTCGACACGAAGGGCGACCGAGACATCGTCTCGCGCCTCGGGGTCGTGCGCGAGGTCGACTTCACGATCGCACCCGACGACACGGTGCTCGACCTGTTCCAGCGATACCGGACGCCGGTGATCGAGGCGCACGGGCGCGACGTGAGCTGCTTGCTCGTCGACGAGGCCCAGTTCCTCACGGCCGACCAGGTCGACGACCTCCTGCGCATCGCACTGCTCGACGGCGTGCCCGTCCTCGCCTACGGCATCCGCACCGACTTCCAGACCGTCGCGTTCCAGGGCAGCCGACGACTGCTCGAGGTCGCGCACAGCCTGGAGGAGCTCAAGACGATCTGCCGCTGCGGGCGCAAGGCCATCTTCAACGGCCGACGCGTCGGCGGAGAGTACATCTTCGACGGCGACCAGGTCGCGATCGACGGGGTCGAGGTGACGTACGAGTCGCTCTGCGGCGTCTGCTACCTGCAGGAGAGCGGCGGCGTGCTGAACGGGCGGCACTGAAGGGTCGCGACTCGAGCTTGCGCCGCGTTCACGTCGCGCGGCAGCGACCCGCCCTCGCTCGGCAACGGAGGGTGCGCCCTGTCGGTGCTCGATCTCGCTAGTTCGGTCCTCGGAAGGTCGGCGAGCCGGAGCTCCCCAGCGTGATCGAGACCGATGCCGTCCCGTGCTCGATGCCTGCCGCGATGGTGTGCCCCGCAGATGCTGCGATCATGTACGGCACGCTCACCGACGCGAATCCATCGATCTTGTCCTTCCCGAGCCGCTCCTCGGTGTCCCGCGCGGCGTCGGCTGTCGGCTTCCCGACATAGAACAGGCATGTGTCGGTGCGCGAACCGTCGCGCCCGACAAGAGCCTCGTGAAGCAACGCCCGCCCGAGCGGGCTCGCGCCGGCGTCGACGGAGGTCGAAGCGACGCGGAGAAACGTGACGATCGCCTCGATGAGCGCATCGTTGGCCTTCCTTGCACTCGCGCGCCTCGCCTTCTGGTCGTCCGGCTCCGTGCGTTCCGTGAGATCCGAGGCAGCCGCCGACGCGGCGCGGAGACGGTCCTGAAGGGCGCGGTATTCGTCGACGAGCCCGTCCGCGGCGGGCAATCTGAATCGCTCGAGCGTGACGTTGCGATGGTTGGCGTTCCGGAGCGCTGCGAGCATCGCCAGCATCGCGGTATCACGGTCGACTTCCTGCGGACCGCTCTCGAAGCTGCGCGTCACCGTGAACAGCGAGGTCACGGCACCGATGATGCTCGACGCGACCCCGATACCGGCGGCGATGCCGTCCATCATCGTGCCGACATCCCCGTCCCCACCGGCACCGTCGCCGCCTGAGCCCTCCTCCGGAAGCGTCTCGCCGGTGAACTCGGCCCGAAGCCTGAGGGCTCGGCCGGCCGACGCAACGAGTGCCTGCATCTCGGAGGCGATGCTCGCGTGATCGACAGCCTGCTGAAGGAGGTCGTCGTTCGAGGTGATGATGATGGACCTGCCGTCCAGCAGGTCCCTGGTCTTCGTCGCGATGTTCGCGCACGCTCCCTCAAGCGCATCCGCCACCAACCTGGCACGATATGGCGCGCCGCCGGATACCGTGGCGGAGCCCTTCAATCCCGAGACATCCGGGACCATGCTCTTGGCGACATCGACCTGCGACTTCAGGAGTGAAGTCGACTTCTCATCGATCTCCGCCTGTGCCTTGGATCTGCGCATCGCCCGAGCCCAGCCGGAGGACCACTCCTCGAGTTCGGCTTCGATCTTCTTGGCTTCGGCGTCGTCCTTCGCGGTCATCTCGGCCCCCTACCTCGTGACTTGGCGGGATCATAGCGATGAGCACGATCGATCGAGGCCGCCCGTTCGGGGGCTCTTTCCGTCAGGCGGCCGCCTGCGTTCGCCGCGCCCTCAGGATGAGGATGAGGCATCCCGCCGCGACACCGAGGGTCGTGCCCAGGGCGTTCGCGACCACGTCCGAGGTCGACGGCATGCGTTCCGGCAGGAGCAGTTCCTGGCCGGTCTCGATGACCACCGACGCGGTGACGCCGAGGACGAGGGCGACCCACCAGAAGCGCAGCCCGACGACGAGGAGGCCGAGCAGGCCGAACGGGACGAACAGCAGCACGTTCGCCGAGAACTCGAGCAGCTCGTACGAGTACCACTCGAAGCCGAGCCGCCGCACCCCCCTGATGAACCACCAGATCGCCGGGCTGGCCTCCCGATCCACCGGCGTGGGGAAGAATCCGACCACGGCGAGCAGCACCGTGTAGCCGGCGAAGAGCAGGCGGAGCACGGCGCGGGAGGACATCCCTCCACGGTACGTCGCGGGCGGAGTGCCGCCGAGGCCTCGCGTGGTATTGCGCGAGAGTTCCCCAGTTCGGGGGTGACTTGACCTCCGGCCCTCTGTCGTTCCACGGTGTGGCGAGTAACCTGTGGATGCCCCTGTACCCGCGGGGGCGTGCGCCGCGCTCGTACCCGACTCGAGAGCCGACGCAGGAGGTGACGGATGACACTCACTCGGCATTCGCAGACGCGAACCCCGGCCGAGGCAGTCGCAGAATGGCAGCGCGCCTACGCCCGCCGGCTTCTCGTCACCGATCTGGTGATCATCGTCTTCGCCGTGTACGGCTCGCAGTTCATCCGGTTCGGCACCAGCGGCACCTCCCTGCGCATCCCCGGCGAGGGCGAACGCCCCGACGTCCTCATCAGCTACGCGATCGTGTCCGCCATCCTCGCCGCCGGATGGTTCGCCGCGCTCGCGATGTTCGGCACGCGCGACCGCACGATCATCGGTGCCGGAACCTCCGAGTACAGGCGCGTGGCGGATGCCAGCATCCGCGTGTTCGCCGTGCTCGCCATCCTCGCGTTCCTGCTCCGTTCCGAGGTCGGCCGCGCCTACGTGCTCGTCGCGCTCCCGTTCGGACTCGCCCTGATCGTCATGGGTCGGTGGATGTGGCGGAAGTGGCTGCTGCGCAAGCGTGCGCAGGGCGCGTACGTGCACCGCGTGATCCTGATGGGGGAGCGGCAGAAGTCGGCTCACGTCGCACGCCAGATCGAGCGTGACGCGGTCTCCGGACTCGAGATCGTCGGAGCTCTCACCGAGCACGGCGGCGCCCGGGAGATCGCGCCAGGCATCCCCGTGCTCGGCGACTACAGCGACCTCGACACGGCATTGACCCAGGCGCGGGCCGACACGGTCGTCTTCACCGGCGCCGACACGATCGACCCGCGCGGCATGCGCGAACTCGGCTGGCAGCTCGAGCGCACGTCGACCGACCTCGTCGTGGCCCCGGCGCTGACGGATGTCGCGGGCCCGCGCATCCACGCCCGCCCCGTCGCCGGCCTGCCCCTCATCCAGGTCGACTACCCGATGTTCACCGGCCGCAAGTATGCGGCGAAGCGCGCCTTCGACCTCGTCGTCGGCACGGTCCTGCTCGTCGTCCTGGCGCCCGTGTTCGCACTCATCGCCCTGGCGATCCGACGCGACAGTCCGGGTCCTGCCGTCTTCGCGCAGGAGCGCGTCGGCCTGAACGGCCGGACGTTCCACATGCTGAAGTTCCGCTCGATGGTCGTCGACGCCGAGGCCCAGCTGCCGACGCTCCTCGACCGCACCGACGGCAACGGCGTGCTCTTCAAGATGCGGAACGACCCGAGGGTCACGCGGATCGGGGCGGTGCTGCGGCGGTACAGCCTCGACGAGCTGCCGCAGCTCGTGAACGTCATCCGCGGCGACATGTCGCTCGTCGGCCCCCGGCCGCCGCTCGCGGCCGAGGTCGAGCGCTACGACGAGTGGGCGCACCGCCGGCTGCTCGTCCGTCCCGGAGTGACCGGGTTGTGGCAGACGCAGGGGCGCTCCGACCTCTCGTGGGAGGACAGCGTGCGCCTCGACCTCTACTACGTGGAGAACTGGTCGCTGACGGGCGACATCATCATCCTGTACCGCACCGCCCGGGCCGTCGCGCGCGCGCACGGCGCGTACTGACGCGACGCGACGCCCCTCCGTCGGGCAGAATCGACCTGATGAAGGGCATCATTCTCGCTGGCGGATCGGGCACGCGACTGCACCCGATCACGCTCGGGATCTCCAAGCAGTTGCTGCCGATCTACGACAAGCCGATGATCTACTACCCGTTGAGCACCCTCATGCTCGCCGGGATCCGCGACATCCTCGTCATCACGACGCCGCACGATGCCCCGCAGTTCCACCGGCTCCTCGGCGACGGGTCCCAGTTCGGCATCCGCATCGAGTACGCCGAGCAGCCGAGTCCGGACGGGCTCGCGCAGGCGTTCGTGATCGGTGCCGAGTTCATCGGCGACTCCGACGTCTGCCTCGCCCTCGGCGACAACGTCTTCTACGGACCCGGCATGGGCACCCGACTCGCCCGCTTCCACGGTCTCGAGGGCGCGGCCGTGTTCGCGTATCGGGTCGCCGAACCGAGCGCCTACGGCGTCGTCGAGTTCGACGACGACGGCCGCGTGCGGTCCATCGAAGAGAAACCGGCCGAGCCGAAGAGCGCCTATGCCGTACCGGGCATCTACTTCTACGACAATCGGGTGGTCTCCATCGCGGCGTCGCTGGAGCCCTCGGCGCGCGGGGAGTACGAGATCTCCGACGTCAACGCCGCGTACCTCGCCGACGGTCGGCTCCGCGTCGAGGTGCTGCCGCGGGGAACCGCCTGGCTCGACACGGGCACGGTGGATTCCCTCTCCGATGCGACCGAGTTCGTGCGCACGATCGAGCGTCGCCAGAACCTGAAGGTCGGCGCCCCGGAAGAGGTCGCCTGGCGGCAGGGCTGGCTCGACGATGACGAGCTGCGCGAGCGCGCGCTCGCGCTCCGCAAGTCCGGGTACGGCGAGTACCTCCTCGGCCTCCTCGCCCAGGGGAGGGACGCATGAGCACCCTGCTCGTCACCGGCGGCGCCGGATTCATCGGCGCGAACTTCGTTCGCCACGCGCTCGGCCGCACGGAGCACGACGTCATCGTGCTCGACAAGCTCACCTACGCCGGCAACCTCGCGTCCCTCGAGGGGCTCCCGCCCGATCGGTTCCGGTTCGTGCGGGGCGACATCGCCGATGCCCGGCTCGTCGGCGACCTGGTCGCCGAGCTCGATCCGGCGACGGACGCGATCGTGCACTTCGCGGCCGAATCGCACAACGACAACTCGCTCGAGGGGCCGAGGCCGTTCGTCGACACCAACGTGGTCGGCACGTTCACGCTCATCGAGGCGGCGCGGCACCGCGACCTCCGCTTCCACCACATCTCGACCGACGAGGTCTACGGCGACCTGGAGCTCGACGACGCCGCGAAGTTCACCGAGCTCACCGCGTACCGGCCGTCGAGCCCGTACTCCTCGACGAAGGCGGCATCCGACCTGCTCGTGGCGGCCTGGGTGCGAAGCTTCGGCCTCCGCGCGACGATCAGCGGCTGCTCCAACAACTACGGGCCGTACCAGCACGTCGAGAAGTTCATCCCGCGGCAGATCACCAACGTGCTGCGCGGCGAGCGGCCCAAGCTGTACGGCACCGGGAGCAACGTGCGCGACTGGATCCACGTCGACGACCACGACAGCGCCGTGCTCGCCATCCTCGAGCGCGGCCGCATCGGCGAGACCTACCTGATCGGCGCGGACGGCGAGCGGAACAACCTCGAGGTCGTCGAGACGATCCTCGAGCTGCTCGGGCGGCCGCGCGACGCGTACGACCTCGTGAGCGATCGGCCCGGCCACGACCTCCGCTACGCGATCGACGCCACCAAGCTCCGCACCGAGACGGGGTGGAGGCCGCGGTACACCGACTTCCGCGACGGACTCGCGCGCACCATCGAGTGGTACCGCGCGAACGAGGCGTGGTGGGCGCCGCAGAAGGACGCGACCGAGGCGCGCTACGCGGAGATCGGGCGGTGACGCGCGCGTCCGGGTCGCCCGCGCCGCTCGCCGTCCGGCGGACCGACATCCCCGGACTGCTCGTCGTCGACGTGCCCGTGCACGGCGACGCGCGAGGATGGTTCACGGAGCAGTGGCAGCGCGCGAAGATGACCGCGCTCGGCCTGCCGGACTTCGGGCCGGTGCAGCAGAACGTCTCGTTCAACGCGACCGTCGGCACGACCCGCGGGTTCCACGCCGAGCCGTGGGACAAGTACCTCGGCGTCCTCGCGGGCCGCGCCTTCGGGGCGTGGGTCGACCTGCGGCCGGGCGACGGATTCGGTCGTGTCGTGACGCGGGAGCTGCATCCGGGCGTGGCCGTGTTCGTCCCGCGGGGGGTCGCGAACGCCTTCCAGACCCTCGAGCCCGACACCGTCTACGGCTACCTCGTGAACGACCACTGGTCGCCGGATGCCGCGTACTCGGCCGTCGACCTGGCCGACCCGGCGCTCGGCATCGGCTGGCCCGTGCCGCTCGACCGTGCCGTGCTCTCCGAGAAGGACCGCGCGAACCCCCGCCTCGCCGACGCGACGCCGATCGGGCCGCTCGCGACCGTCGTGCTCGGCGGCACGGGGCAGCTGGGCCGCGCGCTGCGCAACGCGTACGCCGACGGCGGCGACGGTGGCGCGGTGCGCTTCCCGGGGCGCGACGAGCTCGACCTGTGCGACCCCGAGGCGATCCGCGCGTACGACTGGTCGGGCGTCGGCACGATCGTGAACGCCGCCGCGTACACGGCCGTCGACCGTGCCGAGGGCGATGGGCGTGCCGACGCGTGGGCTGTGAACGCTGCGGCCGTCGCCGCACTGGCCGACGTCGCCGCAGCACGGCGGATGACGCTCGTGCACGTCTCGACCGACTACGTGTTCGACGGCACGAGGCGCCCCCACGGTGAGGACGAGCCGCTCGCACCCCTCGGCGCCTACGGCGCGTCGAAGGCCGCGGGCGAGACCGCCGTGCGGCGGGTGCCCGCCCACTACCTCGTCCGCACGAGCTGGGTCGTCGGCGACGGCCCGAACTTCGTCCGCACCATGCGCCGGCTCGCCGACGACGGGATCGACCCCGAGGTCGTGGCCGACCAGACCGGGCGGCTCACCTTCGCCGACGAGCTCGCCCGCGGCATCCGTCACCTGGTCGACGCGCGGGCACCGCACGGCACCTACCACCTGTCGAACGGCGGCCCGGTCACGAGCTGGTACGACGTCGCGCGGATGGTCTTCGAGCTCACGGGGCACGATCCCGATCGCGTGCGCGCCACGACCACCGCCGAGTGGACGGCGCGGCGCGCGGCCGCCGGCAGCTCGACCGCCCCGAGGCCGCGCCACAGCGAGTTCGATCTCGCCAAGTCGACCGCCGCGGGGTTCGAGCCCGAACCCGCCGAGGCCGCCCTCCGCCGGTACCTCGAAGGGGAGCGGTGACTGCACAGGCAGCACCGCTTACCATTGGCCCGTGGGTGATCGCAGGAACGACCGACCGGACAAGCCGCTGACCCGGACCGCCCGGTTCTGGGTGCCGGTGACCCTCGGCGTGCTCCTGCTCGCGATCATCGGCCTCGCGATCGCCGGATGGCAGATCGCCGAACGCGGCCTCGCGGCGAAGGCCGAGCTCGAGAAGGCGATCCCGCTCGCGCAGCAGGCGCAGGACCAGATCCTCGCCGGCGACCAGGAGGGCGCGACCGCGACCGTCGACCAGCTCGCCGTGCACGCCGCCGAGGCCCGCACGCAGACCGACGACCCGCTCTGGCGCGCCTTCGAGTGGGTGCCGACCGTCGGCGAGAACCTGAAGGCCGTGCGCGTCACCTCGGTCTCCGTCGACGAGCTCGTCGAGGGCGTCGTACGCCCCGCCACGACGCTGAGCCTCGACGCCCTGAAGCCCGTGGACGGTGCCATCGACGTCGCCGCGCTCACCGAGCTGTCCGGCGTCCTCACGGGCGTCGCCGACACGATCGAGCAGGTCTCGGCCGATCTCGACTCGGTCGATCGCGAACAGCTCATCGGCCCGGTCGCGGATGGCGTCGGCCAGCTCGACGAGGCGGTCGGCCGGATCGAGCCGATGATCGGCCCCGCCAGCACCGCCCTCGAGGTGCTCCCGCGCGCCCTCGGCGCCGACGGCCCGCGCAACTACCTGCTGCTCTTCCAGAACAACGCCGAGTCGCGCGGCACGGGCGGCAACCCCGCCGCGCTGCTCCTGCTCAACGTCGCCGACGGCCGCATCAGCATCGCCGAGCAGGCCTCGAGCAGCGACTTCCGGAACGGCAGGGCCGAGCCGATCGTCGAGCTCGACCCGGAGACCGCGGCCCTGTACGGCGACAAGATCGGCCGGTACATGCAGGACGTCACGCTCACCCCCGACTTCCCCGAGACCTCCGAGATCATCCGCGCATTCTGGACGGAGTCGTTCGGCACGGAGGTCGACGGCGTCATCTCGTTCGATCCCGTGGCGCTCGGCTACCTGCTCGGCGCGACCGGCCCCGTGTCGCTCCCGACCGGCGACACGCTCACGACCGAGAACACCGTTCCGCTCGTGCTCAACGAGGTCTACTTCCGGTACGAGGAGCCCGAGGAGCAGGACGCGTTCTTCGCGGCTGCCGCCGCCTCGGTCTTCAGCGTCCTCACCTCGGGATCCGCCGACACCGACGCCCTCATCGAGGCGCTCACCCGAGCCGTCGACGAGGGCCGGCTCATGTACGCGCCGTCCGACCCCGCCGAGGCGGAGCTCATCGCGGGAACGCGGGTCACCGGCAGCCTCCCCGCCGAGAACGACGAACAGACCGTCGTCGGCGCCTACGTGAACGACATCACGCAGGGCAAGATGAACTACTACATGCAGCTCGACGTCGCCGGGGCCTCCGACGCGTGCACGGTGCGCGACGGTGCGCCGCCCACGTTCACGGCCTCCGCGACGCTCACGTCGACGCTCCAGCCCGACCAGGTCGACGGCCTCGCGGAGTACATCGCCACCGGCAAGTACTTCCCGAAGGGCGACATCTCGACCGACCTCGTGCTCTACGGCCCGGTCGGATCGACGTTCCAGTCCGCCAAGCTCGACGGTGCGCCCGCCGCCGTGACGCCGGTCACCCATCTCGGCCGGCCGGCCGTCAAGATCAACGTCCGCAACGTCCCGGCGTCGACGCACACGTTCAGCGCGATCTTCACCGGTGCCGCGGACACCGCCTACGGACCGCTCGAGGTCTGGCACACGCCGATGGTGCGACCCGCCAACGTGTCGCTCGACGCGCCCGGCTGCGACGGCGAGTCGAACGCGGCCGGCTGACCGGTCAGCGCGGCTCGGCCGACTCGGCGGAGCGGGGTGCGAGGGGCTCGGCGGCGCGCGAGTCGACCGACGCCGCGGCATCCGTCGCCATGACCCCCTGCGGCGCCGCCGCGTGCTTGGGCTCGTGCGTGCGCACGCCGCGGAACACCACGTAGTGGTACAGCACGAAGCGCAGCAGGACGATGACCACGATGCTCGCGAGGTTCACCACGTTCACCGCGATCGGGCCCGCCTCGCGGCCGAGCACGGCGGAGACCCCGATCACCCCGAGCCAGACGATGAGCGCGCCGAGCGCCGTGCAGACGGCGTTCACCGCCATGAAGAGGCCGATCTCGACCGATCGACGGTGCCCGCCGCGATGGCGGAAGGTCCACTCGCGGTTGCCGAGGTAGGCGTTCACGAGCGCGACGAGCGAGGCGACGATCTTCGACGCGACGACGTCCACGCCGAGCACGAGGAAGAGGAGGTTGAAGACGGCGATCTCGATCAGGGTGCTGACCGCGCCCACGGTGAGGAACCGGGCGCCGAGACCGGCGAGCCGGCGCCATCGAGCATGCTGGGACACCTCGACTACGCTACTCCACGAGCCTGCGCCCCTTCCGCGCAAGCCGAGTCGCCGGGAGGCTGTGTGGAGTTGGACCTGGACCGCCTCGCGGTCGTCATGCCCGCGTACAACGAGGCCGAGGGGCTCCCGGGCTTCCTCGAGGAGCTGGAGCGCACCCTGTCGCCGCTCGCACGCCACCTCGACCTCGTCGTGGTCGACGACCGGTCGACGGATGCCACGGCCGCGGTGCTCCACGACCTGTCCGGGCGCCTGCCCGCGCTGACGGTGATCGAGGCCGAGGCCAACCGCGGTCATGGGCCCACGGCGCTCGCGGCGTACCGCGCGGGACTGGAGCTCGGGCCCGACCTCGTCGTGCATGTCGACGGCGACGGCCAGTTCCACGGGATCGACGTGGCGCGCGCGGTGCGCGCCACGGTGTCGACCGGCGCGGACGTGGTCCACGGCGTCCGTCGCGGACGCGAGGACCCGTGGTTCCGTCGGGTGCTGACCGGCATCGTCGGCATCGTCGTCGGCTTCGCCGCGGGCCGTCGCGTGCCCGACGTGAACACGCCCCTGCGCGTCTACCGCCCCGCTGCGCTCGCCGAGTTGCTGGAGTTCGTGCCCGACGACGCGCTCGTGCCCCACGTGCACTTCTCGCTCGCCGAGGCCCGCCGCGGGTTCCGCGTGCGGTACCTCGAGGTCGCGAGCCTTCCGCGGCGCGGTTCGAACCCCAACGGCACGATGTGGGGCGTCGACCGTCCGCCGATCCTGCCTCCCGCGCGGTTGCGCCGGTTCGCCCGCCACGCCGCCGCGGAACTGTGGCGGGTGTCCCTCCGGCCCGGAGCCGACGGATGACCACGCCGGCCGCGAGCGTCGCGGCCGATCGCGGCGGGGGAGGGCGCGACACCCGCGACGCCCGCCGCGTCATCGTCGACGTGCTCTTCTGGCTGGCGCTCGTCGCGCTCGTGGTGGCCAACGCGGCCGTCCTCATCCCCGGCATCGCGACGGTGCGCCTGTGGGAGGACGAGGCGTTCAACCTCACCGTGCCGCTGAACCTCGTGCAGGGCCTCGGCTACACGAGCGACGGCACGCTGTCGGGCAGCGAGCTCGCCACGTTCGACGTGCGCATCTCGACGGGTCCGGTCATGCTGCTCCCCATCGCCGGGCTGGTCGCCCTCGGCGTCGATCCGGTCCTGGCCGGGCGCGCCGTCGCGACGCTCGGCTACGCGGGCCTGCTCGCCGCGCTCGCGCTCGTCGGCCACCGGCTCGGCGGGCGCTGGGCCGCACTCGTCGCGGTGTCGATCCCGCTCGCGTTCGAGACCGCGGCGATGCCCTCGCCGATCCAGACGCCCGCCGACATCCTCGGCGAGGTCACGGCCGCCGCCTTCCTCGCGGCCGCCCTGCTGTTCGTGCATCGGCGGCCCTGGCTCGCGGGTCTGCTGCTCGGACTCGCGATCCAGGTCAAGTTCATCGCGCTCCTCGCCGTTCCGGCGTTCGCGCTGGCCGTGCTGCTCGACGCCCCGGGGCCGTGGCCCGTCCGCCTGCGGCGGACCGTGCCGAGGGTGCTCGCGGCCGGCGCCGCCGCCGCGCTGCCCACCATCACCTTCGAGCTCGGCAAGCTGGCGAGCCTCGGCCCCGCGGCGTACTGGGCGAACCTGCGCGAGTTCAGCTGGTTCCTCCGCTCCGGCGGCCAGCAGGGGTACACGACGTCGCCGCTCGACAAGCTCGCAGCCCTCGCCGGCTCCTGGAACGTGCCGACCGCCGTCATGGCGGTCATCGGCGTCACGGCGCTCGTGGCCGGCACCGTGGTGATCGTGGCCGCGATCCGACGGATGCCGCGCGAGGACGCCGACGACCGCGGGTCCGCCCGCGATGCCGCCGGCGTCCCACGAGCCGAGTTCACCACGATCGTGCTGACCGCGGCGCTCGCGCTCGCGACGTTCCTCGCCTGGTGGTTCGTCTCACGGCACACCCCGGCCTGGGTGCGGCATCCCGCGCCCGCGGTGCTCGCATTCCTGCCCGTCCTCGCCGCCGCGGTGGTGCCCGCGACGCGCGTGCTCCTCGGCTCGCCGCCGGCCGCGGGCCGGGACGCCGCCGACACCGTCCCCGCCCCGCGAGGGCGGGCCGGCCGGATCGTCGCGGCCGCGGCGTCCGTCGTCGCCGTCGTCGTGCTCGCGTGGTCGATCACCGGACGCGCGGCGGGGGTCGGGTCCCAGACGCTGCCGACCGGCGAGACGCTCGCCGTCCAGCGCACCGCCGCGGGCGAGGTCGCCGCGCTCGGGTACGACCGCATGGCCACGATCTGGGGGCCGGCCGTGAGCGTCGGCGTGCTCGCCGGGGTCCACGTCGGCCTCACCGACGCCGTCGACGTCACGGCGCGCGACCCGCGCATCTGGTTCGGCGAGCCGCCGCCGCGATGCGAGGTGCAGGTGCGATCGGGCGACTACTCCGCCTGCCTGCCCGATTGAGGCGCCCGATGACGCCGGCCGAACCGAACAGCCGCACCGCCGCCGGGGCCCGGCGGTCGCTCCCCGGCCGGGTCGACGGCGTCGACGCCGCGCGCGGCATCGCGCTCATCGGCATGTTCGTCGCCCACCTGGCGCCGGGCGACGTGCCCGTCGACGCCGCCGAGCTCATCGCGCTCGCCGACGAGCGGCCCAGGCTCCTCTTCGCGCTGACGGCAGGCATCGGGCTCGGCCTGCTCACCGGAGCGACACGGCCCGCGGCGGAGCCCGGCGCGAGGTGGGTGCTGCGTCGCCAGATCGCCATCCGGGCCCTGCTGCTCATCGCGCTCGGGCTGATCGTCGTCGCCGTCTTCGCCCCGCTCGTGTTCGTCATCCTCGACGTGTACGGCGTCGCCTTCCTGCTGATGCTCCCACTGCTGTTCCTGCCCGGCCGGGTCGCCGTCGCCCTCGGTGCCGTGCTGCTCACCATGACGCCGGCCATCGCGAGCCTCGCCGAGCGCGACCCGCAGCTCGTGGCACTCGGCGATGAGCCGTACGGGCTGCTCGCCGAGTGGTTCCTCGTCGGCGCCTACCCGGTGATCATCTGGGTGCCGGTCATGCTCCTCGGCCTCGGCCTCGCGCGGCTCGACATCGGCTCGCCTCGCGTCATCGCCGGCGCGGCACTCGCGGGCGCCGTCGCGGCATCCGTCGCCCTGCCGCTCTCCCGGGCGCTCACGGGACCGTCGGACCTCATCCCCGGACCGGACCTGCCGGGATGGCAGGCCCCCGTGCGCGCGTCGCTCGAGACCATCGGCAACACGGCCGTGTGCATCCTCATCGTCTCGGCGGCCGTGGCGCTCACCGCGCTCGCGCGGCCGGCGGTGCGCCGGGCCGTCGGCGCGGTGCTCTCGCCGGTCGTGGCGATGGGCTCCATGCCCCTGACCGTCTACACGGCGCACCTCGTCATCATCTCGCTCGCCAAATACCGCTCGGACAGCGGCGTGATCACCGACGACTCGTGGCCGCTGCTCGTGTGGCTCACGATCGGGTCGATGGCGTTCGCGTGGCTGTGGCGCAGGTTCGTCGGGCGGGGTCCGCTCGAGCAGGCGTTCCGCCTGGCGAGCGGGCGCGAGCGCCCGGGCCGCGAGCCGGGCACGGATGCCGGGTCGGATCGCGTGGACGACCGCGCCCCCTGAGACGACGAAGGCCCCCTCGCGTGGAGGGGGCCTCACGGCCGGCACTCGCGTGCCGGCCACCCGGTCGGGGTGACAGGATTTGAACCTGCGACCTCTTCGTCCCGAACGAAGCGCGCTACCAAGCTGCGCCACACCCCGGGGGCCCGAAGGCCTCAACAAGCATAGCCGAGAAATCGGGTGCTCCCGACCACGCGCGGTGGCTGGGCGGCCGGGCCGGAGCGTGACGCGCCCGGCGCTCAGGCCGCCGGCACGAGGGTGAGGAGCGTCGCCTCGGGCGGGCACGCGAATCGCACGGGCGCATAGATCGACGTGCCGAGGCCGGCCGACACGTTGAGGTACGACGAGCGCAGGCCGTGGCGCCAGACGCTCAGCCCGCTCACCTGCTCGCGCGGGATGTCGCAGTTGGTGACCAGGGCGCCGAAGCCGGGTACGCACACCTGGCCGCCGTGCGTGTGGCCCGCGAGCAGGAGCTGCGCGCCGTGGTTCACGAACGAGTTCAGGACTCGGCGATAGGGGGCGTGGGTCACGCCGATCGTGACCGTCGCCCGCCGTTCGACCGCGCCCTCGCGGTCCGGCCACACGTCGTCGCCGAAGGGGTCGTCGGCGCGGAGATCGTCGATCGCGGCCGCCACCCGGTCGAGCCGGTCGAAGCCGCGGTGCGGGTCGTCGACGCCGAAGAACTCGAGGTGCGTGCCCCGCACCTCGAGCGACGCCGCGTCGTTGTCGAGGTCGGTCCAGCCGAGCTCGGCGAAGAAGCCGTGCAGCTCGCCGATGTCGAGCTGCTCGGCCGTCCTGGCCCGGCCGGACGGGCCGCCGAAGTACGTGAACGGGTTCTTCAGCACGGGGCCGAAGTAGTCGTTCGACCCGTTCACGAAGACGCCGGGGATGCCGTGGAACGGTGCGAGGGCGTGCCTGATGCCCTCGATGCCGCGACGATGGCCCAGATTGTCACCCGTGTCGACGATGAGATCGGGCCGCAGGGCCGCGAGCGAACGCACCCACTCCTGCTTGTCGCGCTGCCACGGCGCCATGTGCAGGTCGGAGATGTGGAGGACGCGGATCGGCTCGGCGCCGTCGGGCAGCACCGGCACCTGCACCTGACGGAGCGTGAAGCGGCGCCGCTCCACCAGGGATCCCCAAGCGAACGCGGCGGCGCCCGCCGCACCGATCGCGAGGGCGATGCGGGCGACGGGCGCCAGGGAGCGACTCATCAGTCGTCGTTGCCGTTGCCGGGGAGCTCGACGTCGCCGCCGTTGCCCTGCATCCGGCCGATCACGATCTGGACCTTGTCGCCGGGCTTGGCGTTGCCGCTCGGATCCTGCGAGAGCACGATGCCGTCCTGCGACTGGTCGGTGACGTCCTGTTCCTTGCGTTCCACGCGGAATCCGGCGCCGGAGAGCGTGGCCTCCGCCTCGTCGGCGGACATGCCGACCACGTTCGGGACCCCCGCGACGTTGCCGCGACTGACCTGGAGCGAGATGATCGCGCCGCGACCCGCGGTGCCGGACGGCGACTGCGCACCGATGGTGCCGGCCGGCTGGCCCGAGTCGACCTCGCCGTCCATCCGCCAGCCGAACCCGGCGGCCTCGAGCGCCTGCTGGGCGGCCTCGGGGGCGAGTCCGATCACGTCGGGCACGGCCACCTGCGGTGCGTTGAGCAGCGAGCCCTTCGGCTCGGGGAAGGCGTCGCCGCCGTACTTGGCGTTCGCGTACGACATGACGCGCGGCCAGATCTGGTGGCGGAGCTGGGCCGCCTGGCCGGCGTCGAAGTAGGTGTCGCGCAGGTTCACGTGACCGGTGACGTTGAAGACGCCCACGACGGTGGAGACCTTGGTCGACGCGCCGCTCATCCAGGTGGCCTCGGCGTTGTCGGTGGTGCCCGTTTTGCCGATCATCGGAACCCAGGGGTCGGTGCGCCCGGCCGACGACTGGCCGGTGCCGTCGCTCATGACCCGCTGCATCGCGTACGCCGTGCCGGCGGCGACGTCGGGCGTGAGCGCCTGCGTGCACTCCGACTTCGGAGGCTCGACCTCCTCGCCCTTGGCGTCGGTGATCTTGTCGATCGCGATCGGCGAGCACGAGACGCCGTTGCCGGCGATGCCGGCGAAGGCCGTGGCCATCGACAGCGGGGCCACCTCGTTCGTGCCGAGCACGGCCGAGGGGAACTGCGACAGGGGCTGGTAGTCGGCACGGTGCACGCCGAGCGCCTCGGCGGTCTTCGCGATGCCGCACAGGTCGAGCTCCTTGGCCATCGCGACGAAGCCCGAGTTGTACGAGTTCACGGTGTTCTGCACGGCCGACCAGTAGCCGCCCGACTCGCCGCCGTCGTTCTTGGGGTTCCAGCCGTCGCCGCTCATGTTGCCTTCGCACGAGTTCGTGAACTGGCCCCAGTTGTCGCGACGACGCGCATCGACGGCCTCGTTGAGGGCGTGCCCCTCCTTCAGCCACTCGGCGAGCGTGAACACCTTGTACGTCGAACCGGGCTGGAAGCCGCTCGAGCCGCCGTAGTCGATGTCGGAGTTGTAGTTGACGGCGGTGTAGTTGCGACCGCTCTCGAGGACCGCGGGGTCGTTCGCGTAGTCCTTGTTCTGGGCCATCGCGAGGATGCGCCCGGTGCCGACCTCGACGCTCACGACGGTGCCGCCGATGTCGACGCCCTCGGCCACCTTCGGCACGTTGTCGTTCAGCGCGTTGATCGCCTCGTTCTGCAGACCCAGGTCGAGGGTCGTGTAGATGTCGAGGCCGCCCTTCTGGAGCATCTCGCGGCCCTCGTTGACCTCCGGCGTGCTCTCGTCGTCGAACTTGTTCTTGATCTCCCAGGCGACGTAGTCGCAGAAGAACGCGTGGCCCTTGGCCGACACGCAGCCGGTGCTGGGCTCGGTGATCACCGGGGCCACGGGCTCGGCGATCGCCGCGTCGTGCTCCTCCTGCGTGATCTTCTTCTCCTTCAGCATCTCGCCGAGGATGTAGTCGCGTCGGTCCTTGTTGGCCGCATAGGAGACCGGGTTGCCCTCGGCATCGACCGATGCCGCACCGTTCGTCTCGCTGTCGGGGTAGTCGAGGCGGAACTTCTCGGGGTGGTTGACGATCGCGATGAGGCTCGCCGCCTGGGCGAGCGTGAGGTCGCGTGCGTTCGTGCGGAAGTAGTACTGCGCGGCGGCCTGCACGCCGTACACGCGGCCGCCGAAGTGGGCGATGTTGAGGTAGCCGCGGAGGATCTCGTCCTTCGAGTACTTCTTCTCGAGGGTGATGGCGTACCGGATCTCCTTGAGCTTGCGCTCGGCGCTGACCTCGGTCGCGGCCTCGTACGCGGCCTGCTTCTCCTCCTCGGTGGTCGCCTCGGAGACGCCGTTGTTGATGAGCACGTTCTTGACGTACTGCTGCGTGATCGACGAGCCGCCCTGCGTGTCGCCGCCGATGACGGTCTTCAGCGCACCGCGGACCGTGCCCTGGACGTCGACCCCGCCGTGGTCGTAGAAGCGCGGGTCCTCACCGGCGATCGCGGCGTCCTTGAGGTACTGGGAGATGTAGTCCCACGCCACCTCCTCGCGGTTCTCGTCGAAGAAGCTGGCCATCGCCGACGGCTTGCCGTCGACCATCGCGTAGACCGTCGACTTCTCGGCGAGCTCGTCGATCTCGAGGTACCCGGGGAGGTTCTCGAACATCGTGATGCTGTTGTTCGCGGCCATGCCCGTGACGGCGAGCGCGGGGGTGACGGCGGCGGTGACCAGCACGCCCGCCAGCGCGCTCATGCCGACGAAGCCGAGGATTCCCCCGGCGGCATCGCTCATCGTTCGATTTTGGGCAGACATAGAGTGGAGCCTAACTGAGGAAGGCTGGCAAAATCCGGCATGCCATGCGGCCGCACCGCCGCCGGCTCGCCCTCAGAATAGCCAATCGTCCCGACATCGAGGAGTCGCCATGCCCACCTGGGAGTACATCACCACCCCACTGCTCATCCACAACACCGCTGCGATCCTCAACAACTGGGGCGCCGAGGGCTGGGAGCTCGTGCAGGTCGTGCAGGGCCCCGAGGGCGGGCTCGTCGCGTACCTGAAGCGCCCGGTGGGCGGGGAGTCCTCGGCCGCGGCATCCGCCGGGCAGGCCGCGGCCGCGCAGGCGGCCAAGCAGTTCGGGGGCGACGCCTGATGGCCGGCGCATCCGCCGAGGCGCGCCTCGCCGAGCTCGGCATCGAGCTGCCGGGCGTCGCCGCGCCCGTGGCCGCGTACGTGCCGGCCGTCGTGACCGGGTCGTACGTGCACACGTCCGGACAGCTGCCGTTCGTCGACGGCGCCCTGCCCGCGACGGGCAAGGTCGGCGAGGGCGAGGGCCTCGTGCCCGCCGGCGAGGCCAAGGAGCACGCGCGGCGCTGCGCGCTCAACGCGCTGGCCGCGGTGCGCGCCGAGCTGGGGTCGCTCGACCGCGTCACGCGCGTCGTGAAGCTCGTCGGATTCGTGGCATCCGACCCGGCCTTCACCGGGCAGCCCGGTGTCGTCAACGGCGCGTCCGAGCTGATCGGCGAGGTCTTCGGCGACGCCGGGAAGCACGCGCGCTCGGCCGTGGGCGTCGCGGTGCTGCCGCTCGACGCCCCGGTCGAGGTCGAGCTCGTGGTCGAGTTCGCGTAGTCCCCGCGCCGAGACGACGGATGCCGCGGCGCGAACCTGCGCGCCGCGGCATCCGCTCGTCGAAGCGGGTCAGCGCACCTGCGCGCTGATCACCTGCATGATCGACGTGTCGGCGAGCGTCGTGGTGTCGCCGATCTCGCGGCCCTCGGCGAGGTCGCGGAGCAGGCGCCGCATGATCTTGCCCGAGCGGGTCTTCGGCAGCTCGTTGACGATGAACACCTGCCGCGGGCGTGCGATCGCGCCGATCTGCGTGGCGACGTGCTTGCGGAGCACCTCGCTGATGTCGTCGATGGTCGACGCGGCGTCCGCGTGGCTCTGCTTGAGGATCACGAACGCGACCACCGCCTGGCCCGTGGTGTCGTCGGACGCGCCGACCACGGCGGCCTCGGCCGTCCACGGGTGGGCGACGAGCGACGACTCGATCTCGGCGGTCGACAGGCGGTGGCCCGAGACGTTCATGACGTCGTCGACGCGGCCGAGCAGCCAGAAGTCGCCGTCCTCGTCGCGCCGGGCCCCGTCGCCGGCGAAGTACTTGTCGCCGAACTTCTCCCAGTACGTCTCCTTGAACCGCTCGGGGTCGCCCCAGATGCCGCGGAGCATCGACGGCCACGGCTCGGTGACGACGAGGAGGCCCCCGCCTTCGCCGTGCACCTCGGTGCCGTCGTCGTCGAGGATGCTGATCTCGACGCCCGGGACGGGTACCTGCGCGGCGCCGGGCTTCAGGTCGGTGATGCCCGGCAGCGCCGAGATCATGATCGCGCCCGTCTCGGTCTGCCACCAGGTGTCGACCACGGGGATCGAGCCGCCGCCGATGACGTGGCGGTACCAGATCCACGCCTCGGGATTGATGGGCTCGCCCACCGAGCCGAGCAGGCGCAGCGTGCGGAGGTTGAACTCGTGCGGGATCTGCCGGCCGAGCTTCATGAACGAGCGGATGGCGGTCGGCGCCGTGTAGAGGATCGTGACCCCGTACTTCTCGACGATCTCCCACCAGCGGCCCGGGTGGGGCGTGTCGGGCGTGCCCTCGTAGATGACCTGGGTGGCGCCGTTCGCGAGCGGGCCGTACACGACGTACGAGTGGCCGGTGATCCAGCCGACGTCGGCCGTGCACCAGTAGACGTCGCGCTCGGGGTGCAGGTCGAAGACGTTCCGGTGCGTGAACGCGGCCTGCGTGAGGTACCCGCCCGAGGTGTGCAGGATGCCCTTCGGCTTCCCGGTGGTGCCCGAGGTGTAGAGGATGAACAGCGGGTGCTCGGCGCCGAACGCCTTCGGCTGGTGCTCGTTCGACGCCGTCGAGACCGTCTCGTGCCACCAGAGGTCGCGATCGGCGTCCCAGGCGACCTCGTTCTCGCCGCGCCTGACGACCAGGACCTTCTGCACGGTCCCGCCCTCGGTCTTGCCGATGGCCTCGTCGACGACGGGCTTGAGCGGGAACACCCGCCCCTTGCGATACCCCCCGTCGGCGGTGATGACGACGGATGCCTCGGCGTCGTCGATGCGCGACGCCAGGCTGTCGGCGCTGAATCCGCCGAACACGACCGAGTGGATGGCGCCGAGCCGCGCCACGGCCAGCATCGAGACGACGGCCTCGGGGATCATCGGGAGGTAGATGGCCACCCGGTCGCCCTCGCGGACGCCGAGGTCGGTGAGCGCGTTGGCGGCGCGCTTGACCTCGTCGGTGAGCTGGGCATAGGTGACGACCCGGGAATCGCCGGGCTCGCCCTCCCAGTAGAAGGCGACGCGGTCGCCGAGCCCGGCCTCGACGTGGCGGTCGAGGCAGTTGGCGGCGACGTTGAGCTCGCCGTCGTCGAACCACTTCGCGAAGGGAGGGTTCGACCAGTCGAGGGTGCGGGTGAAGGGCTTCTCCCACTGGAGAAGCGTGCGGGCCTGGTCGGCCCAGAAGCCGAGCCGGTCGGCTCGGGCGGCTTCGTAGAGGCCCTCGTCGGCGACGGCCTGGGCGGCGAACTCGGGGCTCGGGCGGAAGCGCCGGATCTCCTCGAGCGCGTGATCGATCTGCGCGTTCATAGTGGTGCGATCGCTCCTTCGCGAATGGATCATCAAGGTGGGTCGCCTGCCCCACACAGCACCATACCTCCCGGGCGAGGTGTGTCGTGTCGCGGTGACGCCGCCTGACGGCTACGCTGTCACCCGTCGTGTCGCGCGCACGACGGCACGTCGCTCCGCCAATGCTGCGGATTCCGTGCAGTTCTCGGTGTTTCCCGTTCGATTTCGTGGGCATTCGACGAGATCGGTGGAGGAAGACGCAGATATTTCTGTGTGTCCACACAAATGAGGACAAAAAGTACTTGCGCATGGACTCGCAACCCATACACTGGGTACCGCCCGGACGTCGTTTCGTGGCCTGCGGCACATGCGATTCCCCCCAATCCGTGTGCTGCCGAGGCGGCACCTGTTCCCCCCAATGGGTGCCGCCCCCTTCTTTTTCCGGGGGCATCTCCCGATGTCCCAGGTCGAGCCCTCCTCCACAATGACGTGGTGGGGGGGCTCGATCCGTCTCCGGGCCCGCACGCCGCGAGCGGCGGTCCGACCGCACCTAGCGTCGGGCCATGCCCTCGCCGTACGTCGCCGTCCCGTCCTGGGAATCCGCGTCCCACGCCGGCCATCCGCCGCATGTCGGAGCGGCGCCGCGCGCCGTGCCGCCGATCGGCACGACCGCCGCGTCGAACACGGCGGGCGCCCCGGGCTGCGGGCAGGAGGGCAGCGTCTCGGCGGGGGTGTCCGGGGTGTCGGCGAGCGACCTGGATCCGCTCGGGCCGCTCGCCGCCCACGCGGCGGACGGCCCGGTGACCGACCTCTTCGTCAACGGCGATCGCGGGCTGTGGGTCGACCGCGGCGCCGGCGCCGAGCGCGAGCCGGGCTGGGCGGCGAGCGAGGCCGAGGTCCGCGCCCTCGCCGTCCGGCTGATCGCACTCGGCGGCCGCCACGTCGACGAGGCGACCCCGGCCGTCGACGTCCGGCTGGGCCGTGGCATCCGGGTGCACGCCGTGCTGCCGCCGCTGTCGTCGAGCGGCACGCTCCTGTCGGTCCGCGTGCCGAGGGTCGCGGGGTTCTCGCTCGCCGCCCTCGCGAGGGCGGGCATGCTCGACGCGGATCGCGAGGAGTCCCTCCGGCGAGCAGTGGTCGAGCGCCGCAACCTCCTCGTGACGGGCGCGGGCGGCACGGGCAAGACCACCCTCCTCGGGGCGATGCTCGCGGAGGCGCCGCACCGCGAGCGGATCGTCCTCCTCGAGGACGTGGCGGAGCTGCGGCTCGACCATCCGCACGTCGTGGCCCTCGAGGCCCGGCAGGCCAACCTCGAGGGCAGCGGCCGCATCGGCCTCGACGTGCTCCTGCGCGAAGCGCTCCGCATGCGACCGGATCGCCTGGTCGTGGGGGAGTGCCGCGGGCCCGAACTGCGGGAGCTCCTCGCCGCGCTGAACACCGGGCACGACGGCGGCGCCGGCACCCTGCATGCCAACTCGCTCGACGACGTGCCCTCGCGGCTCGAGGCGCTGGGCTCGACCGCGGGCATGTCCGCCGAGGCGGTGGCCCGGCAGGCCGTGAGCGCGTTCGACCTCGTCGTGCACCTCGAGCGCGTGGACGGTCGTCGTCGGGTCGCGCAGGTCGGCCGGTTCCGCCTCGACGCCGGTCGGCTGGCGGTGGAATCGTGCTGAGGGCCGGTCCTCGCTCGACGTCCGCGCGAACCCCGGTCGCGCGTCGTGCGGCTCCCGGCGGGTTCGTCCCGCGGCTCCTCGCGCGGCGCCGGGCCGACCCCGCCGCGGCGGTCGACCGCATCGCGGCGGTCGCCGAACGCCTGGCCGCACTGCTCGGCGCGGGGCTCGCGCCCGCAGCGGCATGGCGCAACGTCGCCCTCGACGCGCCGTCGTCCGGGTCCGGGTACCGCCGCGGGCACGTGTCGGCGGCCCCGTCGAGCGACGACGCGGTGCTCGCCGCGGCGGCCGATGCCGCCGCCCGAGGCGACGACGTCGCCGCGGCGATCGATCGGGTCCTCCGCGATCGGCCCGAGGCCGCACCGGCCTGGTCGGTGCTCGCTGCGGCCTGGTCGGTCGCGGAGGCCGCAGGCTCGCCGCTGGCCGCGTGCCTCACGGTGCTCGCCGGATCCCTGCGGGACGAGGCCCAACTGCGCCGCGATGCCCGCGCCGCGCTCGCAGGTCCGGCGGCGAGCAGCCGGCTCGTCGCCGCGCTGCCCGTGATCGCGCTCGTCTTCGGGGCGACGCTGGGCTTCGACACCGTCGGCGTGCTGTTCGCCACGCCCATCGGCCTCGGCTGCCTCGCCGCGGGCGCCGGGCTGCTGTGGGCCGGGGCCCGGTGGAACCGAGCCCTCATCGCCCGCGCGACGGTCTCGCGGCCGGCGCCGGGACTCGAACTCGACCTTCTCGCGGTCGCGATGGCGAGCGGCGCCTCCCTCGCCAGGGCGCAGCAGATCGTCGACGCGGTCCTCCGCCGTCACCTGCCCGAGGTGGTCGGCGCCGATTCGGCGGCGCCCGTCATCGCCCTCGCCGAGCGGGCCGGTGCCCCGGTCGCCGACCTGCTGCGAGCGGAAGCCGCGCGCCTGCGCGGCACCGCGCGGGCCGAGGGCGCGATCCGCGCGGCGGCCCTCGGCGTACGCCTCATGATCCCGCTCGGATGCTGCGTCCTGCCCGCGTTCGTGCTGCTCGGCGTGGCCCCGCTCCTCGTCTCCGTCATCACCGGGACCCTCGGCGGTTCCGCATGACGGCCATCCGCCTCGTGCCATCCCGCCGCGATCGCGGCCCGAAGAGAGGAACCCCATGCACCGAGACCCATCCGCCCGGCACCACGACCTCGACCCCGCGCACCGCGAAGGGCGCACGGGCCGGCGCGACCTGCGCGCCGGTGCGCGCGCGGCGATCCGCCGCCTCGCCGGCGAACGCGGGGCCGCGACCGCCGAATACGCGGTGGCCACGATGGCAGCCGTCGGGTTCGCCGGCCTGCTCGTGGTCATCCTCCGCGGCGACGAGGTGCGCGGCATCCTCACCGACCTCGTGCGGAATGCGCTCACGGTGGGGTGACGCGGAGCGCGGCAGCGTGACGGCCGAGTTCGCCGTTGCGCTGCCCGCGATCGCGCTGGTGCTCGCGCTGTCGATGGCGGCGGTGCAGGTGGCCGCCGTGCAGGTCGCCCTGGCGGACGCCGCAGCCGACGCCGCCCGCTCGCTCGGGCGCGGTGAGGCGGCGGGCGACGCCGCCGCGATCGCCGCTCGGAACGCCCCCGGTGCGCGACTGTCGGCGAGCACCGATGACCGCTTCGTGTGCGCCACGCTGACGCGCGGGGCGGGCGGCCTCCTCGCGGCAGTCGAGCTGCGGGCGGTGTCGTGCGCACTCCGGGGCGGACTGTGATCGCGGACGTGCGGCGTCGCACGCTGGCGAAGGCGCGAGCCGAGGACGGCGCCGCGACCGTCCTCGCGCTCGCGATCGTCGGCGCGCTGATGGCGCTGTCGGCGGGGTTCCTCGCCGTGCTCGCCGGCACGGTCGCCTCGCAGCTCGCGGCCAACGCGGCGGATGCCGCAGCGCTCGCCGCCGCGGACGCCGTGTCGGGGTTCGTGGTGGCCGACCCGTGCGGCATCGCCGCCGAGGCCGCCCGCCGGAACGGGGCTCGGCTCCGCGCGTGCGACGTTGCCGGACCCGTGGCATCCGTGACGGTCGCCGTCATCGCGCCGTTCGGCGACGCGGTCGCGACCGGACGCGCGGGTCCGCCCGGCTGGCGAGGATGATCGTGCGGGTCGAGGACGGGACGGTCCCTGTCCGCGCGAGCGCTCCGCCGGCCGATGCGGCGAAGTGCGGCCGCCGGGGTGCGACGATTGCAGGAGTGGCGCTTCGGCACCGGCCTGCTCGCACGCCGGCACGCCGCGGCAACTTCGAGGAGGACCCATGCTGTACGCCCAGACCACGCCCGCCGACAAGCGCGCCGGCTTCCGCGCGCGCCTCGCGAGCGGCGAGCTGCTGCGCTTCCCGGGCGCGTTCAACCCGCTGTCGGCCCGGCTCATCGAGCGCAAGGGCTTCGAGGGGGTGTACATCTCCGGGGCGGTCCTGTCGGCCGACCTCGGCCTGCCCGACATCGGACTCACCACCCTGACCGAGGTCGCCGGTCGGGCGAAGCAGATCGCGCGGATGACGGAGCTCCCCGCGATCGTCGACGCCGACACGGGCTTCGGCGAGCCGATGAACGTCGCCCGGACCGTGCAGGAGATGGAGGACGCGGGCCTCGCGGGGCTCCACATCGAGGACCAGGTCAACCCGAAGCGGTGCGGTCACCTCGACGGCAAGCAGGTCGTCGACGAGCACACCGCGCTCCAGCGCATCCGCGCGGCCGTCGACGCGCGACGCGACCCGAACTTCCTCGTCATGGCGCGGACCGACATCCGCGCCGTCGACGGTCTCGACGCCGCCGTCGAGCGGGCGAAGCGCCTCGTCGACGCCGGGGCCGACGCGATCTTCCCCGAGGCGATGGCCTCGCTCGAGGAGTTCGCCGCGATCCGCGCGGCGGTCGACGTGCCCCTCCTCGCGAACATGACCGAGTTCGGCAAGAGCGACCTGTTCACGGTGCAGCAGCTCGCCGACGTCGGCATGAACCTCGTGATCTGGCCGGTCTCGATGCTCCGCATCGCGATGGGAGCGACGGGCCGCGCCCTCGACGAGCTGACGGATGCCGGCGCGCTCACGCGCCTGCTGCCGGAGATGCAGCACCGCGCCGACCTCTACGACCTCATCGACTACGAGGGGTACAACCGCTTCGACACGTCGATCTTCGACTTCACCGTCGCACGCTGAGGCCGGAACCGGGGCGGCAGGTGACGAGCGCGCCGCCCCGGCTCGCGGGATCAGTCGAAGACGGTCTCGATGAAGCGGTACTCGACGGCGGTCGGACGGTCGTCGTCGGGCGCGTCGAACTCGAGGCCCGCCCCGCGCGAGTACACGTAGCGCTTGCCGCCGTCGCCCGGGAGCTCGAGCCGCGGCTGCGGATCGCCTGATCCGAGGAAGCCGGTGGAGACCGTCTTCCCCTCGAGGGGCCCGTCGATCAGCTTCGCGGTGTAGGTGCCGGATGACGTGTCCATGCCGCCATTGTCCTCCTGTCCTGCACCGGCGCAAGGCCTTGCGGCCCGTGCGTCGAGCGGTCGCCCGTGGGTGCGCTCACGGCCGGAATGTGTATGGTGTGCCTGTCGGCGGCAACCCGCCGATCCAGTGCACACCGCTCGGGGGCGCGGCGACATTGTGCGTTTCTCGTTCTCGAATGTTCAAGCAAGAGGAGTCCGGTGGCAGGCACGAAGAAGCTCGTGATCGTGGAGTCGCCGACGAAGATGAAGTCCATCGCCCAGTACCTGGGCGAGGGCTACGAGGTCCTGTCCTCCGTCGGTCACATCCGCGACCTCATCGAGCCGAAGAACCTCCCGCCCGAGCTGAAGAAGGGCTCCCTCGGGAAGTTCTCCGTCGACGTCGAGAACGGCTTCGAGCCGTACTACGTCGTCTCCGACTCCAAGAAGAAGACGGTCGCCGAGCTCAAGCGCGCCCTGAAGGATGCCGACGAGCTCCTGCTCGCCACCGATGAGGACCGCGAGGGCGAGGCCATCGCGTGGCACCTCCTGCAGGAGCTGAAGCCCAAGGTGCCGGTCCGCCGCATGGTGTTCCACGAGATCACGAAGGACGCGATCCAGAAGGCGAAGGACAACACCCGCGAGCTCGACACCTCGCTCGTCGACGCGCAGGAGACCCGCCGTATCCTCGACCGGCTGTACGGCTACGAGGTCTCCCCGGTGCTCTGGCGCAAGGTCGGGCCGGGCCTGTCCGCCGGCCGCGTGCAGTCCGCCGCGACCCGCCTCGTCGTCGACCGCGAGCGCGAGCGCCTCGCGTTCGTCGCGGCCGGGTACTGGGACCTCGTCGGCCGGTTCACGAGCGACGACTCCGGGTTCGAGGCGAAGCTCGTGCGCGTCGGCGGCGAGCGGGTCGCGACGGGCCGCGACTTCGACGACTCGGGCCGGCTCAAGGGCTCGGCGGTCGTGCTCGACGAGCCGACCGCGCACGCGCTCGCCGACGCGCTCCGCGACGACGCCGTCGCGCGCCGCGTCGCGAAGGTCGAGTCGAAGCCGTACTCCCGCCGACCGGCCGCGCCGTTCACGACGTCGACCCTGCAGCAGGAGTCCGCGCGCAAGCTGCGACTCTCCGCTCGCGACACCATGCGGGTCGCGCAGGCGCTGTACGAGAACGGGTACATCACCTATATGCGCACCGACTCGGTGTCGCTCTCGCAGCAGGCCGTCCAGGCCGCGCGCACCCAGGCGACGAAGCTCTACGGCGCCGACAGCATCCCCGAGAAGCCTCGGGTCTACGCGGGCAAGTCGAAGAACGCGCAGGAGGCCCACGAGGCGATCCGCCCGTCGGGCGAGGTGTTCCGCACCCCCGCCGAGCTCCAGGGCGTGCTGCGCGGCACCGAGTTCAAGCTCTACGACCTCATCTGGAAGCGCACCGTGGCCTCCCAGATGGCCGACGCCAAGGGCCAGACCGCGACCGTCACCATCGAGGTCGGTCCTACGAACGCGGATGCCGCGGCGCCCGAGGGCGCCACCACGCGGGTCGGCGGCACGACGGCCGAGTTCACCGCCAGCGGCACCGTCATCACCTTCCGCGGCTTCCTCGCCGCCTACGAGGAGAGCCGCGACGAGGAGCGCAACGCCGACGAGACGCCCGGCGAGGCGAAGCTGCCGCCGCTGAAGGAGGGGCAGGCCGTCGGCCTCGCCGAGCTCGAGGCGAAGGGCCACGAGACGAGCCCTCCGCCGCGCTACACCGAGGCGAGCCTCGTCAAGCGGCTCGAGGAACTCGGCATCGGACGGCCGTCCACGTTCGCGTCGATCATCTCGACCATCCTCGATCGCGGCTACGTCACGCAGCGCGGCCAGGCGCTCGTTCCCAGCTGGGTCGCCTTCTCGGTCGTGCGCCTGCTCGAGGAGCACTTCGGCGATCTCGTCGAGTACGACTTCACCGCCGAGATGGAGGACGACCTCGACCGCATCGCCTCGGGCGAGGCCGACCGCGTCGACTGGCTCAACGAGTTCTACTTCGGGAGCGACCGCCACCGCGGCCTGCGCCAGGTGGTCGACAACCTCGGCGAGATCGACGCGCGCGAGATCAACTCGGTCGAGATCGCGCCGTCCGTGATCCTGCGCATCGGCAAGTACGGCCCGTACCTCGAGACGACCGATGCGGACGCCGGCCCGGACGCGCCGCCCCGCCGGGTGAACCTGCCCGAGGACCTGGCTCCCGACGAGCTGACCGCCGAGAAGGCACAGGAGCTCATCGACGCCCCCGTGCAGGGCGACCGCCTGCTCGGCGCGAACCCCGAGAACGGCAAGCAGGTCGTCGTGAAGGACGGCCGGTTCGGGCCGTACGTCACCGAGCTGGAGCCCGAGGCCGACACCGGCGGGGCCTCCGTCGATCCGGCCACCGGCGAGGTCGTCGAATCCAAGCCCAAGCGGGGCGCGAAGAAGGCCGCAGCAGCCAAGCCGCGCACGGCCTCCCTCTTCAAGTCGATGCAGATCGAGGAGGTCGACCTCGCGACCGCACTGAAGCTGCTCGACCTGCCGCGCGTCGTGGGCCTCGACCCGGAATCGGGCGACGAGATCACCGCGCAGAACGGGCGGTACGGCCCGTACCTCAAGAAGGGCGCCGAGACGCGCACGCTGCCGAGCGAGGACGCGATCTTCGAGATCGACCTCGCCGCGGCGCTCGAGCTGCTCGCCCAGCCGAAGTACGGCGCACGGCGCGCGTCGAGCGCGCTCAAGGAGTTCGCGGAGGACCCGGTGAGCGGCAAGCCCATCAAGGTCAAGGACGGCCGCTTCGGTCCGTACGTCACCGACGGCACCACGAACGCGACGATCCCGCGCGCCGAGTCCGTCGAGGAGATCACCTTCGAGCGCGCCGTCGAACTGCTCCAGATCAAACGCGACAAGGGTCCGGCGCCGTCGCGAGCGAAGCGCACGTCGACGGCGAAGCCCGCCGCGAAGCGAGCGACGACGTCGCGCGCCAAGAAGACCTCGTCGTGAGCGGAGGGCTGTTCGTCACCCTCGAGGGCGGGGACGGCTCGGGCAAGACGACGCAGGCGGAGCTGCTCGAGCAGTGGCTCGTGGAGCGTGGCCGCGAAGTCCTCCGGACCCGCGAGCCCGGCGGCACGGGGTTCGGCGTCGAGGTGCGCGAGATCGTGCTGCACCACCGGGGCGACATCTCGCCGAGAGCCGAGGCGCTGCTCTACGCCGCGGATCGCGCGCACCACGTGGCGACCGTCGTGCGTCCGGCGCTCGAGCGCGGCGACGTCGTCATCCAGGACCGCTACGTCGACTCCTCCGTCGCGTATCAGGGCGCCGGGCGCGTGCTCGATGCTCGCGAGATCCAGCAGCTCTCGGAGTGGGCGACCGAGGGACTGAGGCCCGACCTCACCCTTCTTCTCGACCTCCCGCCGCAGGCCGCGCGCGAGCGGCTCGACGTCGCGCGCACGCGGTACGACCGCCTCGAGGCCGAGGCGGAGGCCTTCCACGACCGCGTCCGGGCCGCGTACCTCGAGATCGCCGAGTCGGACCCCGCGCGGGTCGCGGTCGTCGACGCCACGCGGCCGGTGGACGAGATCGCAGCCGACATCCGCCGGCTGGTCGAGCCGCTGCTGTGAACGGGAACGGCGTCGGCGGTCGAGGGTAGCGTGGTGGCGTGACCGTGTGGAGTGACCTGACGGGGCAGGATGCCGCGATCGAGCTGCTGCGTGCGGCCGCCCTGGCCGCGCGCGATTCCCGTGCCTCCGCCGACATGACGCACTCCTGGCTCATCACGGGGCCGCCCGGCTCGGGCCGGTCCAACCTCGCCTACGCGTTCGCCGAGGCCCTGCTGTCGGGCGAGCCCGACGGCGATCGCGCCACCGGCATCCAGGTCGCCGCCCGCAGCCACCCCGACCTGCACGTGCTCGCGACCGAGGGCGTCATCATCAAGGTCGCCGACGTGCGCAAGATCGTGGAACGGTCCCACTACGCGCCATCCGTGGGCCACCACCGCGTGATCGTGGTCGAGGACGCCGACCGCATGACCGAGCAGACCTCGAACGTGCTGCTCAAGGAGCTCGAGGAGCCCCCGGAGCGCACGGTGTGGATCCTCTGCGCGCCGAGCGAGGCCGACCTGATCCCGACGATCCGCTCCCGCGTGCGCTCGGTCCGCCTGCAGGTGCCCAGCGTGGCCGACGTCGCCGAGCTGCTCGTGCGCCGCGACGGCGTCGACCGGGCCCTCGCCGAGCGGGCGGCACGCGAGGCGCAGAGCCACATCGGCATGGCGCATCGCCTCGCGACGAGTGCCGAGGCGCGCGACCGCCGCGCCGAGACGCTCCGGCTCGCGCTGCAGGTCCGCTCGACGCCGGGCGCGGTCATGACCGCCGCGCGGCTGCTCGAGATCGCCGGCGACGACGCGAAGGCGATCGCCGAGCTGCGCGATGCCGAGGAGCGAGAGCACACCCTCCGTTCGCTCGGCATCGCGCCCGGCCAGGCCGTTCCCGCGGCCCTGCGCTCGCAGTTGCGCGCCCTCGAGGAGGACCAGAAGCGTCGCGCGACGCGAAGCCTCCGCGACGGGATCGACCGCATCCTCGTCGACCTCGCATCGCTGTTCCGCGACATCCTCGTCGCGCAGCTCGGCGCCGACGTCGAGCTCGTCAACCTCGAGATCGCCGACGAGGTGGCCCGCGCCGCGGCATCCGCCACCCCGGCGCGCACCCTCGCCACCCTCGACGCCATCCAGGAGGCCCGCATCCGCATCGACGCCAACGTCCAGCCCGCGCTCGCCCTCGAGGCGATGCTCGTCTCCGCGATCCGTCGTCCGGAGCCCGCTCGGGCGGTGCGCCGGTGACCCGCACGCGCGCCCTGCTCGCGACCCTGGCCGCCGGCGCACTCCTGGTGCTGACGGGGTGCACCGTGCCGGGCTTCCTGCAACCCGAGCGCGACCGGTCCGAGCCGACGGGAGAAACGGTCGGCGCCGAGCTCGAGCCGTTCTACTCGCAGGTGCTCGAATGGGAACGATGCGGCGAATTCCAGTGCGCGACGGCGACGGCGCCGCTCGACTGGAGCGACCCCGCGGCGGGCGAGATCGAGCTCGCACTGATCCGGCAGGCCGCGCGCGGCGGCGGCGACCCGATCGGCTCCCTGCTCGTGAACCCGGGCGGTCCGGGAGTCTCCGGGTACGACTTCATCGCCGAGTCGCTCGACTTCGCCGTCGGTCCGCGGCTGCAGGAGCGCTACGACGTGGTCGGCTTCGATCCGCGCGGGGTGAGCCGGTCGACGCCGGTGACCTGTCACGACGACGAGGAGATGGACGAGTACCTCTACGGCATCGTCGATGCCGAGCGCGGCAGCGACGAATGGATCGCCGAGGTCGGCGCGTCCGCGACCGAGTTCGGCGCCGCATGCGCCGAGCGGACGGGCGAGCTCCTCGGGAACGTCGACACCGTGAGCGCCGCCCGCGACCTCGACCTGCTGCGCGCCGTCCTGGGCGACGACGAGCTGCACTACCTCGGGTACTCGTACGGCACGCTCCTCGGTGCGACCTACGCCGGGCTGTACCCCGAGAAGGCAGGGCGCCTGGTGCTCGACGGGGCGATCGACCCCAGTTCGAGCGCCCGCGAGGTGGTGAGGGAGCAGTCGATCGGCTTCGAGGCGGCCCTGCGCGCCTACCTCGCCGACTGCCTGGGCGGGCCCGAGTGCCCGTTCACGGGTTCCGTGGAGGATGCCGAGGCGGAGGTGTCCCGCCTTCTCGCGTCGGTCGAGCGGAGCCCGCTGCGCGGCAGCGACGGCCGGTACCTCGGCGCGAACGCGCTCATCTGGGGAATCATCTGGCCGCTGTACAGCCCCGCCGCATGGTCGTACCTCGACGACATGTTCGAGTCGCTCATGTTCGGCGATGCCGACTTCGCCCTCGCCCTCGCCGACGGCTACCACGACCGGGATCCCGACGGGACCTACCTCGACAACTCGAACGAGGCGTTCGCGGCCGTGAACTGCCTCGACTACACGGTCGACGCCGACCCGGAGTCGATGCGGCGCGACGCGGCCGAGCTCGCCGAGGCCGCGCCGATCATCGGACCGTACTTCGGGTTCGGTGACATCGGATGCTCGGTCTGGCCCGTCCCGAGCGAGGCCGAACGCGTTCCGATCGCCGCCGAGGGCGCGCCGCCGATCCTCGTGGTCGGCACCACGGGCGACCCCGCGACGCCGTACAAGTGGGCCGTCGCCTTGGCCGAACAACTCGACAGCGGCGTGCTCGTCTCCTACGACGGTGAGGGGCACACCGCCTACAACAAGTCCAACGCCTGCGTCGACGACACGGTCGAGGCGTTCCTCCTCGAGGGCGAGGTGCCCGAGGAGGATCCGAGGTGCTGAGCGCTCTGGCGCGGTGGTCATGACCACCTCGATGATCCGCTAACATGGTCTCTCGTGCCGTCCGCTGCACCGCAACGGATGCCACGCCGCCTTAGCTCAGTCGGCAGAGCGATTCACTCGTAATGAATAGGTCGTGGGTTCGATTCCCACAGGCGGCTCCCCTCGACGGGCCCGGACGGAAGTCCGGGCCCGTGCCCGTTCCCGGGGAGGCCGCGCGACGGACGCGACACCGTCAGGTCCGCCGGTCGACGCGCCTCCGCGGGGACGCTCCGCGCGCGCCGGCGTGATGCTGGAGCGCGTCTGCACCGACGGCTCCATGCGCCGGCTCCGCTCGGATCGGTCAGGGCACGGGCACGAGCCGCACCGCGGCGGCGTACGCCGCGTACCCCGTCGCGTTGGGGTGGAAGCCGTCGGCCGTGCGGAGCCAGCTCCAGTCGTTGACCCACGGGGCGGGGCTGCCGATGCCGTGCCCGGTGAACGGGCCCGCGGCGTCGACGAACACCGCGCCGGCGGCGACCGCGTTGACCCGGATCACCTCGTTGAGCGCGACGGTCTCGGCGTTGACCTCGTCCGCCCAGGAGTACTTCGAGGGAAGGTGGAACAGCAACGGGTAGCCCGTCACGATCACCTTCGCGGTGGGCGCCTTGGCCTTGACCGCGGCAACGACATTGCGGATGCTCGTGGCGAAGCCGTCGGACGCCGCGATGGTCGAGCCGTTCGCGATGTGCGACGCGCACGAGCTCGTGACGAACACGAAGCAGTTCTGCATCACGGTGCCGAAGCCCACGTCGTTGCCTCCGACCGTGACGGTCACGACGCGTGCCGAGGAGGGCACGGCGGGGACCTGCTGTGCGAGCACCTCGACCGTCGACGCGCCCGAGCAGGCCGGGAACGCGACGAGGCGAAGGTTCGCGTCGGCGTCGAGGAGCTTCGGGTAGCCGTTCGCACTGCGATAGCAGGACGTGTCGAGGTAGCTGCGCCCGCCGGTACCCGCGGCGAACGAGTCGCCGATCGCCGCGTACTCCAACTCGGTCGTTCCACCACCGCCACCGCCGCCGGGCTTGCCGGGCTTGTCCGGAGGCTTCGCTGCGACGACGGCGGCCGCCGCCGGGTCTCCCGGACCGGCGACGACCACGCCGAGCGCAAGGGCGAGCACCGCCATGAGCGCCGCCGCGAGCAGGGCGAGACGGCGAGGCGCCGTCGAGTCGGCCACGGTGATCATCGGACTGCCCGGATCGCGTCGGCGTAGGCGGCGTGGCCGGCCGGGTTCGGGTGGAACGCGTCGAACTGCGGCGGGCTCACGATCCAGGGGGCGAGGCTCCCGATGCCGTGGCCGGCGAAGGCGGGCACCACGTCCACGTAGGTGAAGCCGTCGCCTGCCGCAGCGACGGCGGCGGCGATGACCCCGTTCAGCATGATGGTGCCGGCGTTGATCGTCTCCGAGTTCGGCACCTGGGGGTCCAGCAGCAGCGGGTAGCCGGTGACGACGACGTGCGCCTTCGGCGCCGCGGCGCGGATGTCGGCGAGCACCTCGGCGAGGCGACCGGGGAGCACGGTCTGCGCGATCTGGACGGCCGTGCCGATCGCGATGCTGCAGGCCTCGCTCGGGCCCGGGAGGCATGCCGCCGTGACCTCGGCGAGGCCGAGGTCGTTCGCGCCCACCGTCAACGTGACGAGCTTCGTGCGGTGATCGAGCCCGGCCAGCTGCGAGGCGATGTCGGTGGTGTCGGCCCCGGTGCAGCCGCGCAGGGCGACGTGCACGTTGCCGGGGTCGCTCGCGAGCAGGGCGGCGTACCCGTTCGGGCTCTGCGCGCACGGGTCCGTCGTGCCGTAGTCGCCGCCGCCGAAACCGGCCGCGTACGAGTCGCCGAGCGCGGCGTAGGCCACCTTCTCGACGGCGGATGGCACCGAGGGGGGATTGCCCGGGACCACCAGCGCCTGGGCGGGCGCGGCGAGGCCGAAGACGGCGAGGACGGCGACCGAGGTCGCGGCGAGCGAGCCGGCGATGCGGCTCTTCCGGATCGAATGTGCCGACATGGGCGAACGTTAGCGCGAACGCGAGGAATGCGCAGTTCCCCGAACAGGTGTCACGCGGCCTGCGCGGGGCGGGAGGACTCCGCCCTCCGCCGCTAGGCTGGCGCGCATGACTGACGGACTGCGCTGGGGCATCCTCGCGACGGGCGGCATCGCCCGGCTCTTCACCGGCGACCTGCGGAAGAACGGCTTCGACGTGCGCGGCGTCGGCTCGCGCTCGCTCGAATCCGCCGAGGCCTTCGCCTCGGACTTCGGCGTCCCCGCCGCGTACGGCACCTACGACGAGTTCCTCGCCGCGCCGGACGTCGACGTGGTCTACGTCGCCACGCCCCATCCGTGGCACGCGGAGGTCGCGCTCCGCGCCATCGAGGCCGGCAAGCACGTCCTCGTCGAGAAGCCGTTCACCCTCACGCAGGCCGAGGCGCGCAGAGTGGCGGATGCCGCGCGCGAGCGGGGCGTGCTCGCGCTCGAGGCCATGTGGACCCGGTACCTGCCGCACATGGTCCGGATCCGCGAGATCGTGGCGGCAGGCACGCTCGGAGACGTGCGCAGCCTCATCGCCGATCACACGCAGAGGCTGCCGGACGACCCCGGCCACCGGCTCAACGCGCTCGAACTCGGGGGCGGCGCCCTGCTCGACCTCGGGATCTACCCGGTGTCCTTCGCGTGGGACCTCTTCGGGGCGCCGTCCTCGATCCAGTCGACCGCGGTGTTCCGTTCGACGGGGGCCGACGCGCAGGTCGCCGTGCAGCTCGGCTACGAGGACGGACGCATCGCCTCGACCTTCTCGGCCAGCGACGTGCACGGACCGAATGCGGCGACGGTGCTCGGCACGGAGGCGCGCATCGACATCGATCCCGTCTGGTACTCCGCCACGTCCTTCCGGGTCGTCGCACACGACGGCCGGGTGCTCGAGGAGTTCCGCGCCGACGTGAACGGCCGCGGCATGCACTACCAGGCCGCGGCGCTCGAGCAGCTCGTCGCGGCCGGCCGACTGGACGGCGGCGACGTGCTGCCGACCGAGCAGTCGGTCGCGATCATGGGCACCCTCGACCGGATCCGTTCGGAGATCGGCCTGCGGTACCCGGGCGAGGACTGATCGGGGCGGGCGGGATGGACCGGCCGCTCGACGCCGACGACGTCGTCTCGCTGACCCGACGGCTCGTCGCGATCGACGCGACGAATCCGTCCCTCGTCGCGGGCGGAGCGGGGGAGCGCGAGATCGCCGAGGCGATCGCGGCATGGCTGTCGCCGCGAGGCCTCGACGTGCGGCTCGTCGGCAGCGACCCGTCGCGGCCGAGCGTCCTCGCACGCCGGCGCGGGAGCGGCGGCGGCCGACGCCTGGTCCTCGCCGGCCACCTCGACACCGTGGGCGGCGGCGGCCGCGGCGGCGACAGGGGGATCGGCGGCGACAGGGGGATGGGCGGCAGCGACGGGTCGAGCGGACCCGACCCCCGGCCGGACGGCGACCGCGTGGTCGGCCGGGGCGCCTACGACATGGCCGGAGGGCTCGCCGTCGCGATGGTCGCGGCCGCCACGGCCCCCGACCTGCCCGGTGACATCGTCCTCGCCTTCGCCGCGGATGAGGAGTTCGGCTCGTTCGGCATGGAGGAGCTGCTCTCGGCCCTCGACGACGAGGGCGGCGCGGACGGCGCCGTCGTGCTCGAGCCGACCGACCTCGAGGTGACCATCGCGCACCGTGGTTTCGCCTGGTACCGAGTCGAGTACGAGGGAAGGGCGGCGCACGGCTCCCAGCCTGAGCTCGGCGTGGACGCCATCGACCGCGCGACCGACGGCCTCGTGGCGCTGCGCGCGCTCGGCGCGGAGACCGCCGCGCGCCCGCGGCATCCGCTGCTCGGGACGGGAACCGTGCGGGTCGCGACGATCGAGGGCGGCACGGATGCCGCGACCGTCGCGGATCGCTGCATGCTCGTCGTCGAGGTTCGCACGCTGCCGGGCGATCCGGATCCGCGCGCCGAGCTCGAGCGGGCCCTCGCGCCCTCCGGCCCCGCACGTGTCGTGCCGCTCGCGGCGCGGCCCGCCATGGAAGCGGACCCGGGCGCCCCGATCGCGCGGGCGGTGCTCGCCGCCGTCGAGCGGATCACGGGCGTGTCCGCCGTGCGGCGGGGCGATCCGTGGTGGACCGATGCGGGCCTCCTGGCCGAGCGGGGCGTGCCCGTGGTGCTGGTGGGTCCCGCGGGCGGCGGGGCGCATGCGGACGA
This sequence comes from Agromyces sp. CCNWLW213, assembly GCF_037199545.1. NCBI lineage: Bacteria > Bacillati > Actinomycetota > Actinomycetes > Micrococcales > Microbacteriaceae > Agromyces > Agromyces sp. CCNWLW213. The sequence continues at coordinate 309,348 of NZ_JBBBDX010000002.1, read as the reverse complement.
GGAGTGGGTCTCGACGGCGTCCCTCCGCACGCTCGTCGACGTCGTCGGGGCGGTCGTGCACGACTTCTGCGGCTCGCGCTGACGCGCCCCTCCCGGGCTGCGTCCGGATCGGATCCGTACAATGCCGCGGGTGAGCGACGAGACGGATGCCGCGGCGTCGGCCGGGCAGGCGCGCGGTTCCGCGCCGAGCGGCGACACCGCGTCCCCTCCGAGCGCCGGTCCGCCGGGCGGCATCCGTGCGCTGATCGCCCGGCATCGGGCGCTGGCCGCGGCGGCCGCATTCGTGGCCGTGACCCTCGTGGGCGGCGGAGCGGTCGCGCTCGGCGCGGCGCTGGGCGACCCGGCCGCCGTTCCCGCGGCGACGCCGTCCCCTGCCGCGAGGCCGACCCCCACCGCCACGCCGACCCCGGTGGCGGCGCCCACGAGCGAACCTCCCGCGCGCGTGCGCACCTGCTCGGTCGCCGGCCTCGCGGCCGATCCGAGGCTCGCGAACCTGCAGGCCCAGGTCATGAACGCCGCCACGGGCGAGGTGCTCTACGACCGGGGCGGGCTCACTCCCTCGCGGACCGCGAGCGTGATGAAGGTCGTCACCGCCGCCGCCGCGCTCGCCGTGTTCTCACCCGACGACCGGTTCGCCACGCGGGTCGTCCGCGGCGCCGAGCCCGGCTCCGTCGTGCTCGTCGGCGGCGGCGACGTCACGCTGTCGCGAACCCCGAGCGGCGACGAGACGGTCTACCCGGGCGCGGCGCACCTCGACGAGCTCGCCCGGCAGGTCCGTGAGGCGTGGACGGCGGACCCCTCGAACCCGCCACTGACGAAGCTCGTGCTCGACAGCTCGCTGTTCGGCGGTGAGACGTGGCACGCGAGCTGGGACCCGGCCGAGCGGGAGCTCGGGTTCATGCCCCACATGACGGCGCTCATGGTCGACGGCGATCGGGCCGACCCGGACGCCGACGTCTCGGCGCGCGGGACCGACCCGGTCGGCCGCGCCGGCGAGGCGTTCGCCGCAGAGCTCGGCGGGGTCGCCGTGATCGAGCGGGGCGTGGCGCCGTCGGGCGCCGCCGAGCTCGGCCGCGTCTGGTCGCCCACGGTCGCGCAGCTCATCGACAAGTCGCTCATCGTCTCCGACAACACCGTCGCCGAGATGCTCGCCCGCCTCGTCGCGATCGAGCTGGGCACGGGCGGCGACTTCGCTGCGATCGATCCGGCGGTCCGCCAGGCGCTCGCCGGGTACGGCATCGCGCGCGGCGGCATCCGCGTCATCGACGGATCGGGTCTCTCGCCCGACAACGCGGTGCCCCCCGCGTACCTCACGCGCCTGTTCGCGAAGGTCGACGCGCGCGAGGGCGAGCTCGGCGTGATCCTCGACGGACTGCCGGTCTCCGGGCAGCGCGGGTCGCTCTCGTACGCCGACCGCTTCGCGGGCGAGAACGCGGTCGCGCACGGCGCGGTGCTCGCCAAGACCGGGTGGATCACGACCGGCTACACGCTCTCGGGGATCATCCGAGCCCAGGACGGCACCACGCTGACGTTCGCGATCTACGCGCTCGGCGACGTGACCGCGGCGGCCAAGCAGGCCATCGACACGCTCGCCACCGGCTTCTACCGGTGCGGCGACGAACTCGCCGACGACTGAACCGCCGGTCGCCCCGCCCCCCCCCCCCCCCGACGGGACCCTCGCGCGTCTCCGCGACCACGCCGGCATGGACGGCGACCAGGTGACGGATGACCGGGCGCGCCATCCGCGGACCCGTCAGAATGGGAGGCGGCGGCGGATCGCCGCGAGACCCGAAGAGCGAAGGAGCCGGTCATGAGTCGGGCCCTGTTCATCATCGACGTGCAGAACGACTTCACCGAGGGCGGCGCACTCGGCGTCGACGGCGGCGCCGCGGTCGCCGCGGGGATCACCGAGTACCTCGCCGGGCACCGCGACGACTACGCGCTCGTCGTCGCGTCCCGCGACTGGCACGACCCCGACAACGACAACGGCGGCCACTTCGCCACGGACGCCGCGCCCGACTTCGTGTCGACCTGGCCGCGGCACTGCATGGCCGGCACCCCGGGAGCCGAGTACCACCCCGACCTCGACACGTCGGCGGTCGACGTCCACATCCGCAAGGGTCAGGGCGTTCCGGCGTACTCGATCTTCGAGGGCACCGACGACGAGGGCGCCTCGATCACCGAGGTGCTCACGCGGCACGGCATCACCGACGTCGACGTGGTCGGCATCGCCACCGACTACTGCGTGCGCGCCTCCGCACTCGACGCGCTCGACCACGGACAGCACGTGCGCGTGCTGCGCGACCTGGTGGCGGGCGTGGCGCCCGAGTCGTCGGCGGCCGCGATCGCCGAGCTCGGGCACGCGGGTGCCGCGATCCTCGACTCCGACGCGGCGACCGGCGCCGACGAGACCGAGCGCGCGTGAGCGCGGAGGTGTCGCGCACGTCCCCGCGGCCGCCGACCCTGCACGCCGAGGCGCCCGACGGCGTGCTCGTCGCGTATCGCGTGCACGGCGACGTGCGGGCGGATGCCGCGCTCCCTCCGGTGCTCCTCGTGCACGGTTTCGCGTCCGACTCCGTCGTCACGTGGGAGGGAACGGGCTGGGTGAGCGCCCTCCGCGACGCCGGCCGGACGGTCGTCACGACCGACCTGCGCGGCCACGGCGAGAGCGACAAGCCGGCCGACGCCGACTCGTACTCGCCCGATCGGCTCGGGGCCGACCTCGTCGCCGTGCTCGACTCGGCCGGCGTGCGCCTCGTCGACGTCGTGGCGTACTCCATGGGCAACCGCGTCGTCTCGGCGCTCTGCGAGCTCGCTCCGGACCGCGTCCGGAAGGTCGTGGTGGGCGGTGCAGGCCCCTCCGAGCTCTTCGCCACGTGGGACCTCGGCGAGGTCCGCGCCTACCTCCTCGACGGGATCCCTCCCCGGAACCCCGTCATCGCCCAGGTCCTCGGCCCGGCGATCCGCGCCGGTGCCGATCGCGAGGCGCTGCTCGCGTGCACCGAGGGCGTGGCGGGCGCGCCGCTCGCGATCCCCGGCGGCATCCCGGTGCTGTTCGTCGCGGGGGAGGACGACCCGGTGCCGGCGGGCGTGCAGCGGCTCGCGCTCGACTGGGGCAGCGACCTCGTGACCATCCCCGGCCGGGACCACGTCTCGACGCTGACGGCACGGTCGTTCAAGGACGCCGCCGTCGCGTTCCTCGCCTGAGGCGACCTCGAACTAGGGTGTCAGGGTGTCCAGTTCTTCCACCGGCTTCGAATCGAGCGGCTACTGGTACGAACCCGACGCCACGCGCATCGGCAGCGTCGACGTGCTCAACCTGCTCCGACGCTACCGAGCGGCCGACCAGGAGATGCGTCGGCGCACGCGCGATTCGATGGGCATGGGTGAGACCGACCTGCTCGCGCTGCGGTACGTCCTGCGTGCCGAGCGCGAGGGTGAGGTCCTGACGCCGGGCATGCTCGCCAGGCGACTCGGGATCTCGACCGCTTCGACCACCGTGCTCATCGACCGCCTCGAGCGGAGCGGCCATCTCGCGCGCCGGCCGCATCCGACCGATCGCCGCTCCCTCGTCGTCATCAGCACCACCGACAGCGACGCGGAGGTGCGCAAGACGCTGGGTCGCATGCACCGGGCGATGATCGACGTCGCCGACGCGCTCGAACCGCGGGACCTCGTCGCCGTCGCGCGATTCCTGGCGGGGATGATCGAGGCGGTCGAACTCGCCGACGCCGACGCGCACGAGAACGCCGTGCACGAGGACGGCGTGGAGGGTGCGCCCGACCCCGTTCGCGAGTCCGAGCCGGAGCCCGAGTCCTCGGCACGGCCCACCGCGTAGGCATGCGTGCGGGCCGCCGCATCGTCGCGACGGCCCGCAGCGGGTGGTTCAGACGCGCTTGTTGCCGGTGAGCATCCGCACGAGCCAGACGATGACCGCCAGGACGAGCAGGACGATGCCGACCCAGAGCAGGAACTGGAGCGACTCCACCAAGCCGCCGGTGAACAGCAGGATGATGGCGATGACGGCGACGATGATGAGCAGGATGTTCATGGTTGTGCCTTTCTGTCGGCGATGACGCCGCGCCGGTGCGGCGTTCTGGGGGGAGGGCGGTCGCAGGTGCTGCGTTCCGTCCGGTCGCGTCGGCGGCCTGCCCGGAGACCGGGCCTCAGGCTGCAGTGGTGGGTTCCGCGGAGGCGGCGTCGCTCGCTTCGAGGGCTTCGATGAGCCCTTCCTCGAGTTCGACGGGGACGGCGTAGAGGGCGCCGCCCGTGATGGCATCGTGCTCGATCACCGCGGCCGCGTGGATCTCGGCGCGCGACAGGAACGGGAAGCGGGCGACCATGCGCTCGAGCAACTGCTCGAAGTCGATGAGTTCGCGGCCCCCGGCGATGCCGATCACGCCGTCCGTGCTGTCCATTGCTGCTCACTGTAGCCGACGGCGCTGTGATGGAGACCCGGGGGGGCCTCGACCCCCCGGGGTCATCCCCCCACGCGTGATCGCCCGCAGTGCGGTCGTTCCCTTGTCCGCGATCACATGGACAACAAGACCACAGATGTAGCTAGATGGTCTAGCCATTCCCGCGTGGGTCGCGATACGGTACGCTTCTTGCCATTGCGGCGAGGCCGATCGGCGACGATCGACCCGGGCCGGAGGCCCGGGAGTCGGTCAGAGCCCGACCCGGCGCAGGATGCGCTTGAGCCCGGCGGGCAGGCGTCGGCCCAGCACTCTTCGGCGCAGGTGCCCGCTGAGTCGCCACTTCTGCGACCGGGAGAGTCGGCTGCGGCGGATCTCCGCGATGCCCGAGCGCTGGAGCGCCAGGCGCTGCGTGGCGTCGTGCGGCCACTGCTTGGACAGGCTGCTCGACTGGTAGTACTTGGTGCAGAGCACCTCGGGCACGCGCACGAACTCGCCCACGAGCGAGAGCCCGAGCAGCCAGGTCCAGTCCGCGGAGTACTCGCCGAGGTCGTTCGGGTGGATCCCGCCGACCGCCCGGAACCCCGAGGCACGGAACAGGCCGCGATTGGGGACCCACCAGCACCCGGGACGCCGGACCATCACCCGGCCGCGCTCCATCGGCGTGCGGAGCCCTTCGAGGTCGTCGAACCGGTGCTGCTCGATACGACCGTCGAGCTCGTGGACCTCCATGTCGCTGAAGGCCAGCACGGCCCGCTCGTTGGCGGCGAGGGCCCCGGCCAGCCGCTCGACGTAGGCGGGCGCGACGACGTCGTCGTGGAAGGCGAAGAACATCAGCTCGCCGCGGGCACGGGACATGAGGTCGTTCGAATTCCGCAGCCATCCGAGGTTCGAGTCGCGCTCGAGGATCCGGGTGTTCGGATGCCGGGCCGCGAACCGGCGCACGACCTCCAGCGTGTCGTCCGTCGAGCGGTCGTCGCCGATGAGGATCTCGAGGTTCGGCCACGTCTGCGCGGCGAGGCTCTCGAGGGTGCGCTCGATGAACCGCGCGCCGTTGTAGGTCGGCACGAGCGCCGTCACGAGCGGCGGCGACGTCGTCTCCGAGGGCATCCGGCTCCTCACGCCGTGATCCCGGCCGCGAGCTCGCGCGCGAGCCAGGGAGCCGTGGAGTACTTGCCCGTGTCGACGGAGTGGTACGTTCCGAGGCGCTCGACGCCGTATCGATCTCGGCGATGCAGCCCGGACCGCGGGTCGTCGAGCGCGCCCCTTCCGCGGGCGAACACGAATCCGCCGTGCACGACGACGGACTCGGCGTCGTCCAGGACGGGGCCGATGCCCGGCATGATCGGCTCGAGTGCCGCGCGCACGCGTGCGACGAACGCCTCGGCATCCGGACCGGTCGGCGCGGCGGGCGCGGCGATCTCGAGCTCGCCGCCCTCCGCGAGGAGCCCGACCGGGTACCAGGAGAGATAGAAGTCGCGCCCGTTGTAGTTCTTCACGTCGCCGAACGGGCCGACGGCCACGAGCGCGCTCGGCAGGTCGTGCTCGGTGCGCGTGCGGACGAACACGCACTGGCGGTAGCGGTGCGTCCACGGCGGCGTCGGCGCGAGGCCCGCGGTGACGTCGACGGACAGCCGGCCGTTCCAGAGGGCGTTCACGACGACGTCGAACTCCGGCGCGTCGCCGTCGTCCGTGCTCACCCGCCACCGGTCGGCGGACGACTCGCTCGGTCGCACTGCGACGACCGTCGTCGAGGTGCGAAGCGTCACGCCGGCGGTCGCTGCGAGCGCGTCGACGAGGCGGTCGGCGACCCACCGGGTCTCGACCGACCGCTCCGGCACGCGGAAGCCCGCCACGATGTCGGGGCCGCCGAGCTCGCCGAGTTCGGCAGGGGCGATCTCCGAGCTCCGTGCACCCGAGACGTCGGCGAGGTACCGCCCGGCGTCCGGATGCTCGCGGACGAGCTCGTCGATCGACGCGAACTTCGCGCGCAGCACGTCGGGACCCACCACCGACTCCCGATGCACCAGGTAGATGTCGTCCTCGGTCGTGACGTGTCCGGTCAGGTCGTCGCCGATGAGCTCGCGCAGGCGGTCGGCGAACTGCAGCCCTCCCGTGAGCAGGTGCCGCGCCGTGGCGAGGGTGGGATCGGCGCCGTAGATGTAGCCGAGGTGGATCTTCCCCTCGTTCCAGCGGCTCGCAGCCGCCATCGGGTCGGCCTCCCGATCGAAGACCGTCACGTCGAGCCCCCGGCGGGCCAGGTGGATCGCCGTCGATGCGCCCATGATCCCCGCGCCGAGGACGGCGACGCGCCGGCGGATCACGACGGCTGCCCCGTGGCATCCGGGCGCTCGTGCACGTACTCGCGCTCGTCGTACGGGCCGTCGGCGAAGACGACGAGCGCGGAGTGGTCGTCGAGGTAGGTCTGCTGCGCCCAGACGCCCGCCTCGACGAGGATGGCCGGGCACGACTCGTCGAGCGTGACGCGAGCCCGTTCGTCGCCGTGGAGCACCTCGACCTCGATGGAGCCGCTCGCGCGGAGGAGCACCTGGCGGACCCGGCGGTGCGCGTGCCCGCCGCGCACGGATCCGCGCGGCGCGTTCACCACGAAGACCCGGGCGGCGGTGAAGCCGGCCTCGTCGAAGCTCAGGGGCACGAGCGAACCGCGCTCGTCGTGGAATCGAGCGAGCTCGAGCACCCGCACCCGCCCGTCGAGGAGCGGGGTCCGATCGGTGGGCATGGACCCGACTGTAGCGCGGCGCGACTGTCTCGTGACGGTCGCGCCACGCCCGGCGTCAGAGCTGGTTGCCGAGCTTGTACTCGCCCTGCTTCCACTCGGGCATCGAGGCGTCGCCCTCCTCGGGTCGCGTGTACGAGAATCCGTCGGCGCCGATCGTGACCGCCATCTCGCTCGCGTCGGTGCGGGCGACGACCTCCTTCGGAGTGCCGTCCAGGTCGAGCACGAGGGACGCCTCGGTGTACCACGACGGCACGACCGGATTGCCCCACCAGTCACGGCGCTGGTTGTCGTGCACGTCCCAGGTCACGACGGGGTTGTCGGGGTCGCCCGTGTAGTAGTCCTGCGTGTAGATCTCGACGCGGTGCCCGTCGGGGTCGCGCAAGTAGAGGTAGAACGCGTTCGAGACGCCGTGGCGCCCCGGTCCGCGCTCGATCCGGTCCGACATCCGGAGCGCGCCGAGCTTGTCGCAGATCGCGAGGATGTTGTGCTTCTCGTGCGTCGAGAACGCGACGTGGTGCATGCGGGGCCCGTCGCCGCCGGTCATGGCGGTGTCGTGCACGGTGGGCTTGCGCCGCATCCACGCCGCGTACACGGTGCCCTCGTCGTCCTGGATGTCCTCGGTCACGCGGAAGCCGAGGTCCTGCATGAACGCGACGGCGCGGGGGACGTCGGGGGTGACCTGGTTGAAGTGGTCGAGGCGCACGAGAGCGCCCGGCGTGTAGAGGTCGTAGCGCCAGGCGAGGCGCTCGACGTGTTCGACGTCGTGGAAGAACTCGTACGGGAAGCCGAGCGGGTCCTCGACGCGCACCGAGTCGCCGATGCCCTTCGTGAAGCCCTCGGGCCGTCGCTCGACGCGGCAGCCCAGCTCGGTGTAGAACGCCACGGCCTTGTCGAGGTCCTCGGGCGTGCGCACGCGGTACGAGAACGCGGCGACCGCCGCGACCGGGCCCTTGCGCAGCACGAGGTTGTGGTGGATGAACTCCTCGAGCGAGCGGAGGTAGACGGTGTCCTCGGTCTCCTCGGTGACGACGAGGTCGAGGACGTCGACGTAGAAGCGGCGGCTGGCCTCGAGGTCGGTGACCACGAGCTCCATGTAGGCGCAGCGCAGGATGTCGGGAGCCGGCGCGGACGGCGTCGGGATCGGGTCGTCCGTGTGGATCGGGGCCTCCTGGCTCACGTAGAACCCGGAGGAGGTCAGCGTCTTGTCGTCGCGGTGGGTCATGTCGGCGTCCTTGCTTCGCGGATGACGGATGTCGGGGATGAGGTTCCGGATGCCGCTCAGCGCGGGTCCGGATCGTCGAGGTCGGCCTCGTGGCGCTCCTGCTTGCCGAACGTGGGGTTGTGCACCGCCCCGAGGGTGATGTGCACGGCCTGCTGGTCGGTGTAGAAGTCGATCGAGCGGTAGCCGCCCTCGTGGCCGAGGCCCGAGGCCTTCACGCCGCCGAACGGCGTGCGGAGGTCGCGCACGTTGTTCGAGTTCAGCCACACCATGCCGGCCTCGACCGCCTGGGCGAAGTTGTGCGCGCGCTTCAGGTCGTTCGTCCAGATGTACGCGGCGAGTCCGTACGTGACGCCGTTCGCGAGCTCGAGGGCCTCCTCGTCGGAGTCGAACGGCGTGATCGCGACGACGGGCCCGAAGATCTCCTCCTGGAAGATCCGGGCCTCCTTCGGCACGTCGGCGAACACGGTCGGCGCGACGTAGTTGCCGGTGCCGAGTCCCTCGGGCCGCCCGCCGCCGGCGACGAGCCGGCCCTCGGACTTGCCGATCTCGACGTACGACATCACCTTGTCGTAGTGCTCGGGGTGCACGAGCGCGCCGACCTCGGTCCTCGGGTCGTGCGGGTCGCCCACGACCACGCGCTCGGCCTGCGCGGCGTACTTCTCGACGAACTCGTCGTAGATCGCGCGCTCGACGAGGATCCGGCTGCCCGCGGTGCAGCGCTCGCCGTTCAGCGAGAACACGCCGAAGATCGTCGCGTCGACCGCGGCGTCGAGGTCGGCGTCGGCGAAGACGACGGCCGGGCTCTTGCCGCCGAGCTCCATCGAGAGCCCCTTGAGGAAGGGCGCGGCGTTGCCGAAGATGACCTGCCCGGTGCGGCTCTCGCCCGTGAACGAGATGAGCGGCACGTCCGGGTGCTTCACGAGCGCGTCGCCCGCCTCCTCGCCGAGCCCGTTGACGAGGTTGAACACGCCCTTCGGGAGCCCGGCCTCCTCGAAGATGCCCGCCCAGAGCGAGGCCGACAGCGGCGTGAACTCGGCGGGCTTCAGCACGACCGTGTTGCCGGTGGCGATCGCCGGGGCGAGCTTCCACGACTCGAGCATGAACGGCGTGTTCCACGGGGTGATGAGGCCCGCGACGCCGATCGGCTTGCGGTTGACGTAGTTGACCTGCCGTCCGGGCACCTTGTACGTGTCGTCGGCCTGGGCGACGATGAGGTCGGCGAAGAACCGGAAGTTCTCGGCCGCGCGGCGCGCCTGGCCGAGCGCCTGCGTGATCGGCAGGCCCGTGTCGAAGGTCTCGAGCTCGGCGAGCCGGGCGTCCTGCGCCTCGACGGCGTCGGCGATCCGGTGCAGCACGCGCGAGCGCTCGCGCGGGAGCATCCTCGGCCACGGCCCCTCGCGGAAGGCGCGCTGCGCGGCCTCGACCGCGCGGTCGATGTCGGCCTTCTGCCCGGCCGCGGCCTGCACGTACACCTCGTTGGACACGGGGTCGAGCACGTCGAACGTCTCGCCGCCGACCGAGTCGACGAACTGGCCGCCGATGTAGTGGCGGATGCGGTCGGGCAGGCCCTCGGGGATGTGCTGGGTCATGCGGTCTGTGCCTCCTGGTTCGAAGCGGATGCCGCGGCGTCATCGCCCGGCTCGGGAACGGGTCGGATCGGAGCCGACGCGGACGCGGCATCCGTCGGCGGCTTGTGCTGCGCCTGGTAGGCGAGCACGGCGTCGAGCGTCGCGGTCCGATGGCGGCGCGCGGCCAGCTCGATCTCGAGCTCGTCGGCACCCTGCTCGATGAGCTCGACGATGCGGGCGTGCTCCTCGACCGACTCGCGGGCGCGGCCCGGCACGAAGCTGAACGACGAGTCGCGAAGCACCCTCATGCGGTTCCAGCCCCGGTGGACGAGGTCGAGCACGTGCGGGTTCGGGCAGGTCTCGAACAGGATCGAGTGGAACTCGAGGTTGAGCTCGGTGAACCGGTGGGGGTCGAAGTCGTCGAGGGTGCGCCGCATCCGTTCGTTGACCTCGCGGGCTCGCTCGAGATGTCCGGGAGTCAGCGACCCGGCCGACAGGCCCGTCGCGTATCCCTCGACGAGCGCGAGCGTCTGCATGGTGTGCAGGTACTCGGTCTCCTTCACGAGCGCGACCTGCGCGCCCACGTTCCGCTCGTACGTCACGAGGCCCTCGGCCTCGAGCCGGCGGATCGCCTCGCGAACGGGCACGACGGACACGTCGAGCTCGCGCGCGATCTGGCCGAGGACCAGCCGGTACCCCGGCACGTAGCGGCCGTCGTCGATGCGCTCGCGGACGAACCGGTACGCCTGCTGCGACTTGCTCTGCGCGCTCATCGCCGGCCTCCGTCGCCCCGCTCGCGCTCGTAGCGCTCGCGCCACTGCCGGTCCATCGGGAACAGCCCGTCGACGGCCTCGCCCTCGGCGACCCGCTCCGCCACCCAGGCGTCGGCGGCGTCCTGTTCCGCCGCCTCGGCGGCCACCTCGGCCACGAGGTGCGGGGGGATGACGATGACGCCGTCGCCGTCGCCCACGATCACGTCGCCGGGCTGCACCGCCGCACCGCCGCACGCGATCGTCACGTCGGTCTCCCACGGCACGTGGCGGCGGCCGAGCACGCTCGGGTGCGGACCCTGCGAGAAGACGGGGATGCCGATCTCGGCCACCGCGTCGAAGTCGCGCACGCCGCCGTCGGTCACGATGCCCGCGGCGCCGCGGACCTCGGCGCGCAGCGCGAGCACGTCGCCGACCGTGCCGGTGCCGCGCTCGCCGCGGGCGTCGACCACGAGCACCTCGCCGGCCCCGACCGTGTCGAACGCCCGCTTCTGTGCGTTGTAGCCGCCGCCGTGCTCGGCGAACAGGTCGGGCCGCGCCGGGATGAAGCGGAGCGTGCGCGCCCGGCCCACGATCCGGTCGCCGGGGTGGTTCGCGAAGACGCCCTCGATGAACACGTCGTGGTAGCCGCGCTTGCGGAGCGCGACGGACAACGTCGCGACGGCGACGGAGGACAGCTGCGCGCGGAGCTCGTCGGTGAGCTCGAAGCCGTCTGCGGGTCGAGGAGGCGCCCCGGCGCCGTCGCCCTCTGCGGGTCGAGGAGGCGCCTCGGCGCCGCCTCGAGACCCGGAGGCGAGCGCCGACGCCCGCCCGGTCGCCACGGCGGACGCGAGCTCCTCCTCCGACCCCCACGCCTCGACGCGCTGCAGGTCGTCGACGGCGGGCTTCGTGCCGAAGTCCCCGAAGGGCTCGGTGCCCTCGGTGATGCGCGTGACGAGCCGGCCCGTGGTCGGGGCGCCCGCGGCATCCGGTGCGTCGACCTCGACCTCGACCACGTCGCCGGGCACGACGACCGACGAGCCCGCGGGCGTGCCGGTGAGGATCACGTCGCCGGTCTCGAGCGTCATGAGCTGCGAGAGATCGGCGATGAGCTGGCCGAACGGGAAGAGCAGCGTGTCGCTCGTGTCCTCCTGCACGAGCTCGCCGTTGACCCAGGTGCGGACGCGCAGGCCGTCGGGGGCGACCGCGGAGGCGGGGATGAGCGCCGGGCCGATCGGGGTGAAGCCGTCGCCGCCCTTCGATCGCACGTTGGAGCCCTTGTCGGCGGCGCGCAGGTCGTAGACGCCGAAGTCGTCGGCGGCGGTGACGGATGCCACGTGGCGCCAGCCGTCGGCGGGGGACACCCGTCGGGCGGGCCGGCCGATCACGAGGGCGATCTCCCCCTCGAACGCGAGGAGCTCGGTGCCGGCCGGGCGCTCGAGGGTCTCACCGGTCGCGGCGAGCGAGCTCGAGGGCTTCAGGAAGTAGCTGGGCGCGGCGGGGGTGCGGCCGCGCTGCGCTGCGCGGGACGGGTAGTTGAGGTGCACGGCGATGATCTTGCCCGGGGTGGGAATGGCATCGGTCGGCATGAGCGTCCTCGTCTCTTCGTATCTGAAATCGTATACGATCTGGTCGCGCGGGGCAAGCGCGGCGTCAGTACGACGCCCGCGGGCCGGCGTCGGGGGAGGTCGCCGCTGCGCCGTCGGCGCGGTCCCCTCCGATGAAGCGATCGGCGAGCGCCTCGGTGGCGCGGGCGACGAGCGCGACGTCCGCGCCGACGGCGACGAACGCCGCGCCCGCCTCGAGGTAGCGCTCGGCCTCGTCGGGCACGAACGCGTTCACCCCCGCGGGCTTGCCCGCGCGACGGGCGGCCGCGATCGACGCGACCACCGCCTTGACGACCTCGGGATGCGACGGATCGCCCAGGCGGCCCATGGAGGCGGCGAGATCGGCCGGGCCGACGAAGATCGCGTCGACCCCGTCGACCGCGACGATGTCGTCGACGGCCGCGACGGCCGCCGCCGACTCGACCTGCACCGTGAGGCTGATCGTCGACGACGCGTCGCGGAGGTACGACGGCACGCGATTCCAGCGGGAGGACCGTGCGAGCGAGGCACCCACCCCGCGCATGCCGGCGGACGGGTATCGGACGGCCCGCACGAGCTCCTCGGCCTGGGCCGCCGAGTCGACCATCGGCACGAGGAGGTTCTGCGCGCCGAGGTCGAGCACCTGCTTGATGATCACCGGGTCGCCGATCGGCACGCGCACGACCGGTGCCACCGGGTACCCGGAGACGGCGTGGAGCTGCGCGAGGATCGACTCGATGCCGTTGGGGGAGTGCTCGCCGTCGATGAGCACCCAGTCGACCCCGCTGCCCGCGACGATCTCGGCCATGACCGGGCTCGCCGAGCAGACCCAGAGGCCGACCAGGGGGCGTTCGGCGGCGGCGAGCCGCTGCGCGAAGGTCTCGGGGAGGTTCAGGCGAATCGGCACGTGATCGCCCCCAGGGGTCCGTACTCGGCGTGGATCGTGTCGCCCTGCTCCACCCACATCGGGCGGGTGAACGAGCCGGCCAGGATGATCTCGCCGGCCCCGAGCGACTGCCCGTGCTGGCCGAGCTTGTCCGCGAGCCACGCGACGCCCATCGCCGGGTGGCCGAGCACGGCGCCGGCGACGCCCGACTCCTCGATCGTCTCGTTGCGGTACAGCAGCGCGGAGACCCAGCGAAGGTCGACCGCGTCGACCCGCACGGGCGTGCCGCCGACGACCATGGCGCCCATCGCCGCGTTGTCGGAGATGGTGTCGACGATCGTGCGGCCCTGCAGCTCGATGTGGGAGTTCAGGATCTCGAGCGCCGGCACCACGTAGGCCGTCGCGTCGAGCACGTCGAAGATCGTCGTGCCGGGGCCGCTCAGCGGCTTCGCGAGGACGAACGCGAGCTCGACCTCGACGCGCACGTTCGAGAACCGCGCGTGCTCGATCACGGCGCCCGACTCGTGGACCATGTCGTCGAGGATCACGCCGTAGTCGGGTTCCGTGATGCCCGTGGCGACCTGCATGACCTTCGAGGTCAGGCCGATCTTGCGTCCGACGAGGCGGCGGCCGCCCGCGACCTGCCGCTCGGCCCAGAGCCGCTGGACCGCGTACGCGTCCTCGACGGTCATCTCGGGATTGCGTGCGGTGAGGAGCGGGACGATCGATCGGTCGCGGTCGGCGGCGGCCAGTTCGTCGGCGATCTCCGCGATGCGGGATGGGTCCAGCATGGTGCTCCCCTTCGTCGTCGAGGCGTCTCTCGCGATGGTACACGAGACCGTGATCACATTTGGTATGCGAAATCGTATACGATAAGGGACGTGCGACGCCGGGCGTCGCGCCATCCCTGACCGCGGACCGACAGAGGAGTCGATACCGCCATGACCGCAGCAACCGCCACCCACCTGGCCCCGAGCAAGCGCGTGGAACTGCGCCGCGTCGCCCTCGCCACCGTGATCGGCACCACCATCGAGTGGTACGACTTCTTCCTGTACGCGAGCGCGGCGGGGCTCGTGTTCGGCGCCCTCTTCTTCGCCCCCGCCGGCCCGCAGTTCGCGACGATCCTGTCGTTCGCCACGGTCGGCATCAGCTTCCTGTTCCGCCCGCTCGGCGCCTTCCTCGCCGGGCACTTCGGCGACCGCATCGGTCGGAAGGCGATGCTCGTCGTGACCCTCGTCCTCATGGGCGGCGCGACCACCCTCATCGGCGTGCTGCCGACGTACGCCCAGATCGGCGTGCTCGCCCCCGTGCTGCTCGTGCTGCTCCGCATCCTCCAGGGGCTCTCGACGGGCGGCGAGTGGGGCGGCGCGGTCCTCATGGCGGTCGAGCACGCACCCGACCACCAACGCGGCCGCTACGGCGCCTCCCCGCAGATCGGCGTGCCCATCGGCCTGCTCCTGGCGTCGGGCACGCTCGCGCTCATGACCGGCGTGATCTCGCCCGGCGACGCGTTCCTCGAGTGGGGCTGGCGCATCCCGTTCCTGCTCAGCGTCGTGCTCATCGTCGTCGGCATCTTCGTGCGCCGCGCCGTCGACGAGAGCCCCGTCTTCGAGGAGATCGCCGCGAAGAAGGCCGCAGCGAAGACCCCCATCCTGACGCTCTTCCGCCGGCACTGGCTGCTCGTGCTGCTCGCCGCGCTCACCTTCGCGGGCAACAACGCGGCCGGCTACATGACGACCGGCGGCTACATCCAGAACTACGCCACGACCCCGCTCGCCGACGGCGGGCTCGTCGGGATGGAGCGCACGCCGGTGCTGCTCGCCGTGGCCGGCGCCTCGGTCGTCTGGCTCATCACCACCTTCGCCGCCGGCGTCGTCTCCGACCGCATCGGTCGCCGCAACACCTACATCATCGGCTGGCTGGCGTTCCTCGCCACCGTGTTCCTGCTGTTCCCGCTCGTGGACACCGGCAACCCGTGGCTGCTGTTCCTCGGCGTCGCCCTGTTCGCGATCGGCAACGGCTTCACGTACGGCCAGCAGGCGGCGTACTTCGCCGAGCTGTTCCCCGCCTCGATCCGCTACTCGGGCGTCTCGATCACCTACGCGATCGGCGCGATCCTCGGCGGCGCCTTCGCCCCCACCGTCGCCGCCTGGCTCGTGCAGACGACCGGCACCGCGACCTCGGTCGCGTTCTACGTCGCCGGGGTCATGCTGGTCGCCTTCGCCGCGACCCTCATCCTGCGCGACCGCACGGGCATCCCGCTCGGCCCCGACCACGAGGCCGAGCAGGCGCGCGGCGCCATCCGCGGCCTGGAGTAGGGTGGCCGGGTGAAGACGGTCCAGCTGCGCAGGTACACGCTCGTCGACGGGGAGTACGACGCCTTCGTGGCGTGGTGGCGCGAGTGGATGCCGCGCGTGCGGTCCGGCGCGGGGTTCACGATCGAGTTCGCCTACGGCATCCGCGAGGCGAACCAGTTCGTCTGGGCCGTGAGCGCGCCGGGCGATGCCGAGGCGTTCGTCGCCCGCGAACGGGAGTACCTGGGGTCCGACGCCCGGGCGGCCGCGTTCGAGGGCGTGCCGCAGCGGGTCGCGACGTACGACATCGCCCTCGTGGACGACCTCGTCGCCTGACCCCGCTGGTCGCACGGAGCCCGACCGAGGGGTGGACGTCGAGTACACTGACAGCGGCCCGAGGTACCGCCGTGTACGCCCTTCCCGCTCACTGGGGCCGTTACAATCCTGAACACCCCCCAACTTGAGTGCGGTCGACGCTGCCCACCTTCGCGCGCGGCCGAGAAGGGCCTGATGTGAGCCACGAGTTCGAATCCCGTCGCGAGGAATGGATCGCCCGAGAGGAGCTCGCCGAGCGGATGATCCCGCTGATCGGCAGCCTGTATCGCCGTCACGGCGTCGTCACCTCGATCCATGGCCGTCGCCTGATCAACCGGTCGGCCGTCGAGCTGCTCAAGGCCCACCGGTTCGCCCGTCAGGCGGGCGATGTCGAGCTCGACCTCGACGACACGATCCGCGTGCTCGAGGCGCTCGCCGAGATCGCGCCCGGGCCGGCCTCGGTCGACGTCGCGCGTCTCGTGTCGCGCTTCCACGCCGCCGCGCCCGGCACCGACCTCGTCGACTTCCTGCGCGGCGAGCTCGCGCCGGTGCTCGTCGACGCGGGCGAGCCGGCGGCATCCGGCACCGACGTGGTGCTCTACGGCTTCGGACGCATCGGGCGGTTGCTCGCCCGCATCCTCATCGCGCACGCCGGCGGCGGGCAGAACCTCCGCCTCCGCGCCATCGTCGTGCGCAAGGGCGCAGAGAACGACCTGCAGAAGCGCGCGAGCCTGCTGCGCCGCGACTCGGTGCACGGTCCCTTCCAGGGCACGATCACGGTCGACGAGGAGGCGAACACGATCCTCGCGAACGGCACGCTCATCCAGGTGATCTACTCCGACGACCCCGCGACCGTCGACTACACCGCGTACGGCATCTCCGACGCCATCGTGGTGGACAACACCGGCCGCTGGCGTGACGAGGCGGGCCTCAGCCGCCACCTCGATTCGAAGGGCGTCGCGCGCGTGCTGCTGACGGCGCCGGGCAAGGGCGCGATCAAGAACATCGTGCACGGCATCAACCACGAGGCCATCACGGCCGACGACCGCATCCTCTCGGCGGCCTCCTGCACCACCAACGCCATCACGCCCGTGCTCGCGGCGATCGACGAGGCGTACGGGATCGTGCGCGGCCACGTCGAGACGGTGCACTCGTTCACGAACGACCAGAACCTCATCGACAACTTCCACAAGGGCGACCGCCGCGGGCGTTCTGCGGTGTTGAACATGGTGATCACCGAGACCGGTGCGGCGAAGGCCGTGTCCAAGGCGCTGCCCGCCCTCGAGGGCAAGCTCACCGGGTCGGCGATCCGCGTGCCCACGCCCGACGTGTCGCTCGCGATCCTCAATCTGCAGCTCGAGCAGCCGACCGACCGGGCCGCGCTGAACGCGTACCTGCGGCAGGTCTCGCTCACGTCGCCGCTGCGGCAGCAGGTCGACTACATCGAGTCGGCCGAGGTCGTCTCGACTGACTTCGTCGGCAGCCACCGCGCCGGCATCGTCGACGGGCTCGCGACCATCGCCGACGGCACCGACGTCGTGCTCTACGTCTGGTACGACAACGAGTACGGCTACTCGTGCCAGGTCGTGCGCGTCATCGAGGCCATGGCGGGCACGCACCCGATGGTCCTGCCCGAGCGCCAGCCCGTGCGCGTCGAGCAGGTCGTCGCGGCATCCGTGCCCGAGGTCGCCGAGGTCGGCTGAGCGGATGCCGCGCCGGGGCGGCCGCGCCTAGGCTGGGACGCATGACCCGAGAAGCCGTCATCGTCGACGTCATCCGAACCCCGGTCGGGCGCGGCAAGCCCGGCGGGCTGCTGAGCGGGGTCCACCCGGTGGACCTCCTGGCGGGCGTGCTCGCCGCGCTCGTCGATCGCAACGACCTCGATCCCACGCTCGTCGACGACGTCATCGGCGGCTGCGTGAGCCAGATCGGCGAGCAGTCGTACAACGTCGTCAGGAACGCGGTGCTGGCCGCCGGGTTCCCCGAGACGGTGCCCGGCACGACCATCGACCGCCAGTGCGGGTCGAGCCAGCAGGCCGCGACCTTCGCCGCGCAGGCGATCATGGCCGGGCAGGCCGACATCGTGATCGCGTGCGGGGTCGAGTCGATGAGCCGTGTGCCGCTCGGGTCGAGTGCGGCCGGGGCCGACCCGTACGGCTCGCGCGTGCGAGCCCGCTACCGCGAGGGCCTCGTCAACCAGGGCGTGTCGGCCGAGCTCATCGCCGAGAAGTGGAACTTCTCGCGGGAGCGGCTCGACGAGTTCGCCGCTCGCTCGCACGCGCTCGCGGCGGCGGCGGGGGAGTCGGGCGCGTTCGCGACCGAGGTGGTGTCCGTCCCCGGCGTCGACTCGCTCGCCGACGAGACCGTGCGGCCCGCCACGACGGTCGAGTCCCTCGCCGGACTGAACCCGGCGTTCCGCACCGACCGGCTCGCCGAGCGGTTCCCCGAGCTCGAGTGGCGCGTGACGCCCGGCAACTCGTCGCCGCTCACCGACGGCGCCTCGGCCGCGCTCATCATGAGCGCCGAGGCGGCCGAACGGCTCGGGCTCGAGCCGCGAGCGCGGTTCCGCGCGTTCTCGGTGGTCGGGAGCGACCCGCTGTACATGCTCACGGGCGTCATCCCGGCCACCGCGAAGGTGCTCGAACGGGCGAACCTCACGCACGACGACATCGACGTGTACGAGGTCAACGAGGCGTTCGCGTCGGTGCCGCTCGCGTGGCTCGCCGACACGGGTGCGGCTGCCGCGAAGCTGAACCCGCGCGGCGGCGCGATCGCGCTCGGCCATGCGCTCGGCTCGAGCGGCACGCGCCTGCTCACGACGCTCGTGAACCAGCTCGAGGCCACGGGCGGGCGCTACGGGCTGCAGACGATGTGCGAGGGCGGCGGCATGGCCAACGCCACCGTCATCGAGCGCGTCTGACCCGCGCACGCCGCCCCGAGGCCCCTGCCTGCATCGAGTGAGACCGGGCGCGTCGAGTGTTACCGCTGCAACGGCATCACCGGACGTGAAGTGCATCACTCGGCGGAACGACACCACGAAGGAGACCCATGGAACTCAGCGGAGCATCAGCGATCGTCACCGGCGGCGCGTCCGGACTCGGACGGGCGACGGCCGAGGCCCTCGTCGAGGGAGGCGCGCACGTCGTGATCGTCGACCTGCCCGGCCCGCGCGGCGACGAGGCGGCCGCCGCCCTCGGCGAGCGCGTGCGGTTCGTGCCGGCGGACGTCGCCGACGAGGCCCAGGTCGCCGAGGCGGTCGCCGCGGCATCCGCGCTCGCGCCGTTGCGCGTGGCCGTGAACTGCGCCGGCATCGTGACGGCGAACCGCACCGTCGGCCGCGACGGGCCCGCGCCGCTCGACGCCTTCGAGCGGACGATCCGGGTCAACCTCATCGGCACGTTCAACGTGCTCCGGCTCGCCGCCGCCGCCATGGCCCGGACCGAGCCCGTGAGCGGCGGAGTGCCCGGCGGACCGGCGACCGCCGAGCGCGGCGTCATCGTCAACACCGCCTCGGTGGCGGCCTTCGACGGGCAGATCGGCCAGGCCGCGTACTCGGCGTCCAAGGCGGGCGTGGCCGGGATGACGCTGCCCGTCGCGCGCGACCTCTCGAAGCTGCTCGTCCGCGTCGTCACGATCGCCCCGGGCATCTTCGAGACGCCCATGATGGCCGGCATGCCCGACGACGTGCGCACGTCGCTCGAGCAGCAGGTGCCGCACCCCTCGCGGCTCGGCCACCCCGCCGAGTACGCGGCGCTCGTGCGCTCGATCATCGCGAACCCGATGCTGAACGGCGAGGTGATCCGCCTCGACGGGGCGATCCGGATGCAGCCGAAGTAGGCACCGCCCACGACCGCGACGAGCGGATGCCGTGGGGTGCGCGCCCCGCGGCATCCGCTCGTGTCGGCCCGCGTGTCAGATGCGGCCGAGCGTGAGGGCGGATCCCCCGCGCCCACGGACCGTCTTGACGAATCCGTCGATCACGTCCCACACCGCGATGCCGATGAACACGATGACCAGCACGGTGGTGGTGACTCCGGCCGCCTCGCCCCAGGGCCAGCCGACCGCGTCGAGGAACTCGGGGTTGAAGAGCTGGCCGGTCGCGAGGAGCCACAGCGCCGGGACCGTGAACGCCACGTTCAGCACGAGGTTCGCGATGGCGAGCGGCCAGTTCCAGCCCTGCAGGTAGATCGCGATGGCGAACAGCATCTCGAGCACGATCAGCACGAGGAAGTACGGCAGCCAGAACGACCACAGGCCGGGGTCCAGCACGGGGATCGCCGTGTCGGACCGATCGAAGAACGGCGGCGAGACCTGCTGCCAGAGGATCAGCACGGCGAACAGCGCGAGGAACACGAGCGACGCGATGAGGTCGCCGAGCCGGCCGGCGCGACCCTCGTCGCGGACGTCGGGCAGTTGGGCGGGCGTCCACCGCTCGACGGCCTGCGTGCCGGGCGTGCGTTCGAGGATCGCGAACACGAGGGTCACCCAGAAGGCGAGGTGCACGATGAGGGCGAGCACCGTGCCGATCACCTCGGCGGCGACCTCGCCGGGCTCGGCGCCCGACAGGAGCTGCGCCAGCAGCACCGCGCCCGCGGTGACGGGCAGCACGATGGCGTAGAGCAGGGTCAGCAGACGCTTCCAGGTGAGGAAGTACCGCGGCCCGATGAGCTGGAGCGGGCGGTCGACGTAGGCCGCGGCGAGCGCGGACGGATCGCCGAGCTCGCGGAGCACCGCTTCCTCGGCGTCGGCCGGCGTGGTGCCGTCGCCGGCCGCGAGCCGGGCGTCGACCTCGTCGGCGATGCGCTCGCGCAGCTCTCGGGCGAACTCGGTGCGCTGCGCCTCGGGGAGGTCCCGCGCGGCCGCGTACACGTAGCGGTCGGTCAGCGTGGCGGTCGGGGTGGTCATCGTGCGTCTCCCGAGGTCAGGCGGGTCAGGGCCCGGTCGATGTTCTTCCAGTCGGCGGTGAGGATGCCCGCGAGCTGCTCGCCCGCGGGGCTCGTGCGGTAGAACTTGCGAGGTCGTGCCTCGTCGGTGTTCCACTCGCTCGTGAGGAGGCCCTGCTTCTCGAGCCGTCGCAGCAGCGGGTAGAGCGTGTTGGCGTCGACCGTGATGCCGAGGCCGTTCAGCGACTCGAGCAGGGCGTATCCGTAGTCGGGCTCGCACAGCCGGACGAGGCAGCCGAGCACGACCGTGCCGCGGCGCAGTTCCTGCAGGTGCCCGGCGGTGGTGTCATCCGTACTCATGTCGAGCACTGTACCGTGCGTCACACACTATTGCAAGACACCCGATGCCGGATGTCGCCACGGCGGGTACGTCCTACTCCGTGGCGTGCGCCTCGAGGAAGGCGTAGACCTCCGCGTCGTCCACGCCGGGGAACGTGCCGGAGGGCAGCGGCGAGAGCACGTGCGCGTGCAGTCGCGCACTCGGCCACGCGCGGCCGGCCCACCGCTCCGCGAGGCCGTCGGGCGCGCGGCGGCAGCACGACTCGTCGGGGCACGTCGACGTCGCGCGCACCGTGGTCTCGCGACCGCGGAACCACTTCGCCTGGCTGAACGGCACGCCGACGGTGATCGAGAACTCCGCGGCATCCGTGCGCCCCGTCTGCGTCGCGTCCCAGAACGTGCCCGCGGGCGTGTCGGTGTACTGGTAGTTCTCCGTCGTGCGGTTGGTGTGCTCGAACGCGCGACGGGCGCTCCAGTGCTTGCACACCCACTGTCCCTCGATCGAGCCCGTGACATCCGTCGGCAGGGGCAGCCCGTCGTTCTCGTACCCCTTGAGCAGTGCGCCGTCGCCGTTCACGCGCAGGAAGTGCACCGTCATGTCGAGCCGGCTCGTCGCGAGGTTCGTGAACCGGAGCGCCGCGGCCTCGTGGGTCACGCCGAACGCGTCGCGGAAGTCCTCGATCGCGAGGCGCTTCTCCTTCTTCGCCTGCTGCAGGAACGCGACCGACGCGTCCTGCGGCATGAGGCACGCCGCCGCGAAGTAGTTGATCTCGAGCCGCTGCCACAGGAACTCGTCGTAGCTCGCCGGGGGAGTGTGGCCGAGGAGCCGGTGCGCCATCGCCTGGAGCGCCATCGACCGCAGGCCGTGCCCCCCGGGGATCGAGGCCGGCGGCAGGTAGATGCGCCCGTTCTCGAGGTCGGTGATGGAGCGCGTCGAGTCGGGCAGGTCGTTGACGTAGATGAGCTGGAAGCCGAGCTGCTCGGCCATGACGCTCACCTCGCGATGGGTGAGTGCGCCCGACCGGTGGCCCGAGGCGCGCACGCGCTCCTCGGCCAGGTCCTCGATGTCGGGCAGATGGTTGGCCTGCTCGCGCATGCGCTCGCGCAGGTCCGTGTTCGCGCGACGCGCCTCCTCCGGCGTCGCGATCGCCTCGGTCGCCCGCCGTTCGAGCTCGCGGTGCAGGCCCACGATCGCCTCGAGCGACTCGTCGGGCATGCCGCGCGTCGGCTTCACGTGCGGCAGTCCCAGCGCCGCGTACAGCGGATTGGCCTGCGCGCGCGCGAGCTCGAGCTCGAGGGCGGCGCGCCGGCTCGGCGCCTCGCGTGAGAGCAGGTCGGCCAGGTCGACCTCGAGCGCCGACGCGAGCGCATCGAGGGTCGAGAGCTTGGGCTCGCGCTTGCCGTTCTCGATGAGCGAGAGCTGGCTTCCGGCGAGGCCCACGGCGGCGCCGAGCTGGTCGAGGGTGAGGCCGCGCTCGCCGCGGTAGTGGCGGATGCGGTGGCCGAGCGTGGCCAGGTCGGGGCTGCCGAGCTTCATGCCTTGAGAATATCGAAAGATGTGCAATTCTTAACATCAGATCTCGTCGAACGGATGCCGCTTCTGCTCGCAGACTGGAAGCACATCACCGATCCCGGTGCTTCCCGAACCTCCACGAAGGGACGACGATGACCATCTCCGACTTCACCGTCAACGGCCCGGGCGCGGCCGCCGACGAGCAGGCGCACGCCAAGGGCACCACCGACGCCGCACTGAAGGCCTGGGTCGCCGAGATCGCCGCCCTGACCAAGCCCGACGAGATCGTCTGGTGCGACGGCTCGAAGCGCGAGGCCGACGAGCTCACCCGGCAGCTCGTCGCCGAGGGCAAGCTCATCAAACTCAACCCCGAGTGGCGCCCCAACAGCTACCTGGCCCGCACCGACCCCTCGGACGTCGCGCGCGTGGAGGACCGCACGTTCATCTGCTCCACCTACGAGGAGGACGCGGGCCCCACGAACAACTGGCGCGACCCGCACGCGATGCGCGAGGAACTCACCGAGGTCTTCGACGGCTCGATGAAGGGCCGCACGATGTACGTCGTGCCGTTCTCGATGGGCCCGCTCGGCGGCGACATCAGCCAGCTCGGCGTCGAGATCACCGATTCCCCGTACGTCGTGCTCTCCATGGGCATCATGACGCGCATGGGCGAGCAGGTGTACCGGCTGATCGAGGCCGGCGAGCCGTGGGTGCGCACCATCCACTCGCTCGGATACCCGCTCGTCGACGGGGTCGGGCACCGCCGGGACGACGTCGAGTGGCCGTGCAACGACACCAAGTACATCGTCCAGTTCCCCGACTCGCGCGAGATCTGGTCGTACGGCTCGGGCTACGGCGGCAACGCGCTCCTCGCGAAGAAGGCGTTCGCCCTGCGCATCGCGAGCGTCATGGCGCGCGACGAGGGATGGCTCGCCGAGCACATGCTGCTCATCAAGATCACCTCGCCCGAGGGGAAGGCGTACCACGTCGCGGCGGCGTTCCCGTCGGCCTGCGGCAAGACGAACCTCGCCATGCTGCAGCCCACGATCCCGGGCTGGAAGGTCGAGACGATCGGCGACGACATCGCCTGGATGCGTCCCGGCGAGGACGGCCGCCTCTACGCGATCAACCCCGAGGCCGGCTTCTTCGGCGTCGCGCCGGGCACCGGCGAGTCGACCAACCCGACCGCGGTCCAGACGCTCTGGGGCAACACGATCTTCACGAACGTGGCGCTGCGCCCCGACGGCGACGTCTGGTGGGAGGGCCTGACCGACGACGCGCCGGCCGAGCTCATCGACTGGGAGGGCAAGCCGTGGACCCCCGGGTCCGGCCGCCCCGCAGCGCACCCGAACTCGCGCTTCACGGTGGCAGCGGCGCAGTGCCCGCAGATCTCCGACGACTGGGACGCCCACGACGGCGTGCCCATCGACGCGATCCTGTTCGGCGGCCGCCGCGCCACCAACGTGCCCCTCGTCGCCGAGGCCCGCAGCTGGAAGCACGGCGTCTTCATGGGCGCGACCATCTCGTCCGAGCAGACCGCCGCCGCCGAGGGGACCGTCGGCGAGCTCCGCCGCGACCCGTTCGCGATGCTCCCGTTCTGCGGCTACAACATGGCCGACTACTGGGGCCACTGGGTCAAGATGGGCCGCATCCTCGACGTGAACGCGCCGAAGATCTTCCAGGTCAACTGGTTCCGCAAGGGCCACGACGGCTCGTTCCTGTGGCCGGGGTTCGGTGAGAACTCCCGCGTGCTCGAGTGGATCGTCGGCCGAGTGGAGGGCACCGCCGAGGCGCGCGAGACGCCGATCGGCCTGCTGCCCGCCGACGGCTCGCTCGACCTGGACGGCCTCGACCTCTCGCAGGACACGATCGACCATCTCTTCGAGGTCGATCCGACGACGTGGCTCGCCGAGTGCGACCTCACCGAGGAGTACTTCGCCCAGTTCGGCGACCGCGTGCCGGCCGCCCTGCGGGCGGAGCTGTCGAGCCTGCGGTACCACCTGCAGCAGCAGGCGCAGCAGCCGCAGCAGTCCTGACGACCGACGGCGACGGATGCCGCGGGCGCGGCGTGCACGGGAAGGCGCGCCACGCCCGCGGCATCCGTCGTCTCGTCGTGGGAGCGCGTCAGTCGATCTGGCCGCGGATCTCGCCGCCGGGAATGTCGCCCGGTTCGTTCGTCACCGGGCCGCCGTCGTTGGTGTGCACGTTGACGTAGGCGTCGCCGGCCTCGATCGCGGCGAGCAGCTCGTCGAGCGTCTGACCGGCGAGCGGGCCGACGAGGTCGGCGTCGGTGATCGATCCCGTGGCGATCACGCCGCTCGTCCGCCCGGCACCGGCGGCCGCCGGTCCGTACAGGAAGGTGACGACCGCGCCGTTCGTCCCCGCCTCGCCGAGGTGGATGTGCGCCGCGATCGGGTTGTGCAGGTTCGCCACGATGAGCCGGTACTCGAGCGCGCTCCCGTCCGACGAGAGCCGGAAGACGGCCACGCCGCGCGCGAGCGACGCGTTGGCCGGCACCTCCTCGGCGGCGCTGAGCTGCGCGGTCCACGTCGTGTCGTCCGCCTGGGCGGCGACGGGTGCCATCGAGGCGGCCGCGGCGAGTGCGGCGGCGAGCAGGATGTTGGACGCTCTCATGATCGGACCCCTGTCTGCAGTCATCGCCCGACCTCGGCGTCGGCCGATGCTCGCATTCTCGACCCGAGGCGCGGCCGCGTAAAGCCCCATTCCGAGACGCGGGTGCGTCGCGTGCGCGCCACGCGCGCGACCTCCGTCGTCTCCTCCCGGGCCGGGGCTACCGTGAGCCGCGGAGGGACGCATGGAGTTCGGCACGGTGATCACGAGGGTCGGCGAGGCCATCGACGTGCTCGGCGTCGCGGCGATCGTGGTCGGCGTGCTCTACGCGTCGGCGGATGCCGCGATCCGGCGGGTCCGTCGGACCGGCCCCGTCTACGCGCGCTTCCGCCGGGTGCTCGGGCGCGGCATCCTGATCGGCCTCGAGCTGCTCGTCGCGGCGGACATCATCCGCACGGTGGCGGTCACGCCGACCCTCGAATCGGTGAGCGTGCTCGCGCTCATCGTCGTGATCCGGACCTTCCTCAGCTGGTCGCTCGAGGTCGAGATCTCCGGTCGCTGGCCGTGGCAGAAGGCCGGCGCCGGAGTCGTCGAGCCCGATGACGACACCGTCCGGCCGGTCGCGGCAGATCGACCGTGACCACGATGCCGCTGCCCGATCGCGTGACCGCCGGGAAGGGGTGCCGACCGGCACTCGACCGTTGAGCGCGATGATCAGGACTCGAGCGGCCAGACGGCGAGGACCGTGCGCATCGCGCGTCCCTCGGGCGGCCTGAGGTCGACGAGCGCGACCTGGGTCAGCCGGACCCTCCGCCCGGGCGCGACGGTGCCGTGCGCGGTGTCGGTGACGTGCGGACGGTAGTCGGCGCGAGCCCGCGCGACGTCGACGTCCGCTTCGCGAAGCGCCGACAGCACCCGGACCCGCATCGCGCCGAGGGGGCCGGCGTCGCGGAGGAGCGTGACCGGCACGTCGCGTCGGGTGCCGAACATGGCGCGATCGGACGCGTCGGCGTCGACCGCCCGCCGGCCGTGCAGCACCGGTCCGAGGAGCGCGACGACCCAGGCCGCCTCGTGGTGCGTCTCGAAGGGCTCGACCACGGTCACGTGCAGCGGCCATGCGGAGACCGGGAACGACTCGCCGGCGGTGACCGGCTCGAGGGGCAGGACGACGGCGAAGCGGCCCATGCGCCCAGCGTACGCGGGCGGCATGGGCCGCTTCGGTCGGTTCAGATGCCGGCCTCGCCGAACAGGTCGAGCAGCGCGTCCGGGGCGAAGCGGATCTCGACGGAACCGGTGGGGCCGCCGCCGGCGGTGCCGACCCAGAGGCCCGAGCCCTCGTGCACGCGCATCCATCCGTCGCGGAACACGACATCGGTGCCGAACACGATGCCGAGCACCGGCGACTGGCCGGCGCGCACCGCGATCGACCCCTCGACGTCGTGCTCGGCGCGCGCGTCGACGTCCTCGCGCGCCTCGACGCCCACGAGCGGGCGCACCGCGGGGGTCGCGAAGCCCGGCGCGTCGAAGGAGCTCGCGGATGCGGCATCCGGCACCACGCCGACGTGCACGCTCGTCGAGGCGAGCGCGGTCTCGGCGCGGCCGTCGAGCACCAGGCGACTGCCGACCCGGAAGCGGTAGAACACGCGCCCGTCGGCGGGTGCGGCGGGGAGCACGACCGAGCTGGCCCAGTTGCGTGACCACGCGAGCGGACCGCCCTGCCGGTTCGGCGGGTCGTAGAGGCTCGCGGTGATCCGGACGGCGCCGTCGGTGCGCGTGGGCGCCGAGCGCAGCGAGCTGTGGCGTTCGCCGTCCGGCGCGACGGTGCGCGCCTGCTCGAACGCGGGCAGGCGCTGGGTGTCCCATTCGCGCAGCCAGGACTGCAGGCGGGCCCGCAGCGCGGCGAAGTCCGGACCGGCCTCCGGCGCGGCGTCGGTGGGCGGGGCCGCGAGCACGGCCGCGAGGTCGCGGGCGGGCAGTGCGCGGTCGGCGGTTCGGGGGGCGTCGAGCATGGTCATGGTGATGGTCCTCCGTCGATGCGGCGCGGGCGCGCCGGGTGACTCGAATGGAGGACACGCTACGAACCGCGGCACCCCGCGGCATCCGCGCACGCCCCGGGACGGCATGGGGGACAACCCTGAACCGGGATGGCGGCGGTCCGCGTCAGACCAGCAGCTGGTGCTCGGCGAGCTCCCGGTAGAGCGGCACCGCCCGGACGAGCTCGTCGTGCGTGCCCTCGCCGATCACGCGGCCCTCGTCGAGCACGATGATGCGGTCGGAGTCGACGACGGTCGACAGCCGGTGCGCGATCACGATGAGCGTCCGGCCCGCCGACACGGCGTCGATCGCCTCGCGCATCATGCGCTCGTTGACGCCGTCGAGGGAGGACGTCGACTCGTCGAGCAGCAGGATCGGCGGCGCCGCGAGCAGGGCGCGCGCGATCGCGAGGCGCTGGCGCTCGCCGCCCGAGAGCATGATGCCGTTCTCGCCGACCTGCGCGTCGAGCCCGGCCGGGTCGCGCTCGAGCACGCCGCCGAGGTTCACGGCGTGCAGCACGTGCACGCACTCGTCGTCGGTCGCGTCGGGGGAGCCGAGCCTGAGGTTGTCGCGGAGGCTGCCGGCCAGCACGGGCGCATCCTGCTCGACGTAGCCGATCTGCGCGCGCAGCTCGGTGCGCTCGATCGAACGGAGGTCGAGTCCGCCCATGCGGATCGTGCCGACGCTCGGGTCGTAGAACCGCTCGATGAGCGACAGGATCGTCGATTTCCCCGCGCCCGACGGGCCCACGAGCGCGATGCGCTGCCCGCGCGGCACCCGGAAGGACACGCCGCGCAGCACCGGCTGGCGGTCGGTCACGTCGGGTTCGGGGAGGTGCTCGTCGGCCGACTCGTTCGCGGGGTCGGCGGGGTCGTTCGGCGTCGTGACCGCGTACGCGAAGTGCACAGCGTCGAATTCGATGGCCGGGGCCTCCGGCAGCAGGCCCTCGTTGGCGGGGCCCACCATGACGGCGCGCGCCGCGATGCGGCGGTCGTGCGCATCCTCGTCGGGGAGGTCGAGGATCTCCTGGATGCGCCCGAGCGCGCCGAGCGCCTGGTTCACCGACGTGATCGCCCCGAACGCCTGCCCGAGCGGGAGGATCATCATGAACAGGAACAGGATGAACGCGACGAGGTCGGCGATGGTGATCGCGCCGGATGCCACGCGGAACCCGCCGACGCCGAGCACGACGAGGAACGACACCTGCATCGCGATGCCCGCGATCGGCACGATGAGCGCGGAGATGCGCGCGACCTGCACGCCCATGCGCCACGCGCCCTCGGCCTGGACTCCGACGTCGGCGACCTCGCGCTCCGTGGCGCCCGCGGCCCGGATGGTGCGCACCGATGAGATCGCGCGCTCGACCGAGGCGGCGACGTCGCCCACCTTCTCCTGCGCGGCGCGCGACGCCTCGCGCACGCGCGCCGAGAGGAGGGTGACGGTCGTGACGGCGATCGCGACCACGAGCACGGTGAGCCCGAGCAGCACGGGGTCGATGACGAGCATCGCGATGATCGCGCCGATGAAGGTGACGGCGCCTCCGATCGCCTCGACGAGGCCCTGCGTGAGGACCGCGCGGAGCATGGTCGTGTCGCTGCCCACCCGCGAGACGAGGTCGCCCGTGCGCCGGGTGTCGAACTCGGCGATGGGCAGGTGGAGGATCTTGGCGACGAGGCGCTTGCGGCTCGAGAGCACGACGCCCTCGCCCGTGCGCTGCAGCAGGTAGTGCTGGTATCCCGTGATGATCGCGCTCAGCACGACGAGCGCGATGAGCGCCCAGACGAGGCCGTCGAGCGGGTCGCCGGCCTCGACGATCGTGATGACCCGGCCGACGAGGAGGGGCTGGGCGAGGCTCGCGATCGCGCCGATGACCGAGAGGACCGCGACGATGATGAGCACCGGTCGGTGCTCGAAGATGAACGGCAGCAGCTGCCGGAAGGTCGCCCGGGGCCCGGGCGGGGTCTCGCCGCGTCGGCCGAAGGGGTCGCGGCGTCCGGCCGGGTCGGCGCGACCACCCTGCGCCTGGTCGGCACCGGCCGCGGACGCGTCCGCGTCGGCATCGGCTCCTGCGGCGCGGCGGCCGGGCAGGGGGATCCCGCCGGTCCGCGCCGAGCGTGCGGCCGCGCGTTCCGCGGCGCGTGCCTCGGCTCGCGTGCCGGGGCGCATCTCGATCTCGCTCATCTCGTCTTCCTGTCGCGTGGGCGCGCGGCGGCGGCATCCGTTCGCGGCGGTCGCGGGCCGCCTTGCAGCATACGGGGGACGGCTGGGAGTTCAGGCGCGCCCGTACTTCTTGTGGACAGCCTGCCTGCTCACCTCGAGTGCGAGCGCGATGAGCTGCCAGCTCGCGCCGGCGGCACGGGCGCGACGCACCGCGGTGGCCTCGGCCCGATCGAGTTCGCGCACGAGTTCGACGCGTGCCGCCCGGATGCGGCGCAGCGCCCGGTAGGGGTCGTCGCCGTCGGCTGCGGCGATCGCGGTCCTGAGCGCTCCGTCGTCCATGGCGTCAACCATAGTTGACGGATGGGCGACAGTCAACCTGTGTTGACGTCTGCGCCGGGCGACGTGATGACGGATGCCGCGGCCGCGAGGTAGCCGGCCGCGAACGCGTCGCCCGCGCCGGTCAGGTCGCGGACGCCGACGACGGGGGCGACGGGCACGCGCGCGACGAGCGCGCCGTCGTCGAACACCTCGGTCGGCTCGGGACCGTGCTTCACGACGAGCCTGCGGCAGACGGACGCCGCGACGGGCCCGCCGCCGGCCACGCCCAGCAGCTCGGCCTCGGTCTCGTTCGCGAGGAGCACGTCGGGCCGCAGCTGCGCGTACCAGGCGAGCACGCGCGCGACGCCGAGGCCGTCGATGAGCCCGGTCGAGGAGGCGTCGATCGACAGGCGGGCACCGAGGTCGCGTCCCCGAGCCGCGAGCCGGCGCACCTCCGAACGCATCGGATCGTGCTCGAACCCGTAGCTCGGCACGTGCAGCCACGCCGCGCCGTCGAGCCAGGCCGGATCGACGCCCTCGAGCCCGGCCGCGGCGGCGCGGTCCGGGAACATGGTCCGCTCCCCGTCCGGCGCCACGATGAGCACGACGGCGCCGGTCCGGCCCGCGCGCTGCACGCGCACGTCGACGCCGGATCCCGCGAGCGCCGCCTCGAGCGTGCGCCCCGCGGCGTCGTCGCCCACCCGGCCGATGAACCGGGTGGGCGTGCGGGCGGCCGCATGCGCCGCGACGTTCGCAGCGCTTCCGCCGCGCGCGCGGAACACGCGCGCGGCCGAGTCGGTCGCGGCGCGGATCGGCTCGGTCGCCCACACCACGACGTCCTCGAGGAGGTCGCCGACGACGACGAGCACGTCGTCGTCGTGCGGCGCGTCAGCCGGCGAGGGCACGTGCGATCTCCGAGCCGAGCCGCGCGTTGCCCCGGTACACGGCGAGGTTCACCTCGAGGCTGCGCCCGCCCGTCGCGCGCTGCACGAAGTCGAGGAGGAAGGGGGTCGTGTCGTGGCCGGTGACGCCCGCGGCATCCGCTGCCGAGAGCGCCTCGGCGAGCACGCGGTCGTGGACTCCGGGGTCGAGCTGCTCGGCCTCCGGGACGGGGTTCGCGATGAGGACGGCCGACGGGAGCCCGAGCCCGTCGCGCGCGCGGGCGAGGTCGGCGGCCTCCGCCGCCGACTCGACGCGTGCCGGGACGGGGAACCCCGAATCGGCCACGTAGAAGCCGGGGTACCGGTCGGTGCGGTACCCGACCACCGTGATGCCGAGCGTCTCGAGCCGCTCGAGGGTCGCCGGGATGTCGAGGATCGACTTCACCCCCGCGCTCACGACCGTGATCGGCGTCGTCGCGAGCGAGGGCAGGTCGGCCGACTCGTCGAACGTGGCGTTCGCGCCGCGGTGCACGCCGCCCAGCCCGCCCGTCGAGAACACGCGGATCCCGGCGCGGTGGGCGAGCCACGCCGTCGCCGCGACGGTCGTGCCGGCGTCGAGTCGTCGTGCCCGCGCGACGGGGAGGTCCCGAGTGCTGGCCTTCACGACGGAGTCGGTGCCGCACAGGCGCTCGATCCCGGCGGCGTCGAGTCCGACCACGGGCACGCCGTCGACCACGCCGATCGTCGCCGGCTCGACCCCCGTCTCGCGCACGAGCGCCTCGGTCTCGAGGCCGACCTCCAGGTTTCGCGGCCTCGGCAGGCCGTGCGTGAGGATCGTCGACTCGAGGGCGAGCACGGGGCGTCCGGCGGCGACGGCGTCGCGCACGCGATCGGCGATGCGGATGCCGGCGGAGGGGGCGGTCTGCATGCGGCTCATGCTATGTCGGCCGCCGGGTCTAGGGTGGTGAACCGTGCCGCAGCCCGTGATCGTCGCCCGAGACCTCGTCAAGCGCTACGGGGACTTCGCCGCCGTCGACGGCCTCACGTTCGAGGTCGCGCCCGGCGAGTCGTTCGGCCTGCTCGGTCCGAACGGCGCCGGCAAGTCGACGACCATGCGCATGATCGGCGCGGTCTCGACGCGCACCGAGGGCGAGCTGTCGATCCTCGGGCTCGACCCCGACCGGCATGGTCCCGACATCCGCTCGCAGCTCGGCGTCGTGCCGCAGGCCGACAACCTCGACATGGAACTGCGCGTGCGCGAGAACCTCCTGGTCTACGGCCGGTACTTCGGGCTGCCGCGCCGGGTGGTCGCCGAGCGCGCCGACGAGCTGCTCGACTTCGCCCAGCTCGCCGATCGCGGCCAGGCGAAGGTCGACGCCCTGTCGGGCGGCATGAAGCGGCGCCTCACGATCGCGCGCGGGCTCATCAACGACCCGCGCATCATCCTGCTCGACGAGCCCACCACGGGCCTCGACCCGCAGGCGCGCCACATCCTGTGGGACCGCCTGTTCCGGCTGAAGGAGCAGGGCAAGACGCTCGTGCTCACGACCCACTACATGGACGAGGCGGAGCAGCTGTGCGACCGGCTCGTGGTCGTCGACCACGGCCGCATCATGGCCGAGGGGTCGCCCGCCGAACTCATCCGGCAGTACTCCTCGCGCGAGGTGCTCGAGCTGCGGTTCGGCTCCGAGCGCAACGAAGAGGTGGCGCGCGCGCTCGAGGGCTCGGGCGACCGCATCGAGGTGCTCCCCGACCGCATCCTCGTCTACACGGCCGACGGCGAGGCCGAGCTCGAGCGCATCTCCGCCGCGGGCCTGCACCCGATCACGAGCCTGGTGCGCAGGTCGAGCCTCGAAGACGTCTTCCTGCGCCTCACCGGACGGACCCTCGTCGAATGAGCGGTTCCCGGTGGTCGAGTCGGAGCGAAGCCCCGCACCGGGACCCGTCGGCGACCGACGAGGCGACGACGGATGACGCGCGCCGGGCGCTCGCCGGCGGCGCGCGCCCGCGCCGGTTCGGGGCGTGGTACGTCGCCGAGCATCGGTTCCGCGTCATGTGGTCCTACGCGCAGACCATCCTCGTCACGGGGTTCGGCGAGCCGATCATCTACCTCTACGCCATGGGCGTCGGGCTCGCGACGCTCGTCGACCAGAACCTCTCGCTCGAGGCGGGCGGGGTCGGCTACCTGGTCTTCGTCGCGCCCGCGCTGCTGTGCAGCGCCGCGCTCACGACCGCGACGATCGAGTTCTCGTATCCGGTCCTGCTCGGCTACAAGTGGAACCCGACGTTCACCGGCATGCACTCGGGCCCCATCAGTCCCGGGCAGATCGTCGACGGGCTCGTCGTCTCGGTGGTGGTGCGGCTCGCGGCGACGGTCGCGATCTACTTCGCGTTCATGCTGTTGTTCGGGGCCGTGCCCTCGCCGGGCGGCTGGCTCGCCATCCCCATCGCGACGCTCACCGGCATGGCGTTCGGCACGCTGCTCATGGCCTACGCGTCGTCGATCCGCGAGGACACCGGGCAGCTCGCGATGGTGCAGCGCCTCGTCGTGCTGCCGCTCACGCTGTTCTCCGGCACCTTCTTCCCGCTCACCCAGCTGCCGTGGTTCCTGCAGTGGATCGGCTGGATCTCGCCGCTGTGGCACGGCACCGAACTGTCGCGGGTGGTCACGTTCGGCTACGCCGAACCAGTCTGGCTCAGCGTGCTGCACGTCGTCGTGCTCGTCGCCATGACCGCCGCCGGCTGGCTGTGGGCCCGCCGGATCGCCGTCCGGAGGCTGGCCGCATGACCCTCGTCGATCACGCCCTCGAGCACCGCGGCGCGGGACGCCGCGGCGTGGGGGCCCTGTACGCGGGCAACTCGCGGGCGGTCATGTACCGCGGCTGGCGCGCGACGCGCTCCACGAACTGGCTCGTGATGGTGAGCGGCCTGTTCGAGCCGGTCTTCTACCTGCTCTCGCTCGGCATCGGCCTCGGCGCACTCGTCGGCACGGTCATGGTCGACGGGCGCGACGTCCCGTACGCCGCGTTCATCGCGCCCGCCCTGCTCGCGGTCGCCGCGATGAACGGCGCGATCTACGACTCCACCTGGAACGTGTTCTTCAAGATCCGCTTCGCCAAGCTCTACGAGGGCATGCTCGCGACGTCGCTCGGCCCGCTCGACGTGGCGCTCGGCGAGATCTCGCTCGCGCTGCTGCGCGGTGCGCTCTACGCAGGCGGCTTCATGCTGGTCATGCAGGTCCTGGGCCTCAACCTGTCGTGGTGGGCGGTGCTCGCGATCCCCGCGGTCCTGCTCATCGCGTTCGGGTTCGCGAGCATCGGCATGGCGGTCACGAGCTACCTGACGACGTTCCAGCAGATGGACTGGATCAACTTCGTCATGCTGCCGATGTTCCTCTTCTCGGCGACGTTCTACCCGCTCACGGTGTATCCCGAGCCGATCCAGTGGGTGATCCAGGCGTTGCCGCTCTGGCACGGCGTCGAGCTCGTGCGCGGTCTCACCACCGGCGTGGTCGGCCCGGCGATGCTCGTGCACGTGGCCTACTACCTCGTCATGGTCGTCATCGGCATGGTCTTCACGACGAAGCGGCTCCGGGCGCTGTTCCTCGACTGAGGTGCCGGTCCGCGAGTGTTTCCGCGTGTGACGGCGCGCGGCGACATCCGCCGGCCGCGCGCGTATCGTCGCCTGCACGCCACCGATCCGCGAGGAGCACCCCATGTCGACCCCGAAGCCGCACGCCGCCGCCGAGTCCCGGCCGGGCCTCGCGATGGGCATGCGCGGCTGCATCGAGGGGCAGGCGTGCTCGAGCCTCCGGCCGGGCCACGACCTGCATCCCATGCAGGAGCGGCTCTCGCGCATCGCCGCGAGCCGGTGGGTCGACGCGGTCGTCGTCGCCGTGCACGGCGACGGATTCGTCGAGCTGGTCGACCTCGACGGCGGCGCCCGCCGGGTGTGGCACCACGAGGGGCTCCGCGGCCGGCTCGGCGCCGGCGACCCCGTCGCGCTCCACGACGTCTACGACGTCCTGGCGCGCGGCGAGGACCGGTTCAGCGTCGCCGCGGCCTGAGGCGGCGTCGCTCGCCTCGGCCGTCGGTCGAGCGGGTCAGCTCGCGGGCATCATCTCCCGCATCGCGCCCATCATCCTCTCCATGGCCGCCACCGCCTGGTCGCACGCCATGGCGCACATGCGGCAGTGCTCGCTCATCTCGGCGTGCTTCGCGCACTCCTCGGAACAGGCGCGGCACATCATGACGCACGTGTCCATCATCGACATCATCACGCGCATGTCGTAGCCGTTCGTGCGGAGCATCATCCGCATCATCGCGTCGCACACGTGGGCGCAGTTGGAGCACATCGCCCCGCAGCGGCCCATGCCATCGGCCGCGTCGGCGTCGGCGCACATCACGCACGCCTGCATGCAGGCCGACAGGGCCTCCATGGCGTCCTGCATCATCGACATGTCCATGTCCTTCATGGGCATGCCCGACCCCGACATCGCGCCCTTCATCATGTCCATCGTCATGTTCATCCGCGTACCTCGCCGTCCGGGGCCGGGCGTCGACGTTGCCGGCTGCGGACCCGGCGACCCTGTCGGGCGTCATGCTACGCCGGGGCCGCAGCCGCCAGTAGGGGGTCGTCGTCAGAGGGACGCGGACTCGGCCTCGCCCTCGGCGACGCGCGCCGCCGGGCGGTCGGCGCCGACGCCCGCGTCGTCGTAGTCGACGTCCTTCGTCTCCTTCGAGAGCAGCAGCGCGACGAGCGTGAGCACGCCCATCGTCGAGAGGTAGATGCCGACCGGCCAGGGCTGGCCGTCGGCGGCCGCCCAGAGCGCCACCGCGATGAGCGGGGCGACGGCCGCGCCGAGGATGGAGGACACGTTGTACGCGACCGCCGAGCCCGTGTAGCGCACGTTGGTCGGGAACAACTCGGGCAGCAGCGCGCCCATGGGCCCGAACGTCGCCCCCATGAGGACGAAGCCGAACACGAGGAACGCCTGCGTGAGCGCGCCCGTGAACTTCGGGTCGAGCTGCGGGAGGAGGAACAGGTTGAAGGTGAGGCCGAAGACGATGATCGCCGCGGTCACCCAGATCAGCAGCCGGCGCCGGCCGATGGTGTCGGCGATGGGACCGGAGAGCAGCGTGAAGATGCCGAAGAAGACGACGCCGATGATCTGCATGGTGACGAAGTCGGCGTAGGCGAAGCCGAGACCGGGGTAGAACTGCGCCGCGAACGCGTTCGCGTCGAACTCGGCGCCGGATGCCGCGGCGGCGGCCTCGGCGGCGGCGGAGGCGGTCTCGAGGTCGGCGGCCTTGGTGCCGTACGACAGGGTGAAGTTCGTCATCAGGTAGAACAGCACGTACGTGGCCAGCATGATGAAGGTGCCGAGGATGAGCTCGCGCCAGTTGTGGCGGAAGGCGGCGCCCAGGGGCAGCTTGCGGATCGCGCCCTTCTCGGCGGCCCTGGTGAAGGTGCTCGACTCGACGAGCCTCAGGCGGACCCAGAGGCCCACGACGACCATGACGGCCGAGAACAGGAACGGCACCCGCCATCCCCACTCGAAGAACCACTCGCGCGACGGGGCGAGCAGGTTGATGGCGAGGAACACGCCGTTGGCGATGATGAACCCGAGCGGCGCCCCGAGCTGCGGGAACGTGCCGTACCAGGCGCGCTTGCCCTTCGGCGCGTTCTCGGTCGCGACGAGCGCGGCGCCCGACCACTCGCCGCCGAGCGCGAAGCCCTGTGCGAGCCGCATGACCAGCAGCAGCAGCGCGGCCCACCAGCCGACCTGGTCGTATGTCGGCAGCAGTCCGATGAGGAACGTCGCGATGCCCATGGTGAGCAACGACGCGACGAGCGTCGCCTTGCGGCCGTGCTTGTCGCCGAAGTGACCGAAGACGATGGCGCCCACGGGCCTGGCCACCATGGCGGCGCCGAACACGGCGAACGAGGCCAGCAGCGCGGTGGTGTCGTCCCCCGTGGGGAAGAACAGGATCGGGAACACGAGCACGGCCGCGGTGGCGTACGCGTAGAAGTCGTAGAACTCGATGGTCGTGCCGACGAGACTCGCGAGGATGACGCGGCCGCGCGAGTTCGCGGGAGCGGCGGGCGACGGCGCCTCCGTCGTCGCGTTCGGGTCGGTGGGGGAGGAGGTTGCGGTCATGGCAGGGCGGGACTCCGGTGCAGGCGATGGGCCGTCGCGGGGCGCCGGGATGGGGCGCGGACCGCGGATCGGGCATGGTCGAACCGCTGCTTGTGGCAACCTGCACACCCTACGGCGCTCGACGGCGGCGAGCGAGCCGGGCGCGACGAGCGGTCGCGGCATGCGACGAACGGCGACGGTGCGCGATTTCGACCGGGGGCGGATGTGACGTAAGGTAAGCCTTACCTGATCTTGCCGATGCTCCGGCGCGACCCCATGAAACGGCCATCCACGTGCGCACGACCCTGACCCGGACCGAGCCCGCCGCGCTCGACCTGCTCGGCGGCGACCCGGACGCGCCCGCACTCGTGACGCCCGCGGCAACCGTCGACTACGGCGAGCTCGCCGATCGCGTCGCCGCCCGGCGGGCCGAGCTCGGCACGGGGCGACGGCTCGTGTTCCTCTCGGGCTCGAACACCGTCGAGACGGTGGTCACCTACCTCGCTGCGCTGGCCGGCGGCCATCCGCTGCTGTTCGTCGCGCCCGACGGCGCCGGCGACGCGAGCCTCGACGCGCTCGCCGGGCGGTACGCCCCCGACGTGGTCGTGACGGCGCGCGGCGGAGGAGACCGCGCCGAGGTCGAGGTCCGGCACTCGGGAGACGGGCGCCGGCACGAGTTCCACCCGGATCTCGCGCTGCTGGCGAGCACGTCGGGATCGACCGGATCACCGAAGCTCGTGCGCCTGTCGCGCGACAACGTGGTCGCCAACGCGCGCAGCATCGCCGAGTACCTGCGGCTCACACCCGCCGATCGCGCCGCGACCACGCTGCCCGTGCAGTACTGCTACGGGCTCTCGGTCGTCAACAGCCACCTCGTCGCGGGCGGCAGCCTGCTGCTCACCGATCGGTCCGTCGTCGAACCGGCGTTCTGGTCCGAGTTCGACGAGCACCGGGCCACGTCGATCGCGGGCGTGCCCTACACCTACGAGCTGCTCGAGTCGACCGACTTCGACCGGCGCTCGCATCCGACGCTCCGCTACATGACCCAGGCGGGCGGTCGGCTCGCGCCCGAGCGGGTGCGCCGCCTCGCCCGGCTCGGCCGAGAACGCGGCTTCGACGTCGTCGTGATGTACGGCCAGACCGAGGCGACCGCGCGCATGGCCTACCTGCCGCCCGAGCTCGCCGAGACCGCCGCGGGCGCCATCGGCGTGCCGATCCCCGGCGGAGCCTTCCGGATCGACGAGGGCGCGGGCGGCGCGGGCCCCGGCGAGGGCGAGCTCGTGTACTCGGGGCCCAACGTGATGATGGGCTACGCGGAGTCGCCGGCCGACCTCGCGCGCGGGCCCGAGCTCGCCGAGCTCCGCACCGGCGACCTCGCCCGGCGGCGCGCGGACGGGCTCTACGAGATCACCGGGCGCCTCAACCGCTTCGTGAAGGCCTTCGGCCTGCGCCTCGACCTCGACCGCATCGAGCGCGGGCTCGCGGACGCCGGCATCGACGCGCGCGCGGTCGGCGTCGACGAGCGGCTCGCCGTGTTCGTCCGCGAGGAGCGGGGCGTCGAGCGTGCTCGGCAGTCGGTCGCGCGGATCACCGGTCTCCCCGCGCACGCCTTCGACGTGCGGACCGTCGCCGAGTTCCCGCGCACGCCGAACGGCAAGCCCGACCATGCGGCGCTCCGTGCGCATGCGGCGCTCCTCCGGTCGACGGATGCCGCGGACGCGCCCTCCGGCGCGACCTCCGCCGACGAGCTCCGCGACGTCTACGCCGAGATGCTGGGCCGTCCCGACGCGACGCCGGACGACAGCTTCGCGAGCCTCGACGGCGACTCCCTCAACTACGTCGAACTGGCGCTGCAGCTGGAGTCACGCGTCGGGGCACTGCCCGCGGACTGGCCGAGCCGCCGGATCCGCGACCTCGCCGAGCCGGTCGCGACGGCGCCCGGGACTGCCGATGCGAGCGCCGACGCCGGGGCGGCGGCGCCGGCGAGGACGCCCCGGCCCCGAAGCGGGAGCGCGCCGGCGCCCCACCGCCGACGCGTCGCGCGCGTCGAGACCTCGGTGGTCCTGCGGGCCCTCGCGATCGTCCTCATCGTGGCGACCCACGCCGACGTCGTCCAGCTGCAGGGCGGGGCGCACCTGCTCCTCGCCGTCGCGGGCTTCAACCTCGCCCGGTTCCGGCTCACGCCGGGTCGCTCGGCGACGGATGCCGCGCCGGGGCGCGCGCGTGCCGCCCGGGCCCTCCGTGTCCGGGGGCTCCTGCGCAGCGTCCGCGCGATCGCCGTGCCCGCGGTGCTCTGGGTGGGCGGCGTCGCCCTCATCGCGCGCACGTACGACCCGGCGACCGTCGCGCTCTCGAACTGGCTCCTCGGCTCCGACGAGGCGTGGAGCGACCAGCGGCACCTCTGGTTCATCGAGGCGCTCGTCTGGGCCGTCCTCGCCATCGCCGCGATCGTCGCCGTTCCGGGGCTGGACGCGCTCGAGCGGCGGCGACCCTACGCGTTCGCCGCCGTCGTGCTGGTCGTGGCGCTCGCGATCCGCTCTGCGGCATCCGGCGGCACCGCCGCCACGTCACCGCTGCACTACGAGCTGCCCGGCGTGGCCTGGCTGATCGCGCTCGGCTGGCTGGTGGCCCGATCGACGAGCGTCCGGCGTCGACTGGTGGCGAGCGCGGTCGTGCTCGCCACCGTGCCGGGCTTCTTCGGCGACCCGCTGCGCGAGGCCGTCGTGGTCGCCGGTCTCGGCCTGCTCGTGTGGGCGACCAGCCTGCCCGTGCCGGCGGTGCTCGCGGGCGGGATCGGCACCGTGGCATCGGCCTCGATGTTCGTCTACCTCACGCACTGGCAGGTGTACCCGCCGATCGAGGAGGTCTCGCCGCCGCTCGCGATCGCGGCCTCGTTCGCCGTCGGGATCGCGGCGTGGTGGGCCTGGACCCGGCTGGGCGGGCGGCTCAGCGCCAGGCGACCGCGACGATCACGTTCAGCAGCGTGAGGCCGCCGATGGCCCAGAGCGCCCACGACGGGGCCGGGTCCTTCTTGCGGAACACGAAGACGAGCACGGTGATGAGGACCGCGACGAGCAGCTTCACCGCGATCTTGATGCTGTCGACGTCGTAGAGGTCGCCCATCTCGGCCACGCCGACGAGCAGGACGCCGGTCACGAGCTGCGTGAGCGCCCCGTGCACCATCGCGACGAGCACCTTCCCCTCGCCGCGCGCGATCGCCTTGGTCTGCACGAGGAACCCCCCGAGCAGCGACGCGAGGCCGACGAAGTGGAGGATGACGAGGATGATGCGGATGACGTCCATGCTCCAGAGCCTACGAGCCGCGCGGCCGCGAGCGACAGCCGAGCGGGTCCGGACACGGCGGATTCGATCGGAAGTCGGGTGCCGAGCGGGACTTTCGGCACATGGGCCCGCCGCCCCGTGCACTTGAATCGTGAGGCGGCGAGTGCCGCGGCATCCTGGGGCAGGGGGAGCGATGGCGGAATTCGAGTACGGGCCGGTCGACATCTACGTGGTGAGCTTCGAGGGGGACCGCCCCGACGACGCGACCCTCTCGGCGCTCGGCGAGCTGATGGTGAGTGACGAGATCAGGTTGCTCGACCTGCTCATCGTCGCGCGCGGCGAGGGCGGGGAGGTGACCGTTCGCGAGTTCGAGGAGTTCCGAGACGAGTACGGTTTCACGGTCGTCGAGCTCGAGGCGACCGGCGTGATCGGCGACGAGGACATCGACGAGCTCGCCGACGCGATCCCGCCCGGCACGGCCGGCGCCGTCATGGCGATCGAGCTGCTGTGGGCGAAGCGGCTCGCCTCGGCGTTCGCGGCGTCCGGCGGCGAGGTCCTCCAAGTGGAGCGGATCCCCGCCTCCGTGGTCAACGAGGTGTTCGCCGCTGCGGCGGCCGAGGAATAGGAGGACGACATGCCACTGGGCAGAGGAGGCCGGCCGGGACTGATCGGCATGGCCGCGCGAACGGCCGTCGTGGCCGGGACGGCGACCGCCGTGAGCGGCAACGTCCAACGGCGCCAGCAGCAGCGCTACGCCGACCAGCAGGCGGAGCAGCAGATGGCGGCGCAGCAGCAGTGGGAGGCGCAGCAGTACCAGGCCCAGCAGGCCGCCGCTGCCGCACCGCCCCCACCGCCTCCGCCGCCGGCCCCGGGCGGGGGCGTCGACGTGGTCGGCGAGCTGCAGAAGCTCGCCGCATTGCGCGAGCAGGGGATCCTCGACGACGCGGAGTTCGCCGCGGCGAAGGCCAAGCTGCTCGGCTGACCCGCTGCCCGTCCGGGCCGGACGACGCGATCGCGTGGTCCACGGGCCGGCCGGGTCCGCATTGCGAGCCGAGCGGGGCGTGCGCGCCGCCGGCGCCGGGAGCGCCCGGGAACGAACGAAAGGGGTTCGGGCATGGACCTGTGGAGCTGGATCTGGTTCTACTTCTGGATGTTCGCCTACGTGGCCTACATCCTGGTGCTCGTCTACATCGTCATCGACGTCTTCCGCGACCACGAGCTGAACGGCTGGATGAAGGCGCTGTGGCTCGTGCTGCTGGTCTTCCTGCCGTGGATCACGGGCCTCGTCTACCTCATCGCGCGCGGCAAGGGCATGGCGGAGCGGTCGGGTCGCAAGCAGGTCGAGTACGAGGAGTACAGCCAGGAGGAGTACCGCCGGATGTCGTTCGCGAACCCCGCCGACGAGATCGCGAAGGCCCAGGCGCTGCGCGACCAGGGCGTGATCACCGACGGGGAGTTCGAGGCGATCAAGGCGAAGGCCCTCGGCTCGAAGTTCTGAGCGCCGGCCGGATGCCGGTGCGGCGTCCGGCCGGCGGGCGCGCCGGGCGGGCGCGCCGACCCCCGTCAGCCGCGCAGGGCGCGCAGCGCGTTCGCGGTGACGATCGCGGCCTCGGCCGCCTCGCGCCCCTTGTCCTCCTTCGAGCCGGGCAGGCCGGCCCGGTCGAGGCCCTGCCGCTCGTCGTCGAGGGTCAGCACGCCGAAGCCGACCGGCTTGCCCGTGTCGAGGGCGACGCGCGTGAGTCCGTCGGTCGCGGCCGACGACACGTACTCGAAGTGCGGCGTGCCGCCGCGGATGATCACGCCGAGCGCCACGACCGCGTCGGCGCCCGCCTCGAGTGCGGCC
This sequence comes from Agromyces sp. CCNWLW213, assembly GCF_037199545.1. Taxonomy (NCBI): domain Bacteria; kingdom Bacillati; phylum Actinomycetota; class Actinomycetes; order Micrococcales; family Microbacteriaceae; genus Agromyces; species Agromyces sp. CCNWLW213. The sequence continues at coordinate 267,610 of NZ_JBBBDX010000002.1, read as the reverse complement.
TTGGACACCACCGGGAGCTCGAAGCTGCCGGGGACCCGGACCAGCTCGAACTCGGCGCCCGCCCGCTCGAGGGTGCCCGTCGCGCCCGCGATGAGGCCGTCGGTGATCTCGTCGTGCCAGCTGCCGGCGACGACGACGACCCGGAGGCCGCGGCCGTCGACGTCGAGTTCGGGGGATCCGGCTCCGCTCATGATGCGTGTCCTCTCAGCAGTGCGTCCGCGGCGGCCTCGGTGAGCTGGCCGTCGTCGATCGAGTGTCCCATGCGGGTGCGCTTGGTCTCGAGGTAGCCCGCGTTCCCGGCCCCCACGCCGACGACGAGGGGCAGGCGATCGGAGACGCGGATGCCGTGCGCCTCGAGCTGGCGCACCTTCTCGGGGTTGTTGGTGAGCAGGCGCACCCGCTCCACGCCCAGGTCGTCGAGGATCGCGCTCGCCGCGGTGAAGTCGCGCGCGTCGATCGGCAGGCCCAGCGCGAGGTTCGCATCGAGGGTGTCGAGCCCGCCCTCCTGCAACCGGTACGCGCGCAGCTTGTTGATGAGCCCGATGCCGCGCCCCTCGTGGCCGCGCAGGTACACGACGACGCCGCCGTGCTCGGCGATCGTGGCGAGCGCCGTGTCGAGCTGTGGGCCGCACTCGCACTTGAGCGAGCCCATGGCCTCGCCGGTCAGGCACTCGGAGTGCACGCGCGCGATGGCGCCCGCCGGGTCGGCGCCGGGGTCGCCCGCGATGATCGCGAGGTGGTCGGCGCCGGTGCTGCGGTCGCGGTAGGCGCGCACACGGAACGTGCCGTGGACGGTGGGCAGGTTCGTCTCGACCTCGAACTGCACGCGCGGCGACTCGGCGATGGGCTCGGGCGCCTCGCCCGCGGCGAGGTCCTCGCCCTCGTGATGCTCGCGGAGCCACGCGATGAGCGCCTCGACCGTCGTGACCGGGAGGCCCTCCTGCTCGGCGAAGGCGATCAGCCTCGGCAGGCGCATCATCTCGCCGTCGTCGTCGACGAGCTCGCCGATGACGCCGACGGGGGAGAGGCCCGCGAGGCGCATGAGGTCGACCGCCGCCTCGGTGTGCCCGGCCCGCTCGCGCACGCCGCCGTCGACGGCGCGCAACGGCAGGATGTGCCCCGGGCGGATGAGCCGGTCGGGGGTCGCCTCGGGGTCGGCGAGGATCCGCAGCGTGTGCGCGCGGTCGGACGCCGAGATGCCCGTCGAGATGCGGTCGGCCGCGTCGACCGAGACCGTGTACGCGGTGCCGCGCGCGTCCTCGTTGCGCTCGACCATGAGCGGCAGGCCGAGGCGGTCGGCCGCGGCGTTCGGCATCGGCGCGCACAGGTAGCCGCTCGTGTGGCGGACCATCCACGCGATCCACTCCTGGGTCGCGAACTCGGCGGCCATGATGGCGTCGCCCTCGTTCTCGCGGCCCTCGTCGTCGGCCACGATCACGGGCTTGCCCGCGCGCAGCGCCTCGAGGACCTCGGGCATCGTCGCGAGGCTCATCGGACGCCCCCGATCGACGGCTCGGCCACCGACGACGGCAGCGCGCGATGGGCGTCGAGTCGAAGCATCCGCTGCACGTGCCGTGCCAGCACGTCGGTCTCGAGGTTGACCCGGTCGCCCGGCGCGAGCCGGCCGAGCGTCGTCGCGGCCAGCGTCTCGGGGATGAGCGAGACCTCGAACCACGAGCCATCGGGCTCGTCGCCGAGCGAACTGACGGTGAGCGAGACGCCGTCGACGGCGATCGACCCCTTGTCGACGACGAGCGCCGCGAGCGCGTCGGGCAGCGAGAACCGGATGACGCGCCACTCGTCGCCCGGACGCACGTCGATCACGTCGGCGGTGCCGTCGACGTGGCCCTGCACGATGTGGCCGCCCAGCCGGTCGCCCACGAGGGCGGCGCGCTCCAGGTTGACGCCCCGTCCTTCCGCGACGTCATCGAGCGTCGACATGCGCAGGGTCTGCGCCATGACGTCGGCCGTGAACGACTCCGCATCGGCGGCGACGACGGTGAGGCAGACGCCCGACACCGCGATGGAGTCGCCGTGACGGACCCCCTCGACGACCTTCGGGCCGCGGACGGTCAGCCGCACGACGTCGGCGTGCGGCTCGACTCGCGCGACGACGCCGAGCTCCTCGATGATTCCGGTGAACATGCTCAGGCCTTCTCTCGGGTGGTGGATTCGGGGTGCGCCGACGTGCGCGGCCGCGCGACGACGAGCAGGTCGTCGCCGAGGCGCACGAGGTCGGCGAAGTCGTAGCGGAGGGCGTCGGCGATGGTCGCGACGCCCACGTCCGCGATGGCGGTCCGGGGGCCGCCGATCACGGCGGGCGCGAGGTACACGAGCAGCTCGTCGGCGAGTCCCGCCGCGACGAACGCGCTCGCGAGCGTCGGTCCGCCCTCGACGAAGAGCGAGCGGACGCCGCGGCGCTGGAGTTCGGCGAGGTCCGCGCCGAGGTCGGCGCCCGGGAACTGCAGGACGTCGTGCGGATGGCGTGCGAGCGCCGCGCCCGCGGGCACCTCGCGCCGGCCGAACACGACGGGGATCGGCTGCGCGTCGAGGAGGGCTCCGTCGGCGTCGCGGGCCGTGAGCGAGGGGTCGTCGGCGAGCACCGTGCCGGTGCCGACGGCGATCGCGTCGGCGGCCGCACGACGCAGGTGCACGTCGGCGCGCGCCTCGGGGCCGGTGATCCAGCGGCTCGACCCGTCGGCCGCCGCGACGCGCCCGTCGAGGCTCGACGCCCACTTGACGGTGATGCGCGGGCGTCGGTGGCGGGCGGCGAAGAGCCAGTCGCCGAGGAACGCCTCGACCTCGTCGGCGAGGAGTCCGCCCTCGACGTCGACGCCCGCGGCGCGGAGCGTTCGGGCGCCGCCCGAGGAGTGGTCGCCCGGATCGTCGACCGCGTACACGACGCGTGCGACGCCCGCGGCGATGAGCGCCTGCGAGCAGGGCCCGGTGCGGCCGGTGTGGTTGCACGGCTCGAGGGTCACGATCGCGGTGGCTCCGCGCGCGTCATCCGGGGCCAGCCGCTCGAGCGCGTCGACCTCGGCGTGCGGGGTGCCTGCGCCGCGGTGCCAGCCCTCGGCGAGGGTTCGGCCGTCGGGTGCGAGGATGACGCAGCCGACGCGGGGGTTCACCCCGCGGGCCGGGCCGCGCTCGGCGAGTTCGAGCGCCCGGCGCATCGCCGCGGCATCCGTCGCCGCTCGCGTGGCCGTGGACATCGGGTGCCTGCCTTCCAGGCTCCGGGGGTCCCGGCGACGCGGGAAACGCCGGTCACGCGCTGCGCGACCGACCCGTGCCGCCTCCCATCCGGACTTTCACCGTCGGTACCGGAGTTCCACCGGTTCAACCGCTCGCGCGCGGCCGGACGGCCACGCGCTCCCGGCTCGCGGACTTTCACCGCCGGTTCGGACTTGCACCGACCCCGGAGCACGTTTCGATTCGATTCTAGGTCAACGCCGTGGGGGCGCCGGTATTCCCGCGGACCGCGGGACCCCGGGCCGCGCGCGCCGTGGTCGGCGTCAGCGGCACGCGGAGGCGGCGGCGATCTGTGCGTCGCTGGGCCGGCCGTAGGCGTCGATGCCCGACCCGGGCACGTCGTAGCCCATGCCGATGGCCCATGCCGTCGCCCAGGCCTCGTGGTCGCCGCCGAACTCCGGCCCGCTGAAGATCTCGTGGCACGCCTCGCGGAGCACCTGCGTGTGGCCGACCTCGTGCACGACCACCGCCTTGGCGTTCTCGTCCCACGACCACGCCTGCTCGATGCTCTCGCTCAGCGAGACGAGCCCCCACCCCTCGCCGTCGTCGAAGAACTCGGCCGTGCCCGAGTACCACCCGTCGCTCGAGTAGCCGCCGACGACGTAGTCCCAGGCGAAGTCGATCTCGACGCCGAAGGCGATCGAGCGCGCGAACGCCTCGATCTCGGCCCGGACGGGGTGGGCCCGACGCCGTTCCTCCTCGGCCGCGTGGGAGTCGCGGACCGCGGTGACCGCCGTCGCGAGGTCGGTGAGCCGCACCGTCGAGCCGGAGCCGCCGGACGAGTCGTCGAGCGCCGCCTCGAGCGCGGCGCGAGTGCGGTACGCGGCCGCGGGGCTGGCGTCGAGCACGGATGCCGCGGTCGCCTCGGCGCCGTCCACGAGCGCGTCGGCGGCATCCGACAGGGCGCGCGTCGCCGCGGCCACGCGGACGGTGGAGTCCTCGATCCGCTCGGCGGCTCGGTGACGGTCGGGGATGAGCTCGGCGAGCTCCCAGAGGTCGGCGTAGCGGTCCCAGGCGGGCGCCGGGTCGTCGGGGGCCGTCAGCGCGGCGATGCCGGTCGCGCCGCCGGACCGGATCGCGACGACCGACGCGGCCTCGGCGACCGCGGCCTCGACCGCGGCGCGGTCGTCCGCGGCGACGAGGTCGCCCGCTGCGACCTCGAGCAGGCCGGTCGCCCGGTCGACCGCGGCCTCGCCGCGGTCGACGGCCGCGGCATGTCCGTCGGTCGCCTCGTCGTACCGGGCGTCGGCGGCCGACCACAGGGGCCACGCCTGCGCGTAGGCGGCGGAGGCGACGAGTTGGTGCCCGGCGAGCGAGACGGCGACGACCGCGACGAGCGCGGCGGTCGCCCGGACGCCGGGGGAGCGGCGCTCGGGACGCCGCGGCGCGGGGGCGGCGCCCGGCTCGTCGGACGGGTGCATGGGGTCCTCTCGTACGCGGCCGTCCGGGGCCGCGAGCCTCACGCTACCGCCCGGCGCCGTCGCCGTGGATCACGATTCCGTCGCGACGCCCCGGACCGCCGGCGGCTCCTCGACGAGGCCCCGCGCGGTCCCCTCGTCCACGATCAGGTCGGTCACGAGCCCCGCCGCGAGCGCGCCCTTCAGGCCGGGCAGCTTCGCGGGCCCGGAGACCACGCAGATCCGCCGGGGCGCGCGGCGCAGCACCGAGAAGTCGGGTCCCGTGGCGCGCGCGTTCAACGCGATGCCGTCGGTCGAGCCGTCGGCCCGGTAGAACACCGTCGCCACGTCGCCGACCACGCCGTCCCGGCTGAGCGCCTCGTAGTCGGCCCGCTCGAGGTAGCCGCCCTGGTAGACGTGGCTCGGCACCTCGGCGAACGGGGAGCCGACGCCGAAGATCGCGACGTCCATGGCCGCCTGGAGGTCGAGCAGCCGGCGCGTGCTCCGCTCGCGCCAGAACGCCTCCTTGGTGGCCGGGTCGTCGAAGAAGGCGGGCACCGGGAACTGCTGCACTCGCGCGCCGAACGCGTCGCCGAACCGGCGCAGCAGCTCGGAGGCGTACAGGATGCCGGTCGTGCGGAGGTTCCCGGCCCCGTTCAGCTGCACGACCTCCGAGTTGTGCGTCGCCTTCGGGGCGAGGTGCCGGCTCATGGCGCTCATGGTCGAGCCCCAGGCGATGCCGATGGTCTGGTTGGAGTCGATGAACCGGTTGAGAATCCGTGCAGCGGTGAGGGCCACGCGCTCGAGTCGGTCGACGTCGCTCGCATGGTCGGGCACCGGCACGACGTGCGCGGAGACCTCGTGCCGCTCGAGGATCTCCTGCTCCAGGCGGCTCGGCAGGTCGAGCGGGGAGTGGATCGAGATCTCCACGAGCCCGGTCGCGCGCGCGTGGCTGAGCAGGCGCGAGACCGACGATCGCGAGGTGTGGAGCTCCTTCGCGATGGCGTCCATCGTCAGGTCCTGGAGGTAGTAGAGGTGCGCCGCGCGCAGCGCGTCGCGGGTCTTCCCGTCGGGGAGGGCGCCGTCCAGTGCGGGCCCCGTCGCATCCGTCACCGTCATCCGAACTCCCTTGCACGTTTGTTCATTCCGGTTGCAAGCATGTGCGCGTGTGCTCACGATGTATTCATCCACAGCCGGGCACCCACCGCAACCCGGCGTGACCAGCTCGAAAGGACAGCGATGTCGCCCACCACGTCGCCGACGACGACCCGCCCCGCCCCCGACCTCCGCTCCGAGATCGCCGAGCTCCTCGCCCGGCCCACCGCCGACGTCGTGATCATCGGCGGGGGCATCAACGGCCTCGCGACGTTCCGCGACCTCGCGCTCCAGGGCGTCGACGTCGTGCTCGTCGAGCGAGACGACTTCGTTTCGGGCGCGTCCTCCGCCTCGAGCCACATGATCCACGGCGGCATCCGCTACCTCGAGAACGGCGAGTTCCGCCTCGTGCAGGAGTCGGTGCAGGAGCGCAACGGGCTGCTGCGCACCGCGCCGCACTACGTCAAGCCGCTGCGCACGACCGTGCCGATCTTCTCGACCTTCTCGGGGATCCTCTCGGCGCCGCTGCGATTCCTGACGCACCGGCAGGGCCGGCCGACCGAGCGCGGCGCGGCGCTCATCAAGACCGGCCTGACGATCTACGACGCGTTCTCGCGTGACGGCGGCAGCGTGCCCCGCCATCGGTTCCTCGGCCGGAAGGCCTCGCTCGCCGAGCTGCCCGCCCTGAATCCCGCCCTGAAGTACACCGCGACCTACTACGACGCGAGCATGCACGACCCCGAGCGCCTCGCGCTCGACGTGCTGCACGACGGCCTCGCCGCCGGCTCCCACGCCCGGGCGGCGAACCACCTCGAGGCCGTCGGATTCGGCCCGCGCGGCGTTCGCGTGCGCGACGCGGTCACGGGTCGCGAGTTCGACCTCGCGGCCGACGTCGTCGTCAACACCTCGGGGCCGTGGACCGACCTGACCAATGCGCAGCTCGGTCGCGAGACGCGCTTCATGGGCGGGACCAAGGGGTCGCACATCGTGCTCGACCATCCGGAGCTGCTCGAGGCGACCGGCGGCCGCGAGATCTTCTTCGAGCACGAGGACGGACGCATCGTGCTCATCTACCCGCTCAAGGGCCGGGTCATGGTCGGCACCACCGACCTCGAGCACGACATGCGCGAGCCGGCCGTCTGCACCGAGGACGAGGTCGACTACTTCTTCGACCTCGTCGCGCACGTTTTCCCAGGCATCGCCGTCGACCGGTCGCAGATCGTCTACCGGTTCTCGGGCGTGCGACCGCTGCCGCGCCACGACGACACGCAGCCCGGCTTCGTCAGTCGCGACTACCGCATCGAGCGGGCGGACGTCGCCGAGCGGCCCGGTACGACCCTGCTGAGCCTCGTCGGCGGCAAGTGGACCACCTTCCGCGCCCTCGCCGAGCACCTCGCGGACGAGGTCCTGGGGCTCCTCGGCCGGGAGCGCGCGCGATCCACCGAAGGCCTGCCGATCGGCGGCGGCGCCGGGTATCCGACGACGGATGACGCGCGGCTCGTGTGGGTCGCCGGCCACGGCGACGGCGTCGGCCGCGAGCGGGCGGAGCAGCTCCTGGAGCGGTACGGCACTCGCGCGGCCGCGCTCATCGCGGAGGTCGAGGGCGGCCCCGAGACGCCGCTCGCCGACCACGACGCGTACAGCCGCGAGGAGATCGCCTGGATCACGCGCCACGAGCGCGTGGTGCACCTCGCCGACGTCGTGTTCCGGCGCACGAGCCTCGCCTTCACCGGCGGGCTCACCCCGCGACTGCTCGACGAGCTCGCCGACGTCGTCGGCGACGAGCTGGGGTGGGACGCGGCCGCGCGCCGGGCCGAGGTCGACGCCACCCGGCGCGTGCTCGCCGAGCGCCACGGCGTCGTGCTCGACGAGCCGGCCTCGCTGGTCGAGTAGCGCCCGGCGGAGCCGCCCGCGTATCGAGACCCCGCGCCGGGCGGTCTCGATCCGCTCCGGCCCCCGGTCGGTGCCACTCGACCAGCACCGTCGAATCTGCACAGACGTGCACGCCGGACCGCCCGATCCGGGCTGGTTCGGCGGGTACGTTTCATCCGGGCCGAGAGGCCCTGCCCCCCGACCGGGGCGCCGACGGCGGCGTTCCGGGTGATTGAAAGAAGGTCAACGTGGACAATCTCGGTGTCGTGTTCCTCTCGGAACTCGTCGGCACGGCCATGCTGCTGCTGCTCGGCTGCGGCGTGGTCGCCAACGTCGCCCTGGCGAAGACGAAGGGCTTCGCCGGCGGCTTCCTCATGGTCAACTTCGGCTGGGGCCTCGCGGTCTTCGCCGGTGTCATCGTCGCCTACGCCTCGGGCGCCCACCTCAATCCGGCGGTCACGCTCGGGCTCGTGGCCAACGGCGCGACCGAGTTCGGACAGGGTGTCCCGGTGAACGCGCTCTCGGTGGCCGCCTACATCGCCGCGCAGCTGATCGGCGCCTTCCTCGGCGCGGTGATCTGCTGGCTCGGCTACAAGCAGCACTTCGACGAGGAGCCCGAGCCCGCCAACAAGCTCGGCGTCTTCTCGACCGGTCCCGCCATCCGCTCGTACGGCTGGAACCTCGTGACCGAGATCATCGGCACGTTCGTGCTGGTGTTCGTCGTGATCGGCTTCGGCCGCAACGGCGACGCGTCGGGCCTGGCAGCCCTCGGCGCCCTTCCCGTCGCCCTCCTCGTGGTCGGCATCGGCGCCTCGCTCGGTGGCCCGACCGGGTACGCGATCAACCCGGCCCGCGACCTCGGGCCGCGCATCGCGCACGCGGTCCTTCCCATCAAGGGCAAGGGCTCGAGCGACTGGTCCTACTCGTGGGTGCCGGTCGTCGGGCCGATCATCGGCGGCGTGCTCGCCGGCCTCGCCGCGATCCCGCTCCTGCCGCTGCTCGGCTGACGCCGCGGCGTCCGATCGCTCCACCCACCCACCACCCCCTGAACACAACGGAGTCCTCAGATGGCTGACCACATCCTCGCGATCGACCAGGGCACGACCTCGTCGCGCGCGATCATCTTCGACAAGTCCGGCTCGATCGTCGCGACCGGGCAGCTCGAGCACGAGCAGATCTTCCCCAAGGCCGGCTGGGTCGAGCACGACCCGATGGAGATCTGGCGCAACACGCGCGAGGTCATCGGGCAGGCGCTCGGCAAGGCCGACCTCACCCGCCACGACATCGCCGCGGTCGGGATCACCAACCAGCGCGAGACCGCGGTGGTGTGGGACAAGAACACGGGCGAGCCGGTCTACAACGCGATCGTCTGGCAGGACACCCGCACGCAGCCCATCGTCGACCGGCTCGCGGCCGACGGCGGCGTCGAGCGCTTCAAGGCCAAGGTCGGCCTGCCGCTCGCGACGTACTTCTCGGGCACGAAGATCGTCTGGATCCTCGAGAACGTCGAGGGCGCGCGCGAGAAGGCCGAGGCCGGCGACCTCCTGTTCGGCACCACCGACACGTGGGTGCTGTGGAACCTCACCGGCGGGGTGGACGGCGGCGTGCACGCGACGGATGTCACGAATGCGAGCCGCACCCTGTTCATGGACCTCGAGACCCTGCAGTGGGACGACGAGATCCTCGGCGTCTTCGGCGTGCCGCGCTCCATGCTCCCCGAGATCAGGTCCTCCTCCGAGGTCTACGGCACGGTCGAGGAGTCGAGCCTGCTGCGCGAGACGCCGATCGCGGGCATACTCGGCGACCAGCAGGCGGCGACGTTCGGCCAGGCGGCCTTCGCGGCCGGCGAGGCGAAGAACACCTACGGCACGGGCAACTTCCTCATCTTCAACACGGGCGAGGAGATCGTCCACTCGAAGAACGGCCTGCTCACGACCGTCGGGTACAAGCTCGGCGACCAGCCCGTGCACTACGCGCTCGAGGGATCGATCGCGGTCACCGGGTCGCTCGTGCAGTGGCTGCGCGACAACCTCGGCCTCATCTCGTCGGCCGCCGAGGTCGAGGAGCTGGCGAAGACGGTGGACGACAACGGCGGCGCCTACTTCGTGCCGGCGTTCTCGGGCCTGTTCGCGCCGTATTGGCGGCCGGACGCGCGCGGCGCGCTCGTCGGCCTCACGCGCTACGTGAACAAGGGGCACATCGCGCGGGCCGCACTCGAGGCGATCGCGTTCCAGACGCGCGACGTCGTGGAGGCGGTCAACGCCGACGCGGGCATCGACCTGACCGAGCTGCGCGTCGACGGCGGCGCGACCGCCAACGACACCCTGCTGCAGTTCCAGGCCGACATCCTCGGCGTGCCGGTCGTGCGGCCGGTCGTCGCGGAGACCACCGCGCTCGGTGCCGCCTACGCGGCGGGCCTCGCGGTCGGGTTCTGGTCGGGCCTGGACGACCTCGCGAAGAACTGGCAGGAGGACCGTCGCTGGACTCCCTCGATGGACGAGAGCGAGCGCGGCCGCCTCGTGCGCAACTGGAAGAAGGCCGTCACGAAGACCCTCGACTGGGTCGACGACGACGTGCGCTGACCCCGGCGCGGGTCGAGGAGCGGGCGCAGCCCGTGTCTCGAGACCGGGTCGGTCCCACCGGCGAGGTCTCGAGACGCCGCTCAGCGGCTCCTCGACCCGCGGGGGCGTCTCCGCCTCCGGCAGGCGCTACTCGACCACCAGACGGTGCGCGAGCAGGTCGGGCAGCTCGGCGAGCGTTCGGATCTCGAGCACGCCCGCGGCCGCGGCCTCCGTCCCCTCGGTCCCGGTCGGCCGGACGCCCGGCCGGTTGAGCCACACGCCGACCAGCCCCGCTCGGGCCGCGCCGATCGCGTCGGTCCGAAGACGGTCGCCGACGTAGGCCGCACGCGAGACCGGCGCCCCGGCCGCGAACCGGTCGAGCGCGACCTCGAAGATGCGACGGTCGGGCTTCGTCACGCCCTCGGCGCCGGATGCCACGAGGTGCTCGATGCGACCCGGGTGGCCGACCTCGAGCCCGAGCCGGACGAGCTTGGCCAGCTGGAACTCCGGCTCGCCGTTCGTGATGATGCCGAAGCGCACGCCCGGCAGTGCCGCCTCGAGCGCGTCGAGCGCGGGCTCGACGTCATCGTGCAGGGACCACGAGTCGCGGTAGCGCTCGAAGTAGCGTGCGAACCAGTCGCCGGCTGCCTGGTCGTCGATCTCGTCGCCGTGGGCGAGCGCGAAGTCGGCGGCCCGGGCGCGACGCTGCCCCTCGAAGGTCAGCTCGCCCGCGAGGTAGGCGTGGTAGTGCCGCTCCTCGAGCTCGTGCCAGAGCGCCTGCCCGGCTGCGACGTCGTCCCCGTACTCCCGCTCGCGCAGGTGCAGCTCGATGCCCCTCGCGACCGCCTCGCGGTGCGCCATCAGCGTGTCGTCGAGGTCGAACAGCACCACCGGTCGCGCGCCGCCCGCGCCGCGGGCGACCGGCGAGGGCGGGCCCGCGCTCACCGCCGCCGCAGGAAGCCGACGCGGTCGTAGACCGTCGCCAGCGTGCGCTCGGCGCGCTCGGACGCCTTGTCGGCCCCGATCGCGAGCAGCCGGTCGAGTTCGCCCGGGTCCTCCATGAGCTCGAGCGTGCGCTCGCGCATCGGCGAGATGCGCTCGACCACGACCTCGGCCAGGTCCTTCTTCAGGTCGCCGTAGCCGCGACCCTCGTAGTCGGCCTCGAGCTCGGCGATCGACCGGCCGGTGATCGTCGCGTAGATGTCGAGCAGGTTCGCGATCCCGGGCTTCGACTGCGGGTCGTAGCGGACCTCGCGCTCGGTGTCGGTGACCGCGCTCCTGATGCGCTTGGCGATGACCTTGGGATCGTCCATGAGGTTGATGAGACCGTTGGGGCTCGCCGCCGACTTCGACATCTTGGCGGTCGGTTCCTGCAGGTCGTAGATCCGCGCCGACTCCTTCGGGATCATCGCCTCGGGCACGACGAACGTGTCGCCGTAGCGCGAGTTGAAGCGGCCCGCGAGGTCGCGGGTGAGTTCGAGGTGCTGGCGCTGGTCGTCGCCGACCGGCACGAGATGGGTGCCGTACAGGAGGATGTCGGCCGCCATCAGCACGGGGTAGGTGAAGAGCCCGACGGTCGTGGCGTCCGCGCCGTACCGCGCGGACTTGTCCTTGAACTGCGTCATCCGGCTCGCCTCGCCGAAGCCCGTGAGGGTGCCGAGCACCCACGCGAGCTCGGTGTGCGCGGCCACGTGCGACTGCACGAACAGCGTCGAGCGGCCCGGGTCGACGCCCGCGGCCAGGTACTGCGCCGCGGTCCGGCGCGTGGCGTCGCGCAGGACCGCCGGGTCCTGCTGGACGGTGATCGCGTGCAGGTCGACGACGCAGTAGATGGGGTCGTGGTCCTCCTGCAGGGCGACCCAGTTCACGAGCGCGCCGAGGTAGTTGCCGAGGTGGAGGGAGTCGCCCGACGGCTGCATGCCGGAGAAGACGACGGGACGTGCGGTGTTCATGGGTTCAGGAGTCCTCTGGGGTCGGAATGGCGTAGTCGACGACGACGGGAGCGTGGTCGGACCATCGCTCGTCGTAGGCGTCGGCCCGGTCGACCGAGTACGCCTGCACCAGCCCGGCGAGCGCCGGGGTCGCGAGCTGGTAGTCGATGCGCCAGCCGCTGTCGTTGTCGAACGCCTTGCCGCGCCACGACCACCACGTGTAGGGGCCCGGAACCTCGCCGGCCACGCGGCGGCCGACGTCGACCCAGCCGAGGCCCGCGCCCGCGTTGTACCGCTCGTCGCCTTCGGCACCGAGGAACCGGTCGAAGTAGGCGCGCTCCTCGGGAAGGAAGCCCGCGCGCTTGACGTTGCCCTTCCAGTTCTTGATGTCGAGCGTGCGGTGGCCGACGTTCAGGTCGCCGACGACGACGGCCAGCTCGTGCCCGGCGAGCTGCGTCATCCGCTCGGTCATCGCATCGAGGAACCGGTACTTCTCGACCTGCTTGGGGGAGTCGGCCACGCCCGACGGCACGTAGCAGCTCACCACCGTCACGATGCGACCGCCGACCTCGTAGTCGGCCTCGAGCCAGCGGCCCGCGGTGTCGTGGTCGGTCTCGCCGAGCTCGACCCGATGGATGTGGGCGTCGGCGCGGCTCGCGATCGCGACTCCCGCGCGGCCCTTGGCGCTCGCCGGGTCGTGGAGGAGGTTCCACTCGTCGCCGAGCAGCGCCGCGAGGTCGTCGGTCGAGGCGCGCACCTCCTGCAGCGCGAGGATGTCGACGTCGCGAGCGGCGAGCCACTGGACCATGCCGCGCCGGAACGCCGCCCGGACCCCGTTCACGTTGGCAGTGGCGACGCGGAGCAGGGAGGCGGGGGGCATGCCTTCGATCCTAGGCGAGCCCCCCGACGTCGCGGGGCCGCCGTCGGCGCCGCCGGCGCTGCGCCCGCGCCTCGGCCGACGCGAGGTCGAGCGCGCGCTCCGCATCGGCGACCGCGAGCTCGGCGTCGGCCAGGTCGAGCTCGGCGCGCGTGAGCCGGCGGCGCCCCCGGAGCCACCCGAACCAGCCGGCCTCCTCCATCGCGTCGCGGACGGCGCGCACCTCGCGGCGCCGCTCCGCCGCGTCCGCCCGCCGCTGGGCGAGCAGCGCCTCGGCCGCCCGCTGGTCGGCGGTCACGGGCCGGAGGGTGTCGTTCGCGTCGGCCGTCTCGATCGCGATCCATGCGGCGGCGACGAGGATCACGATGCTCGCGATGCGGAACCACAGCAGGAGCCCGATGAAGACCGTGAACGTGGCCAGGAGCGGGTTGTTCGTCGTGGCCGTCACGAGCACGCCGCCCAGCACGTGCAGCACGCTCAGCGCCGCCGATCCGAGCAGCGAGCCGATCCACATCCGCCGCCACGGCACCGCCGCACCCGAGAGGAACCGGAACAGCACGGCCAGGGCGACGGTGTCGATGACGAACACCACGGCGAGCGAGCCGAACCGCAGCCCGCCGGCCATCACGGGCGAGGCCGCCTCGTCGGTGAGCCCGAGCACGTCGAGGAACGCGTCGAGCAGCGTGGTCGCGACGATGGAGAGCAGGGCGGCCACGACCAGCGCGAGCCCGAACCCGAGCGACGCGAGGAAGTCCCGCGTCTTCAGCAGGACGTACGGCCGGTCGTCGCGCGGCAGGCCGAACGTGCTCCGGACGGCGAGCCGGGTGTAGGTGATCCAGCTGATCGCGGTCCATACCAGGCCGGCGAGCGCGACCGCGCCCGTGAGGCCGAACAGGCTCGTGCTCGCCTCGGTCACCTCCACGAGGTCGGCGGTCGTGATGAGCCCCTCCGGTCCGATCAGGCCGGGCGCGTAGGTGTTGATCAGCGTGACGAGTGCGTTCAGGGTGTCGGGGCTCGACACGAGCCAGAGCCCGGCGATCGCGAACGCCACGTAGATCGCGGCGAAGGTCGCGAACAGCGCCTGGTAGCTCATGCCCGCCGACAGCAGGAAGCCGTTCCGCTGCAGGAAGTGCCGCCAGACCCGCACGGGGAAGAACTCCATCGTGCGGCGCGTGAGGTCGGTCACGCGCGCGATCGGCTCGTCGAGCCGCAGCCGCAGGTCGCGGCCGTTCGCCGCCGGCTCGCCACGCCCCGCGGCCGCCGAGGCGTGCGCGTCGGCGTCCCGTCCTTCCGGCACGCGTCGTCCCACGCGATCACCCTAGCCAGTGCGCGCCGCCGGACACGACGACGGGGCCGGCGTCCACGACGCCGACCCCGTCCGCAGCGGGCTGCGCCCTAGGGCTTGCCGCGCATGATGGCCTGCTTGACCTCGGCGATCGCCTTGGTCACCTCGATGCCGCGGGGGCACGCGTCGGTGCAGTTGAAGGTCGTGCGGCAGCGCCACACGCCCTCCTTGTCGTTCAGGATGTCGAGGCGCACCTTGGCCTCGTCGTCGCGCGAGTCGAAGATGAACCGGTGGGCGTTCACGATCGCGGCCGGGCCGAAGTACTGCCCGTCGGTCCAGAACACCGGGCACGACGACGTGCACGCGGCGCACAGGATGCACTTGGTCGTGTCGTCGAATCGCGCGCGCTCGGCCACGTTCTGGATGCGCTCCTTGCCGGGCTCCGGCGTGGTGCGGGCCTGCAGGAACGGCTGCACCTCGCGGTAGCTCGCGAAGAACGGCTCCATGTCGACGACGAGGTCCTTCTCGAGCGGCAGGCCCTTGATGGCCTCGACGTAGATCGGCTTCGAGATGTCGAGGTCCTTGATCAGCGTCTTGCACGCGAGGCGGTTGCGCCCGTTGATGCGCATCGCGTCGGAGCCGCAGATGCCGTGCGCGCACGACCGGCGGAAGGTCAGCGAGCCGTCCTGCTCCCACTTGATCTTGTGGAGCGCGTCGAGCACGCGGTCGGTCGCGTACATCTCGACGTCGAAGTCCTGCCAGCGCGGCTCGGCGTCGACCTCGGGGTCGAACCGGCGGATCAGCAGCGTGACCGTGAACGACTGCGCGGCGGCATCCGTGCCGGTCGACGACTTCTCGAGCGTGGCGGTCGTCACGTCAGTACTTCCTCTCCATGGGCTGGTATCGGGTGATCGTCACCGGCTTCCAGTCGAGCCGGATGTGATCGGTGACGACCGACGAGTGGGCGTCGCCCGACAGGTAGGCCATCGTGTGCTGCATGAACTTCTCGTCGTCGCGGTCCGGGAAGTCGTCGCGCATGTGCCCGCCGCGGCTCTCCTCGCGGTTCGCGGCCGACGCGACGACGACCTCGGCGAGGTCGAGCAGGAAGCCGAGCTCGACGGCCTCGAGCAGGTCGGTGTTGAACCGCCTGCCCTTGTCTTGCACGGCGATGTTGCGGTACCGCTCGCGGAGCGCGGCGATGACGGATGCCACGTGCGCGAGCGACTCGGCGGTGCGGAACACCTGCGCGCCCTTGTCCATCTCGTCCTGGAGCTCCTTGCGGATCGCGGCGATCCGCTCCGTGCCGTCGGACTCGCGCAGCATCTCGAGCATGCGGCGCACGTCGCCGGCCGGGTCGGCCGGAAGGGGCGTGAAGTCGACGCCCGAGTTGACGTACTCGACGGCGTTGCGGCCCGCGCGCTTGCCGAAGACGTTGATGTCGAGCAGCGAGTTGGTGCCCAGGCGGTTCGAGCCGTGCACCGACACGCACGCGCACTCGCCGGCCGCGTAGAGGCCCGGCACGACGGTGGTGTTGTCGCGGAGCACCTCGGCGTTCACGTTCGTCGGGATGCCGCCCATCGCGTAGTGCGCGGTCGGCATCACCGGGACGGGCTCGTAGACCGGGTCGACGCCGAGGTAGGTGCGGGCGAACTCGGTGATGTCGGGCAGCTTGGTCTCGAGGACCTCGGCGCCGAGGTGCGTGCAGTCGAGCAGCACGTAGTCCTTGTTCGGCCCGGCGCCGCGTCCCTCGGCGACCTCCTGGACCATGCACCGGGCGACGATGTCGCGAGGGGCGAGGTCCTTGATCGTCGGGGCGTAGCGCTCCATGAACCGTTCGCCCGAGGCGTTGCGGAGGATCGCGCCCTCGCCGCGGGCGCCCTCGGTGAGGAGGATGCCGAGCCCGGCGAGCCCGGTGGGGTGGAACTGGAAGAACTCCATGTCCTCCAGCGGGAGGCCCTTGCGCCAGATGATGCCGACCCCGTCGCCCGTGAGCGTGTGGGCGTTCGACGTCGTCTTGTAGATCTTGCCGAACCCGCCGGTCGCGAAGATCACGGCCTTGGCCTGGAACACGTGCAGCTCGCCCGTCGCGAGCTCGTACGCCACGACCCCGGACGGCTGCGGCACGCCGTCGACGTCGGTCATGACGAGGTCGAGCGCGTAGAACTCGTTGTAGAACTCGATGCCGAGCTTGACGCAGTTCTGGAACAGCGTCTGGAGGATCATGTGGCCCGTGCGGTCGGCCGCGTAGCACGAGCGACGGACGGGCGCCTTGCCGTGGTCGCGGGTGTGGCCGCCGAACCGGCGCTGGTCGATCTTGCCGTCGGGCGTGCGGTTGAAGGGCAGGCCCATGTTCTCGAGGTCGATGACCGCGTCGATGGCCTCCTTCGCGAGGATCTCGGCCGCGTCCTGGTCGACCAGGTAGTCACCGCCCTTGACGGTGTCGAACGTGTGCCACTCCCAGCTGTCCTCCTCGACGTTCGCGAGCGCGGCGGCCATGCCGCCCTGCGCCGCGCCGGTGTGCGAGCGCGTCGGGTAGAGCTTCGAGATGACGGCGGTGCGCGCGCCGGGGCCGGCCTCGATCGCGGCGCGCATGCCGGCGCCGCCGGCGCCCACGATGACGATGTCGAACTGGTGGTGGTGCACGCCGTCGACGACCGTCGACTCGGCGCTGGCGTTCTGGGGGTTCACGTGACTCCTATGCGGCGGGGCAGAACGAGGGGAGCAGGTCGGCGGGGGATCCGGCGGGGCACGGGTCGAACGTGAACACGACGAGGGTCCCGAGCACGATGAGCACGGCGGCGGATGCCACCAGCGCGAGCTTCAGGAGCTTCTGCACGGGCCCCGGGGCGGTGTAGTCGTTCACGAGGGTCCGCATGCCGTTGGCGCCGTGGATGAGCGCGAGCCAGAGCATCAGGACGTCCCACCACTGCCAGAAGGGCGAGGCCCACTTGCCGGCGACGAAGCCGAAGTCGATCGCCTTGACGCCCTCGCCGACCATGAGGTTGGCGATCAGGTGGCCGAAGATCAGCACGAGGAGGATCACGCCGGAGGCGCGCATGTAGATCCAGCCCCACTTCTCGACGTTCACGCCGCGCCGGGGCGCGGGACGGGCGGGGGTGCGCGGGGATTCGATGACGGTCATCTCGGCGCTCCTAGTGGCTGAAGACGTTGATCAGGTGCCGCGGGGTGAAGGCGAGCATGGTCAGCACCCACAGGCCGATGACGACGTAGAAGAGGACCCTCTGGTTGCGCGTGGCCCAGGACCAGAAGTCGACCAGGATGACGCGCAGTCCGTTGAAGGCGTGGAAGACGATCGCGCCGACCAGGGCGACCTCGCCGAGGCCCATGATCGGAGTCTGGTAGGCGGCGATCACCGCGTTGTACGCCTCGGGGCTGATCCGCACGAGGGACGTGTCGAGGATGTGCACGAGGAGGAAGAAGAAGATCGCGACCCCCGTGATGCGGTGCAGCACCCACGACCACATTCCCTCGCGGCCGCGGTAGAGCGTGCCGCCCGGCTTCTCGGTCGCCGGCTTCTCGGGTGCGGTCGGGGTCCGTGTCGTCGTTGTTGACATGGACAACCCTCCTGGCGGTGTGCGTCGCCCGACTGTGGGCGTGACGGGACCGATGGCCCGGGTCGAGTCTAATCCCGCCGGACGGGTGCTCCGGTCGCCGCCGTGTCCAGCCGACGCCCCGCCGCTATCCTGAGCGGATGCGACAGGCACCCCTCGACCGCTTCTACAGCGTCATCCCCGCGGGCGGGGTCGGCTCCCGGCTCTGGCCGCTCTCGCGCGCCGACGCCCCCAAGTTCCTGCACGACCTCACCGGCTCCGGCCAGACGCTGCTGCGCGACACCTGGGATCGGCTCGCCCCGATCTCGGGCGAGCAGCGCATCATGGTGGTCACGGGCCGTGCGCATCGCGCCGCGGTCGAGGCGCAGCTGCCCGAGCTGGTCGACGAGAACATCGTGCTCGAGAGCGAGCCGCGCGACTCGACCGCCGCGATCGGACTCGCCGCCGCGATCCTCGAGCGGCGCGAGCCGGGCGTCATCATCGGGTCGTTCGCGGCCGACCACGTCATCTCGGGCGCGGCGCTCTTCCGCGAGGCGGTGACGGCCGCCGTCGCGGTGGCCGACGCCGGTTACATCGCGACGATCGGCATCACGCCCACCGAGCCCGCCGTCGGCTTCGGCTACATCGAGTGCGGCGAGCCTCTGGAGCTGGGCGGCCACCAGCACGTGTCGGCCGTCTCGAGCTTCGTCGAGAAGCCCGACCTGGAGACCGCGAAGCGCTACCTCTCCGGCGGGCGCCACCTCTGGAACGCCGGCATGTTCATCGCTCGCGCCGACCTCCTCCTCGCCGAGATCGCGCGATCGAAGCCCGAGTTGCACGCTGGACTCGTCGAGCTCGCCGAGGCGTGGGACGACCCGGCGACGCGCGGCCCCGCGGTCGACCGCATCTGGCCGACGCTCGAGAAGATCGCGATCGACTACTCGGTCGCCGAGCCGGCCGCCGCGGCCGGCCGGATGGCGGTCATCCGCGGCCACTTCCAGTGGGACGACGTGGGCGACTTCGCCTCACTGGCCAAGCTCAACACGGCGGGGCGCTCGGGCGAGCTCGCGATCCTCGGCGAGCACGCGCGCGTTCTGGCCGACGCGTCGAGCGGCATCGTCGTGAGCCGCACCGACCGGGTGATCAGCCTCATCGGCGTCCGCGATATCGTCGTGGTGGACACGCCCGACGCGCTCCTCGTCACCACGAGCGAGCATGCGCAGCGGGTGAAGGCGGTCGTCGACGCGATGCGGCTCGGCGGCTCGAACGACGTGCTGTAGGCACGGGAAGGCGGTCGACGGATGCGCGTGCGCAGGTCCCTCTGGTTCGGAGCCGCCCTCGTCGCGGCATCCGTCGCCCTCGCGGGCTGCGCGCCCGCGCCCGAGTCGGACGACGGCGAGGCCGCCGCCGACGGCTGCGTCCGGATGGTGACGAACTCGGGCGGACTCGAGGACCGCTCGTTCAACCAGTCGAGCTGGGAGGGCCTGCAGCAGGCCGAGGAGGAGCACGGCGTCGAGGCCGAGGCGCTCGTGTCCACGAGCGAGACCGACCTCGCGCCGAACGTGCAGCAGGCCGTCGACTCCGGCTGCGGGCTCGTCGTGACCGTCGGGTACGAGCTCGCCGACGCGACGCTCGACCAGGCCGGCCGCAATCCCGACATCGCCTTCGCCATCGTCGACGAGTCGGTCGAGGCCGACAACGTCAAGCCGGTCGTGTTCGACACGGCGCAGGCGTCGTTCCTCGCCGGATACCTGGCGGCCGGCGTCACGAAGACGGGCGTGGTGGCCACGTTCGGCGGTGGCAACCAGCCTCCCGTGACGCTCTTCATGGACGGATTCGTCGACGGCGTCGCGCGCTACAACGAGGTGCACGGCACCGACGTGCGCGCGCTCGGCTGGAACAAGGACGCGCAGGACGGCTCGTTCACCGGGGACTTCGAGGACATCAACAAGGGCAAGGTGCTCACCGAGGGCTTCATCGACCAGGGTGCCGACGTGATCCTCCCCGTCGCGGGCCAGGTCGGCGAGGGCGCCGCGGCCGCGGCGGTCGAGCGCGAGGGCGTCTCGGTCATCTGGGTCGACAGCGACGGGTACGAGACGCTCCCCGCCGAGTTCCGCCCGGTCCTCCTCACGAGCGTGCTCAAGAACACGCAGCAGGCCATGGTCGAGATCGTGGGCGACGTGCAGGCCGGCGAGTTCGGCAACGAGCCGTACGTCGGCACCCTCGAGAACGGCGGCGTCGACCTCGCGCCGTTCCACGACCTCGAGTCGCTCGTCCCGCCCGAGCTGCAGGGCGAGCTCGAGGGGATCCGGCAGGCGATCATCGCGGGCGAGCTCGTGGTGGAGTCGCCCTCCACGCCCTGAGCGGATGCCGCGACCCCCGCTCGGGGGTGAGTCCACGCTGCTCATATGAGCAGAAGGTCGCGGCTTCATAACCATTGCCCGTGGTCCGCCGGGGGACCCGTCGCGCCCGGCGCAACTTTGGGTAACGTGACCTCACGGTCCCCGAGACCCGTTCGGGGTGCGTCTTTTGGAGGACACAGTGACGTTCACGTTCAAGAAGGCCGCGGTCAGCGGCCTGGCGACGCTCGGCGCGGTCGCGCTGCTCGCCGGTTGCGCTTCGGCACCCGAGGAGTCGGAGGAGGCCGGTGGCGGCGAGGAGCTCGACTACCTGCCCTGCATGGTCTCCGACGCGGGCGGCTTCGACGACAAGTCGTTCAACCAGCTCGGGCTCGAGGGCATGCAGCGCGCGGCCGAGGAGCTCGGGACCGAGTACATCGAGGTCGAGTCCGCCGCCGAGACCGACTACCCCTCGAACCTGCAGAACCTCGTCGACCAGGGCTGCAACACGATCGTGACCGTCGGCTTCCTGCTCGCGCCGGCCGCCCTCGAGTCCGCGACCGCCAACCCCGACCTCGAGTACGTCTCGATCGACGACACCGTCGACCAGGACTTCGACGGCACGACCGACGCCGAGAACATCAAGCCGGTCATCTTCGACACCGCCCAGGCCGCGTTCCTCGCGGGCTACCTCTCGGCCGGCATGTCCGAGACCGGCGCCGTCGGCACCTTCGGCGGCATCAACATCCCGACCGTGTCGATCTTCATGGACGGCTTCGCCCAGGGCGTCGAGTACCACAACGAGCAGAAGGGCACCGACGTCCAGGTCATCGGCTGGGACCGCGCCGCGCAGGACGGCTCCTTCACCGGCGGCTTCGAGGCGAACGACACCGCCCGCCAGGTCGCGCAGGGACTCATCGACCAGAACGTCGACGTGCTCCTTCCCGTCGGCGGCCCGATCTACCAGAGCGCCGCGGCCGCCATCCGCGACGCCGGTCGTGACATCGCCCTGATCGGCGTCGACGCCGACGTGTTCGAGACCGACCCGTCGGTCGGCGACCTCCTCCTCACCTCGATCCGCAAGGGCATCGACGTGGGCGTCTACGAGGCGCTCGTCGCCGCGGGCAACGGCGAGTTCTCGGCCGAGCCGTTCATCGGCACGCTCGAGAACGAGGGCGTCGGACTCGCGCCGTTCCACGACTTCGAGGACGCCGTCTCCGACGAGCTCAAGACCGAGCTCGAGGACCTGCAGGAGCAGATCATCGCCGGCGACATCGTCGTCGAGTCGTACCTGTCCGCGCAGGAATAGGGACACCGCACGGAGGGGGGTCGGCGCTGCCGGCCTCCCTCCGTCGTTTCCACGCGGATGCGCGACATCCGCAACATCTGAGCGGCCCCGGCCGCGCATCCGCGCACTTCGGCGCACGACCGCGGCGAATCGCGGTCCGAGAACCTAGGATCGGTGGCATGAAACTCGAACTCCGAGGAATCACGAAGAAGTTCGGTTCCCTGGTGGCGAACGACCACATCGACCTCACCGTCGAGGCGGGGGAGATCCACTGCCTGCTCGGAGAGAACGGCGCCGGCAAGTCCACGCTGATGAACGTGCTGTACGGCCTGTACCAGGCCGACGAGGGCGAGATCCTGCTCGACGGCGAGGTCCGGCAGTTCGCCGGTCCCGGCGACGCCATGCGCGCCGGCATCGGCATGGTGCACCAGCACTTCATGCTCATCCCCGTGTTCACGGTCGCCGAGAACGTCATGCTCGGCCACGAGCAGACGAAGGCGGCGGGCGTCCTCGACCTCCAGGCGGCTCGCGCCAAGGTGCGCGAGATCAGCGAGCGCTTCGGCTTCGACGTCGACCCCGACGCCCTCGTCGACGACCTGCCGGTCGGCGTGCAGCAGCGCGTCGAGATCATCAAGGCGCTGTCGCGCGACGCGCGCGTGCTCGTCTTCGACGAGCCGACCGCCGTGCTCACGCCGCAGGAGACCGACGAGCTCATGGGCATCATGCGCCAGCTCAAGGAGTCCGGCGCCTCGATCGTCTTCATCACCCACAAGCTCCGCGAGGTCCGCGAGGTCGCGGACCGCATCACGGTCATCCGGCTCGGCAAGGTCGTCGGCGAGGCGTCGCCCGTGGCATCCAACGCCGAGCTCGCCTCGCTCATGGTGGGTCGCTCCGTCGAGCTCACCGTCCAGAAGGAGGAACCGCAGCTCGGCGACGAGGCGCTCACGGTCGAGCACCTGAGCGTGGTCGACCCGATCGGCCAGCTCGTGGTCAACGACGTGAGCTTCAGCGTGCGCCGCGGCGAGGTGCTCGCCGTCGCCGGCGTCCAGGGCAACGGCCAGACCGAGCTCACCGAGGCGCTCGTCGGCCTCCAGCCGCGCGTGCAGGGCACCATCCGGCTCGACGGCGACGACATCACGAAGCACCCCGTCCGCCGCATCCTCGACGCGGGCGTCGGATTCGTCCCCGAGGACCGCAAGGAGGACGGCCTCGTCGGCGAGTTCACCGTGGCCGAGAACCTCATGCTCGATCGCGCCGAGGGGGCGCCGTTCGTCAAGGGCGGCAACGTGCAGCGCGGCTTCCTGGCCGAGTTCGCCCGGCAGAAGGTCGAGGAGTTCGACATCCGCACGCCGGCCATCGACACCCTGGCCGGCCGGCTCTCCGGCGGAAACCAGCAGAAGGTCGTGCTCGCCCGCGAGCTGAGCCGCGACCTTCGCCTCCTGGTCGCCGCGCAGCCGACCCGAGGGGTCGACGTCGGCTCCATCGAGTTCATCCACAAGCGGATCATCGAGACGCGCGACTCCGGCGTGCCGGTCGTCGTGGTCTCCACCGAGCTCGACGAGGTCACCGCGCTCGCCGATCGGATCATGGTCATGTACCGGGGCCGCGTCGTGGGCATCGTCCCGGGCGACACGCCCCGCGACGTGCTCGGCCTGATGATGGCCGGAGAGGCGCCGCCCTCCGCGCCCGCCCCGAACCCCGAAGGAGCCGTCGCATGAGCAACGCCCACGACCCCGACGTGGCCCTCGAGACGGGCACGAAGGTCCCGCCCGGCGAGCCCGTGCGCGAACCCGAGCCCGACGTCGAGCCGACCTCGCGCTGGCACGAGGCGTTCCAGCGCGTCACGACCGGCAACGCGATCATCTCCGTCCTCGCGGTCCTCCTGGCGCTCATCGTCGGCGCGATCATGATCGCGTTCACCGACGAGCGCGTGCAGGCGGCGTCCGGGTACTTCTTCGCTCGGCCGACCGACACCTTCGTCGCGATCTGGGATGCGGTGGGCGGCGCGTACGCGGCGTTCTTCCAGGGCTCCATCTACAACTTCCGGCGCGACGACTTCATCGCGGGTATCCGCCCGCTCACCGAGACGCTGAAGTTCTCGGCTCCGCTCATCGCCGCCGGCCTCGGCGTGGGCCTCGCCTTCCGCGTCGGCATGTTCAACATCGGCGGCCGCGGGCAGATGCTCCTCGCCGCGGCGGGCGCGGGCTGGGTCGCGTTCTCCTTCGACCTCCCGTGGGGCCTCCACATGGCGGTCGCGGTCATCGTCGGCATCCTCGCCGGAGCCCTCTGGGCCGGGATCGCGGGCCTGCTGAAGGCGCGCACCGGCGCGCACGAGGTCATCGTGACGATCATGCTCAACTACGTCGCGCTCTACCTCGTGTCGTGGATGCTGCGCACGCCCGGTCTCCTCCAGGCCCCGGGGTCGAACAACCCGAAGACGCCGCCCATGAAGGAGACGGCGATCTTCCCCGACCTGCTCCCCGGGCCGCAGCTGAACCTGCACTTCGGATTCCTGCTGTCGATCGCGGCCGTGTTCCTCGTCTGGTGGATCCTCGACCGCTCGAGCCTCGGCTTCAAGTTCCGCGCGGTCGGCCTCAATCCGAACGCCGCGCGCGTGGCGGGCATCAACGTCAGGTCGATGTACGTCTACGCGATGCTGATCTCCGGCGCGCTCATCGGCCTCGCCGGAGTCCACCAGGTCCTCGGCACGGTCACCACGGGCTTCTCGTCCGGCATCGACGCGGGCATCGGCTTCGACGCGATCACCGTCGCGCTGCTCGGCCGATCGACGCCGTTCGGCATCCTCGCGGCCGGGTTGCTCTTCGGCGCGTTCAAGGCCGGCGGCTTCGCGATGCAGGCCGCCGAGGGCGTCCCGATCGACATCGTGCTCGTCGTGCAGTCCCTGATCGTCCTCTTCATCGCGGCGCCGCCGCTCGTGCGGGCGATCTTCCGACTGCCGCAGCCCGGCGCCAAGCCGAAGCCCAAGCGAACGCGGACCCCCAAGGAGGAGGTGGCGGCGAAGTGACCGCTCCCACGCAGCACCACGCCACGACGTCCGCACCCGGACTCGACACGACCGTCGTCGTGAGCTGGAAGGCGCCCATCGCCTTCGCCGCCGTGACGGTCCTGCTCGCCATCCTGTTCATCGCGGCGCCGCACTCGGGCGACGCCACGTTCCGCCTCTCGACGGGCACCGACGTCATCCAGCTGCCCGAGCTGGTGCTCAACGGCATCGTCTTCACGTGGATCAGCGTCGCGGTGCTCGCGGCGATCACGATCGCCGCGGCCGCGCTCGTGCGAGCCCGCCGACGCGTGCCGCTGTGGCTGCTCGTGGTCTTCGCCGTGATCGCGCTCATGGCGTTCCTCACGTGGGCCGCCGCGGGCGCGCGCACCCCGATCATCCCCATGCCGGGCCTCCTGGCGGGTGCGCTGAGCCTGTCGGTGCCGCTCATCTTCGGCGCCCTCTGCGGCGTCATCTCCGAGCGCGTCGGCGTCATCAACATCGCCATCGAGGGCCAGCTGCTCGCGGGCGCCTTCACCTCGGCCGTCGTGGCGTCGGTGATCGGCCAGCAGTTCCTCGGACCGCTCGTCGGCCTCGCGGCCGCCGCCGTGGCGGGCGTGCTCGTCTCGTTCGTCCTCGCGGCGTTCGCGATCAAGTACTTCGTCGACCAGGTCATCGTCGGCGTCGTCCTGAACGTGCTCGTCATCGGACTCACGAGCTTCCTGTTCTCCCAGGTCCTCGCGCCGAACGCGAGCCTCCTGAACTCGCCGCCGCGCCTCGAGCGCCTGCCGATCCCGATCCTCAGCGAGATCCCCCTCATCGGCCCGATGTTCTTCCGCCAGACGATCATCGTCTACGTGATGTACGCCATCGTCGCGCTGGTGTACTTCGGGCTGTTCCACACCAAGTGGGGCCTCCGGGTCCGCTCGGTGGGCGAGCACCCGCAGGCGGCCGACACGGTCGGCATCAACGTCCCCCGCACGCGGTTCTGGAACGTCTCGCTCGCGGGCGCGATCGCCGGACTCGGCGGCGCGTTCTTCACGCTCGGCGCGGTGGGCGCGTTCAACAAGGAGATGACCGCGGGCGCGGGCTTCATCGCCCTCGCGGCCGTCATCTTCGGGCAGTGGGACCCGATCAAGGCCACGCTCGCGGCGCTCCTGTTCGGCTTCGCGTCGAACCTGCAGAACACGCTGTCGGTCATGGGCTCGCCCGTGCCGAGCGAGTTCATGCTCATGCTGCCCTACGTGGTGACGATCCTCGCCGTGGCCGGCTTCGTCGGCAAGGTGCGCGGTCCCGCCGCGGCCGGCAAGCCGTACATCAAGTCCTGACGACGGGAGCACCATGACCGCCCAGCACGCGATCGACTGGGACCACCTCCGCGAGATCGCCCGCGAGGCGATGGCGAAGGCCTACGTCCCCTACTCCCAGTTCCCCGTCGGGGCGGCGGCCGTCGCCGACGACGGCCGGGTCGTGAGCGGATGCAACGTCGAGAACGCCTCGTACGGCGTCACCCTGTGCGCCGAGTGCTCGCTCGTCTCGGCGCTCGTGATGTCGGGCGGCGGCAAGCTCACGGCCTTCACGTGCGTGGACGGGCACGGCAACGTGCTCATGCCGTGCGGCCGCTGCCGCCAGCTGCTCTACGAGCACTCGGCCGAGGGGATGTTGCTCGAGACCGTCTCGGGCGTGAAGACCATCGACCAGGTGCTGCCCGACGCGTTCGGACCCCGCCAGCTCGCCGAGTTCCGAGGAGAGACCGAATGACCGCAGTCGAGGCCTTCGACGCCGTCGACCTGATCCGCACCAAGCGCGACCGCGGCGAGCTCTCGACCGCGCAGATCGACTGGCTCGTCGACGCCTACACGCGCGGCTACGTGGCCGACGAGCAGATGTCGGCGATGACGATGGCGATCTTCCTCAACGGCATGACCCGCCGCGAGATCCGCGACCTGACGATGGCGATGATCGCCTCGGGCGAGCGGATGGACTTCTCGGGCCTCGGCAAGCCGACCTCCGACAAGCACTCCACGGGCGGCGTCGGCGACAAGATCACGCTGCCGCTCATGCCCCTCGTGGCGACCTTCGGCGTCGCCGTCCCGCAGCTCTCCGGCCGGGGCCTCGGGCACACCGGCGGCACGCTCGACAAGCTCGAGTCCATCCCGGGGTGGCGCGCCGACCTCTCGAACGACGAGATGTTCGCGCAGCTCCGCGACGTGGGCGGGGTCATCTGCGCCGCGGGCGCGGGCCTCGCCCCGGCCGACAAGAAGCTCTACGCGCTCCGCGACATCACCGGCACCGTCGAGGCGATCCCGCTCATCGCGTCGTCGATCATGTCGAAGAAGATCGCCGAGGGCACCGGCGCGCTCGTGCTCGACGTGAAGTTCGGCTCGGGCGCCTTCCTCCAGGACATCGAGCGCTCGCGCGAGCTCGCGCGCACCATGGTCGAGCTCGGCGAGGACGCGGGCGTCGCGACGAGCGCACTCCTGACGAACATGAACGTGCCGCTCGGCCTGACGATCGGCAACGCGAACGAGGTGCGCGAGTCCGTCGAGGTGCTCGCCGGGGGCGGACCGGCCGACGTCCGCGAGCTCACCGTCGCGCTCGCGCGAGAGATGCTCGCACTGGCGGGGCGTCCCGACGCGGACGTCGAGGCGGCGCTCGACGACGGCCGCGCCATGGACACGTGGCGCGCGGCGATCCGCGCGCAGGGGGGCGACCCCGACGCCGACCTCCCGGTCGCGAGGGAGCAGCACGTGGTCACCGCCGACCGCGACGGCGTGCTCGTGCGGCAGGAGGCGCTCCCGTTCGGCATCGCCGCGTGGCGCCTCGGCGCGGGCCGCGCCCGCAAGGAGGATCCGGTGCAGCACGCCGCGGGCATCGACCTGCACGCCAAGCCCGGCGACTCGGTCCGACGCGGTGAGCCGCTCTTCACGCTCCACGCGGACGAGCCCGCACGGTTCGCCCGCGCGCTGGAGGCGGTCGAGGGCGCCTGGTCCATCGGCGACCCGGGCGACGCGGTGCAGGACGGCGGTCCCCTCATCGCCGATCGCGTCGGGCGCTGACGCTTGCGGAAATCCCTCGCGTCCTCGGCGGCTTCCGCCGGTATCGTGATGGGGTGGATACGCATGCGACCGACTACCGGCTCGAGGGGGACGGCACCGACATCCGGTCGCTGCCCAAGATCTCGTTGCACGATCACCTCGACGGCGGGCTGCGGCCGCAGACGCTGATCGAGCTCGCCGACGAGATCGGGCTCGAACTCCCCGCCGCCGATGCGGACTCGCTCGCGACGTGGTTCTCCGACCAGTCGAACTCCGGTTCGCTCGTCGAGTACCTCACGACCTTCGACCTCACCACGGCCGTCATGCAGACGAGCGACGGCCTCGCCCGCGTCGCGCGCGAATTCGTGCACGACCTCGTCGCCGACGGGGTGATCTACGGCGAGGTGCGCTGGGCGCCCGAGCAGCACCTGACGCGAGGGCTCACGCTCGACGAGGCCGTCGAGGCCGTGCAGGCCGGCCTCGACGAGGGCGTGGAGGACGCGCGACGCCAGGGCAGCCGCATCCGGGTGGGCCAGCTCGTGACCGCCATGCGCCACGCCGATCGCGGTCTCGAGATCGCCGAGCTCGCCGTGCGCCACCGCGACCACGGCGTCGTGGGCTTCGACATCGCCGGCGCCGAGGCCGGATTCCCGCCGAGCCGCCATCGCACCGCGTTCGACTTCCTCGCAGGCCGGTTCATGCCCGTCACGGTGCACGCGGGCGAGGCCGACGGTCTCGAGTCCATCCGCAGCGCGCTGTTCGACGGGCGTGCGCTGCGGCTCGGCCACGGCGTCCGCCTGGCCGAGGACCTCACGATCGAGCGCCAGGACGACGAGAACACCTACGTCTCCCTCGGGCCGGTCGCGCAGTGGGTGCGCGACCGCGAGATCGCGCTCGAGACCAGCCCGTCGTCGAACCTGCAGACGGGCGCGATCGCGGCGTGGGGCGACGAGCTCGTCGACCACCCCTTCGACCTGCTCTACCAGCTCGGGTTCCGCGTCACGGTGAACACCGACAACCGGCTGCAGTCGGGCACGTCGCTGACCCGCGAGCTCGCGCTCCTCTCCGACGCGTTCGGCTACGACGTCGACGACTTCGAGATCTTCCAGCTCAACGCCGCCGCCGCCGCCTTCCTCCCGCTCGACGAGCGGGAGGACCTCGCCGAGCAGATCCAGGACGGCTTCGACGAGGCCTGACCCGGCACGCTGCCACCGGCACCGCACCACCCCGAACGGACCCCGATGACCCTTCCGCCGCTTCCCGACTCCGCGATCGTCCTTCGCGACGACGCGACCGAGTGGCGCGCCGCCGTGCGCGCGGCCGGCCGCGCGCTCACCCGGTCCGGGGCCACGCGCGAGGCGTACACCGACCGGATGATCGGCGTGCTCGAGGAGTTCGGCGCCTATGTGGTGATCGCGCCGGGACTCGCGCTCGCGCACGCCCGACCCGGACCCGACGTGGTCCGCAACGGCCTCGCGGTGGTGACCCTCGCCGAGCCCGTTCCCTTCGGGCACCCCCACAACGATCCGGTGCGCGTGGTCGTCGGACTCGCCGTCACGGGGGCCGACGAGCACGTCGCGAGCGTCGCCGGACTCGCGAACGTGTTCAACGAGCGGTCCGCCATCGAGCGGCTCGCGTCGGCGGCGACGATCGCCGATGTGCGCGACGTCCTCGACGGCGCGGACCGGACCGCCCCGTCCAGCGAGGCGACGGGAGACCCCGCATGAGGATCGTGGCGGTGTGCGGGCTCGGCGTCGGCACCTCGGCGATCCTCAAGGCCAACGCCGAGCGCGCCCTCGACCGCCTCGGGTTGACCGCGGACGTCGATGCGAGCGACCTCGCGGGCATCGCGTCGGCCGCCGCCGACGCGCAGGTCGTCCTCACCTCGACCGAGCTCGCCGCGCGCGTGCGCGAGGCCCTCGGTCGCACCTGGGCCGAGATCATCGAGGTCGAGAACTACTTCGACGTCGACGAGATCGGCCGCAAGCTCGACGCGTCGCTCGGCTGAGCGGCCGGCCGGCAGGGCGTCAGGCGACGAGCCCGCGCATCCCCGCCTCGACGCGGCGCACCACGTCGGATGCCGCGGCACGCCGCTCGGCGACCGGACCCTCGGTGGCGGCGGCGTCGATGTAGACCTTGAGCTTCGGCTCGGTGCCGCTCGGCCGCACCATGACGCGGGCGCCGCCGTCGAGGCGGATGCGGAGCACGTCCGACGGCGGAAGCCCGTCGAGTCCGAGCGCGAGGTCGTCGACGGCGCTCACCCGGATGCCGCCGACCTCGGCCGGCGGCTGGGCCCGCAGCCGCGCCATGACCTCGGCGATGCGCGACAGGTCGGTCACGCGGATCGACACCTGCGCCGACGCGAAGGAGCCGAAGCGCGCCACGAAGTCGTCCAGGTGGTCGGCGACCGTGCGGCCCTCGGCGGCGAGCCCGGCGGCGAGCGAGAGGAACGCGACCGCCGCCGAGATGCCGTCCTTGTCGCGCACGGTCTCGGGGTTCACGAGGTAGCCGAGCGCCTCCTCGAAGCCGAAGACCAGCCCGGGAGCCCGGGAGATCCACTTGAACCCGGTGAGGGTCGCCCGGAAGTCGAGCCCGTGCGCACGCGCGACGGCGTCGAGTCCGGGGGAGGAGACGATCGAGCACGCCAGCGTGCCGCCCGCGCCGGACGCCGCGACCTGCTCGGCGACCTGCCACCCGAGCAGCAGGCCGACCTCGTTGCCGCTGAGGCGGCGCCATCCGTCGGGCTCGGCCGGGTCGGGGATCGCGATCGCGAGGCGGTCGGCGTCGGGGTCGTTGGCCACGACCAGGTCGGCGCCGGACTCGCGCGCCGCCTCGAACGAGAGGTCCATGGCGCCCGGCTCCTCGGGGTTCGGGAACGCCACCGTCGGGAAGCGGCCGTCGGGCTCGATCTGCTCGCCGACGAGGGTCGGGGCCTCGAAGCCCGCCGTCTCGAGGACGCGGCGGAGCGTCTGCCAGCCGACCCCGTGCATGGCGGTGTAGACGACGCGCGGCTGCGCCCGCGGAACGGCGGCCACGGCCGCGGTGGCCCGCACGTAGGCGTCGACGACCGACTCCGGGGCGATCTCGACCCCGCCCCGGGGCAGCTCGGGCACGCGCGCCGTCTCGGCGACCCGAAGGATGTGCGCGGCGATCTCGGCGTCGGCCGGGGCGACGATCTGCGTGCCCTCGTCGTCGCCGCCGAGGTACACCTTCATGCCGTTGTCGTTCGGCGGGTTGTGCGACGCCGTCACCATGACGCCCGCCGACGTGGTGAGGTGCCGCACCGCGAACGCGAGCACGGGCGTGGGCAGCATCCGGGGGAGCAGGATGGCGCGGACGCCCGCGCCGGCCATGATCTCGGCGACGTCGTTCGCGAACACCTCGGAGTTGCGACGACCGTCGTAGCCCACGACGACCGAGGCGGCCGCGGCATCCGTCGCCCGTTCGAGCAGGTAGGCGGCGAGCCCCGCGGCGCCCTGCGACACGAGGACGCGGTTCATGCGGTTCGGACCGGCCGCGATCTCGCCGCGCAGCCCGGCCGTGCCGAAGGCGAGCCGCGTGTCGAACCGGTCGGCGAGGTCGGCGGACGCCGCGGCGTCGCCCTCGCGGACGGCGGCGAGGATCGCGGCGAGCTCGTCGCGCGTCTCGGGGTCGGGGTCCTGGGCGATCCACGCCTCGGCGAGCGCGATGCGCTCGTCGTCGGTGAGCTGCGGCATCCGGTGCCTTCTCTCTCGAGTGCGGGCGCCGCGCCGGGCGCCGGGGACGGTGGAGCGGGAGCAGGTGCGGCTAGACCGTCGCGACGATCTTCGCCAGCAGGTCGGAGATGCGCGCCTCGGCCGCGCGGCCGGCCTCGATGACCTCGTCGTGGCTCAGCGGTGTCGACTGGATGCCCGCCGCGAGGTTGGTGATGAGCGACATGCCGAGCACCTCCATGCCCGCCTGCCGGGCGGCGATCGCCTCGAGCGCGGTGGACATGCCGACGATGTGGCCGCCGATGGCCCTGGCCATCCGGACCTCGGCGGGGGTCTCGTAGTGCGGCCCGCGGAACTGCACGTACACGCCCTCGTCGAGCGAGGGGTCGACCTCGTGCGCGAGCGCGCGCAGTCGCGCGGAGTACAGGTCGGTCAGGTCGATGAACGTCGCGCCCTCGAGCGGCGAGTCGGCCGTGAGGTTGATGTGGTCGCTGATCAGCACGGGCGTGCCCGGCGACCAGGTCTCGCGGATGCCGCCCGCCCCGTTCGTGAGGATCATCGTCGTCGCGCCGGTCGCGGCGGCGGTGCGCACCGAGTGCACGACCCGGCGGACCCCGTGGCCCTCGTAGTAGTGCGTGCGCGCGCCGATGACGAGGGCGCGGCGACCGTCGGGCAGTGCGACCGAGCGCAGCGTGCCGACGTGCCCCTCGAGCGCCGGCTTGGAGAAGCCGGGCACGTCGTCGGCGGGGATCGTGTGGGTCGTCTCGCCGATGAGCTCGGCGGCGGCGCCCCAGCCCGAACCGAGCGTGAGGGCGAGGTCGTGGCGCTCCACGCCGGTGAGCTCCGCGATGCGGGCGGCCGCGTCGCGCGCGACGGCGAACGGGTCGGCGGCGGGGTCGTCGAGCGGGTTCTGCTGCTGCATCCCCTCATGGTACGCAAGCGACGGATGCCGCGGCGCGGCGTGAGCGGCCCGGTGCTCGCCTGCGCGCGGCGTGCGCCGGCCCGCCCGCGTTCGCGCGCCCGCGCCTGCGTGGGAGGATGGACGCCATGCACACCACCTTCGAGCGCACGCAACGGATCGCGGTCCTCGGGGGCGGACCCGGCGGGTACGAGGCGGCGCTCGCCGCCGCGCAGCTCGGCGCCGAGGTCACGCTCGTCGAGCGCGCCGGCGTCGGCGGCTCGGCCGTCCTCACCGACGTCGTCCCGTCGAAGTCGCTCATCGCGACCGCCGAGGCGTCCAACGCCGTGAAGGAGGCCGCCGACCTCGGCGTGCAGTTCTTCGCCAAGGGCGCGAACGACAAGGCCGTGAAGCCCGACGTGGCCATCAACCTGCAGGCCGTGAACAAGCGCCTGCTCGGACTGGCCGCCCAGCAGTCGGAGGACATGCGCTCCAACCTGCTCGAGGCGGGCGTGAACCTCGTGCAGGGCGAGGGCCGGCTCGACGGCGCCAACGCCCTCATCGTCGCGACGGCCAAGGGCGGCACCGACTTCGACCGCATCGAGGCCGACACGCTCGTGATCTCGACCGGCGCGACGCCGCGCGTGCTGCCGACGGCGGTGCCCGACGGCGAGCGCATCCTGACCTGGACGCAGCTGTACCACCTCGCGCAGGTGCCCGAGCACCTCATCGTCGTCGGGTCGGGCGTGACGGGCGCCGAGTTCGCGTCGGCGTACCGTGCGCTCGGGGCGAAGGTGACCCTCATCTCGAGCCGCGAGCAGGTGCTTCCGGGCGAGGACGCCGATGCGGCATCCGTCATCGAGAAGGTCTTCAAGCGCAACGGCATGAAGGTGCTGTCGAAGTCGCGCGCCGAGTCGGTCGTGGTCGACGGCGACGGCGTCCTCGCGACGCTCTTCGACGGGCGCGAGGTGCGGGGCAGCCACTGCCTCATGGCGGTCGGTTCGGTGCCGAACACGGCCGACCTCGGTCTCGAGGAGGCGGGCGTCCAGCTCGCCGAGTCGGGGCACATCCGCGTCAACCGCGTCGCGCGCACGTCGATGCCGAACATCTACGCCGCGGGCGACTGCACGACCTTCCTCCCGCTGGCCTCCGTGGCCTCCATGCAGGGCCGCACGGCCGTGTTCCACGCGATGGGCGACATCGTGAACCCGCCCGAGAACCGCAACATCACCTCGAACATCTTCACGCAGCCCGAGATCGCGACCGTGGGCTGGACCGAGAAGGAGATCGACGAGGGCGTCGTGCCCGGCACGGTCTACAAGCTGCCGCTGTCGTCGAACCCGCGCGCCAAGATGATGGGCATCCGCGACGGCTTCGTGAAGTTGTTCGCATCGGCCGGCTCGGGCGCCATCATCGGCGGCGTGATCGTGGCGCCCAAGGCGTCCGAGCTCATCTTCCCGCTCGCGCTCGCCGTGGAGCACCGCCTCACGGTCGACCAGTTCGCCGAGGCGTTCCCGGTCTACCCGTCGCTGACGGGCTCGTTGACGGATGCCGCGAGGGCCATGCACGTCGTACGCTGACCCTGCGCCTGCGCGACGCGACGGCGCGTTCGGAGCGTGGCACCGTCCGGTGCCGGGAGGGGGAGGCTCATGGACTGGCGGGTGAAGTCCGTCGAGGCGACGATCGCCGATTCGGCCGACGTGGAGCGCAGCCTGAAGCGGTCGCTCGGCACCTGGGACCTGGCCCTGATGGGCATCGCGGTCGCCGTCGGCGCCGGCATCTTCTCGGTCGGCGCGCAGGCGGCGGCGAACTTCGCCGGGCCGAGCGTGATCGTCTCGTTCATCCTCGCCGCGATCACGTGCGGCCTCGCGATCATGTGCTACGCCGAGTTCGCCTCGACGGTGCCGGTCGCCGGCAGCGCGTACACGTTCACGTACGCGACCATGGGCGAGCTGCTCGCGTGGATCATCGGCTGGGACCTGATCCTCGAGATGTTCACGGGCGCGGCCGTCATCGCGAAGTACTGGGGCGTCTACCTCGGAGAGGCGCTGCTCGCGTTCGGGCTGCCGTTCCCGGCGACGCTCACGCTGGGCGGTATCGAGGTGAGCTGGCCCGCCTTCCTCATCGTCGCGGTCTTCACGGCGCTCCTCGTCGCCGGCACCAAGCTGACGGCTCGGGTGGGCTCGGTCTTCACGATCATCAAGGTCGCGATCGTGCTGTTCGTCATCGTCGTCGGCTTCGCCTTCGTCGACGCGGCCAACTTCACGCCGTTCATCCCCGAGGCGGTGCCCACCGAGGGCGGCGACGCCGACGTGTGGACGCAGTCGCTCTTCTCGTGGGCGACCGGCGCCGCTCCGGCGCAGTACGGCGTCTTCGGCATGCTCTCGGCCGCGTCGCTCGTGTTCTTCGCGTTCATCGGGTTCGACGTCGTGGCCACGAGCGCCGAGGAGGTGCGGGACCCGCAGAAGCGGCTGCCGCGCGGCATCTTCCTCGGGCTCGGCATCGTGACGGCGCTCTACGTGCTGGTGTCGATCGTCATGACCGGGATGGTCTCGTACCGGGACCTCGCGGCCGAGGAGGCGCCGTCGCTCGCGACCGCGTTCCGGCTCGTCGACCAGGACTGGGCCTCGGCGGTCATCTCGGTCGGCGCGCTGGCGGGGCTCACGACGGTGATCATGGTGCTCCTGCTCGGGCTCTCGCGGATCGTGTTCGCCCTGAGCCGCGACGGGCTGCTCCCTCGGTGGCTCTCCAAGACGACCGAGCACACCAAGACCCCGGCGCGCATCCAGATCATCGGCGGCACGGTCGTGGCGCTCGTCGCCGCGTTCACCGACGTCGGGCTGCTCGAGGAGATGATCAACATCGGCACGCTCTCGGCCTTCGTGCTCGTGAGCCTCGGGATCGTCGTGCTCCGTCGCACCCGCCCCGACCTGCCGCGCGGCTTCCGCGTGCCGTGGTCGCCGGTGCTGCCGATCCTCTCGGCCGTGCTGTGCCTCTGGCTCATGCTGAACCTCACGACGCTCACGTGGGTGCGGTTCCTCGTGTGGCTCGCGATCGGCGTGGTGATCTACCTCATCTACGGACGCCGTCGGTCGCGCCTGATGGGCGAGCAGGTCAGCGAGGTCGAGCTGCCCTCGCCGCAGGGCACCCCGCCCATGTGAATGCGTCGCGAGCGGGCCGGGGGCGGACCCCGGCCCGCGTCGACGCGCGCGTGCGGCTCCGGACCGGACCGGGGCCGCGGGTCAGGCCGCGGGCGCGTCGGTGATCGCGAGCAGCAGGTGGCCGCTGGAGACGGTGACGCCGGGCTCGGCGTTGACGAGGCCGATCACGCCGTCCTTGTGGGCCAGGATGGGCTGCTCCATCTTCATGGCCTCGAGCACCAGGACCAGGTCGCCCTTGACGACTTTGTCGCCCTCGGCGACGGCGACCTTGACGACCGTGGCCTGCATGGGCGCCTTCACGGCGTCGCCCGTCGAGGTGTCGACCGAGTGGTGCAGCGCGCGGCGTCGCGGAGCGGGACCGGCGGTCGCGGAGGACGAGCCGCGCGCGCCCGCGAGCCGCCGGGGCAGCGACACCTCGACGCGACGCCCGTCGACCTCGACCACGACGCTCGTGCGCGCGGCCGGGCCCTTGGCCTCCTCGAGTTCGCCCGTCCAGGGCTCGAGGGTGTTGTCGTACTCGGTCTCGATCCAGCGCGTGTAGACCGTGAACGGCTCGTCGCCGGCGGGCGCGAACGCCTCGTGGCCGACGATGTCGCGGTGGAAGGGCAGCACGGTCGGCAGACCGGCGACCTCGAACTCGTCGAGCGCCCGCCGCGCGCGCTCGAGCGCGTCCTTGCGCGTCGCGCCCGTGACGATGAGCTTCGCGAGCAGCGAATCGAACGCGCCCGAGATCTCGTCGCCGCTCGTGACGCCCGAGTCGACGCGGACGCCGGGGCCGCCGGGGAACCGGAGCTGGTGGATCGGACCGGGAGCAGGGAGGAAGTTGCGGCCCGGGTCCTCGCCGTTGATGCGGAACTCGATCGAGTGGCCCGTCGCCTCGGGGTCGGGGTAGTCGAGCACGCCGCCCTCGGCGAGGCGGAACTGCTCGCGCACGAGGTCGAGGCCCGTGACCTCCTCGGAGACGGGGTGCTCGACCTGGAGGCGCGTGTTCACCTCGAGGAACGAGACGGTGCCGTCCTGTCCGATGAGGAACTCGCACGTGCCGGCGCCGACGTAGCAGACCTCCTTGAGGATGGCCTTCGAGGCGTCGTACAGCAGCCGGTTCTGCTCCTCGGTCAGGAACGGCGCGGGCGCCTCCTCCACGAGCTTCTGGTGGCGGCGCTGGAGCGAGCAGTCGCGCGTCGACACGACGACGACGTTGCCGTGCTCGTCGGCGAGGCACTGGGTCTCGACGTGGCGCGGCTTGTCGAGGTACTTCTCCACGAAGCACTCGCCGCGGCCGAACGCGGCGACGGCCTCGCGCGTGGCGGAGTCGAACAGCTCGGGGACCTCCTCGCGCGTGCGCGCGACCTTGAGGCCGCGCCCGCCGCCGCCGAACGCCGCCTTGATGGCGACGGGCAGGCCGTGCTGGTCGACGAACTCGAGCACCTCCGCGGCATCCGCGACGGGGTTCAGGGTGCCGGGCGCGAGCGGAGCGCCCACCTTCTCGGCGACGTGGCGTGCCGAGACCTTATCGCCGAGGCGCTCGATCGCCTCGGGTGACGGGCCGATCCAGATGAGGCCCGCCGCGATCACCGCGCGCGCGAAGTCGGGGTTCTCGGCGAGGAAGCCGTAGCCGGGGTGCACGGCGTCGGCGCCCGAGCGGCGCGCGACCGAGAGCAGCTTGTCGATCACCAGGTACGTCTCGGCGCTCGTGGTGCCGTCGAGGGCGTACGCCTCGTCGGCGAGCTTCACGTGGCGCGCATCGCGGTCCTGGTCGGCGTAGACCGCGACCGAGCCGATCCCGGCGTCGCGGGCGGCCCGGATGACGCGGACGGCGATCTCTCCACGGTTGGCGATGAGGACCTTGCTGATGCGGCGCATGACTCCCAAGCCTATTGGCGGATGCACGCCGCACTTTGGGTGCGGTCGACAAAAAAGAGCGGGACGTGTTTCGGTGCTCGACAAGTCCGTGGGATCAGTGCAGGTCCCACAGGTCGGTCCACGTCGCGCCGAGCTCCCGCACCAGCTCACGGAGCGTGGAGAGGGAGAGCCCGACGACCGTCGACGGGTCGCCGGTCACGGACCGGATGAATGGCCCGCCCAGGCTGTCGACCGTGAAGGCCCCGGCGACCGAGAGCGGCTCGCCCGTGGCGATGTACGCGTCCACCTCCGCGTCGTCCAGGCGGGCGAACTCCACGAGCGCCGAGGCCGGACGACCGGCGGCCGCCCGCGGCGCCCCGCCGCGATGGTCGATCACCCAGTGCCCGGACCAGAGCACGCCCGACCGTCCGTTCTGGCGATCCCACCGCGACCGTGCCACCTCCGGGCGATGCGGCTTGCCGAACAGCTCGCCGTCGACGAGGAACGCGGAGTCGCCGCCGAGCACGAGTCCGTCGATCGCGTTTCCGTCGACCGTGCGACCCACGATGGCCTCGGCCTTCAGGCGTGCCAGGAGCTGCACCAGGTCCTCGGGCGCGAGCGGGCCGTGCTTCGCCTCGTGTGCCGCGACGGCCGCCTCCTCGTCGACGCCGGGAGCGAGGAGGACGGGTTCGATGCCGGCCTGCCGCAGCAGCTGGAGCCTGGCGGGCGAGGTCGAGGCGAGGTACAGGCGCATGGCGTCCATCCTGCCCCGGGGACCGCGCCTCTGGCTCGGCGCGTGCGGTGTGGGATGCTCGGATGATGGCAGCCCCACGTCGTCGACGCCCGACCCGCGCGGCGGGGAACCCGCCCCGCCCGCGTCCGAGCGAGCCCGGTCCCGTGCTCGAGCTCGAGGTCGAGCGCATCGCGCACGGCGGCGTCGCGGTCGCCCACCACGAGGGCCGGGTGGTCTTCGTCGCCGACGCCGTACCCGGCGAGCTCGTCCGCGCGCGCGTGGTCGACGCCGCCCGTGAGCGCTTCTGGCGCGCCGAGACCGTCGAGGTCCTCCGCGCGTCGTCCGATCGCCGCGAGCACGTCTGGCCCGAGGCCGCCCTCGACCGTTCGCCCGAGGCGAGGGCCGGCGGGGCCGAGTTCGGCCACATCCGGATGGCGCGGCAGCGCGCGCTCAAGGGCGAGGTCCTGCGCGACGCGCTGGCCCGGTTCGGCGGCGTCGAGGTCGACGTCGAGGTCGACGCGGTGGATGCCGCGCTCGCGCCCGGCGTCGACGCGGAGGCGGGCACGGGCTGGCGCACCCGCGTGCGACTGCACGTCGCGCCGGACGGCGCCGTGGGCCCGTACGCGGCGCGGAGCCACACGGTCGTGCCGGTGGCGTCGCTGCCGCTCGCCGTGCCCGAGCTCGCCGGACTCGCGCCGCTCGACCGCTCGTTCCCCGGGGCCGCGTGGATCGACCTCGTGGCGCCGTCGGACGGTGCACCCGAGGTCGTCGTCCGGGACGCGGAGCCGCACCCCGGCCGCGGCGGCCGCGGCGGGCGCGCCCAGCGGTCCGACGCGGCGCGCCCCGTCGTCGCGGAGCTCGTCGGCGCGCGGCGCTTCGCCGTCGACCGCGACGGGTTCTGGCAGGTGCACCGCGGCGCGGCCGCGACGCTCACCCGAGCCGTGCAGGAGCTCGTCGACCCCGACCGCTTCGATGCCGCGGCCGAGCACCACGACCTGTACGGCGGCGTCGGTCTGCTCGCGGCGGCGATCGGCGACCGATTCGGCCCGTCGGTCCGGATCACGACCGTCGAGGCCGACGCCCGCGCGACGCTCCATGCCGGGGAGAACCTCGCCGAGTGGGTCGGGGCGCGTGCGGTGACCGCGCGCGTCGACCGGTACCTCGACGAGCTCGCGGGGGTGTCGGACGGCGCGCGGCCCGCCCTCCGCGGCGCGACGGTCGTGCTCGACCCGCCGCGCTCCGGAGCCGGACGCGACGTCGTCGAGCGCATCGCGGCACTCGCCCCGGCCCAGGTGGTCTACGTCGCGTGCGACCCGGTCGCGCTCGCCCGCGACGTCGGGCTCTTCCGGGAGCGCGGCTTCGAGCTGGAGGCGGTCCGGGCCTACGACCTGTTCCCGAACACCCACCACGTCGAGGCCGTCGCGCGACTGGGCGCCGCTAGGGTGTGATTCGACCGTGGAGCCGAGTGAGGGGGGCGCAGTGAGCGCGGATGCCGCAACCGTGCCGTCGCGCACGACGGTCGCGATCGTCGACGACCGCGAGGCCGTCCGCCTGGGCCTGCGCGCCGCGTGCCGCGACGCGGGTTACGACGTGGTCGCCGAGGCCGCCGACGTGGCCACGCTGCTCGCCGGGTTCCGCGACCCCGAGTCCGAGCCGCCGCGGGTCGTGCTGCTCGACCTCTCGCTGGGCGACGGCTCGAGCGTGACCGACAACGTCCGCGCGGTGCTCGCCTCCGGCAGCATGGTGCTCGTGCACAGCATCGCCGACCGGGTCGCCGCGGTGCGCGAGGCGCTCGCGGCCGGCGCCGCCGGCGTCATCCCGAAGTCGTCGCCGACCTCGGCCGTGATCGCGGCGATCGCGACGGTCGCTCGCGGCGAGGCGCTGAACAACGTCGAATGGGCGAGCGCGATCGAGGCCGACCAGGACTTCGCGAAGGCGCAGCTCGGCCGTCGCGAGCGCGACGTCCTGCACCTGTACGCGTCCGGGCTCCCGCTGAAGCTCGTCGCCGAACGGCTCGGGATCGCGCATTCGACCGCGCGCGAGTACCTCGACCGGATCCGTGCGAAGTACGTCGAGGTCGGCCGGCCGGCGCCGACGAAGGTCGACCTGCTGCGTCGTGCGGTCGAGGACGGCATCCTCCCCGGACTCGATCCGGAAGGCGGGGATGGCCGGCGCTGACTGGCGCGCGGCCCGGCTCGTCCCGCGTCGCGCGGCGATCAGCCGGGCGCAGGTCGAGACCGTCTCCGGACGGGCGCTCGGCGTCTTCGGACTCGTGTTCGGCGGCCAGACGGTGCCCTTGGCGGTGACGCAGTCGTCCGCGCTGGTCGACGGCGCCGGCACCGCGATGATGGCCGTGCTGTACGGCGCGCTGGCGGCCCTGGCCGTGGCCACGTTCGCGCGCGTGGCGGTGCGCGCCGCCGCGGCCGCCTTCGCCGCGCTGTTCGCCGCGGCGCTGCTCGCGTGGCCGTACCTCGTCGACGAACCGGCGCGCATGGCGGACCAGACGCCCTGGCTCTACTACCTGGTCACGGTCGCGACCACCGCCGCCGTGATCGCCGTCCCTCCGCTGCCCGCGGCGGCCTACACGGTCGTGATCCCGGTCGTGTACGGGGTCATCCGCGCGACCCCGGCCGGCGGCCGGGCGGAGCCGTTCCTCGCCGCGCTCGACGCGATGTACGCCATGATCCTCGGGATCGTCGCGCTCGTGATCATCACCATGCTGCGGCAGGCCGCCGAGGCGGTCGACTCCGCCCAGGACGCGGCCCTGCAGCGATACGACGTGGTCGCCCGGCAGCACGCGAACGAGATCGAGCGGGTCAAGGTCGACGCGCTCGTGCACGACAGCGTCCTCACCACGCTGCTCTCGGCCGCCGCCGCGAGGACCCCGGCCGAGCGCGCGCTGGCGGCCCGGATGGCGGGCGACGCGGTGCGCCGCCTGGACGAGGCCGCGGCGGAGGTGCCCGGCAGCGAAGACCGGGTGGACCTCGAGGTCCTCGTACGTCGCCTGCGCACCGCGGTGTCGGGGTTCTCGGCGCCCATCGACGTGCGCCCCGCCGACCTCGGCGGCGTCGAGCTGCCCGTCGACGCGGTCGACGCGCTCACGTCGGCCGCGGTCCAGGCGATGGTGAACAGCGTCCAGCACGCCGACGAGCCCGGCCGCACGAGCCGGCGGACGGTCGAGGTCCGGGGCGTCGGCTCGACCGGCTGCGTCATCCGCGTGGTCGACGACGGGCGCGGCTTCGACCCGGCCGACGTCCCGATGAGCCGGATCGGGCTGCGCGTGTCGATCGAGGAGCGCATGGCGAACGCGGGCGGGTCCGCCGCGGTCGAGTCCGCGCCCGGACGGGGCACCGTGATCACGCTCGCCTGGCCCGCCGGCGTCGCGGGGAGCGGCTCGTGATCTCCGTCCCGCGCTGGCTGCTGCTCGTGCTCGGCGCGCTCTTCAGCGGATACCACGTCGTGCTCGGCGTCTACTCGCTCGACAAGCCCGCCTCGCCGTGGCCCGCGGTCGCCGCGCTGGGGCTGTACGTGGTCGCCACCGTGCTCAGCCTGTGGCCGGCGCGCCGCGCGCGCATGCCCGACTGGCTCGCCGCCCTCAACCTCGCGGTGAGCATCGTGCTGCCGCTGCTGGTGACCAGCCAGCTCGACGCCGGCGACGACAACGGCTACGCGACCTGGTACGTGGCCGCGGTGGGCACGCTCATGACGATCACCGCCGCCCGGCGGCAGCTCGTCGCCGCGTGGCTCGGGGTCGGTGCGCTCGCCGTCCAGACCGTCCTGTGGGCGGGACCGCTCGCGCTCGGCACGCTCGGCGTCGTCGGCTCCGTCGTGTGGGTCGCGATCGCCCACATGCTCTCGTCGGCGCTCGCCGGGGCCGCGCGGTCCACCCGGCGGTACGTCCAGGCCGAGCGCGAGG
This sequence comes from Agromyces sp. CCNWLW213, assembly GCF_037199545.1. Lineage (NCBI taxonomy): Bacteria > Bacillati > Actinomycetota > Actinomycetes > Micrococcales > Microbacteriaceae > Agromyces > Agromyces sp. CCNWLW213. The sequence continues at coordinate 225,884 of NZ_JBBBDX010000002.1, read as the reverse complement.
CGGCCGCCTGGCAGGCCGCGCAGGACGCGCACCTGTTCGAGGGCCGCATGCGCCTCGCGCAGACCCAGCGCATCGCGGCGCCCATGCTCCGCCGGATCGCGGACGGCGACCACGAGCTCACCGAGGCGGAGCGGCTCGAGTGCCGCACGCTCGAGGCGGCCATCCGCGACGAGATCCGCGGGCGGATGCTGCTCACCGACGCCGTGCGGCGGTCGGTCAAGGAGGCGCGGGGCCGGGGCGCGACGGTCACCCTCCTCGACGAGGGCGGCATCGACGACCTCGACGAGGACGCCCGGGATCGCGTGCTCTCACGCCTGGCCGACGCCATCTCGGCCTCGCGCGCCGACCGCCTCATCGCGCGCACGGCCGCGGCCGGATCGGCCGTCGCGGTGACCGTCGTCGGCCTCCGCGGTGGCGGCGACGGCGAGGTGCTCGAGTCGGACGACGCCGAGGTCGAGCTCTGGCTGGAGATCCCGCGCGCTGAATGACGTGGCGCGGCGTCCGGCGCCGCCGTCGATCGCGGCGGCACGCGCCGGACAGGGAAGCGGGGGGTCGGCCCCTACCGACCCCCCAGCAAGCCCGAGTCACGGCGGCAACCCGAATGCCGCCCTGACTCGCCCCCAGAAAGCGCCGGCGGTACCCAGCCGTCGGCGGTACGACTCCGTGGAGTTCGTACACCCCATGCTACGGATCCGTGGGCGCAGCGGTAGTCAGCATTTCGGGGGACACGGGCGGTCCCCCTCCCGCTCGGGCGCACCACGGGAGTGCCGCATCCGGCGGTCGGGAAGCCCGCCGCCGGGGGACACCCGCTCAGCGAAGGGCGGAGCTCCAGCGACCGGGCCCGACCTCGACCTGCGGCCGCAGCGCGTGCCTCGGGTGGGACCATTCGCTGCGCGCGGTCGGCGGAGGCGCCGACGCCTCCTCGCCGACGGCGGCGAGGATCACCGCGGTCACCGCGGCGGCCGCCTCGGCGGAGACGTCGCGCGTGATGAACCGGAGGTCGATGGCCTCGGCGCCGTCGCGCTCGCCGGATGCGGTGGTCATGTCGGTCCTCACAGGGGGATGTTGCCGTGCTTCTTCGGCGGCAGGCTCGCGCGCTTCGTGCGGAGCGCCCGGAGCGCCTTGGTCACCGAGACGCGCGTGGCGGCCGGCTCGATGACGCCGTCGAGCTCGCCGCGCTCGGCGGCGAGGAACGGCGAGGCCACGTTGTAGGTGTACTCGTTCGCGAGGCGCGTGCGCACGGCCGCGACGTCCTCGCCCGCCTCCTCGGCGCGCTTGATCTCGCCGCGGTACAGGATGTTGACGGCGCCCTGGCCGCCCATGACGGCGATCTCGGCCGTGGGCCAGGCGAGGTTGATGTCGGCGCCCAGCTGCTTGGAGCCCATGACGATGTACGCGCCGCCGTAGGCCTTGCGCGTGATGACCGTGACGAGCGGGACCGTGGCCTCGGCGTACGCGTAGAGCAGCTTCGCGCCGCGACGGATGACGCCGGTCCACTCCTGGTCGGTCCCGGGGAGGTACCCGGGGACGTCGACGAGCGTGAGGATCGGGATGGAGAAGGCGTCGCAGAACCGCACGAACCGCGAGGCCTTCTCGCCCGCGGCGATGTTCAGCGTGCCCGCCATCTGGCTCGGCTGGTTCGCGATGATGCCGACGGAGCGCCCCTCGACGCGCGCGAAGCCGATCACGATGTTCGGCGCGAAGAGCGGCTGCACCTCGAGGAAGTCGCCGTGGTCGACGATGCCCTCGATGACCGCGTGCATGTCGTAGGGCTGGTTCGGGGAGTCGGGGATGATCGTGTTCAGGCGGCGGTCGTCGTCGGTGATCTCGAGTTCCGTCTCGCTCTCGTAGACCGGCGCCTCCGACATGTTGTTGTCGGGCAGGAACGAGACGAGGGTGCGCGCGTAGTCGAGCGCGTCGGACTCGTCGCTGGCCAGGTAGTGCGCGACGCCCGAGACGGTGTTGTGGGTCAGCGCGCCGCCGAGCTCCTCCATGCCGACGTCCTCGCCGGTGACCGTCTTGATGACGTCCGGGCCCGTGACGAACATCTGGCTGGTCTTGTCGACCATGATCACGAAGTCGGTGAGCGCGGGGGAGTACACCGCGCCGCCCGCCGCCGGGCCGCACACGATCGAGATCTGCGGGATGACGCCCGAGGCGGCCGTGTTGCGGCGGAAGATCTCGCCGTACTTGCCGAGCGCGACCACGCCCTCCTGGATCCGCGCGCCGCCCGAGTCGAGGATGCCGATGATCGGCACGCCCGTCTTCAGCGCGTGCTCCATGACCTTGATGATCTTCTCGCCGGCCACCTCGCCCAGCGAGCCGCCGAAGATCGTGAAGTCCTGCGAGTAGACCGCGACCTGGCGGCCGTGGATGGTGCCCACGCCCGTGACCACCGCGTCGCCGTAGGGCCGCTTCCGCTCCATGCCGAACGCGTGCGTGCGGTGGCGGACGAACTCGTCGAACTCGACGAAGGAGCCGGGGTCGAGCAGCTCGGCGATGCGCTCGCGCGCCGTCATCTTGCCCTTGGCGTGCTGCTTCTCGATCGCCGCTTCGCCCGACGCCGTCACGGCCTCGTGGTAGCGCTGCTTGAGGTCGGCGAGCTTGCCCGCGGTGGTGGAGAGGTCGGGGCCGTCGTTCGTCGATTCGGTCACGAGGCTTCACTCTACCGGCCTGCCTCCTGGCGGGATCGTTGATGGATTCCCACAAAAACGGCGGGGAGCGTGGTGGTGATCGCCACCCCGCGCCCCGGACACTAGCCTGATTGCGACGGATCGGGAGGCGCGCATGGAGTGGGTGCGTTCGCGGGCGGCGGTTCCGCGGTTCGAGTGGCTCGACACGGCCGGGTCCACGAACGACGTGGCCCGCGAGGCGGCCACGGGACCGGACGCCGCGCGCTGGCCGCACGGCAGTGCGATCGTCACCGACGACCAGACCAGCGGGCGGGGCCGCCTCGGGCGCACCTGGCTCGCGCCGACGGGCAAGACGCTCGCGATCTCCGTCCTGCTCCGACCCGGGAGCGTCCTCCCGGCCGACTCGTACGGCTGGATCCCGCTGCTCGCCGGCGTCGCGATGACCGAGACGGTGCGCGCGGCGGTGGCCGCGGCATCCGTCGATCGCGGCGGAGAGGACGACGGCACCGGCGGGGTCGAGGTCGAGCTGAAGTGGCCGAACGACGTGCTCGTGTCGGGATACAAGGTGTGCGGCATCCTCTCGGAGCTCGTCGCGGAGGGCACGGTCGTCGTCGGCGCCGGACTCAACGTCGCGCTCGACGAGCACGACCTGCCGACGCTGACGTCGACGTCGCTGCTGCTCGTCACGGGGCGCACGCCGGACGCGGACGCCGTGCTCGCCGACTACCTGTCGCGGCTGATCGCGCTCGTCGACGGGTTCGTCGCCGCGGGCGGCGACGCGGTCGCGAGCGGCGCGGCCGAACGCCTCGTGGCCGTCTGCGGCACCCTCGGCAGGGAGGTCCGCGTCGAGCTGCCCGGAGGCGGCGAGCTCCTCGGCGTGGCCGAGGCCGTCGCGCCCGACGGCCGGCTGATGGTGCGCGACCACGAGGACGGCGAGATCCGGGCGGTCGCGGCCGGGGACGTCACGCACTTGAGGTACTGATGGAGGCCACGGGGGAGGCGAGGGGCGCGGCCGGCCTGCCGCCGGGCGAGCGCGTCGTCGCCCGGCTCCGGCGCCACGCGCGCGTGCTCGTGCTGCCCGCGCTGCTCCTCATCGCCGTCGCCGGCGCGACCGGCTACGTGGTTCCCGCGCTCGACGAGGGCTGGCCGCGGCTGGCCGCGGTCGTCGTGGCCGCGCTCGTCGTGCTGCTCGGCTGCGTCATCCCGTACCTGTCGTGGCTCGCCGCCCGCACGACGGTCACGACCCGGCGGGTCATCGTGCGGCGCGGGCTGTTCGTGCGCGTCCGTCGCGAGCTGTGGCATCGGCGCGGCTATGACGTGCAGGTGAGCCGGGGGTGGCTGCAGCGGGCGGTGGGTTCCGGCGACGTCCGGCTCGAGACCGGCCACGACGTTCCCGTCGTGCTCCGCGACGTGCCCTCGCCGCTCGCGGTGCAGGCGGCGCTGCACGAGCTGATGGCCTCCGCGCACGCGCTGGGCACCCCCGCCGTCGGGCCCGGGACGGGGCCGGATGGCGACACGGCGCCCTGGGCGCGGCGCTGACGCCGGGCGTTCCGTGCCGGGCACACGGCCGGAGCGCGTACTGTAGTCGGGCGGCTCGCCGTCCCCGCGGGCCGAGCGACGAAAGGCACCACTTGGGCGAGGAATGCATCCACGGATTCGACGAGGGCCTCTGCGCGATCTGCTCGCCACCGGCTGAGCCGGACCCGGCGGTGGCCGCGGCGCGGAGCCGCCAGGTCCGCACGCCGGGCACCTCGCACGAGGCCGCCGCGGCGGCGGAGGCGCGCGCCGCGAAGGCGAAGTCGGCCGGGCGTCCCGCGGCTTCCGCGCGCACCGCCCGCCAACCCGGCACGCGCGTCGCGCGCGGCGCAGGAGGTGCGGGCGAGGCGCCCGTCGACGCCGGGGCGATGCGGCTCTACCACGTGACGCACATCGAGAACCTCGGCCGGATCCTCGGCGCGGGCGCGATCCTCGCCGACGCGGGCGATCCGCCCGCCCAGCCCGCCGTCGACCTCGCCGCGCCCGCGGCCCGGGCCTTCCGTCGTTCGGCGACCGTCGGCGCGACCGGCGCGCGGGTCGCGGAGTACGTGCCGTTCCTCGTGAGCACCGACGCGCACGTCTGGGAGTCGATCCGCACCGGCACGCCCGACCCGCGACTGAACGCCGAGGCCGTCGGCCACCCGATCGCCGACCACGTCATCCTCGTCACGTCGGTGGCGGCCGCGGCGGGCGCCCGCCTCGGCGAGGCGGGTCACGTGGTCGTGACCGAGACGGATGCCGCGGTCGCGGGCGGTGCGTTCGCAGCCACCTGGGCCGAGGCCGAGCGTTCGCTCGTGCGGCTCACGCTCGCCGACGAGGGAGCGGGGCTCCGAGCCGCCGAGGTCCTCGTGCACGGCGGCGTCCCCCTCGAGCGCATCGCGCTCGTCGCGGTCGCGAACGACCGCGTGCGCGATCGCGTCAGGGCCGCACTGCAGGCGGTGGGGTCGAAGACCCGGGTCGCGGTGTATCCGCCCTGGTTCCAGGCGCTCGCCGAGTAGCCGGCGGCGCGTCGGGCGGCGCCGACGGCGGGGGCTCCGTCGCCCGGACGGCGACGTCGGGCGCGGGTGCGAGCGGCGGCTCCTCGAACAGCGCGCGCTGCGCCTCCTCGACGCGCGCGAGGTTCGAGAGCCCGTCCACCCGGTGGTGCCCGAACACCCAGTACCGGTAGAGCAGGAACCGGAACGCGGTGCCGAGCGCGAGTCCGACCACGTTCGTCGCGACGTTGTCGGCGAGGAGGCTCGTGAAGCCGAGCAGGTGGTGGCTGATCCACAGGCAGAGCAGGGCGATCGCCATGCCGCCGACCGACACCACCGCGTACTCGGCGAACTCGCGCAGGGCGTGCCGCCTGCGGTGGCGACGGAAGGTCCAGTACCGGTTGCCGAGCCAGTTGAAGATGATCGCGACGGTCGTCGAGATCGTCTTCGCGCCGATCGCGGACTGCGCCCACGTGCCCTCGCCCAGGACGCCGAGCCGCAGGGCGTTGAACAGCGTCACGTCGATCACGAGCCCGATGAGGCCCACCACGCCGAATTTCACGACATAGGCGAGGAACCCGTTCCAGGCCCGCGACGCGAGGGCGCGGAAGGTCTCTGGCACCCCCCGATCCTACGGCGGCCGCGCCGTAGGATGGGGTGTCGCGGGGCACCCGGCCCCGGGGAACGGATGGTGCACCGGTGCGAGTCGGAGTGGTCGGCGCGGGGCAGCTCGCCCGCATGATGATCCCCGCGGCGATCGAGCTCGGCGTCGAGCTCCGGGTCCTCGCCGAGGGCGAGGGCATGGCCGCCTCGCTCGCAGCCGACCGCGTGGGCGACTACACCGATCCCGACACCGTCCTCGCGTTCGCGCGCGAGGTCGACGTCGTCACGTTCGACCACGAGCACGTGCCGCAGCACGTGCTCCGCGCGCTCGTCGACGCCGGGGTCCCCGTGCACCCCGGCCCCGACGCGCTCCGGTTCGCCCAGGACAAGCTGCTGATGCGGGCACGCCTGGCGGAGCTGGGCCTGCCCGTGCCCGACTGGGCGCGCGTGGCCGCGCCGGACGAGCTCGACGCCTTCATCGCCGAGCACGGCGGCGCGGCCGTCGTGAAGACGCCGCGGGGCGGCTACGACGGCAAGGGCGTGCGCGTCGTGCGAGGCGCCGCCGAGGTGGCCGAGTGGTTCGCCGCCGCCGGCGAGGACGGCCGGGAGGGCGCGCTGCTCGTCGAGGAGCTGGTCGACTTCCGCCGCGAGCTCGCGCAGCTCGTCGCACGGCGTCCGTCCGGCGAGGTCGTCGCCTGGCCGCTCGTCGAGACCGTCCAGGTCGGCGGCGTGTGCAGCGAGGTCATCGCGCCCGCGCCGCGCTCGGCCGGGCGGCTCGCCGACGTCGCCGCCGACGTCGCCATCGCGGTCGCCGAGGGCGTCGGCGTCACGGGCGTGCTCGCCGTCGAGATGTTCGAGACCGTCGACGACCGGGTGCTCGTCAACGAGCTCGCGATGCGTCCGCACAACTCGGGCCACTGGACCATGGACGGCGCGACGACGAGCCAGTTCGAGCAGCACCTCCGCGCGGTGCTCGACCTTCCGCTCGGCGGCACCGGATGCCACGACGAGTGGGCCGTCATGGTGAACCTGCTCGGCGGCCCCGCCGAGGGCACCCTGACCGACCGCTACGCCGAGGCGCTCGCCGGCCACCCCACCGTCAAGGTGCACAACTACGGCAAGGAGCCCCGTCCCGGCCGCAAGGTGGGCCACGTGACCGCGATCGGGCCCGACCTCGACGAGGCGGTCTACGAGGCGAGGGCGGCCGCGGCCGCCCTGCAGGACTAGACCCGCGCGCGGGCTCACGGGTTCACCCAGCCGGCGGCCCTACTATCGACGGGTGATCGCAGGCAATTCCCCCGCACCCCTCGTCGGCGTCGTCATGGGCTCCGACTCCGACTGGAACGTCATGCGCGAGGCGTCCGAGCTCCTCGACGAGTTCGGCGTGGCCCACGAGGTCGAGGTGGTCTCGGCGCACCGCACGCCCGAGAAGATGATCGCCTACGGCAAGGAGGCCGCGGGGCGCGGCATCCGCGTCATCATCGCGGGCGCGGGCGGCGCCGCCCACCTGCCCGGCATGCTCGCGTCGGTCACGACCCTGCCGGTCGTGGGCGTGCCCGTGCCGTTGTCACGGCTCGACGGCCTCGACTCGCTGCTGTCGATCGTGCAGATGCCGGCCGGGGTGCCGGTCGCGACCGTGTCGATCGGCGGCGCCAAGAACGCCGGCCTGATCGCCGTCAAGATCCTCGCCACCGCGGACGACGGCCTCCGGGACGCGCTCGCCGACTACGCCGCATCGCTCGCGGCCCTCGTCGAGGAGAAGAACGAGCGCCTGAAGTCCAGCCGATGACCATCGCCGACAGCCCCATCCGCCACCCCGACGCCGCGTCGCGCCCGCTCATGACGCGGCGCGGCTGGTGGCTCGTCGTGTTGAACATCCTCATCCCCGGGTCGGCGCAGGTGCTCGCGGGCGACCGCCGCCTCGGCCGCTTCGGGCTCGGGGCGACGCTCGTGCTGTGGTTCGTGGTCGCCGTGGCCGCGATCACCTGGTTCGCGGCGCCCGCGGTGATCTACACCGTCGCCTCGAACAGCGTCGCGCTGTGGGTCATCGCGCTCGGCCTCGTCTTCTACGCCGTCCTCTGGCTCGTGCTCACGCTCGACACGCTCCGGCTCGTGCGGCTCGTGAAGACGCAGCCCTCGGCGCGCGGCGCGCTCGCGGCCTTCACCGTGCTCGCCCTCGTCGTGGCCTCCGGGGGCGCCGCGTACGGCGCCTACCTCGCCACGACCGCGAGCGGGTTCTTCTCGACCGTCTTCACGGCCGGGCCGAGCGAGCCGCCCGTCGACGGCCGGTACAACATCCTCCTGCTCGGCGCCGACACCGGGCCCGACCGCGAGGGCACGCGCCCGGACAGCATGACCGTCGCGTCGATCGACGCGGAGACCGGCCAGGCCGTCCTCATCGGCCTGCCGCGCAACCTCGAGGACATCCGATTCCCGTCCGACTCGCCGATGGCGGGCGCGTATCCGAACGGGTACGGCACCGAGCAGGGCTGCCTCGTCGACGTGTGCCTGCTCAACTCGATCTACACCGAGGCCGAGACCGTCACGCCCGAGCTCTACCCCGACGCCGCCGCGCGGAACAGCACGCCGGGCATCGAGGCGATGCGGGATGCCGCGTCGGGCGTCACGGGGCTCACCATCCAGTACTTCGTGCTCATCGACATGCAGGGCTTCGAGGCGCTCATCGACGCGCTCGGCGGCGTCGAGATCACGGTCGAGGAGCGACTGCCCATCGGCGGCGACGAGTACCTGCAGAACGTCGACGGATGGGTCGAAGCGGGACCCCAGCGCATGAACGGCTACACCGCCCTCTGGTACGCCCGCTCGCGCTACAGCGCGACCGACTACGACCGGATGCAGCGCCAGCGGGTGCTGCAGGAGGCGATCCTGCGCCAGTTCACGCCGGCGAACGTCCTGACGAAGTTCCAGGCGGTCGCGGCCGCCGGCGCCGAGACGGTGCGGACCGACATCCCGCAGTCGATGCTCGGGTACTTCGTCGACCTCGCCGGCGAGACCCGGGCGCTGCCGATCCAGTCGGTCGAGCTGACGCCCGAGGCGGGGATCGAGCCGGCGTACCCGGACTGGGACCTCGTCCACGGCCTCATCCAGGACGCGATCGCGACCGCCACCGCGTCGCCGACGCCGCCGGCCACCGAGACCGGCTGAGCCGACGCGACGGTCGGGGCCGGCGGGCGCCGCGGCGCATCGGGGCGGCCCGGCCGGGCCTAGAGGTCGGCGTGCAGCTGCCAGACGCGCTCGGCCGAGTCGCGCCAGTCGAAGGCCTGGGCCCGGTCGGCGCCCGCGATGGAGAGCCGCTCGGCGACGTCGCGCTGCTCGACGACGACGGTGATCGCCGCGGCGAGCCGGTCGACGTAGCCGCCGCCCACCCCGACCGGCACGGCGATGCCCGCGTCGGCCGCGACCTCGGCGTACGCGGGCGTGTCGGAGTGGATGACGGGCACGCCCAGGCCGAACGCCTCGATGAGGGCCGTCCCGTCGCCCTCGTCGTGGCTCGGCGCGACCACGGCCGTCGCCCGGGACAGCACCACCGCGTGGGCGGCCGCGTCGGTCGGCTCCACCGCGAGGACGCGCGACGGGGCCACGCCCGCCTCCTCGGCCACCGTGGCCAGGTGCTGCTCGCCCCAGGTCTGCGGCCCCAGCACCACGAGCGGGATCTCCGGCACGCCGGGGCGGGCGAGCGCGTGCAGGACGTCGACCAGGCCCTTGCGCGGCTCGAGGGTGCCCTCGACCGCGAGGTACTCCGCGGGCAGGCCCAGGCGTCCCGCCACGTCGTCGGCGTCGGCCGGTACGGCGAGGCCCGGACGGGCGGCGGTGCCGATCACCCGGATGCGGTCGCCGAGGTCGACGAACTGCGCCAGCCGCTCGGCGAGCGCGTGCGTCGGCACGACGACGGCGTCGGCATGGCGGCGGGCGCGCTTCAGCATGGCCTTCTGCCACGCGACCGAGGACGAGGTCAGCGACTCGGGGTGGGTCCACGCCAGCACGTCGTGCACGGTGACGACGACCTGCTCGCCCGGAACCGTGCGATCGTGCCGGCGCAGCGGCGCGAAGAGGCTGGGGGCGTGGATCATGCCGCCGCCGGGAGAGGTCGTCAGGCCGAACTGCCACGCCGCCGCGAGCTCGCGACGCGCGAGGCTCGACTTGTAGAGCCCCGACAGGCCGGGGAAGGTCTCGAGGAGGCGGTCGTAGTCGCTCGGGAGCGAGCTGGAGACGACGCCCTCCACCTGGCACCCTCGTGGCGCGGTGGCGATCAGGGCACCGGTGAGCGCCTCGGCGTATCGGCCGACGGGCCCGGGCACGGGCGCGACGACCTGGTCGACGATCACGCGGAGCGTGGTGGGCATGCCCCTCCCTCGGATGCTCGTGCGGCGGCCCGTCAACTGTAACGGTCGCACGCGGCCCGTGTCCCCGATCCGGGGGGTGCGCGTGCACGGCGACCCGGTCCGGACAGGGCAAGATGGATGGGTCCCGTCCCACCGAGATCCGAGAGCCGATGAGCCCCAGCACCGCATCCGCGCGCGTCGTCGCGGTGGTCGTCGCCTACAACCGCCGCGACCTGCTCGCCGAGGTGCTCGCCGCGCTCGCGGCACAGGAGACGCCCGTCGCCCGGATCGTGGTGGTCGACAACGCGTCGACCGACGGGTCCGGAGACGTCGCGCGCGCCGCGGGCGACCTCGTCGACGTGGTCGACCTCGCCCGCAACACCGGCGGGGCCGGGGGCTTCGCGGCCGGCATGGCGGTCGCGATGGCCGACCACCGGCCCGACTGGCTCTGGCTGATGGACGACGACACCGTGCCCGAGCCCGCGGCGCTGCGCGAGCTCCTGACGGCGGTCGGCGGCACCGACGCGGTCGTGGCCGGGTCGCGGGTCGTCTGGTTCGACGGCAGCGAGCACCCCATGAACACCCCGCGGGCCAAGCCGTTCGCGGGCCGGGGCGAGCGCCGCGCCGCCGGAGTCCGATCGGTCGTGCCCATCCGCAGCACCTCGTTCGTCTCGATGCTCATCCGCGCCGATGTCGTCCGCGAGGTGGGCCTGCCGATCGCCGACTACTTCATCTGGAACGACGACTTCGAGTACTCGACGCGGGCGCTGCGCGGCCGGCGCGGCGTGCACGTGCCGGCATCCGTCGTCGTGCACAAGACGCGAGTGCTCGGGTCGACGGATGCCGACCCCGGGGCCCGGTTCTACTACGAGGTGCGCAACAAGCTCTGGATGTTCCGCCGGTCCCGGGGCCTCGCGCCGTGGGAGAAGCTCCTGTACGGCGGCTCGAGCGCCCTCCGGTGGCTGCGCACCTTCGTGCGCTCCGCCGACCGGACCGTGCTCGCCGACGGCTGGCGGCGGGGCTGGCGCGACGGCACCCGCTTCCGGCCCCGGCCGAACGCCGACGCGCTCGCCGGGCTGGGCCGGGCCTCCGACGCGGTCGCGGCGGTGGAGGCGCCGTGAGCGAGCCGTTCTCCCTCCTGATGGCCGTGTACCGCGGCGACCATCCCGTGCACTTCGCCAAGGCGTTCGCCTCGAGCGTCGAGGCCCAGACGCGGCGTCCCGCGCAGGTCGTCCTCGTCCAGGACGGCCCGGTCTCGCCCGGGCTCGAGGGCGCCATCGAGACGGCGATCGCCCAGTCGCCCGTGCCCGTGCTGCACCACCGGATCCCCGACAACGCCGGGCTCGCGCACGCGCTCGCCGAGGGGCTCGCGCGCTGCGAGCACGACATCGTCGCGCGCATGGACGCCGACGACATCTCGCTTCCCGAGCGCTTCGCCGCCCAGCTGCCCCTCATCGAGGGCGGACTCGACCTGGTGGGAACGGGGATGCTCGAGTTCCTCGACGACGACGGCTCGATCGTGGGACGACGCGTGCCGCGCACCGAGCAGGCCGAGATCGAGCGGTTCGCCCGCTTCCACGATCCGTTCAGCCATCCCACCGTCGTCTACCGGCGGAGCGCGGTCGAGCGGGCCGGCGGCTACCAGCCGCTCGGCCTCATGGAGGACTACTGGCTGTTCGCGAGGATGATCCACGCCGGCGCGCGCGTCGGCAACCTCGCCGAGCCGCTCCTGATGTACCGGGTGGGCGACGGCGCGTACGCGCGGCGCGGCGGTCGCGCCCAGTGGAGCAGCGAGATGCAGCTCCAGCGCGCGCTCCGGCGCATCGGCTTCACCACGCGCCTCCAGTACGCGCGGAACGTGCTCGTGCGGGGCACGTACCGCTTCGTCCCCGAGCCGATCCGCCGCCGCGCCTACCGGCGGCTGATCGCCCGGGGATCCAGCGCCGACCACGCCTGATCCGCCGCCGGCAGCCGGCGCGCGAGTCGTCGGGGGCTCACCCGCCGCGATGCGACGCGCCGGGAGCCAATACCCCTGGCGGTCCGCACCCCGCGCCTAGCATGAGGCCCGTGTCCCCGCGTGCGGGGACGGTTCGGGGGATGTGCCATGGCGTCGATACGCGCGATGATGACGACGGCGGCGACCGTGGTCGCGCTCGTCGCGAGCGCGCTCACGGCGCAGGCGGCGATGCCGGCCCAGGGGGCGGCGGCCGCGGATCCGAAGAACTTCAACCCCGGCATGATCATCAGCGACCAGGTCTTCTACGACAGCGCCTCGATGACCGCCGCGCAGATCCAGAGCTTCCTGAACGCTCGCGTGCCCACGTGCGCGAGCGGCTACGTGTGCCTCAAGAACTACTCCCAGGCCACCACGAGCCAGCCGGCGCGGAGCGAGGGCTGCGCCGCGTACGCCGGGCAGGCGAGCGAGACGGCGGCCGTCATCATCTTCAAGGTCGCGCGCGCGTGCGGCATCAACCCGCGCTCGCTGATCGTGCTGCTCGAGAAGGAGCAGGGCATCGTGTCGGATGCCACGCCGTCGTCGCGCCAGTACCGGTCGGCGACCGGCTACGGGTGCCCCGACACGGCCGACTGCGACGCGAACTACTACGGGTTCTTCAACCAGGTGTACAACGCGGCCTGGCAGTTCCGGAAGTACCGCGCGAACCCGGGGATCCGGGCGTACCAGGCCGGTCGCTGGAACACGATCCTCTGGCACCCGAACACGTCGTGCGGCTCGTCCCAGGTCTACATCCAGAACCAGGCGACGGCGGGCCTCTACGTCTACACGCCCTACCGGCCGAACGCGGCGGCGCTCGCGAACCTGTACGGCACCGGCGACGCGTGCTCGAGCTACGGCAACCGCAACTTCTGGCGGATCTTCACGGACTGGTTCGGCTCGACCAGCGCGCCGGCGGCGCCGGCGCCGGTCGCCGTCGCGACGGGAGGGATCCCGCTCGTGTACGCCGTGGACGGCGCGGGCGCGCTGTTCCTCTACCCGGGCACGGGCGCGGGGGCATGGCGCACGCGGTACCAGGTGGGCACCGGCTGGGGCGGCATGAGGTTCGTCGAGGGCGCGGGCGACGTGACGGGCGACGGGCGGCGCGACGTCCTCGCGGTCGACGGCGAGGGCCGGCTCTGGACCTATCCCACCGACGGGACGGGACGCTTCCTCGACCGGGTCGCCGCCGGCACGGGCTACGGCGACGCGACGGCGCTCATCTCCGCCGGCGACTTCGACTCGGACGGCGACCAGGACGTCTTCTCGCGGGACGCCTCGGGCACGTTGCGCCTGCACGCGAACAACGGCGCCGGCGTGTTCGCGCCGCCGACGGCCGTCGGCCTCGGCTGGGGCGGCTTCACGGCGCTCGTCGGCGGCATCGACTTCGACGGGGACCGCCGTCCCGACGTGCTCGCGCGCGACGCGAGCGGCGGGCTCTGGCTGTATCCCGGCAACGGCCGGGCGGGCTGGGGCACCGCCGAGCGCGTCGGCAACGGATGGAACACCCTGACGGCGATCCTCACGCCCGGCGACTTCGACGGCGACGGGGCGGCCGACGTCCTCGCGCGCGACGCAGCGGGCGCGCTCCGGCTCTACCCGGGCGACGGGACCGGCGGCTGGAAGACGCCGAAGGTCGTCGGCAACGGCTGGGCCGGCATGAAGACCATCTCCGGTCCGGGCCCGAAGGCCGGCGCCGCCGTGGCGCTCACCACCGGCGTGGGCGACCTCACCGGCGACGGCACCCGCGACCTCATGGCCCAGGATGCCGGGGTCGGCACGTGGATCTACCCCTCGAACGGCAGCGGCGGATGGCTCGCTCGCCGGAATGCACCCGGCGAGTGGTCGGGGCTGGACGCGCTGATCGGCGCCGGCGACTTCGACGGCGACGGGCGGCGCGACGTGCTCGGGCGGGATGCCGCTGGCGACCTGTGGCGCTACCCGAGCGACGGGGCCGGCGGGTTCGGGCCGCGCGTGAAGGCCGGCAACGGGTGGGGCGGATTCACCATCGCCGGCGCGGGCGACGCCGACGGCGACCGCGACTGGGACCTCGTCGCGCGCGACGGCTCCGGCACGCTCTGGCTGTACCCGGGCGACGGGGCCGGCGGATTCGACCCGCGACGCAGCCTCGGCGGCGGCTGGCAGGACCTGCGCTGGCTGTTCAGCCCTGGCGACTTCAACGGCGACGGCCGGGCGGACCTCATCACGATCACCGCGGCCGGCGACCTGCGGCTCCACCCCGGCGGGGCGAGCGGCTACGGCAGCCCCGTGAAGATCGGCAACGGATGGCAGGGCATGACGTGGGTCGGCAGCCCGGGCGACTTCGACGGCGACCTCCTGCCCGACGTGCTCGCGCGGACGGCCGACGGGGCGCTCCGCGTCTACCCGGGGAACGGCAAGGGGGGCTGGCTCACCGTCCGGCAGGCGGGCAACGGCTGGCAGGCCATGGAGCTCATCGGCTGAGGCCCCGCCCCGCCCCGCGCCCGTCCCGGAGCCGCCTCCGGCGGTCCGCTAGGATCGTCGGGTGTGCTGCGCGAGGTCAGGGGAGTGACGGCCGCCGCCGGCACGGTCGCGGAGATCGTCATCGCCGTCCATGACGCGCGGCGCCCGGTCGGACGCGCCATCGGTTCCATCGTCGGCGCCGATCCCGGGCACGGGCCCGTCGCAGTGACGGTGGTCTGCCACAACATCGCCGTGAGCGAGTTCGCCGAGACGGTCGCCCGGTTCGACGCCCACCCGGTCCGCTGGGTCGAGCTGCACGACGGGCTCCGCAGCCCGGCCGGCCCCTTCAACCACGGCCTGGCGCTGGCTGAGGCCCCGTACATCGGCGTGATGGGTTCCGACGACTGGTTCGACCCGGGCGCCGTCGAGGCGCTCCTCGGCCACCTCGAGCGCGATCGTCCCGAGGTGCTCGTCTTCCCCCTGCGATACCAGGACGGGCCGCCCATGGCGAACCCGCTGAGCCGCCGAGGCCGCCATCGGCGGCTCGATCCCGTCCGCGACCGTCTGGCCTATCGGACCGCCCCGCTCGCGCTCATCGAGCGGCGACTGCTCGACGAGCTCGGCCTGCGGTTCACGGCGGGCCGCCGCACGGGCGAGGACGCGATCTTCTCGGCCCGGTTGTGGAACCTCGCAGGCCGCATCGACTTCCACCCGGGCGATCCCGGCTACGTGATCGGCGCCGACGCGGAGGAGCGCGTGACGACGGGACCCATGGACGTCGCTGACGAGACGGGCCCGTACCTCGAGCTGTTCGCGTCGTCGTGGGTCACCGAGCTGCCCGTCCGCAACCGCGAGGCGCTCGTGGTCAAGACGCTGCGCATCCACCTGGTCGGCTCGGTCGTGCGACGTGCGCTCGACGGCACCCTCGGACCCGCCGAGCACGACGCGTACCGAGCGCTCGCGCGGGGGGGCCTCCGCCTCGCACCGCGAGCGCTCGCGCCGATGGCGCGCCGCGACCGGGCGATCCTCGACCTGCTCGCCTCGGAACGTCCGGCCGACCTCGAGGCGGTGCGGTCGGCCGGGCGCCGGCGGAACCACGCCGGCCGGATCGACCGGCTGGTCCCGCGCGACCTGCGTCGCCTGCTCGCGCGCGAGTCCGACCTCCGCCGGCTGCTGCGCTACGTGGGATGGCCACGATGACCGCCGACCGGGCGGACGAGAGGGGAACGATGACCCGACCCGAGCTGCTGATCCTGTCGTTCTCGTCCATCGACGGCGACGCGCGCGTCCTCAAGCAGGTGCGCCTGTTCCGCGAGCGCTACGCGGTGACGACCTGCGGGTACGGCCCCGCCCCCGAGGGCGTGGCCCGGCACATCCGGATCCCCGACGACCGGTCCGCATCCGAGCTCGCCGGCCGCCTCATCACGCTCCGCTGGTACCGGCGCGCGTACTGGTCCGTCCCCGCGGTGCGCTGGGCGCGCGAGGCGCTCGGCGGCCTCTCGTTCGACGCGGTGCTCGCGAACGACCTCGAGGCGGTGCCGGTCGCGGTGCGGCTCGCCGGCGGTGCCCGAGTCCACGCCGACCTGCACGAGTACACGCCGCGGCTCCACGAGGAGCACGAGGCGTGGAACCGCCGGATCCGGCCCTTCCATGAATGGGTCGCCCGCCGGTACGCGTCGCGCGCGGCATCCTGGACCACGGTGAGCGGCGGCCTGGCACGCGAGTACGAGCGCCGGTTCGGCTTCCTCCCGCGCATCGTGACGAACGCCGCCCCGTACGCCGACCTCCGGCCGACGCCCGTGGCCGATCCGATCCGGATCGTCCACAGCGGCGCGTGCCTGAAGAACCGCAACATCCTCGCGATGGTCGACGGCGTGATCGCCGCCGCACGGCCCGTCACGCTCGACCTCTACCTCACCCCCAACGACCCCGGGTACCTCGAGGAGATCCGGCAGCGTGCGCTCGGCAGCGCCGGCCCCGACGGCGTCCAGCGCGTCGTGCTGCACGATCCCGTGCCGTACTCCGACCTCGTGCGCACGCTCAACGAGCACGACCTGGGCATCCACGTGCTGCCGCCCGTGAACTTCAACAACGAGTGGGCGCTGCCCAACAAGCTCTTCGACTACGTCCAGGCACGCCTCGGCGTGGTCGTGGGTCCCTCCTCCGAGATGGCGCACTACGTGCGAACGCACGATCTCGGCGTCGTCGCCGACGACTTCACGGCCGAGGCGCTGACCCGCGTGCTCGACGGACTCGACCGCGATCTCGTCGCGCAATACAAGTCCTCGGCCGACGGCGCCGCCGAGGCGATGTCCGCCGAGGCGCAGGTCCACGTGTGGGCGGAGTGCGTCGACCGGATCGTCGACGGGCGGGTCGCATGAACGGGCGCCGGCTCCTCATCATCTCGTTCTCGAACCTCACCGCCGACGCGCGGGTGCTGAAGCAGATCCGCGAGTTCACGCCCGACTACGAGGTCACGACGTGCGGTTACGGCACGGCTCCCGAGGGCGTGGTCGACCACGTGCGCCTGCCCGACGATGCTCCGGCCTGGCGCTACGACAAGGTCTCGGTCGTCCTGCGCCGATTCCGGCGCGCGTACTGGACCAACCGCGCCGTGGCCGCGGCGTGGTCGCAGCTCGAGGGGCGCCGCTTCGACGTGATCCTCGCCGACGACGTCGACACGGTCCCGATCGCCCTCCGTCTCGCGCCGTCCAAGGGGGTGCACGCCGACCTGCACGAGTACGCCCCCAGGCAGAAGGAGGACGTGCTCGTGTGGCGGCTGTTCCTCGGCCCGCTCATGCGGTGGCTCGTCCGGCGGTCCGTCACGCGGGCCGACTCGGTCACGACCGTCGGACAGGGCATCGCCGACGAGTACCGCCGGGTGTTCGGCATCGACGCCGGGGTCGCCACGAACGCCGCCCCGTACGTCGACGCGGCGCCCGGCCCGGTCGGCGATCCGATCCGGCTCGTGCACAGCGGCGCGGGCCTGCGCGACCGGAACATCATGGCGCTCGTCGACGCGGTCGAGGCGGCGTCCTCGCGCGTGACGCTCGACCTGTACCTCACCGAGAACGACCCGAGCCTCATCGAGGAGCTGCGCGGCCGCCAGTCCGCGCGCGTCACGCTGCACCCTCCCGTGCCCTACGCCGAGCTCTCGGCGACCCTCAACCGGTACGACGTGGGCATCCACGCGCTGCCGCCGACCAGCTTCAACAACCGCTGGGCGCTGCCGAACAAGCTCTTCGACTACGTGCAGGCCCGGCTGGGCGTGCTCATCGGACCGTCCCCGGAGATGGCGCGGATCGTCGAGCAGTACGGACTCGGCGCCGTGGCGAGCGGATTCGGCACGCCCGAGCTCGCCGCCGAGATCGACCGGATGGATGCGGCGACCGTCGCGCGCTGGAAGGCCGCGTCGGATGCCGCGGCGCACGAGCTCTCGAGCGCGAGCCAGGTCGAGGTGTGGCGGCGAGCGATCGACGCCCTCGCCGCCCGGCCCGGCTCAGCGTGAGCGGCGGAGGAGCTCCTCGATGACCCGCTCGGCGGCCCTGCCGTCGCCGTAGGGCGTCGCGTCCGTGGGCGCGGGCGCCTGGCGCGACACCGCACGACGGATCTCGTCGCCGCTGTTGGCGAGCACGTTCCATCCGAGCTCGACCGTCTCGACCCACTCCGTCTCGGTCCGGACCGTCGTGCACGGCACCCGCAGGAGGAACGCCTCCTTCTGGAGACCGCCCGAGTCGGTCACGACGCCGCGGGCCGACAGGGTCGCGTTGATGAGGTCGGGGTAGGCGAGCGGGGCGTGCGAGACGAGCGACCCGGCGTCGAGGTCGATGCCGTGCTGCTGGGCGCGCGCGATGACGCGGGGGTGCGCGAGGAGGACCACGGGGTGGTCCATCGCGGCGAGGGACTCGACGATCATGCGCAGCCGCGCCGGGTCGTCGGTGTTCTCGGCCCGGTGGATGGTCGACAGCGAGTAGCCGCCGGGCTCGAGGCCGAGCTCGTCGAGGAGCGCGACCGGCCGGCCCTGCTGGGCGTCGCGCACCTGCATGAGCACGTCGGTCATGACGTCGCCGACGACGACCGTGCGCTCGGCGAGGCCCTCGTCGGCGAGGTGGCGCGCCGCGACCTCGGTCGGGGCGAGCAGCAGGTCGGCCGCGTGGTCGGTGAGCACGCGGTTGTGCTCCTCGGGCATGCGACGGTTGAACGAGCGGAGGCCGGCCTCGAGGTGGGCCACCGGGAGGTGCAGCTTCACGGCGCTGAGGGCGGCCGCGAGGGTGGAGTTCGTGTCGCCGTAGACGAGCACCCAGTCGGGGGCGTGTTCCTCGAACACGGCGTCGAGCGCGCCGAGGATGGCGCCGGTCTGCACGCCGTGGGAGCCCGAGCCCACGCCCAGGTGGACGTCGGGCGCGGGGATGCCGAGGTCGTCGAAGAAGACGTCCGAGAGCATCGGGTCGTAGTGCTGGCCGGTGTGGACGATCTCGTGGTCGACCCCCGCGGCGGCCGCGGCGTGCGCGATGGGGGCGAGCTTGACGAACTGGGGGCGGGCGCCGACGACGCTGATGACCTTCACGGGCCTCGATTCTACGTGGGCGGGGCGGTGCTAGCGTATTCGGGTGAAGGTCCTGGTCGTCTCCACGTGGTTCCCGTCCGCGTCCGCACCGGCCTCCGGGGTCTTCGTCCGACGCGACGTCGAGCTGCTGCGTCGCACGCACGAGGTCGACGTGCTGCACCTGCACCCGCCCGGTGCGGTGGGGCCGGCGGATGCCGCGCCTGGCGTCCGTCGCCTGGCGATGTCGCCCTCGAACCCCCTCGACGTCCTGCGTGCGTCGCGCGCGCTCCGCGCCGGCATCCGACGCTACGACCTCGTCCACACCATGTCGCCGTCGGCCCTCCTGCCCTTCGCGCCGCTGCGCGTCCGAGTGCCCTGGGTGCACACCGAGCACTGGTCGGCGCTGCTCGACACCTCCACCGTCGGACTCCCGGCCCGGCTCGGACTCCGCGCGGCGCTGCGGCTCATGCGCCGGCCCGACGTGGTGGTGGCCGTGAGCCGCGCCCTCGCCGACCACCTGGCGGTCCGACTCGGGCGCGCGGTCCGCGTCGTCGCCAACGCGGTCGACGGCCCCGAGCACCCGACGCCGCGAGCGCGCCCGGGCGGACCGCTCCGGCTCGTCGCGGTCGGCGGTCTCATCCCGCGCAAGGGACCCACGGTCGCCGTGGAAGCGGTCGCCGAGCTCCGGCGTCGTGGCCACGACGCGCGCCTCGCCTGGGTCGGCGAAGGCCCGCAGGGGCCCGAGGTCGCCGCGCTCGCCGAGCGGCTCGGCGTCGCCGATGCGGTCGAACTCGTGGGCGGGCTCGCGCCCGAGGGCGTGCTCGACGCGCTCGCGGCATCCGACGTCTTCATCCTGCCGACGTCCGTCGAGACCTTCGGGGTCTCGATCGCCGAGGCGCTGCTGAGCGGCCGGCCGGTGGTGGTCGGAGCCGAGGGCGGGCAGCGCGACTTCGTGCGCGAGCCCGACGGCGTCCTCGTCCGCGAGCGGACCGGTCCGGCCTACGCGGACGCGGTCGAGCGCTCGTTGGAGCTCACCCGCGACCGGAGCGCCGAGAAGATCGCCGCACCGCTGCGCGAGCGCTTCGGCCCGCAGGCGCGCGCGGCCGCCTACCGGGCCGTCTACGCCGAGGCGATGCGCGCGCATGGCTGAGCGGCCGCTCGACGTCGACGTCGTCATCGCGGTGCACGACCCGGACCGCGCGATCGACCGCGCCGTCCGCTCCGCGCTCGCCTCGCGCGCGGCGCTCCGCGTCACGGTCGTGTGCCACGGCCTGGCCGCCGCAGAGGTCGCGGATCGGCTCGGGCCGCTCGCGCGCGACCCGCGCGTGCGCCTCATCGAGCACCACGACGGCATCCCGAGCCCGACCGGCCCGTTCAACGCCGGACTCGACGCGGCGACGGCGCGCTTCACCTCGATCATGGGATCCGACGACGAGCTCGAGCCCGGTGCGATCGACGCCTGGCTGCAGGTCGCCGACCACGACGGCGCCGAGGTCGTCATCGCGCCGCTGCGCCACGCGGGCGGCGCGCGCATCCCCACCCCGCCCGCCCGGCCCCTGCGCGCACGTGGGCTCCACGTGGTCGCCGACCGCCTGCACTACCGGAGCGCGCCGCTCGGACTCGTCTCCCGCGCGCGCTTCGGAGCGGCGCGCATGATGGCGGGCGTCCGCGTCGGGGAGGACCTCGACTACTCCGGGCGGCTGTGGTCGTCGGGCGCCCGCATCAGCCTGGCGCGGCGTAGCCCCGCGTACCTCGTGCACGACGACGCGCCCACGCGCGTCACGTTCACCCCGCGCCCCGTCGCCGACGAGCTGGCCTACCTGCCGCGGCTCCTCGAGGCGCCCTGGCTCGTCGGGTCGCCGCTCGGCGAGCGCACGGCGTGGGCGGCCAAGATGTGGCGCATCAACGTGTTCGGCGCCCTGTACTACCGCAGCGACCACGCATGGTCGCGTGGGGACCGCCACGCGCTGGCGGGCCTCGCCCACGACCTCGCGGCCTTCGCCCCCGATGCGCTGGAGCGGCTGTCGCGGCTCGACCGCGACCTGGTCGACGCCGCGGCCGACGAGTCGGTCCCCGATGACGAGCTCAACCGCCGGGCCAGGGCGCGGCGGCGGTTCGCCAGTCCCGGCGCGGTCCTGACGAGGCGACTCCGGTTCACCTGGGCGCGCGAGGCGCCGATCCGCTACATGCTCGCGACGCTGCTCGCGAGCCGGTGACGGATGCCGCGGGGCCGCCCCGGCACGCGAGCGGGCCGGCCCCGCGGCATCCGCTCGGTCAGGCCCGGCCGATCACGCGGTAGACCACGTCGTCGCCCCAGGCCTCGGGGCTGCTCACGCGACGCCCGTCGATGAACGCGCGGATGCCGGGCAGGTCGGCCGGTGCGAGGGAGCGGTACTCGGCGTGGTCCGCCTGCACGATCGCGGCGTCGATCGGCTCGCCGAGGTGGTAGGGCGCGAAGCCGAGACGGGCGAGCTCGTCATCCGCGTACAGCGGGTCGTGCACGAGCACCTCGGCGCCGCGGCGCTTCAGCGACTCGACCGTGTCGAACACGCCAGAGAACGCGGTCTCCTTGACGCCGCCGCGATAGGCGGCCCCGAGCACCGCGACGCGCACGCCGGAGAGGTCGCCGAGCGCGCCCTCGAGCATGCCGACCGCGTAGTCGGGCATGTCGAGGTTCGCCTCGCGGGCCGCACGCACCACGGTCGCCTCCGGGTCGTTCCAGAGGTAGAGGCGCGGGTAGACGGGGATGCAGTGGCCGCCGACCGCGATGCCCGGCTGGTGGATGTGGCTGTAGGGCTGCGAGTTCGACGCCTCGATGACCTTGTAGACGTCGATGCCCGACTTCTGGGCGAACCGGGCGAACTGGTTCGCGAGGCCGATGTTGACGTCGCGGTACGTCGTCTCGGCGAGCTTGGCCAGCTCGGACGCCTCGGCCGAGCCGAGGTCCCACACGCCGTTCGGGCGGGGCAGGTCGGCGCGCTCGTCGAAGTCGAGCACCGCCTCGTAGAACTCGACCGCGCGCTGCGCGCCCGCATCGGACAGGCCGCCGACGAGCTTCGGGTACTTCCGGAGGTCTTCGAAGACCCGGCCGGTGAGCACGCGCTCGGGCGAGAAGACCAGGTGGAAGTCGCGGCCCTCGACGAGGCCCGACGACTCCTCGAGCATCGGCTTCCAGCGCGTGCGCGTGGTGCCGACGGGGAGCGTGGTCTCGTAGGCCACCAGGGTGCCCGGCGTGAGGTGCCCGCCGAGGGAACGCGTCGCGGCATCCATCCACCCGAAGTCGGGGCGGGCGTCGGCGTCGACGAACAGGGGCACCACGAGCACGACCGCGTCGGCGCCCGGGATGGCGTCGGCGTAGTCCGTCGTGGCCCGAAGGCGCCCGGCGGGGACGAGCTCGGAGAGCTGCTCCTGCAGGTGCGCCTCACCGGGGAACGGCTCGACCCCGGCGTTCACGAGTTCGACGGTCCGGGGATTGACGTCGACGCCGACGACGTCGTGGCCCTTCGACGCGAACTGGACGGCCAGCGGCAGCCCGATCTTGCCCAGGGCGATGACGGCGATCTTCACGTGGTGCTCTCCTTCTCAGGTGTGCGACGGGCTCAGCAGCCCGTCACCTCGTACAGTCTCGCGTCGCCCCGCTCGGCCAGCAATGTGAGGCCCTCGGGGTCGCGCGGCAGGTCGGTGAGGCCCGGGTACAGCTCGGCGCGCGCGTCGCCCGTGAACAGCATGCGCGCGTCCGAGTCGATGACGTGGGTCACGCCGAGTTCGGCCGCGGCGGCGCAGGCCTCCGGGGTGGCGTCGGCCAGGCCCTCGGCGATGGCGCGGTGGGACTCCGGGTAGGCGCCGCCGACGTGGGGGAACAGCGCCCGTCGGCCGGTGTACGCGTAGACGAGGGCGCTGCCGTTCCAGGGGTTGCCGGCGATCACGGCGTCCTCCGGGACGAGTTCGGCGACGTCGCCGAAGAGGGCGACCTCGTCGGGGTTCACCGACGGGCTCCACGGGGCGAGGCGATACGCGCCGGCGAGGTTGCCGTCGATGCTCTGGACCGCGCCGAACTGCGTGCCGACCACGGCGAGGGCGGCGACGAGCGAGAGCACCGTGACGCGGAGTCCCGCTGAGGGCTCGGTGCCGCGACGTCGTGCGGCATCGTCGAGCAAAGCCCCGACGCGATCGAGCACCAGCACCAGGCCGACCACCGCGAGGGGGACCGCGACCACCGGGCCGAGCGCGGCGAGCCGGAACGCGTCGTTGTACCAGAGCCCGGTGATCGCCGTCCGCAGGGCTCCCTCGGGCCAGCCGTTCGCGAACGCGAACATCACCGCGGCGAGCAGCCACGACGCCACGAGCCAGACCGGGGTCCGGCGCCAGAGGAGCCCGGCCACGACGCCGATGCCGACGAGGAGCGTCACGACCCAGCCGACCGTGATGTCGAGCGGGCTGTTGCGCAGCGCCTCGGCGAGCGAGAGGTAGAAGGGCCGCACCGAGGGCCATCCGTTGTCGCCGGTCTGGAACCGGGTCCAGATGAAGGCCTCGACCGCGAACAGCGCGACGGTGCCGGCGACCACGAGCACCCGGCGGGACGCGCCCGCGGCGTGGCGGACCGCGCGCACCGCGGCAGCGACGACGAGCGGGGCGCTCAGGACGAAGATCGAGAACAGCGCGTTCGGGTGCGCGAGGGTGGCGGCACCCGTGGCCATGGCGGCCGCGACCGCCCACCCCGCCGGCGCCAGTCCGGCGTCCAGGCGGGCCGGCGGCGCTCCGGCGTCGTCCCCGCGGCTCGTGCCGTCGAGGCGGCGCGCGCCGCCGCGGAGCAGGCCGGCGAGGGCCCCCAGGGCGATCGGCACGAGCGCGATCGCGAGCGAGTTCGGGTAGAGCACCCCGTACCACGCGAGGAGGTACGGGAACGCGGCGAAGCCGGCGCTGAGCGCGCCCGCGAGCGCGAGCACCACCGGACGCGAGCCGAAGAGGAGGCGCACGAGGAACACGCACGCCACCGGCCAGGCGAAGGCGGCGACGACCAGCTCGAGGGAGTTCGCGGCGACCACCGGATCCGAGCCTGCGGCGGGCATCATGAGCGCCGCGAAGGCGTGCCACGTGGTCGGGTAGAAGCCCGACGACGAGCCCGGGGTGGTCATCGTCATGTGGAGCGGCGAGGCGTCCCCGGTGTCGACGATCCAGCGGATCGCGTTCACGTGGAACACCGCGTCGTACGTCTGCGACGGGTTCCGGGGCGAGCCCATGCCGGGCAGGAGCGTCGACAGGATGAGCGCGGCGCCCGCGACGAGGCCGCCGGCGGTGGGCAGCAGGTCGGACCAGCGACCCGCGTCGGGGGAGTCCGCGCGGCGCGTCCACCTGCGGAGGGCGAACGCCCCGAGGCCGGCGAGCACCGCCCCGATCCCCACGGGCAGCAGGCTCCAGTCGAGCCCGGCCAGCGGCGCGGCGAGGCCGGCGATGCCGACGACGCCCACGGACGCGGCGACCGCGACGCCCAGGAAGGCCACGCCGCGCATGCCGAGGAGCAGGGCGAACGGTGCGCCGGGGACCACGAAGAGCGCGATCGCGACGGCGACCGCGGGAAGGGCCTCGAACCAGGTCATCGGTGGCGGCGGCGCGGGATCAGGCCTCGCCGTCGCCGGACTCGAGCGGGCCGGAGCCCTCGAGGAACGGACGGAGGCGGTTGTCGAACATGGTGAGCGCGGAGCCGATCGCCATGTGCATGTCGAGGTACTTGTACGTGCCGAGCCGGCCGCCGAAGAGCACGTCGCGCTCCTGCGTGGCGAGCGTGCGGTACTTCAGGAGCCGCTCGCGGTCGTCCGCGGTGTTCACGGGGTAGTACGGCTCGTCGCCCTGCTCGGCGAACCGCGAGTACTCGCGCATGATCACGGTGCGGTCGGTCGGGTACCAATCGCGCTCGGGGTGGAAGTGGCGGAATTCGTGGATCCGCGTGAACGGCACGTCGGCGTCGGGGTAGTTCATGACGCTCGTGCCCTGGAAGTCGCCGGTCGGGAGGACCTCCTGCTCGAAGTCCAGCGTGCGCCACTGCAGCGCGCCCTCGGCGTAGTCGAAGTACCGGTCGACGGGGCCGGTGTAGACGATCGGCAGCCGCCCCACGGCGGCGCCCTTCGAGAACGGCTGCGTCTCGTCGAAGAAGTCGGTGTCGAGCCGGACCTCGATGTTCGGGTGGTCGGCCATGCGCTCGAGCCACGCCGTGTACCCGTCGGTGGGCAGGCCCTCGTACGTGTCGTTGAAGTAGCGGTTGTCGTACGTGTACCGCACGGGCAGGCGCGAGATGACCTCGGCGGGCAGCTCGCTCGGGTCGGTCTGCCACTGCTTGGCCGTGTAGTGCTTGATGAACGCCTCGTACAGCGG
Organism: Agromyces sp. CCNWLW213; assembly: GCF_037199545.1. Classification (NCBI taxonomy): domain Bacteria; kingdom Bacillati; phylum Actinomycetota; class Actinomycetes; order Micrococcales; family Microbacteriaceae; genus Agromyces; species Agromyces sp. CCNWLW213. Next base: position 200,445 of record NZ_JBBBDX010000002.1, on the reverse strand, counting down.
GCGGCCGATGAGCTGGATGCCCTTGTCGTTGAGGTTCTGCGGGTCGGTGCCGGCCAGCTCGCCGGCCTGCTCGCGGATGAGCTCGCGCGCCGCGTCCGGCCCGTGGGCCGACCGGAAGAACTGGTTGATCGTGCCGAGGTTGATCGGCATCGGGAACACCTCGCCGCGGTGCTGGGTGTACACCCGGTGCACGTAGTCGGTGAAGGTCGTGAAGCGGTTGACGTACTCCCACACGCGCTCGTTGGAGGTGTGGAACAGGTGCGCGCCGTACCGGTGGACCTCGATGCCCGTTTGCGCCTCGTCCTCGCTGTAGGCGTTGCCGCCGATGTGGGGCCGGCGGTCGATGACGGTCACTCGGAGGCCGAGTTCGCGGGCCGCGCGGTCGGCGATGGTGAGGCCGAAGAAGCCGGATCCGACGACGAGCAGGTCTGTGTTCACGGGGTGGGGGTTCCTCTCGGGACGACGATCAAGCGTACTCGACGGCACATCCGGGCTTGCCGGGAGCCGGTCGCGGATGCCACGGCTCAGCGGCTCGCTGCCAGGACGGCATCGGCGGCCGCCGTGCCGACGGCGTCGAGCGACGCGTTCGCCTGCACCCAGCCGGAGCGTCCGGCCCGCCCGGCGTCGGTCTCGCCCGAGCGCCACGCGTCGATCGCCCGGATCATGGCCTCGGCCGCCGCCTCCGGGGTGAACGCGACCGCCTCGCCGAGGCCGTGGTCGCGCACGAGCGCGGCGCCGCTGCCGGTGCCGGCGAAGATGACCGGCGCACCGCACGCCGCCGCGGCGTACGTCTTGGTGGGGCGCGCGAAGTCGTAGCCGATGCCGGGCACGATGCTCACGAGCGCGGCGGCGGCGCCGCGGATCCACTGCGCCGCCTCGGCCGGGGGCACGACCCCGCCGAGGACGATCCGGTCTCCTCCGACGCGCGCCGCCTCGGCGCGGATGGCGGGCTCCGACGCGCCCTGGCCGAAGAAGCGCAGGCGGGCGTCGGGGTGCCGCTCGAGCACGGCGGGCATGGCCCTCGCGAACAGCTCGGCGCCCTGCCACTCCGACATGGTGCCCGTGTAGACGAGGTACGGGCCGCCGTCGTCGGCCGCGGGACCGTCGGGCGAGAAGAGGCCCGTGTCGACGCCGTTGCCCACCGTCGCGATGCGCTCGCGCCGGGCGCCGAGCTCGACGAGCCGGTCGGTGACCTCGTCGGAGATCGACAGGACGCTCGCCGCGCGCCGCAGCACCGCACCCTCGACCGCGCGCATCATCCGCACGACGATGCCGGGCGCGCCCATCGAGATGACGCCGTCGGTCCAGACGTCGGCCGCGTAGTAGGCGAACGGCGTGCGCCGCAGCGCGCTCACGATCGAGACGACGAGCCCGGTCGTCGGTGGCGCCTCGGCGACCGCGACGTCGTAGCGGGCGAACAGCAGCCGGAAGAGCAGCGGGATGTCGAAGCTGAGGTACTGCACGTAGCCGCGCACGTTCCCGCCGCGATCGCGCAGCACCGGCACGCGCGAGACCTCGAGCCCCGGCTCCTCGACGCGCATGGCCGGGGCGGTCTTCGGCGGGGTCGTGGTGACGACCCGCACGCGGCACCCGCGACGGACGAAGCCGCGGGCGAGTGCGCGCAGGCGGAACGCGCCGGCGCTCACCTCGGGCGCGAACAGGCGCGAGGCGATGAGGACCCGGGGAGCGTCCGCCATCGATCAGTCGACGGGCAGGGTCTGGGCGACCCCCGTGAGCGCGGACTCGACGACCGCCTCCGCGACGCGCAGGGTCGTGAGGCCCTCGCGCATCGTGACGGTGTGGTTCGACCTGCCGAGGATGGCGTCGCGGAACGCCTCGTGCTCCGAGCGGAGCGGCTCGCGCTTGGTGAGCGCGTACCGGATCATCGATCCCTCGGAGACCCCGCGGAACGCCGCGACGGACTCCCACTCGGTGGTCTGCGTGCCGTTCTCGTAGAACGTCAGGTCGGCGCTCACCGTGTCGGCGACGAAGGCGCCGCGCTCGCCGGTCACGACCGTGATCCGCTCCTTCATGGGCGAGAGCCAGTTCACGAGGTGGTTCGTGATCGCGCCGCTCGCGAGCTGCCCGGTCGCGGACACCATGTCCTCGTGGGGGCGGCCGCTGCGCGTGGTCGTCCGCGCGGCGATGTTCGTGTACGCCGACTGCGCGAGCCAGGCCGTCAGGTCGATGTCGTGCGTGCCGAGGTCCTTGACCACGCCCACATCGGCGATGCGCGCGGGGAACGGGCCCTGCCGGCGGGTGGCGATCTGGTACAGGTCGCCGAGTTCGCCCTCCTCGAGACGGCGCCGCAGGTCTTGCAGGGCCGGGTTGTAGCGCTCGATGTGGCCGACGGCGCCGACGAGGCCGGCCTGCTCGAACGCGGCGGCCACGCGCTCGCCGGCCGCGCTGTCGCTCGCGATGGGCTTCTCGACGAGCGTGTGCACGCCCGCGGCGGCGAGCTCGAGCGCCACGGCCTCGTGGTAGCCGGTGGGCACCGCGACGACGGCGGCGTCGATGCCCTCCTCGATGAGCGCCGCGACCGACTCGAGCACGGGCAGACCGCCGGCGACCCCGTGCGGGTCGCCCTGCGCGTCGGCGACGGCGACCAGGCGCACGCCCTCGAGCTCGCGCGTGACGCGCACGTGGTGGCGCCCCATCATGCCGAGGCCGATGACGCCGATGCGGATCTCCGCCATCACGCACCCGCCTTCGCGAGCGCGTTCACCGCGGTGACGATGCGCTCGAGGTCGGCGTCGGACAGCGAGGGGTGCACGGGCAGCGACAGGGCCTCCCGCGCCGCGCGCTCGGTCTCGGGCAGGTCGAGGTCGAGGCCGAACGACGGGAGACGGTGGTTCGGGATCGGGTAGTACACGCCCGACCCGATCCGGTACTGCTCGCGCAGCGCCGTGGCGAATCCGTCGCGGTCCTCGGGGACGCGGATCGTGTACTGGTGGTACACGTGCTCGGCGCCCTCGGCGACCGGCGGGACCACGACGCCCTCGATGTTCGCGTCGAGGAAGGCGGCGTTGCGCCGACGGGTCTCGGTCCAGCCGAGCACCTTGGTGAGCTGCACCCGGCCGATGGCGGCGTGGATGTTGGTCATGCGGGCGTTGAAGCCCACCACCTCGTTCTCGTACTGCTTCTCCATGCCCTGGTTGCGCAGGAGCCGCAGCATCCGCTCGACGCCCGCGTCGCCGGTCGAGACCATGCCGCCCTCGCCGCTCGTCATGTTCTTGGTGGGGTAGAGGCTGAACATCGCGAACCGGCCGAACGTGCCCACCTTGCGGCCGCCGAGGCTCGCGCCGTGCGCCTGCGCGGCGTCCTCGTAGAGCGCGAGTCCGTGCTTCGCGGCGAGCTCCTCGAACGCGGTCATGTTCGCGGGATGCCCGTACAGGTGCACGGGCATGATGCCGACGGTGCGCTCGGTGATGCGGGACTCGACGTCCGCCGGGTCGAGGCAGAAGTGGTTCGGCTCGATGTCGGCGAACACGGGCGTGGCGCCGGTGAGCGCGACCGAGTTGGCGGTCGCGGCGAACGTGAACGAGGGCACGATGACCTCGTCGCCGGGACCCACGCCGGATGCGAGGAGGCCCAGGTGCTGGCCGGCGGTGCCGGAGTTCACGGCGACGACGGCGCGGCCGTCGAGCAGCACGTCGGAGAACTCCTGCTCGAAGGTGGCCACCTCGGCGCCCTGCGCCAGCATGCCGGAGGCGAGGACCGCGTCGACCGCGGCCCGCTCCTCGTCGCCGACGATCGGCTTCGCGGCGGGGATGAACTCGGTCATGACTGCTCCTCCCGCAGGATCCCTGCGTCTTCGATGTAGCGCTCGCCCGTCTCCGGGCACACCCATGCGTCGCCCTGCTGCTCGAGCGGCACGCCGGCGCGCCCGACCCAGCGGATGCGACGGGCCGGGACGCCCGCGACGAGCGCGAAGTCCGGTACGTCCTTGGTGACGACCGCGCCTGCGGCGACCGTGGCCCAGCGGCCGATCGTGACCGGCGCCACGCACACGGCGCGTGCGCCGATCGAGGCGCCGTCGCGGATCGTGACGCCGACGGGGGTCCAGTCGTGGGCGCTCTTCAGCGACCCGTCCGGGCTGATCGCCCGCGGGTACGTGTCGTTCGTCAGGACGACCGCCGGGCCGATGAACACGCCGCGGCCGAGTTCGGCCGGCTCGTAGACGAGCGCGTAGTTCTGCACCTTGCAGTTGTCGCCCAGCACGACGCCGCTGCCGATGTAGGCGCCGCGGCCGACGATGCAGTTCTCGCCGAGGCGGGCGTCCTCGCGGACCTGCGCGAGGTGCCAGACCTTGCTGCCGTCGCCGATGACGGCGTCGTCTGAGACGTCCGCGCTCGCAGCGATCGTAGTCACGGGCATGTCCTTTCCGGCACGGCGCCCGGAGGTGGGCGCGGGCCGCGATCAGTCGGGGGAGTCGGTCTCGGCGTCGTCGGGTCGTGACGCCCGTTCGAGGCGGTCCAACTTTACCTGCTGGAGCGCGACCTCCTCGGCGAGGGTCCGCGTGCGGTCCTCGAGGTCGGTCAGTTCACCCGCGTGCTGCAGGCTCACGAGGAACAGGATGACGATGCTGACGAAGAACACGAGGTTCGACGGGACCCCGACGTTCAGCAGGTCGGCGGCCCAGGTGAGCAGGCTCGGGAACAGGCCGACGAGGAGCGCGCCGAGCGCGGCGATGAACCACCAGACGGCGTGCCGTTCGCGCAGGCGACGTCGGCGGAGCAGCTCGACGACGGCCGCGAACGCGATCAGCGCGGCGACGACGCCGAGGAGGTACGTGCCCGTGCTCATCGGCTGCCTCCGGTCTCGGGGATGACCACGCGCGGGCGCAGCAGGGCGAACCCGAGCGCGACGAACGCCCGGACGAGGTACACCGCCGCCTTGACGGGGTGGTGCGAGGGGGCGCCGCCCTGCCTCGGGCGCATCGCGACCGGCACCTGCCGGATGCGCAGTCCCGCCCGAGCGGCGATGACGAGCGCCTCGACGGTGTCGCCGAGGTACTCGGCCGGATAGTGCTCGGCGAAGAGCGCGATGGCCCGCGGCCCGTTGGCCTTGAAGCCGCTCGTGGTGTCGGTCAGCCTCGTGCGGCTGATGCCGCTGATCACGCGCGACAGCACGAGCATCGCCCAGCGGCGGGGGCCGCGGGCCGTGTACTCGCCCTTGCCGGCGAACCGGGCGCCGATGGCGATGTCGCAGTCGTCGAGCGCGGCGATGAGCTCGGGCACCTCGGCCGGGTCGTGCTGGCCGTCGGCGTCGAGCTGGACGACCGTGCGGAAGCCCTCCGACCTGGCGTACCGGAAGCCCGCGCGCATCGCGCCGCCGACGCCGAGGTTGTAGGGCAGGCGGAGCACGGTGGCGCCGGCGGCCGCCGCGCGGTCGGCCGTGGCATCCGTCGAGCCGTCGTCGACGACGAGGCAGGGCACGCCCGGCATCGCGCGCTGGATCTCGCCCAGCACGGCTCCGACCGAGGCCTCCTCATTGAACGCGGGCAGCACGATGAGCGTGCCCTGGGGCCTCGGAAGCATGAAGGGATCGTATCAGCGGCGTCGCCGCCCGCCGGGGACGCCGACGCGGACGGCGGCCGACTCAGCGGGCATGCATCGCCGGTGTGGGAGGATGACCCCCGCGACACGTGAGAGGAGAATCTGGTTCCGTGAAGCTCATCTGGCGGACCTTGCGCCGCCTGCTGCCCATCCTGCCCCCCGAGGAGCGCGCCTTCCTCTGGTGGTTCGTGGTCCTCTCCAGCGCCCTCGCCCTGCTCGACATCCTCGCCCTCGGCATCCTCGCGCTGTCGCTCGGGTCGATGGTGCAGTCGGCCCCGATCAACCTCCCCGGCATCGGCGAGGTCGGCATCGACGGGTACGCCTGGGTGCTGCTCGCCGTGTCGCTGCTGATCATCCTCAAGTCCGGCCTCAACGTGCTCCTGCAGTGGGTCGCGACCCGCAAGTTCGCGCAGTACGAGCTCGCCGTCGGCGACCGGTTGTTCGACGCGTACATCCGCGCCCCGTGGGTCGAGCGCATCACCCGGAGCACGTCGCAGCTCGTGCGCCTCGTCGACGTGGGCGTCGCGACGACCACCTCGGGCTTCCTGCTCCCGGTCATCACGCTGCCCTCGCTCATCACGACGTTCATCGCCGTGCTCGTGGTCGTGCTCGTCGCCGCCCCGCTCACCGCGCTCATCACCGTCGTCTACCTCGGCGCGATCGGGCTCCTGCTCTACCGCTGGGTCTCGCGCAGGGCCGTGCAGGCCGGCCGGGTCAACCGCGACTACTCCATCCGCGCCGCCTCGATCATGACCGACATGGTCAACGCGCTGAAGGAGATCACGCTCCGCAACAAGGCGGCCGAGGTCGCCGCGAACGTGCACCGCAACCGCATCTCGTCGACGCGGGCGCGCGCGAACCTGTACTTCCTCGGCGGCGTGCCGAAGTTCGTGCTCGACGGCGCGCTCGTCGGCGGCTTCGTGATCGTCGGCGGCGCCGCCTACCTCGTCGGCGGGTTGTCCGAGGCGATCGCCGCGGTCGCGCTGTTCGGCGTCGCGGGCTTCCGCATCGTGCCGTCGATCATCTCCTTCCAGGGCCTGCTCACGAACGCGCAGGCGAACGCCCCGCACGTCGAGATGGTCGTCGCCGACGTCGAGGACGCGCAGGAGCACCTCCGCCGGGCCGAGGAGATCGGCCACGAGCCGCTCCGCGGCGAGCCCGAGCGACTCGTGCTGAACGATGTCGCCTTCAGCTACCCCGGTGCCGAGCGGCCGGCCGTCCAGGGCATCGACCTCGACATCCCGATGGGGTCGACGCTCGGGCTCGTCGGCCCGTCCGGCGCGGGCAAGTCGACCGTCGTCGACATCCTGCTCGGCCTCATCTCGCCGTCGCAGGGCACCATCGAGGTCGACGGGATGCCGCTCGAGCGCGTGCTCGCGGCGTGGCGCGACCGCGTCGGCTACGTGCCGCAGCAGGTGGCGCTGTTCAACGGCACGGTCGCCCAGAACGTGGCCCTCTCGTGGGAGGGCGAGATCGACTACGACAAGGTGCGGCGGGCGCTCGAGCGCGCGCAGCTCTGGCCGGCCATCGAGTCGCGCCCGGGCGGCATGGACTCGCGCATCGGCGACGCCGGCATCTCGCTCTCCGGCGGGCAGCGCCAGCGGCTCGGCATCGCGCGCGCGCTCTACAGCGAGCCGCTCGTCCTCGTGCTCGACGAGGCCACGAGCGCGCTCGACACGAAGACCGAGGCGGATGTCGCACAGGCCATCCGCGCGCTCGAGGGCAAGGTGACCGTGGTCTCGGTCGCGCACCGGCTCTCGACCGTGCGCGACAACGACCTGCTGTGCTACCTCGACGACGGCCGGATCGTCGCGCAGGGCACGTTCGCCGAGCTGGTCTCGCGGGTCCCCGAGTTCAAGGTGCAGGCCGCCCTCGCCGGCCTGACGTGACCCGGCGATGACGCCCCCGTCGCTCGCCGCGCGCGCTCGCGCGGTCCTGCCCGCCGGCGTCGTGCGCGGGCTCGACCGGGCGATCTCGACCGTGCCCGACCTGCGCCGCCCGCCCGCTCCGCTGCGGCCGCCGGAGGGACGGCGACGCCTGCTCGTGGCACCCGCCAACTTCGCCGGACAGGGATGGGCCTGGGCCCGCGCGGCCGAGCGGATCGACGGCGTCGGCGCGCGCAACATGACCTACCGCGGTGCGGCGGGCTTCGGGTTCCCGAGCGACTACGCGGTCGACACGCGCACCTTCCTGCGTTCCCGCGCCTGGCAGCGGAGCTGGTTCGACACGGTCGCGAGCGGGTTCACCCACGTGCTCGTCGAAGCCGAGCTGCCCGTCTTCGGGCGGATGTTCCGCGGCGACGTCGTGCGCGAGGTCGCCGCCCTGCGCGACGCGGGCGTGCACGTCGCGATGGTCGCGCACGGCTCCGACGTCCGCCTGCCGAGCCGCCATCGCGCGAACGAGCCCGACTCGCCGTTCCGACCCGGCGGGTACGAGGGCACCGAGCAGCTCGAGCGGTCGGTCCGCCGCAACCTCGAGGTGCTCGAGCGCGTGGCGGCGCCCGTCCTCGTCTCGACGCCGGACCTCGTCGCCGACGTCCCCGGCGGCACGTGGCTGCCCGTCGTCGTCGCCGAGCGGTGGCTCGCCCCGCAGCCGGCCCCGCTGCTCGCCGACGAGCGGCCGCTCGTGGTCCACATCCCCAGCCGGGCGGGGCTCAAGGGGAGCGCGGCGATCGAGCCCGCCCTGCGCCGGCTCGACGCCGAGGGCGTCGTGCGCTACGAGCGGCACGAGGGCGTCGCGGCCGACGCGATGCCCGACCTGTACCGGCGTGCCGACGTCGTGCTCGAGCAGTTCGCCATCGGCTCGTACGGGGTCGCGGCGTGCGAGGCGCTCGCCGCGGGCCGCATCGTGGTCGGCCACGTCCGCGACGAGGTGCGCGACCACGTGCGCCGCGAGGGCGGCGCCGGCGAGCTGCCCATCGTCCAGTCTCGCGCGTCGGAGCTCGAGCGCGTGCTCCGCGACCTGGTGGCGGACCGCGCCCGGGCGCGGTCCATCGCGGCCGAGGGGCCGCGGTTCGTGCGCGCGGTCCACGACGGCCGCCGCTCGGCGGAGGTGCTCGCGACGGCGTTCCTCGACCGCTGACGCGACGTTGACCGCTGGCGCGGCCGCGACCGCTGACCCGGAGTCGACCGCCGCGACGCTCAGCCCTCGAACGTGCGGCGCCAGGCCTCCGGGGACGTGATCTGCGGCAGCGCCTCGCGGTACTGCGCCGAGAGCTCCGGCCAGCGGCGCTTCAGCTCGCGGTGCAGCCGGCGGCTCTGCCGCACGAGGCGGCGGAACGTGCGCGGGTCGCGCGTGTAGCGGACCTTGCCCGTGCCGTCGGCCGTGGAGACCAGCGCGCTGTCGTAGACCGGCAGCCGGAACCAGGTCGCGTCGCGCTTGGCGAGCTCGACCTGCGGCGCGGCGATGTTGCGCGGCTGCGGCTTCGTGAACCACTGGCGCGCCACCATCCGGGCCGTGAAGAGCACGAGCGGGATGCCGCGGGGGCCCTTGGCGGGCTTGCCGTCGGGACCGAGCGGGAAGACCTTCTTTCCCTCGACGGTCGCGGGGACCTCCTCCTCGGTCTTCAGCACGGTCTTCTCCGGGAACCGCTTCGCCTCGGCGCGGAGCTCGCCGAGGATGCTGCCGAGCTCGGCCTGCATGTGCTCCGGTCCGCGCAGGATGTCCTTCAGGGCGCGGTGCCGGAGCGTGACCGGGTAGTACTGCATCGAGAGCAGGTGCCGCAGGTCCCAGCGCCAGCTGTCCTCCGCCAGCTGCCCGCCGCCCTCGTGCGGCGAGTGGAGCAGTGCCGCGACGAACCGGTTGCGGGCGTGGAAGTAGGCCTGCCAGTCGATCGAGTCGTCCTTGTCGAGCCACGACACGTGCCACAGCGCGGCGCCCGGCAGGGTCACGGTCGGGAACCCGTGCGCCCGGGCGCGAAGGCAGTACTCGGCGTCGTCCCACTTGATGAACGCGGGCAGGGCGAGGCCCGCCTCGCGCAGCGTCGCCGTGGGGATGAGGCAGAACCACCAGCCGTTGTAGTCGGTGTCCATGCGCGCGTGCATCCAGCGGGTCTGCCGGAGGTTGCTGAACCGGAAGTCGTGCGGCACCTCGTCGTGCGGCTGCGCGTGCCACATGAACGGGCCGAGGTCCATCGACTCGGCGAACGCGTGCATGACCGGGCGGTCGAGGAGGTCGAACATGTGCCCGCCGACGAGCACGGGCTGGGTCGCATAGCGCGCGAAGCGCACGGACCGGGCGATGCTCTCGGGCTCGATCGTCACGTCGTCGTCGAGCAGGATCACGTACTCGCTCGAACCCGCCTCGAGCGTCTCGAGCATCGAGCGCGCGAAGCCGCCGGAGCCGCCGAGGTTCGCCTGCTCGATGACCTCGAGCCGGTCTCCCATGCGCTCGGCGATGCCGGGGTACTCCTCACGGGCGCTCACGAGCTGCGTGCCCTGGTCGACGACGTAGACGCGGTCGAGCACCTCGCCGACCGAGGCGTCGCTCGCGAGGGCCTCGAGCGTGCGCACGCAGTAGTCGGGCTTGTTCATCGTCGTGATGCCGATCGACGCGCGGCCGTCGCGCACGGCGGCCACGTCGGTCTCCCACGCGGCGTCGCTCAGGACGACGTCGCCTCGCCCGGCCACGATGTCGAACCAGTACCAGCCGCCGTCGCCGAACGTCGTGACGGGCAGGTCGACGTGCACGGTGCCGCCCTCGCCCGAGAACGACTCGGATGCCACGCGCTGGGGCACGCCCTGTGCGGTCGAGCGGTACACCAGGAGCGTGCCGGAACCGCTGAGCGCGGCGCGCAGCCGGATGCGGTCGACGACGGTCCAGTGCTGCCAGTACGACGCCGGGAACGCGTTGAAGTAGCCGGCGAACGACATCCGCTCGCCGGACGCCACGCGGAACCGGTCGCGGCCCAGCACGTCGTCGATGTGGGCGCGGTCGCTCACGCGCACCTCGCGCGTGCCGAAGCGCGCCCACACGTCGGCGTCGACGTACAGGGGCAGGACGTCGGGGTCGCCGTCCTGCGGGAAGACGACGCGCTGCAGCTCGGTCCAGGTCGAGGTCACTGGTTGCTCTCCGGGGAAGTCGTTGGGGCCGACGACGGCCGGCCGCTACGAGCCTACCGTCACCGCGGGTCGGAGGCGCGGCGCGAGCTTCCAGAGCTGGACTCCGAGCACCGCCATCTCGGCGGCCGCGAGCCCCCACGCGACGCCCGGCGCGCCGATGAGCAGCAGCAGCGGCACCATGAGCGCCGTGCCCACGATCGCGCCCGCGATGGTGCTCGTCGACAGCACGCGCGACATCCCGAGCGCGGTGAGGCACGCGAACCCGGTGAGCTGGGAGGCGAGGATGGCGGCGAGGTTGACCCCCATCGGGACGGCGAGGTCCCAGCCGATCTCGAGCTCGCCGCCCGAGAGGACTCCGCCGGCCCACGGCGAGAGCAGCGCGTACGCGAGTCCGCCGAGCACTCCCAGCGCCAGCGCGACGCCGGTCACCCTGCGGGCGCGGGCGGCGAGTGCCGCCGGATCGGGATGCGGCACCCAGCCCTGGGCCACCTGCACGATCGGCCGCGTCGCGTACAGTGCCAGCCGCACCATCCGCTCGGCCAGTGCGTACACGGCGGTGGCCGCGGGCACGAACAGCTCGACGAGCACGATGGGCACGTTGACGTACACCGACGAGGTCGCCGACATCGCGACCGTATGGCCCTGGCCGCGCAGGTTCCGCACGGCGCGGACGGGGGAGAGCGTCATCCGCCACCCGGGGTGCCGTCGCAGGATGTCGACGGTGCAGATCAGCGCGGAGACCACGACGCCCGCCAGCTGCAGGCCGGCGAACCAGACCGCGTCGCCCGTCGCGACGACCGCGGCCGCGCCCGCGAGGGTCCCGATGAGGCGCGGCGCGGTGTCGAGCACCAGGAACCGGATGGGACTGCGCTCGCCGACGTAGAACCAGCCCGCGCCCAGCGCGACCAGGATGCCGCTGACGGTCGTGAGCGCGGCGAGCAGCGGCTGGGCCGGCGTGATGGCGATCGCGACGACGACCGCGACGGGCACGACCACGAGGCTCAGCCACGTGCGGCTGAGGACCGAATCGGCGAAGTACCGGCCGCGCTCCTCGACGGGGCGGGAGGCGACCTCGGTCGGGCCGACCACGCCCCACCCGTACACCGCGAGGACGAACGCGAACCCCGAGACCGCCTGGGCGACGGCGATCGTCGCCCACGACTCGGTGCCCGCGGCGATGATCACCGCGGGGATGACGAGCAGGCTCACGATGCCGCTGAGCACGACCGAGAGGCCGTAGCCGCCCAGCGCGCGCGCGATCACGCCCCTGCGCATGCGGTCCTCCTCACCGTCCGGGCGGCGCGCCCGTCGGCGTGCGCTGGATCCGCCCCATTCTGCCGCATCAGAGCGACGGCTCGGGCCCGCGCGCGGCCATCAGGGCGTCGCGCCAGCTCATGTCGCGCGCCGCCTTGACCGCGCACACGACGAGGAGCATCCAGCCGCCCTCCTGCAGGGCGAAGCTCTCCGCGAAGCTCGTCACGGCGATCGCGACGAGCACGAGTGCGGGCCACAGGTAGACCACGCTGCGGCGGTTCGACGCGAGCAGCCAGGAGCGCACGAGCGCGACGCCGACGAGCGCGGCGAAGAGCAGCATGCCGATCACGCCGACCTGGAAGTAGGCGTCGATCCAGGCGCTGAGCGCCGAGCCGAGGTCGCGGCCGATCGCGCGCTCGATCCAGACGTACGGGGCCGAATCCGGCCAGCGGCCCATCCAGCCCCAGCCCTGGAGGGGATTCGCGGCGAGGTAGCGCGACACCTCCCGCCACACGTCGAGGCGCACGTCGAACTCGCCGCGCGCGTCGAGCAGCTCGATGATCCGGATGCGCAGCACCCACGCCGTCACGAGCGCGGCGACGGCCGCCACGAGCAGGCCGAGCTGCCAGCGCCACCGCGTCGCGGCCGGCACGCGCCGCAGCCCGTACAGCGCGGCGAGCGCGATGAGCGACGCGCCGAGCGCGATGAACGTGACGGGGGACCCGGCGAGCACGAGGCACAGCGCGGCGAGCGCGACCGAGGCGATGGCGCGCGGGCGCTGCACGCTCTTCGTGCGCCATTCGATGATGAACGTGAGCAGGGCGATGAGGGCGACGAAGCCGAGCATGTTCCGCGAGCCGAACAGGCCCTGGATGGGCCCGAGCGCGGCGATGTCGCCCTGGATGCCGAGGAACGCGATCGGCAGGTCGAGGAGGATGCCCGAGAGCACCTCGAGCGCGATCGAGACGCCGAGCAGCACTCGGAACACGTCGCCGAAGGCTCGCACGATCTGGATCGTGTCGCGCATGAGCGCGGTGTACAGGCCGAGCACCCCGAACGCGACCAGGTAGGCCACGCGCAGCACCGTCGCGTAGGGCGCCTCGCTCCAGATGACGGATGCCGCGGCCCAGCCGACGAACACCAGGATCGTGAGCGGCAGGATGCCGTACCACTCGACGGCGCGCCAGCGGGCGACGAGCGAGAACCCGCACAGCACGAGGAGGCCCGCGAGGGCGGCGAGGAGCCCGGGCCAGCCGATCATGGCGCGCACCGCATGGGTCGAGAACGCGAGCCCGATCGCGATGAGGGTGAGCGCCTGAGCGAAGCGCGCCGACCCGGCGAACTCGCGCAGCGCGGACCTCACGGACGCACCTGCGGTCTCGCGAAGCGGCGCGGCGACCGCGTGGGCTCCATCGGCGGCAGGGGATCGGGCGACCACTGGCGCTGCTTGGTGCCCCACGCGATCGCGATGAGCAGGAGCCAGCCCGACTCGATGAGGATCCGGCTCTCGGCGAGGGACTGGCCGATGAGCGCGACGAGGGCCAGCAGGGGGATGAGCGAGGCGGCCGAGTACGGCACCCGCGCCCCCCGGTCGTCCATGGGCGGGTCGACGGCGAGGAACCACGACCGCCAGAGCGCGCCCGCCACGACCGAGCCGAACGCGACGAGCCCGAGCACGCCGAGCTGCATCCACACGTCGAGCCAGGCGTTGTGGGCCTGAAGGTACTCGACGCCCTTGCGGACCGCGAGCCCGTCGAACGGCTCGACCCAGGGCACCCAGTACCCCACGTACCCCCAGCCGAACCACGGCCGCTCGGTGGCCAGGCCGATGACGCTCTCCCAGATGTCGAGCCGGCCGGTGAGGTCCTCGCCCTTGCCGAACAGCTCGAGCAGCGCGTTCCACGACACCGCGAGCAGCGCGACGGAGGCCGCGAGCACCGCCGCCGCGGCCGCGTAGACCCGTCGTCGCCGTTCCGGCCCGACGCGTCGCGCCCAGAGCGCGAAGGCGAGCGCGACCGCGACGACCACGGCGACGAGGATCACGGTGGCGGAGCGCGTGAGGACGAAGACGAGGCCGGCCACGACGAGCCATCCGATGCCCTGGACCCGTCGCATGCCGCCGCTCGCGAGCAGCGCGCCGAACAGGACGATCGCGAGCAGTGCGGCCATGGCGAGCAGGTTCCGGCTCGCGACGATCCCCTCGATGGGCCCGCCCTCGAACAGCAGGGCGCGCGACCAGTAGAAGGCCATCGGGATCGACTCCGCGTCGGGATCGAAGTCGGGGAAGTTCGGCAGCAGCGGTTCGCGGACGAACAGCGCGACCCACAGCTCGAACAGCAGCGAGAGCGCGAGCAGCCACTTCAGGGCCCCGCCGAGCGCGCGCAGGAAGCCGTCCCAGCCGAGGCTCAGCGCGAGGGAGAGGGCCACGAACGTCGTCACGAGGAGGAGCCCGAGCCCGAGCAGCGTCGCGCCGGGGTAGAACGACCACGCCGTCGACGCCGTCGCGAGGAGCACGAACGCGAGGGTCGACTTCGGCACGCGGCGCCAGCTGAGACGGGGGCGCCGCGAGAGGACGAGCCAGATCGCGCCCACGAGCACGATGGCCACCATGGCGCCGAAGCCCCACCAGCCGAACAGGTTGCGCCAGAACTGGCCCGCGAACGCCGTGAAGAGGGCGAACGTCGCGTACGCGCCCTCGAGCGCGCGGCGTCGTGCGGTGGTCATGGGCTCAAGGCTATCGCGGCGCGTCGGCCCGCCCGTGGGCCAGAATGGGGCGTGGTCCGCGAGAGGAGCCCCCTGTGAAGATCTCGGTCGTCGGATGCGGTTACCTCGGAGCGGTGCACGCCGCGGCGATGGCGAAGCTCGGGCATGACGTCGTGGGCGTCGACATCGACGCCGCCAAGATCGCCACGCTCACGGCCGGCCACGCGCCGTTCTTCGAGCCGGGCCTCGACGAGCTGCTCCGGGAGGGCGTCGGGACGGGGCGCCTGCGGTTCACGACCGACCTCGGCCAGGCGTCGGACGCCGAGGTCCACTTCGTCGCGGTCGGCACCCCGCAGCTGCCGAACGCCGACGGCGCCGACCTGCGCCACGTCGACGCGGCGTTCGACGCGCTCGCACCCGTCGCCGCCCCGGGATCGCTCATCGTCGGCAAGAGCACCGTCCCGGTCGGCACGGCGGCCGACCTCGTCCGTCGCCTGCGCCGGGCCGGATCGGAGGCGCTCGTGGCGTGGAACCCCGAGTTCCTGCGCGAGGGCTTCGCGGTGGCCGACACGCTCACGCCCGACCGGCTCGTGTACGGCGTCGACGACGAGCGGGCGACCGAGCTGCTCGACCGCGTGTACGCCGACATCCTCGAGCGCGGCACGCCCCGGATCGTCACCGACTTCGCCACGGCCGAGCTCGTGAAGACCGCCGCGAACGCGTTCCTCGCCACGAAGATCAGCTTCATCAACGCCATGGCCGAGATCGCCGAGGCCACCGGGGCGGATGTCACGACCCTGGCCGACGCGATCGGCCACGACGCCAGGATCGGCCGGCGATTCCTCAACGCCGGCATCGGCTTCGGCGGGGGCTGCCTGCCCAAGGACATCCGGGCGTTCGCCGCGCGCGCCGAGGAGCTCGGCCGCGCCGAGTCCGTCGCGTTCCTGCGCCAGGTCGACGCGATCAACCTCCGGCGGCGCGAGCGCGCGGTCGACCTCGCCGTCGAGATGCTCGGCGGGTCGGTGTACGAGCGGCGCATCGCCGTGCTCGGGCTGACGTTCAAGCCCGACTCCGACGACACGCGCGACTCGCCGGCCCTCGACGTCGCGGCCCGCCTGCACGGCCTGGGCGCGCGCGTCCGGGCGACCGACCCGCACGGGATCGGGAACGCCCGGCTGCGGCATCCGCAGCTCGACTACGTCGCGAGCGCCGACGAGGCGCTCGACGGGGCCGACCTCGCGCTCCTCGTGACCGAGTGGCGCGAGTACCGCGACCTCGACCCCGCGGCCGTCGCCGCGCGCATGGCGGCGCCGCGCATCATCGACGCGCGCAACGTGCTCGACCCCGTCGCCTGGCGCGCCGCCGGGTTCGCGTACCGCGGGCTCGGCCGGTCGTAGGCGACGGATGCCGCGCGGCATCCGGTCGCACCGGGCCGCGTGCGCCGGCTCAGGCGAATGCGGCCTCGCCCGTGATCGCGCGGCCGACGATGAGCGTGTTCATCTCGCGCGTGCCCTCGTACGAGTACAGCGCCTCGGCGTCGGCGAAGAAACGCGCGACGTCGTAGTCGAGCACGATGCCGTTGCCGCCGCAGACCTCGCGCGCCCACGCGACGGTCTCGCGCATGCGCTCGGTGGCATAGGCCTTCGCGAGGGCCGAGTGCTCGTCGCGCTGCTCGCCGCGATCGAGCATCTCCGACACGCGCACCACCATGCCGAGCGACGCGGTGATGTTGCCGAGGCACTTCACCAGGAGGTCCTGGACGAGCTGGTGGGCGCCGAGCGGCTTGCCGAACTGCGTGCGCTCCCGCGCGTAGCGCACCGCCGCCTCGTACGCGCCGATCGCGGTGCCGACGGCCGACCACGCCACCTCGGCGCGGGTCTGGCGCAGCACGGCCGCGGTGTCGCGGAACGAGTTCGCGTTCTGGAGGCGCAGCGACTCGGGCACGCGGACGTCGGTGAGGGTGATGTCGGCGTTCTGCACGATCCGCAGGCTCACCTTGCCCTCGATCTTCGTCGCCTCGTACCCGGGCGTCGACGTCGGCACGATGAAGCCCTTGACCTGGCCGTCGGCCTCGTCCTTCGCCCAGATGATCGTGATGTCCGAGAAGGTGGCGTTGCCGATCCAGCGCTTCTGCCCGTTCAGCACCCACTCGTCGCCCTCGCGGCGCGCCGTGGTGCGCAGGCCGCGGGCCGAGTCGGAGCCCGAGAGCGGCTCGGTGAGGCCGAAGGCGCCGATGACCTCGCCCGACGCGAGCTTCGGGATCCACTCGCGGCGCTGCTCCGCCGAGCCCGCGACGGCGATCGACCCCGTCGCGAGGCCGTTCTGGACGCCGACGAAGGTGCCGACCGAGGGGTCGACCCGGGCGAGCTCGAGGGCCACGAAGCCGCGGAACACGGCGGAGTTCTCGAACGGCGTCGTCTCCTCCCAGGCGTAGGAGAGCGTCCCGAGCTCGGCGAGGGGCGCGATGACCTGCTCGGGGAACTCCGCGCGCTCCCAGTACCCGTTGACGATGGGCTTCACGTCGCGCTCGAGCCACTCCCGGAGGGCGGCGAGCGCCGCCTTCTCGCGGTCGGTGAGCTGGAATTCGTACGAGTAGAAGTCGCTCGCGAGCGGCTCGAAGGGCATGTCGGCTCCAGGGTGGGTCGTCGGATGCCACGAGCCTAGGCACGGCCCCGGCCGGCCGGTCATCCGTTGGTAGCCTGCTGCCAAACCCGAAAGGACTCCCTCACGCATGTTTGTCGCCATCCGCAACACGCCCCGAGACTATGCGTGGGGATCCCACACGGCGATCGCGGAGTTCCGAGGGACCGAGCCGAGCGGCGCGCCCGAGGCGGAGCTGTGGCTCGGCGCGCATGCGGGCGCGCCCGCGGAGGTGGTCGACGCGGCGTCCGTCGGCGCCGCCGACCTCGCGGAGCTCATCGCGGCGAACCCGACGGCGGCGCTCGGGCCCGCGCTGGCCCGCGAGGGCGCGCGCCTGCCCTTCCTGCTCAAGGTGCTCGCCGCGGCGCGCCCGCTGTCGCTGCAGGCGCACCCGACGCCCGAGCGCGCTCGCGCGGGCTTCGCCGAGGAGGAGGCGGAGGGCGTCCCGATCGACGCGTTCGACCGCAACTACCGCGACCCGTTCCACAAGCCCGAGCTCGTGGTCGCCCTGAGCGAGCGCTTCGAGGCGCTCTCCGGATTCCGGCCGATCGACGAGGTCCGCGGCGTGCTCGCGGTGCTGCGCGCCGCGGATGCCGCGAGCGACGAGCCGCAGCCCGGCGCGCTCGACCTGCTCGAGGCGCGCCTCGCGGCCGACGAACCCCTCCGCGAGGCGGTCGAGTGGCTGCTGCTGGACGGACGCGGGGGCGACACCGGCGAGGCGGCCTGGGTCGTCGAGCGCGTGACCGCGCTCGCGTCGTCGCCCGTCGCGCCGGCGTCGCCGTACGCCGCGTCGTTCCGCACCGTGTCCGACCTCGCGGCCGAGTACCCGGGCGACCCGGGCATCGTGATCTCGCTCCTGCTGAATCGCGTCACCCTGCGCCGCGGCGAGGCGCTGTTCCTCGCGGCGGGCAACATCCACGCCTATCTGTCGGGTCTCGCGGTCGAGCTCATGGCCGCGAGCGACAACGTGCTCCGCGGCGGCCTCACCCCGAAGCACATCGACGTGCCCGAGCTCCTCGCGGTGCTCGACTTCCGAGCGATCGAGCCGCCCCGGCTCCCGGCCCTCGAGGTCTCGCCGGGCGTCGTGGAGTACCGCCCGCCGGTGCCCGACTTCACGCTCTACCGGGTCGAGTCGGGGCCGGATGCCGCGCGGCTCGCCCTCGCCGGGCCGGCGATCGTGCTCGCCGAGGGCGGCGATGCCGAGGTGTCGGGCGCGTCGGGCCGCGCGCGCGTCCCGCGCGGACAGGCGCTCTTCGCGTCGCCCGACGAGGGCGTGCTCGCGATCGCCGCCGATGCCGTCGCCTGGGTCGCGACGACCGCTCGCCCCGCCGCCGGCTGACCCCCGGATCCGGGACGGAGCGGCCCCGTCCATGGATCGCCCAGCGGGAGCGTGCGTACAATACCCCGCGATGCCCACCATCGAGTTCCCTCGGCTCGCCGTGTCGCCGCGCGTGCGATCCGCCGCGCTCGATCTCGTCCGCGTGGTGGGGCTCGTCGCCGTCGTCCTCGGTCACGTGTCGACCGAGGGGCTCGTGCGGCCGCTCCTGTACAGCTGGCACGTGCCGGTCTTCTTCGTGATCAGCGGCTACCTGTGGCGACGGTCGCGGCCGGTCGGCGACGAGGCGCGGCGGCGCGTGCGATCGCTGCTCGTGCCCTACGTCGCCTGGATCGTCGTCGTGACGGTGGCGTGGGCCGCCTTCACGTCGGCCGTCGGCGTGATGTCGCTGCCCGACCCGGTGGCCCTCGTGCTCGGCGGGTCGGCGATCGGCGGCCAGTACGCCGCCTTCTGGTTCGTGACGGCGCTGTTCGTCGCCGTCCTCGCCATGCGCGTGCTGTCTGCCGTGCACGCGTGGCTCCCCGCGGCCGTCGGGGTCCTGGCGGCGGCCCTCGCCACCGTGCAGCCCGACCTCGTCGCCCGGCTGCCCTGGTCGGTCGGCGTGGGGATGGTCGCCCTCGTCTTCCTCGCCGTCGGCGACGGCCTCCGACGGGTCCGGCACCGCGTGCGGGCACCCCTCGAACTCGGCCTCGCGCTGGTCGCGGGCGGTCTCGTGCTCGCCGGCTCCGGTCTCGTGGCCCCGGTGGACCTCAAGTACGCCGACCTCGGCACCCCGGTCGCGGGCATCGTCGTCGGCGCGGCGATCTCATGCGGGCTCATCCTCGCGGCCGAGTCGCTCGAGCACCGGGTGCCGGAGTGGGGCGCCCGCGCGGCCGCCGCGATCGCCGGCGTCGCGATGCCGGTCATCCTCGGGCACGCCCTCGTCATCTCGGCGGGGCAGCTCGTGGGCGCGCCGTCCGCGGTGGTCTTCGTCGCGGCGCTCGTGGTGCCGATCCTGGCCGGACTGCTGCTCGCCCGTTCGCGTGCCGGACGGCTCCTGCTCTAGACCGGACGGGTTCCGCCGCGAGTCCGCCACGGCGGCGGACCGCCCGCCCTCACCGTGCGACGCAGGGGCCCGGCCGGGCCGGGCCCCTGCGCGCGGGGGATCAGTCGGCCGACGCCGCCGACGCCGCGGAGACGGCGCTCGCGGGGGAGGCCGGGGTCGTCGGCGTCGCGGGGGACGGCGGCGTGGCGGCCGACGCGGGCGTGACCGGCGACACCGTCTGCGGCGCGTCGGCGGGCGACGACGCCGACGCCGTGGCCGCCGTGTCCGCGCTGCCCGTCGAGGGGGCGACGGGCGACGGGCTCGCCGCCGCGCCCGGGGAGCGTTCGGCCACCGCCCCGGCCTGCTCGAGCTGCACCGTGCCGCGCACGTCGCGAAGCTCGAACGCGTTCGCCGCCGTCATCGCCCCGCCGGCGACCAGCCCGAGGCCGAGCGTGCCGGAGGCGCCCATCACGATCCAACGCGTGCTCTTCTGCATGATCCTTCTCCTTCGATCCGTGGACGTGGTCCGTCGTGCGTTCAGGCTCCCGCGACCGGATGAGGTGCGAGGGAGGGGTCGGTGAGAGCGTCCTCATGCGCTCGCGCGACCTCGCCGGCGAGCCGTCGCGCGCGGTCGACGAGGGCCGCGGCGACCTCGGCGTCGTCGCGCGCGCACGCGGCCTGCATCGCCTGGGCGAGCAGGTGCGCCACCGCGTGCGCCCCGTCCGTCCGGTCGGCGCGCCCCGCCCAGGCCGCCTCGGCGGCGTGCGCCAGTGCCCGGAATCCCGCGGCTGCGGCCGGGTCGCCGCGGCGATCGGCCAGCTCCGCGCTCACGGCGGCGTGCGCGAGGAACGCGCCGCCGTCGACGCCCGGGTCGGTCGCGGCGGCGGTGTCCACGTCGATGAGGCCCGTGATGGTTCGCGCGTCGTCGCCGACGAAGAGCTGGCCGACGTGCAGGTCGCCGTGGGCCGTCATCCCGGGGACGGCTGCCGCGCTCGCGCGCCGCGCGACGGCGACGAGCGGGTCGAGCCGGCCCGCGAGTGCGGGCACGCGTGCGGCGAGGCGATCCGCGTACCAGTCGGCGCGAGCGGCGACCGAGGGGCGCGCGGGCGGCGGCGTGCCCGCGACCGACGCGATGCGCTCGCGGAGCGCGTCGACCTCGCGGACGATCGCGTCCGCATCCGCCTCGGCGACGACGGACTCGAGCGGCGTGCCGTCGGCGGGCCCGAGGACGACGAGGCCGGAGGGCGACCAGCCGTGCGCCGCCGGCACGGGCAGCCCCGCGTCCGCGAACACCCGGTGGCGCTCGGCGATCGACGCGACGCGGTCCGGGCGCACGACCTTCACGTACACGGTCCGCCCGCCGACGTCCGCCCGGATCACCGCGCGCCGGGTGGGACGGTAGGCGACGAGCTCGATCGACGTGACGGTTCCGGGCAGGCCGACCCGGGCGAGCAGCACGGCGATCGCGTGCGGGAACGCCGCCGCGGCCAGGGCGGGGAGGTGCGGATCGTCGGGGTGCACCCAGACGGCGACCGGGTCCGACGACTCGTCGACGTACACGATGCGCGAGCCGTCGGGTCCGTCGTCGGCGAGCGAGGCGGCGACCGCGGTGACCGCCGCCGCCCCCCGCGGTTCGACGGACAGCGTCGAGACCGACATGACGCCGGCGCCCGCGGCGGCGAGCGCCTCGGCGGCGATGGCCTCGGCCCTCGACCCGGACGCGGACATCGGATCCCGCTCCATGCCGCCCATCGCACCCCGTGCGCGCGAGCGCGCCGTGAGGCGCTCATGAGAGGTCTCTCATGATCGGGCGGTCGCGGGGTCCGCGACCGCAGGTGCGCTGCGAAGATGGCTGCGATGGACGGCACGCGGAGCGACACCCCCGCCCGGCCGCGCACGCTGACGGTGCGCGGGCGGATCGTGGGGGTCGTCGTCGCGGTCGCGGCCGTGGGCATCTTCGTGTCGGGCTTCGCCGCGTACGCGGTCGAGCGCCAGCGCGTCCTCGCCGCCGTGGAGGATCGACTGCTCGCGAGCGTCGAGAGCGTCCGCTTCGTCGTCGCCGAGGGCACGTGGTCCGGACTCGAGCCCGCGCTCGCCGCGGTCGTGCAGCAGGTGAACCCGGATGACAACGCCGGCTCGATGGGCCTGATCGACGGTCGCGCGGCGCTGGTGCCCGGTACCGCGGTCGACGTGCCGCTCGACCGGTACCCGGCGCTCGTCGGCCGCGTGGTCGAGGAGACCGCGGGCGACCGTGTGGTCTCGGGCACGTACGTCGCCGAGGACGGCACGGCGCTGCGCTACATCGCCACCCCGGTCCGCCTGGAGGGCGACCCGGCCGCCGGGATCTTCGTGAACGCCTACGACCTCCGTGCGGAGCTGGCGGAGATCGACGGGGCCGCTCGCGTGTTCACGATCGCGGCGACCGTCATGCTGGCGGTGCTCGCGATGGCGGCGTGGGTCGTCGCGGGCCGCCTGTTGCGGCCCCTGCGCGAGCTGCGCGAGACGGCCGCGCGCATCACCGCGACCGCGTCCGGGGAGCGCATCCCCGTGCGAGGCCGCGACGACGTCTCCGAGCTCACCGTCACGGTCAACGGCATGCTCGATCGCCTCGAGGGGGCGCTCGAGAGCCAGCGCCGGCTGCTCGACGACGTCGGCCACGAGCTGAAGACCCCGATCACGATCATCCGGGGCCACCTCGAGCTGCTCGACCCCGCCGACCCGGTCGAGGTCGCGGAGGCTCGCGAGCTCGCGATCGACGAGCTCGACCGCATGTCGGTCCTGGTCGGCGACCTGACCGAGATGGCCCGGCTGGGTGCCCCCTCCGCGCTCGATCCGGTCGAGTCGGATGTCGCGGAGCTGACCCGCGCGATCGTGGCCAAGGCACGCGCGATCTCCGGCGCCGAGGTGACCGACGGGCCCGTCGCCGAGGTGCGCGCGGTCCTCGATCCTGCCCGGATCACCCAGGCCGTGCTGCAGCTGGCGCAGAACGCGGTGACGCACGGGGGCGGGGCGGTCACGATCGGATCGCTGGTCGACGCGGCGACCGGCGAGCTCCGCTTCACGGTGTCGGATCGTGGACCCGGGATCCCGGAGTCGCAGCGTGAGCGCGTGTTCGAGCGGTTCGGCCGAGCCGCCGAGGGGCGAGGGGCGCGGGGGTCCGGCCCGGGGCTGTCGATCGTCGATGCGATCGCGCGCGCGCACGGCGGGCGCGTCGAGCTCGCGAGCACGCCCGGCTTCGGTGCGGCGTTCACCATCGTGCTCCCGGACCGCGCTCGGCACGCCGGGGACGACGTGCGGACGCAGCCCATCCCGACCGCGCACCTGTCCGCGGCCGCCGAGGGAGGGTCGCCGTGAGCGCCATCCTGATCGCCGAGGACGAGGACCGCATCGCGGCCTTCGTCGCGAAGGGCCTCCGCGCGGCCGGCTACGCGGTCCAGCGCGCGGCGACCGGCGACGACGCGCTCGAGCGAGCGCTCTCCGGCGACTTCGACCTCTTGGTGCTCGACGTCGGCCTGCCGGGCATCGACGGGTTCGAGGTCCTCGCCCGGCTCCGCGGCTCGGGGTCCGCCCTGCCGGTCGTCATGCTGACCGCCCGGAGCTCGGGCGCCGACACCGTCGCCGGTCTCGAGGGCGGAGCGAACGACTACGTGCCGAAGCCCTTCCGGTTCGACGAGCTGCTCGCCCGCATCCGGCTCCGCATGGCCGAGCGCCCCGCGGCGGGGGCGGTCGAGCTGGTGCACGCGGGGATGACGCTCGACGTGAGGACGCGTCGCGTGCGCGTCGGTGGTCGCGACGTCGACCTGTCGGCCCGCGAGTTCGCGCTGGCCGAGGAGTTCTTCCGCCACGCGGGGCAGGTCCTGAGCCGTGAGCAGCTGCTCAGCCGGGTGTGGGGATACGACTTCGACCCGGGTTCGAACGTGGTCGACGTGTACGTCCGTTACCTGCGCGGCAAGTCGCCGTCGAGGACGGGATCGACGTCCAGGCGCTCGCCCGGCCGTTCGGCCGTCCCCGTGGCCGCCCAGGCGACCCCGAGGCCGACGCCGGCCGCGAGCGCGACGACCGCGGCCGCGATGACCGCGCGGCGTCGCAGACGCCCGCGGCGCGCCGTCTCCTCCATGTTCCATTGCTACCACCGGGCGGGCGCCGCCGCCGCCGCCCATGAGAGGTCTCTCATGCGGCGCCAACGGCGGGGTCGGCGGCGGCGGGCGTCGGCGTCGTCGTCGGAGGACGGCGCCGGTCGCCCCGCATCCGCGAGGGGTCAGCCCGCCTGGCGCGGACCGAACACGCGGCGGTACCGCGTCGGGGTGGTCTGCAGCACCTTGACGAAGTGGTGGCGCATGACGGCGGCCGCGCCGAACCCGGTCTCGCGGGCGATCTCCTCGAGCGTGAGGTCGGTCTCCTCCAGGAGCTGCTGGGCGCGGAGCAGGCGCTGGCGGTTGAGCCAGGCGTTCGGCGTGGTGCCGGTCTCTGCGCGGAACTTGCGTGCGAACGTCCGGGGCGACATGAGCGCCTTGCGGGCCAGCCGGTCGACCGTGAGCTCCTCGTCGAGGTGCTCGAGCATCCAGTCGAGGACCTCGGCGAACGAGTCGGTGCGGCACTCGACGACCGGCGTCTGGATGAACTGCGACTGCCCGCCGTCGCGCTGGGGCGGCACGACCATGCGGCGGGCGATGATGTTCGCGGCGCTCGCGCCCAGCTCGGTGCGCACGATGTGCAGGGCCGCGTCGATGCCGGCGGCGGTGCCGGCGCCCGTGACCACCCGGCCGTCCTGCACGAACAGCACGTCGGGGTCGACCTCGGTGCCCGGGAACATCTCGGCCATGCGCTCGGTGTACATCCAGTGCGTGGTGGCGCGGCGGCCCTCGAGCACGCCCGCGCGGCCGAGCGTGAACGCGCCCGAGCACACGCTCAGCACCCACGCGCCGCGGGCGACGGCGTCGCGGATGACCTCGAGCACCTCGGGATGCGCGGGCTCGTCGATGAGCGAGGCCGGCACAGCGACGAGGTCGGCGGTGCGAGCGGCCTCGAGGCCCTCGTGCACCACCACGTCGAAGCCGAGCTTCGTCGGGATGGGGCCGGGCTCGGCGGCGACGACGTGGAAGTCGAACGTGGGGCCGCCGTGCTCGGTGCGGTCGATCCCGAAGACCTCGCAGATGACGCCGAACTCGAACGGCGCCATCTGCGGGACGGCGATGCAGGCGATGGTCTGGAGCACGGAAGGAGTCCTCGCGTCGGCCAGCAGGCTGGCAGGAATGTGTCGATCAGTGGCGAGTCTGCCACTGTCGGCAGGATGTTGCAAGGGGCAGAATTCCTGCCATGGACATCATCTTCTTCCTGGTGCTGGCGACGCTCGCCGTGTGGGGCGTCGTGGCCACGCTCACGCGGCTCGACACCGACGGCTACGGCCGGCCGGAGATCCGCGACCGCGTCCGTCACGCCGAGCACCTCCCGCCGCGCAGCGCCTGACCCGCCCGCTAGCATCGTCACGACGCCGGAGGCACCGGCGGCGGAAGGCGGACATGAGCTGGCTGGTCACCGGGGGAGCCGGGTACATCGGGGCGCACGTGGTTCGCGCGTTCCGCGCGCAGGGCGTCGACGCGGTCGTGGTCGACGACCTCTCCTCCGGTCGCACGGGCTTCGTGCCCGACGGCGTCCCCTTCGTGAAGGGCACCATCCTCGACGGCGCGCTCCTCGAGGATGCGATGCGCCGCCACGGCGTGCGCGGCGTGGTCCACCTCGCCGGCTTCAAGTACGCGGGCGTGTCGGTACAGCGCCCGCTGCACACCTACCAGCAGAACGTGACCGGCACGGCGACCCTGCTGGGCGCGATGGAGGCGACGGGCGTCGACCGCATCGTCTTCTCCTCCAGCGCCGCCGTGTACGGCACGCCCGACGTCGACCTCGTCACCGAGGAGACGCCCAAGCGGCCCGAGTCGCCCTACGGCGAGTCGAAGCTCGTCGGCGAGTGGCTGCTCGCCGACCAGGGCCGCGCCGCCGGGCTCCGGCACACGTCATTGCGCTACTTCAACGTCGTGGGCTCGGGCACCGACGAGGTCTTCGACCCGAGCCCGCACAACCTGTTCCCGCTCGTGTTCGACGCGCTCCTCGAGGGACGCGCGCCGCGCATCAACGGCGTCGACTACCCGACCCCCGACGGCACGTGCGTCCGCGACTACATCCACGTGGCCGACCTCGCCGACGCGCACCTCGCCGCCGCCCGCCGGCTCGACGCCGGCGAGCCCCTCGAGCCGGTCTACAACCTGGGCTCGGGCGACGGCGTCTCGGTGGGCGAGATCATGCGCGAGGTGGCGAACGTCACGGGCATCGACTTCCAGCCCGAGGTCGGACCGCGCCGGCAGGGCGATCCCGCTCGCATCGTGGCCTCGGGCGAGCTCGCCGCGCGCGACCTCGACTGGCGCATGCGCCACAGCCTCGGCGAGATGGTGGCGAGCGCCTGGTCCGCCCGGCGAGCGGCATCCGCCGCCTGACCGGCGTCACGAACCGGACACGCCGTCCGCGTGTCGCAGGTGCGGCGAAGCCTCGACGGGCCGTTGAGGGTTTACGATTCGCGACTTGACTTCCACCGAATTACACCGATGTAATTGTTCATGACACGCCCTGACGGGATGTCGGTACAACTGGGTGGGAGACGATATGGGCAAGCCTGAATATCGTTCTGGGGTACCTGAGGATTGGTTCGTCGACCCCGTGCGGCTCGGCGTTCCAGGGGTTCGCGGGGTCGCAGACGACGACGACAACCAATTGGCGTGGCAGACCGACGCCCTGTGCGCGCAGACGGATCCGGAGGCGTTCTTCCCCGAGAAGGGCGGCTCCACGCGCGACGCGAAGAAGATCTGCTCGGGCTGCGAGGTGCGCTCCGAGTGCCTGGAGTACGCGCTCGGCAACGACGAGCGCTTCGGCATCTGGGGCGGGCTCTCCGAGCGCGAGCGCCGCAAGCTGCGCAGGCAGGCCGGCTGATCGCGGGTCTCGGGCGAGCCGAATCATGGCGCGCCCGAGATCGGTGACGGATGCCGCGGGGGACGCCGCCTAGGCTTGCCCCGATGTTCCCCAGAGTCACCGCCGTCCTCGTCGTGCAGCACGGCGGCGACCGCCTCCGCGCCACGCTCGACGCCATCCGCGCCCAGCGCCGGCCCGTCGACGGGCTCGCCGTGGTCCTCATGCGCAGCGACGAGGCGACTCGCGCCCTCGTCGAGGCCGCCCATCCCGCCCGGGTCGTGCAGCTCGAGTCGCCGCTGCCGTTCGGCGACGCCGTCCGCACGGTCGAGACCACGCTCGAGCCGCCGCGCACCGGCGACGACGCACTCTGGCTGCTCTCCGAGGACGCGGCTCCCGAGCCGGGTGCGCTCGAGGCGCTCGCCGGAGCACTCTCGACGGCGCGAACCGCCGCAGTGGCCGTGCCCAAGCTCGTCGTCTGGGACGAGCCGGGCCGCATCCTGCGCTTCGGGCGCTCGGTGACGCGAAGCGGCCGCAGCCTCGCGATCGTCGAGGACGAGCTCGACCAGGGCCAGCACGACGACCTCTCGGACGTGCTCGGCGGGGACCCGGCGGGCATGCTCGTCCGGCAGGAGGTCTGGCGGAGCCTCGACGGCTTCGACCCCGCGCTGCCCACGGTCGACGACGGACTCGACCTCGGCGCCCGGGCCCGGCTCGCCGGCCATCGCGTCGTGGCCGTGCCTGCGGCCCGCCTCCGCTTCGCCGACGACGGCGTCGCCGGGCCTGGTTCGGAGGCCGGCGGCCGCGCCGCGCGCCGTCGCGCGCGCGAGGCGCGGGCCGCCCGACTGCACCGACGGCTCGCCTGGGCGCCCGCGGTCCTCGTGCCGCTGCACTGGCTGGCGCTGCTGCCGGTCGCCGTCGGACGATCGCTCCGCCACCTGCTCGTGAAAACCCCGGGCGCGATCCCCGGCGAGTTCCGCGCTGCGGTGGGCGTCATGGCGCGTCCGGCGCGCGTGGCCCAGGCGCGGCGTCGCCTGGCGGCGACCCGGTCGACGGGCTGGAGATCGGTCGCGCCGCTCCGCATCCGTCGTGACGAGGTGCGTCTGCGCCGCCAGCAGGCCGCGGAGGCCCGACGGCAGCGGGCACGCGGCCGCGTCGAGGACGTGCAGTTCCTCGCGACCGGCGGCGGTTGGGTGCTGCTCGGCGCGCTCGTGGCATCCGGCGTGCTGTTCGCACCGCTGCTCGCCGCCGGCGGCATCGCCGGCGGCACCCTGCTGCCGCTCTCCGACGACCTCACGACGCTGTGGCGCAACGCCGCATACGGATGGCGCGACGTCGACGGCGGATTCACCGGCGCGGCGGATCCCTTCGCCGGCGTCCTCGCGCTGCTCGGCAGCGCCGCGTTCTGGGACCCCTCCTGGGCACTCCTCGCGTTGTGGCTGGTCGCGATCCCGCTCTCGAGCGTCGGCGGCTGGTTCGCCGTGGCCCGGCTCACCGAGCGCACCTCGCTCCGCGTGCTCGGCGGCGCCCTCTGGGCGGCCGCACCGCCGCTGCTCGACTCGCTCGCCGCCGGGCGACCGGGCGCGGTGATCGTGCACCTCCTGCTGCCCTGTCTCGCGGTGCTCATGTTCGCGGCCGCGACGTCGTGGGCGGCCGCCGCCGCCGCATCCCTCGTCTTCGCCGTCGTCATCGCGTGCGCGCCGAGCCTCGCCCCGGCGCTCCTGCTCGCGTGGATCGTCTCGCTGGCGCTGAGCGGCCGGGCGGCGGTCCGCCTCGCGGGCATCCCCATCCCCGCCCTCGCGGTGTTCCTGCCGCTCGTCGTCGACCAGGTCACCCGTGGGACTCCGCTCGGCCTGCTCGCCGACCCCGGCGTGCCGCAGCCGTCGACGCCGCCGTCGGAGGTGCAGGCGGCATTCGGGCAGGCGTCGGGCACCTGGGGTCGATGGGAGGACGCGTTCGGCGGCCTCGTCGTCGCCGCGGTCCCCGCCCCGCTCGTCCTCGCCGCACTGCTCGCGCCCCTCGCGATCGCCGCCGCCGCCGTGGTCGCCTCCCGGCGCTACCGGGGCGGCCTCCTCGCCCTCGCGCTCGCGGCGCTCGGCTACGCGACCGCGGTGGCGACGTCGCACGTCGCGGTGGCCGCCGCCGGCGAGCGCCCGGTCGTGCTCTGGACGGGTGCGGCGCTCAGCCTCATGTGGTTCGGGCTCGTCGCCGCGGTGGTCCTCGCCCTCGACGCCCTCCCGCGCGGCGCGGCGCCCGTCGCCGCACTCGTCGGGATCCTGGCGGTGGCGGCCGTCGCGCCCACGCTCGTCGCGCTCGCCCTCGGGCGCACCGCGGTGGGTCCGGCACCCGAGCGGACGTTGCCCGCGTTCGTGGTGGCCGAGGCCGCGACCGACCCGCGCGTGGGCACGCTCCGCCTCGAGCCGACGGCCGACGGCGGCATCCGCTCGAGCGTCGAACGCGGGAGCGGCGCCACGCTCGACGTGCAGTCGACGCTCGCGGCGACGCGGGAGGAGCTCACGCCCACGACGGAGGCGGTCGCGTCCCTCGCCGGGAACCTCGCCTCGCGGAGCGGGTACGACGCCGGCGAGGACGTCGAGCGGCTCGGGCTCACGTTCGTGCTCCTCGCACCCGCCGGGGACGACGCCGCGGCCGCCGCGGTCGAGCAGCGCGCCCGCGTCGCGATGGACGCCAACCCGCAGGTGCTTCCCCTCGGCGAGACCGACTTCGGCGCCCTGTGGCGCTTCACGGACGCCCGCCCGGACTCGGCGGGCGCCCGGATCCCCGAGCCGCCCGGGTACGCCGCGTGGATCGTCGCCGGCCAGCTCGTCGTGCTCGGCTCGGCGCTCCTGCTGTCGATCCCGACCGGCGGCGGACGGGAGCCGGACCGGCGCCCGCCGCAGCGACGCAGGCCGCCGCGCCGCCCGCGCGCGACGCCCGTGCGGAGGCGGCTGCCCTGGGCGCGCGCCACCCGCGGGCCCGTGGTGCCCCCAGGCCCGTCGGAGTCGCGGGACGACGCGGAGGCGACGGAGGCGACGCGGACGACCGACCGTGCGGACGCGGCGGAGACCCCGGACACGACGGTGACGACCGAGGCGGGCACGCCGGACACGTCCGGGACGTCCGAGGCGGAGGACCAGCCCACGGCGAAGGCGAAGGGCAGGTCGAAGGCGAAGGCGAAGACGAAGGCGGACACGAAGGGCAGGCCCGAGGCGAAGGCGACGAAGGCGAAGACCCAGTCCGAGGCGACGAAGGAGGACGCGGCCGATGCGCGTGAATCGTAAGGCGCTCCTGCGGGGGACCGGCCGCGCGGCCGCCGTCCTCGCCGTCGCCGGCGCGGCCGCCGCGGCCGTGTTCGGCGCCACGCAGCTGGCCCTGCCGACGCTCGCGGTCGAGCCTCCCTCCGCGCTCGTGCAGCCGGCCGAGAGCAGCCAGCTGCGGGTGTGCCCGGGTCCGCTGCTCGAGCTCGCCGGCGATGCGTCGGATGCCACGGCCGCGTCGTCCTTCGGCACGGCGGCCGTCGCGATCGCCGCCGACCCCGCCGACGCCGTGGTCGAGCAGGCGCCCATCGAGGCGCCGGACAACGCGGGAGCGGGCGCCGACGGCGGTCCGCTGGCCATCTCCGCGGAGCCCGGCAGCGTCGAGGGGGGCATGCTGGCCGGCGCGCAGGCGCAGCAGGCCGCGGCGGAGTCGGTGTCCGGCCTCGCCGCCGCCGCGTGCGCGGAACCCGCCGCCGAGTCCTGGCTCGTGGCGGGTGCGACCGACGTGGGCCGGTCCGGGCTCGTGCTGCTCGCGAACCCGGGCCTCGTCGCCTCGAACGTCGACGTGCGGGTGTTCGGCGAGACGGGGCCGATCGACGCACCCGGGGCGCTCGGCATCGTCGTCCCGCCGGGCACGCAGCGCGTCGTGTCGCTCGCGGGCCTGGCGCCGAACGTGCGCTCGACCGTGGTCCACGTCACGAGCACGGGCGCGCCCGTCGCCGCGGCGCTCCAGCACTCGGTCGTCCTCGGCCTCGATGCCGCGGGCGTCGAGCTGTCGACCCCGACCGCCCTCCCGGCCGACCGTCAGGTCATCCCGGGGTTCACGGTCGCCGACGGTCGCGGCGTCGACCCGCAGGAGGACCATGCCGAGGGCGACGACCACCCGGCGGTCCGGCTCTACGCGCCCGGCGGCGGCGAGGTCGCCGCGGTCGTGCGAGTGCTCGGCGAGGACGGGTCGGAGACGGGGCGCGTGGACGTGACCCTGGTCGACGGCCAGGTCAGCGACGTGCCGCTCGGCGCCCTGACCGCGGGCCGCCACACCCTCGTCGTCGAGGCGGACGCGCCCGTCGTCGCCGCGGCACGCGCGACGGTGCTCGGGACCGGCGACGAGGCGACCCAGGCCGACCTCGCGTGGCATCCCGCGACCGGGCCGCTGCTCGAGCGAGCGGCCGTCGCGGTCCCGCAGGCGCCCGGGCCGGTGCTGCACCTCGCGAATCCCGGAGAGGAGGCGACGACGGCGACGGTCGTCGCCGGGACCGACGAGCGCGAGCTGACGCTCGAGGGCGGCGCCGCGGCATCCGTCGACCTGCAGCCGGGGGAGCGAGTCGTGCTCGAGGACGTGCAGGGGCTGCACGCCGGCCTGACCTTCGGCGAGCCGCAGGCCATCGCCGCCATGCCCGTCGCCCCGCCCGGCCCGCTCGACGCGCCCGTCCGCGTCTACCCCGGATGAGCGGCGCGCGCCCCGTTCAGAGGTGCCGGTAGCGCCCGGGCGCGAGCTCCCACGGGTCGCGGCCGAGGAAGTCGGCGACGGCGCGGAAGACGCAGCTCTCGACGAGGAGCTTCTCGTCCTTCTCCTCGCCCTCCTGGATGCGGAGGAACCGGACGATCGGCAGCCGGAAGAAGACGATGCGGCGCTCGTCGTGGTGGACGCGCCACCGATCGACGTGGTCGTCGTGGATCGCCTCGGCGGGGGCGTCGGCGACCTGGAAGACGACGCCCTCGAGGTCGGGCCAGAGCCCGCGCAGGTAGGCCGCGGTCGAGGCGACCGTGACGTCGAACTCCTCGATGCGCGTGCGCAGCGGCTCGAGGTGGGGCCCGGTGACCGCCGAGCGCATGCCGCGGCCGTGCCGATCGCGTGAGAGCCGGCGCGCCGAGGCGGCCGAGGCGACACGGCGGGAACGGGGCATGGGATCCACTGTAGCGGCGCCGCCGGTCGCTACGCTGGGGTGGCCATGAGACGTTGTTCGCGCACCGCATGCGCCGCCGAGGCGGTCGCGACGCTCACCTACGACTACGCCGACTCGATGGCCGTGCTCGGCCCGCTCGCCTTCACGCGCGAGCCCCACTCGTACGACCTCTGCGCGCGCCACGCCGAGCGCACGTCGGCGCCCAGGGGCTGGCAGATCATTCGGCACGTGACCCTCGGTGAGGTAGGGTTCACCGCATGAATCCCCCCGTATCCTCGGGCGCTCGAGCGCGCCTGAACGCGAGCGTGAAGGCCTACGACGTGCGCGGGATCGTCGGCGATTCGATGACCGACGACGTGGTCGAGGCGCTCGGCGCGGCCTTCGTCGACGAGGTCGGCGCCGACGGCGGGCGCATCGTCGTCGGGCACGACATGCGCGACTCGTCGCCGTCGTTCGCGGCGGCCTTCGCGCGCGGCGCGACCGCGCGCGGGGCCGACGTCGTCGCGATCGGGCTCTGCTCGACGGACGAGACCTACTTCGCGTCCGGATCGCTCGACGCGCCGGCCGCGATGTTCACGGCGAGCCACAACCCGGCCGCGTACAACGGTGTCAAGTTCTCGCGTGCGGGGGCGCAGGGCATCTCGCTCGAGACCGGCCTCGCCGCCATCCGCGACCGCGCCGGCGACTACCTCGACGCCGGCGCCGTCCCCCCGGTGGCGCGACCCGGGACCGTCCGCGAGGCCGACGTGCTCGCCGACTACGCCGCGCACCTGCGCTCGCTCGTCGACCTCTCCGGCGTCCGGCCGCTCAAGGTCGTCGTCGATGCCGGCAACGGCATGGGCGGGCTCACGGTCCCGGCCGTCCTGGGCGGGGCCGCGGGACTGCCGCCGCTGCCGCTCGACGTCGTGCCGCTCTACTTCGAGCTCGACGGCACCTTCCCGAACCACGAGGCGAACCCGCTCGATCCGGCCAACCTCGTCGACCTGCAGCGCGCGGTCGTCGAGCACGGCGCCGACCTCGGACTCGCGTTCGACGGCGACGCCGACCGCTGCTTCGTCGTCGACGAGCGCGGCGAGGCCGTCGACCCCTCGGCCGTCGCGGCGATCGTCGCGCTCCGCGAGATCGCGCGCGTGCGGGCGCTCGGCGAGGAGCAGCCCACCGTGATCCACAACCTCATCACCTCGCGGTTCGTGCCCGAGGCGATCGAGGCGGCCGGGGGCATCGCCGTCCGCACGCGCGTCGGGCACTCGCTCATCAAGGACCGCATGGCCGACACCGGCGCGGTCTTCGGCGGCGAGCACTCGGCGCACTACTACTTCCGCGACTTCTGGGGCGCCGACAACGGCATGCTCGCCGCGATGCACCTGCTCGCCGAGTACGGCGGGCACTCCGGCCCGCTGTCCGCGTTCGCCGCGCGCTTCACGCCGTACGCGCTCTCGGGCGAGGTCAACTCGACCGTCGATGACGTCCCCGCGGCGTACGCGCGCATCGTCGAGGCGTTCACGGGGCGCGCCGACTTCGACGAGCTCGACGGCCTCACGGTCACGGGCGTCACCGCCGAGGACGAGCCGTTCTGGTGGTTCAACGTCCGGCCCTCGAACACCGAGCCGCTCCTGCGGCTCAACGTCGAGGGCGAGGACGCGGCGACGATGTCGGCCGTCCGCGACGAGGTGCTCTCGCTCATCCGCGCCTGACCTTCGTCCGGCGGACCCGGGCGGGCGGATGCCGCCCCGCGGGCGTGCTGCGAGAATGGACGCATGACGCTCGCCACCTCCACCGCGACATCCGCCCTGCCGTTCAAGGTCGCCGACCTCTCGCTCGCCGAGTCGGGCCGCCACCAGCTGCGCCTCGCCGAGAACGAGATGCCCGGGCTCATGGCGCTGCGCGAGGAGTTCGGGCCGTCGCAGCCGCTCGCGGGCGCGCGCATCGCCGGGAGCCTGCACATGACCGTGCAGACCGCCGTGCTCATCGAGACGCTCACGGCCCTCGGCGCGCAGGTGCGCTGGGCGAGCTGCAACATCTTCTCGACGCAGGACGAGGCGGCCGCCGCGATCGTCGTCGGCCCCGACGGCACCGCCGACGACCCGAAGGGCGTGCCCGTCTTCGCCTGGAAGGGCGAGTCGCTCGAGGAGTACTGGTGGTGCACCGACCGCATCTTCGACTGGTCGGCCGAGGCCGGGGTCGCGGGCGCCGACTGGATCGGCCCCAACATGATCCTCGACGACGGCGGCGACGCCACGCTGCTCGTGCACCGCGGACGCGAGTTCGAGGCGGCCGGCTCGGTGCCTGCGGCGGCGGATGACGCGAGCGCCGAGTACCGCGTCGTGCTCGACACGCTGCGCCGCTCGCTCGAGGCGACCCCCGACCGCTGGACGCGCATCGCCGCCGAGCTCCGCGGCGTCACCGAGGAGACGACCACGGGCGTCCACCGCCTCTACGAGCTCCACGCCGCGGGTGAGCTGCTCTTCCCGGCGATCAACGTCAACGACTCGGTCACGAAGTCCAAGTTCGACAACAAGTACGGCATCCGGCACTCGCTGCCCGACGGGCTCAACCGCGCGACCGACGCGCTCATCGGGGGCAAGGTCGCGTTCGTCGCCGGCTACGGCGACGTGGGCAAGGGCGCCGCCGAGGCGCTGCGCGGGCAGGGCGCGCGCGTCGTCGTCTCGGAGATCGACCCGATCAACGCCCTGCAGGCGGCGATGGACGGCTACCAGGTGGCGCGGCTCGAGACGGTGATCGACCAGGTCGACATCCTCGTCACCGGCACGGGCAACAAGGACGTCGTGCGCCTCGAGCACCTCCTCGCGCTCAAGCACCTCGCGATCGTCGCGAACGTCGGCCACTTCGACAACGAGATCGACATGGCCGCGCTCGAGTCGCTCGAGGGCGCGGAGAAGGTCGAGATCAAGCCGCAGGTGCACGAATGGCGGCTGCCGAACGGCCGGAGCGTGCTCGTGCTCTCCGAGGGACGGCTCATGAACCTCGGCAACGCGACCGGGCACCCGTCGTTCGTGATGTCGAACTCGTTCGCCAACCAGGTGCTGGCCCAGATCGAGCTCTGGACCCGGCCCGACGACTACCCGGTCGGCGTGTACGTGCTGCCCAAGCACCTCGACGAGAAGGTGGCGCGGCTGCACCTCGACGCGCTCGGCGTCGAGCTCACGGTCCTCACGCCCGAGCAGGCCGCGTACATCGGGGTGCCCGTCGAGGGCCCGTACAAGGTCGACCACTACCGCTACTGAGCGAGCGCACCGGATGCCGCGGGCGCCCGCCGCGCGACGCGGCATCCGTGCACCGGCGCGGCCCCGACGATCGGGGCGGCGGCGCTCCGGCTAGCGCTCGGGGAAGCCGACCGGGCGCGACTCGAGCAGGGGGCCGAGCGCGTCGATGCGCCGTTGCGCGAGCGCGAGCGCAGTGAGGTCGCGCTCGCGACGGAGCGCGGCCACGCCCGCGAGGAAGAGCTCGGGCTCGACCGCGGGCACGGGGGAGACGTGGGGCGCGACCTCGGCGGCCAGCGCGTGCGCCACGCGCCCACGGCTCGCCGGCGCCAGGTGCGGCGCGTTCCGGAGGAACGCGGCGACCCGTCGCGCCACCGGATCGGGAAGCCGGCCGACGTCGGCCGTCGCGGCCCATCCGGCGAGGGGAGCGGGCACGCCGAACACGAGGGGCTCGTAGCGCGGCACCCGCTCGACCTGTCCGTGCGTGCCCGCGAGGATGTCGCCGAGCCGCTTCGAATCGGGATTGAGGAACCCGACGAGCACCGCGAGGCCGCCGAAGGTGAGCCAGATCTCGAGGACGCCCACGAGCGCGCGGATGAGGGCATGACGGAAGCCGATCGCGCCGCCGTCGTCGCGCACGACGCGGATGCCCAGCGCGAGCTTGCCGAGCGAGCGCCCGCGCGAGGCGGTCTCGACGGCCGTCGGCAGCACCACCAGCAGCGTCACGATGACGCCCACGCCCACCGCACGCGCCGCGGCCTCGTCGAGCTCGAGGTTCACGATCGCGAGCAGCGCGCCGAGGCCGAAGGCGACCGTGACGAGCACGTCGATGGCCGCGCCGCCCGCGCGCATCACGGCGCTCGCCGGGCGCACGTCGAGCGCGACGGCCTCGCCGGTGAGGACCGATCCGTCGGCGATGCGGACCGCCGGCCGGGCGGGGGCGGCGGGCTCGGGCATGGCTAGTATTCAAGCAGATGGACCTCGACGCGCTCGCCTCAGCCCGCCACGACGACTGGCAGCGGCTCGATGCGCTCACCCGTGCCGGCCGGCTCGACGGCGAGGCCGCCGACGAGCTCATCGAGCGCTACCAGGCCGCGGCATCCGACCTGTCGCTCGTGCAGGCGACCGCCGGGTCTACCGCACTCGGCGACCGGCTGTCGATCTCGCTGGCGCGCGCGCGGCTGCGGTTCACCGGCGCGCCCGAGAACCCGCTGCGGCAGCTGTCGCGGTTCGCGTTCGTGCACCTGCCCGCCGCGCTGTACCGGGTCCGCTGGCTCACGCTCGCCGTCGCCGTCGCCACGGCGGCGGTGGCGGCGCTCTACGCGGCCTGGGCGCTGTCCGATCCGCGTGCGCTCGCGACGCTCGGCACCGACGAGGAGCTGCGGCAGATCGCCGAGGAGGGCTTCGTCGCCTACTACTCCGAGAACCCGGCCGCGTCGTTCGCCGGCGCGGTCTGGACCAACAACGCCTGGATCGCCGCGCAGTGCGTCGCCTTCGGCATCACGGGCGTGTGGGTGCCCTGGGTGATGCTGCAGAACGCGCAGAACCTCGGCGTCACGGCCGCCGTCATGTTCGCGTACGACGAGGCCGACACGTTCTTCCTCTACATCGCGCCGCACGGCCTGCTCGAACTCACGTGCGTGTTCGTCGCCGCGGCCGCGGGCCTCCGGATCTTCTGGTCCTGGGTCGCCCCCGGGGCGCGGACCCGCGGGCAAGCGCTCGCCGAGGACGCGCGAGCGCTGTTCACGATCGCGGTGGGGCTCGTGTTCTTCCTGTTCGTCGCCGGGCTGGTCGAGGGCTTCGTGACGCCCGCGCCCTGGCCGTGGCCCGTCAAGATCGGCATCGGGGCGCTCGCGCTGGCGTGGCTGCTCGCCTGGATGCTCGTGCTCGGCCGGCGCGCGGCACGCGCGGGCGAGACCGGCGACCTGTCGGCGTTCGACGCGGGCGCCCGCCGCGCCGTCGCCGGCTGAGCGACGGGACCGCGCTCAGAGCTGCCCGGCGGCCTTGAGGGCGAGGTAGTGGTCGGCGAGTGCGGGCGGCAGCTCGTGCGGCGACGCGCTCACGCTCGAGGCGCCGAGACGCGAGATCGCGGCGGAGACCCGGCTCGCGTCGAGCCGTGTCCGCTCCGCCGCTGCCGCCCCGTACACGTCGGCGAGCTCGTCGCGGCGACCGACCGCGGCCGCGAGTCCGGGATCGACGACGGATGCCACCACGACCCGGTGGCGTGCGGTGAGCTGCGGCAGCGTGGCGAGCAGGTCCCGCGAGCTCCCCGGCGAGTCGGCCGCGGTGAGGAGCACCACGAGCGCGCGCCGGCTCGTGACGCGTCGCACCTGGGCGGGCAGGCCGGCCCAGTCGGCCTCGATCAGCTCCGCGTCGATGCCCGCCATGGCGTCCACCAGGCGTGCGAGGAGCTCCGGTCCGCTCGCGCCGTGCACGCGACCGCGCAGTCGCCGGTCCCAGGCGAGGAAGTCCACGCGGTCGCCCGCGTGCGTCGCGAGCGCCGCGAGCAGCAGCGAGGCCTCGAACGCGGTGTCGAGCCGCGGCTCGTCCGCGATCCGGGCCGCGGCGGTCCGCGACGTGTCGGCGACGATCACGATCCGGCGGTCGCGCTCGGGGCGCCACGTGCGCACCATGAGCCGCATCGACCCGGGCTGCTCGGGATCGGAGCGTCGCGCCGTCGCACGCCAGTCGATGGAGCGCACGTCGTCGCCGCGGACGTACTCGCGCAGCGAGTCGAACTCGGTCCCCTGGCCGCGGATGAGCAGCGGCGTGCGCCCCTCGAGCTCGCGCAGCCGGGTGAGCCGCGACGGCAGGTGCGCGCGCGAGTGGAACGGCGGGAGCACGCGCAGGCGGCCCGGAGCCGCGAGCGTGACCTGCCGAGCCCAGAGCCGCATCGGGCCGTGCGAGCGGATCGTGACGGCCTCGGTGCGTCGGTCGCCGCGCCGCGTCGGGGTCAGCTGCTGCACGACGCGGCGGCCCTCGCCCGGCGGCACGTCCACGCCCGCCCGATTGCGGCCCCGCACGCCGGCCGACGGGGGCCAGCCGTCGCGCACGGTGGCGCGCAGCATCCGCCGGCCGAGGTTGCGCACGACGACCACGGACTCGGCCGTCTCGCCGAGCCGCAGCCGGTCGGGAAGGTCGCGGGCGATCGCGACGCGTCGCGGCGACGCGGCGAGCGACAGGTCGACGACGCCCAGCCCGACGGCGAGGACGAGCCATCCCGCCAGCGTCGCCCACGCCGCGCCCGTCTCGGCGCCGAGCAGCACGACGGGCACGACGCCGAGGGCGACGAGGAACGTGAAGCGGCCGGTGACGGTCATCGCTACAGCGGCACCTGCACC
The DNA here is from genome assembly GCF_037199545.1 of Agromyces sp. CCNWLW213. Lineage (NCBI taxonomy): Bacteria > Bacillati > Actinomycetota > Actinomycetes > Micrococcales > Microbacteriaceae > Agromyces > Agromyces sp. CCNWLW213. Next base: position 162,190 of record NZ_JBBBDX010000002.1, on the reverse strand, counting down.
TGCTGCACGATGCCGCGGAGCACCTGGTCCACGGCGACGCCCTCGAGCTCCGCCTCGGGCCGGAGCTGCACGCGGTGGCGCCACACGGGCAGCAGCATCGCCTGCACGTGGTCGGGCGTCACCTTCTCGAAGCCCGTGAGCCACGCCCAGGCCTTCGCCGCGGCGAGCAGCCCGGTGGCCGCGCGCGGGCTCACGCCGAGGCGCATCGACGGGCTGCGCCGGGTCGCCCGGGCGAGGTCGACGACGTACGCGAGCACGTCGTCGCCGACGCCCACGCGACCGGCCGCCGCACGCGCCGCGGTGAGCTCGGCCGGCCCGAGCACCGCGTCGACGCCGGCGGCGGCGAGGTCGTGCGGGTCGAACCCGTCGGCGTGACGGCGGAGCACGGACACCTCGGCGTCGCGCTCGGGCACGTCGAGGACGAGCTTCATCAGGAACCGGTCGAGCTGGGCCTCGGGCAGGGCGTACGTGCCCTCGTACTCGATGGGATTCTGCGTCGCCGCGACGAGGAACGGCACCGGCAGCGGCCGGGTGACGCCGTCGACCGAGACCTGACGCTCCTCCATCGCCTCGAGCAGCGCCGACTGCGTCTTCGGCGGCGTCCGGTTGATCTCGTCGGCGAGCAGCAGGTTGGTGAACACCGGGCCCTCCCGGAACGCGAACTCGCCGGAGCGCGGGTCGTACGCGAGCGACCCCGTGATGTCGCCGGGCATGAGGTCGGGGGTGAACTGCACGCGACGCGTCTCGAGGTGGAGCGTCCGGCTCAGGGTGCGCACGAGCAGCGTCTTCGCGACGCCGGGCACGCCCTCGAGCAGCACGTGCCCGTCGGCGAGCAGGGCGATGATGAGGCCGGTCACGGCGCCGTCCTGGCCGACGACGGCCTTGCCCACCTCGGTGCGCACGCGGTCGAGGGCCGCGCGCAGGTGCGCGTCGTCGTGGAGCGGGTCGGTCATGGTCGCCTTCCTGTCGGTTCGGGAGCGTCGGTGGGGTCGGGGCGGAGCGCGCCGCGGACGTGGCGCTCGAGGTCGTCGAGCTCGCGCGCGAGGGCGACCAGCGCGCGGTCGCCGTCGGGCGCCTCGTCGACGAGCACCCGGCGGACGGATGCCGCGTCGCGGCCGGCCGCGTCGGCGGCGCCCGTCACCACGAGGTCGACGTGCGCCGAACGCGGGAGCCGCAGCAGGTCCTGCAGGCGGCGGATCGTGCCGATGCGGAGCTGGTCGAGGGCGCGGACGCGTGCGGACGAGCGCGCGTAGAGGCGCGCCCGCCCCTCGCCGGTCTCGCCCGCGGGGACCTGCACCGGGAGGTCCTCGACGACGAGGGGGCCGAACCGGCGGCCCCGCTGCACGCCCGCCGCGACGACGACGAGCAGCGCGAGCACGAGCACCGGGCTGACCCAGCCGGGCATCAGCTCGCCGAGGGTGGGCGCGGCCGCGGCATCCGAGTCGGCGGGCCCCGGGAGGTACCAGGCGACCTCGTCGGATGCGCCGAGGAGCCCGATCGCGAGCGCCGCGTTGCCCGACTCGTCGATGCGCTCGTTGACGAAGGGCGCGGTCGAGCCGACGAGCGCGACCTCGGCGCCGTCGGGCGAGGTGCCCGTCACGACGGCGAACGCCTCGCCGTCGGCGAAGCAGCCGGTGAACCCGGATGCCGCGGCGCCGTCGTCGACGGTCAGGAGTCCCTGCCCGTCGGACAGCTCGCCGGCGCGTCCGGCGGCGGGGAGGTCGCACGCGACGTCGTCGACCGCACCGTCGGCCGCGCCCGCCAGGCGGACGCCCGGGGCGAGGACCTCGAGTGCGGCGAAGTCCGGGCGCGCGACGACCATCCGGTCCGCGGCGACGGCGAGCTCGGCGAGGCGCTCGCGGTCGAGCAGGCCGAGGTCGTCGTGGAGGAGCACGGTCGCGCCGCCGCGGGCGGCCTCCACGGCACCGTCGAGCGTGCGCACCTCGACGACCTCGACGCCCCGGGCGGCGAGGACCTGCGCGAGCGCGCGCGCCCCGCCTGGAGCGGCGTTGTCGGCGCCCATCGGCGTGCCGGCCGGTCGCGCGACGCCCTGGACGTACGCGAGCACGAGCGCGCCGAGCAGGAGCGCCGCGGCGATCGCGATCCAGGGCCGGCGCCGGCGCGCCAGCTCCCGCAGCCCGGGCGTGAGGGCGCGATCGGCGGTGTCCGGTGCGACGGCCGAGCCCGCCGCGGCGGGGGCGGTCACGCGTCGCCCCCGACCAGCGGTGCGACGAGCTCGTCGCCCCGGCCGGCGGGCCGCGACGCCGTGAGCTCGGCCTCGAGCGAGGTCACGCGGCGGTACTGGGCCTCGGTCCCCGGACGGCCGAGGTAGCGGACCGCGTCGAAGTCCGCGGCGGCGGCCTCGAGCTCGGCGGCACGCTCCGGGAAGGGCCGCGACGCGGCATCCGCCATGCCGTGCGCCGTGGTGCCGGGATGCACGCGCACGAGCTCGCGCTCGACGAGCGAGCGCACGATGGCGCGGAAGCGCTCCTCGACGGCGAGGGTCCAGTCGCCGGCGGACGCGGCGGCCTGGGCCGCGCGGCGCAGGGCGGCCGCGTCGCGCAGGTCGCCGTCGTCGAACAGCGGCACGGACGCGCCCGCGCGGCGCCGGAGGCGGGGGAGTCCGGACACCAGGAGCGCGACCGCGACGAGGACGGCGACGACGAGCACCGCGATGAGGGCCAGCGCGGGGGTCGGCAGGCCGGTCGCGCCTTCGAAGAGGCTCGCGATCCAGTCGCGCACCGCCTGGGCGAAGAGGTCGAACGCCGTGGGCTCGGCCGCGCGGTACTCGGGCTTCGCGAGCTCGTCGAGCACCCACCGGCGCGCCTCCGGCGCGTCGGGGTCCAGCGGCGGCTCCGACCGCAGCAGCGCGGTCAGGACCACGTCGGGGAGGCGCCCGTCGACGTGCCGGCGGGGGTCGCGGGCACGGTGGCGTAGGGGTCGCCGACGGCGTGTCCGGCGTCGCGGGCCTCGACATGGCGCTCGAGCTCGAGGTCGAGCCCCTCGGTGCGCATCCGCAGGTCGATGTAGATCACGGCGATGAGCGCCGCCTGCACGACCGAGGTGATGGCGCCGATCAGGATCGACAGCACGAGCGTGGCGATCGTGGTGCCGACGGTGATCGCCAGGTAGGTCTCGCCCGCGGCCGGGTCGAGCACCATGGCGAGGACGGTGCCGAGGAGCGAGACCGGCTGCACGACCACCTGCGCGGCGACCGAGAGGATGAGGCCGACGAGGAGGATCACGCCGAACGTGCGCCAGAAGGCCCCGTTCGTGAGCGCCCACGAGCGGCGGATCGACGCCGCGATCCCCGCCCGTTCAAGCACGATGACGCTCGGCACGAGCGCGAGCTTGGTGCCGAGCCACGCCCCCAGCACGATGAGCCCGAGCACGGCCACGAAGGCGAGGACCGCCGCCGTGATCGCGGCCTCGGGCGAGATGAACGCCGCGGCCACGACGCCGCCGAACACGACGACGAGCACCACCAGGACGACCGCGCCCACGAGGAGGGTCCAGCCGATGAGCGGTCCGATGCGCCGCGCCGCACGGCGCCACAGCTGCCCGAACGAGAGCTTCTCGCCGAGGGTGCCGCTCGCGACCTCGATGACCATCACGCCCTGCAGGAACGCCGATGCCACCACCGACACCGCGATGGGCACGAGCGAGAGCAGGATCACCCAGCCGACCGCGCCGGACAGGATCGCGTCCAGGTCGGCCGTGCTCGCCGTCTCGACGCGCGAGAAGATCCAGAAGAAGAGGGGGACGAACACGACCGCCGTCGCGACGGCCGACACGAGCTGCACGACGAGGCCCGTGCCGAAGACGGGCGCGGGGTTGCGCCGCAGGGTCCGGAACGGCGCCCACAGCAGGGTGCCGAACGACATCGGCCGCAGGGGGAGCAGGCCGGGCTTCGGCGGCGGCGTCCACCCCGCCGGGCCGGGCTGCCAGCCGGACGCGGCGCCGGAGCCGGGCACCGGGGCGCCGTATCCCGTCGGGGGTCCGTACGGCGCGGGCACCTCTGGGACGGGGGCGGCGCCGTACGCCGGGGGCAGCGGCGGCGCGACCGGGGGCACGGGCGGCGGCCCGGACGGCGCCCCGGACGGCGCGACCGGCGTCGAGGGTCCCGGTTGCGCCGACTCGTGCCGGCCGTGCGGGGCGGCCGCGGCATCCGTCGCGTCGTCGGCGCCGCCCGCGGGCGGCTTCCAGTCGTGGTCGGGCACGTGCGGCGCTCCTTCTCCGGGGATGCCCCAATGCTGCCACAGGCACCCGCCCGGCCGGTCCCGCGCGGCGAGCGACTACGCTGGATCCCACTGGTTCCCTGCCGGCGTGCGCCGGCAACGACGGAGATCAACGGATGACGCCACGCGTACTCGTCGTCGACGACGACACGGCCCTCGCCGAGATGATCGGCATCGTGCTGCGCACCGAGGGGTTCGACCCGTCGTTCTGCGCCGACGGGGCGGGCGCGGTCGCCGCGTTCCGCGAGACGAAGCCCGACCTGGTCCTGCTCGACCTCATGCTTCCCGGCATCGACGGCATCGAGGTGTGCGGGCGCATCCGCGCGGAGTCCGGGACCCCGATCATCATGCTCACGGCCAAGAGCGACACCGCCGACGTCGTGAAGGGCCTCGAGTCCGGCGCCGACGACTACATGGTCAAGCCCTTCAACCCGAAGGAGCTCGTGGCCCGCATCCGCACGCGCCTCCGCCCGGCGCCCGAGTCGACCGTCGAGACGATCTCGATCGGCGACCTCGTCATCGACGCGGCCGGTCACGAGGTGCGTCGCGGCGACGAGCGCATCAACCTCACGCCGCTCGAGTTCGACCTGCTCCTGACCCTCGCGTCGAAGCCGCAGCAGGTCTTCACGCGCGAGATGCTGCTCGAGCAGGTCTGGGGCTACCACTACAAGGCCGACACGCGGCTCGTCAACGTGCACGTGCAGCGGCTGCGCGCCAAGGTCGAGCACGATCCCGACAACCCGCGCATCGTCATGACCGTGCGCGGCGTGGGCTACCGCGCCGGCGCGACGACCTGAGACGGGCGCGATGACCGCGACGGCGAACCCGGCGGCGCGCAGCCTCGGCTGGGTCCGCGCGCAGTCGCATCGCATCGGCACGCTGTGGCGGCGCTCGCTGCAGTTCCGGACCGTGCTCATCACGCTCGGCCTGTCGACCCTGGCGATCTTCGTGATCGGGTTCACGATCTCGTTCACGGTCGCCTCGAACCTCTTCCAGGACCAGGTGGAACGCGTGCTCGACTCGACGGCGACCGCGACCGCGGCCGCGCAGCGCTACCTCGAGTCGTCGGACGCTGCGGACCGCGCGTCGGTCCAGGCGGTCACGAACTCCGCGCTCCAGACCGTGACGGGCGTCTCGGGGAGCGACGCCATCGCGCTCTTCCGCGCGCCCGGCACGTCCCCCGCGCCGATCGCGCCGCCCGACTTCCTCAGCCCCGACCTCGGCGGGCGCATCACGCCCGAACTGCAGGAGCGCGTGCAGGAGAACCCGACCGGGCAGTACTGGCAGTCGATCGAGCTCGTCAACGGCCGGGGCGAACCGGTGCCCGGCATCATGGTCGGCTCGCAGCTCGAGATCCCCGGTGCCGGCTTCTACGAGCTCTACATCGGCTACGACCTCGCGGATGCCGCGCAGACGCTGTCGTTCATGCAGGCCACGGGCGCCGTCGGCGCGGTGGCCCTCATCGCGCTGCTGTCGGCGATCACGCTCGTGGTCGTGCGCTGGGTGATCGAGCCGATCCAGGCGGTCGCCGCGACGAGCCGGCGGCTCGCCGCGGGGGACCTCGGCGTGCGGCTGCCGGTGCGGGGCGAGGACGAGATCGCGACGCTCGCGGCCTCCTTCAACGGCATGGCCGACACGCTGCAGTCCCGCATCCGGGAGCTCGCCGAGCTCTCGGTGATGCAGCAGCGGTTCGTGTCCGACGTGTCGCACGAGCTCCGCACGCCGCTCACGACGATCCGGCTCGCGGGCGACGTGCTCGACGGCCAGCGCGACGACTTCCGGCCCGCGACCGCCCGCACCGTCGAGCTGCTGCGCACGCAGACCGAGCGATTCGAGAACCTCCTCGCCGACCTGCTCGAGATCAGCCGCTACGACGCCGGCTCGGTCGAGCTCGAGGCCGAGCCCACGAACCTCGTGCACCTCGCGGGCGAGACGATCGAGTCGATGCACCAGCTCGCCGTCGAGCACGGCAGCGAGCTGCGGCTCGAGGCCCCGGGCGGGCACCTCGACGCCGACGTCGACCCGCGTCGCATCCGCCGCATCGTGCGCAACCTGGTCGGCAACGCGATCGAGCACGGCGAGGGACGGCCGATCGTGGTCTCCGTCGACAGCAACGAGACCGCCATCTCGCTGGCGGTTCGCGACTACGGGATGGGAATGAGCGAGGAGGACGCCGCCCGCGTGTTCGACCGGTTCTGGCGGGCGGACCCGAGCCGGCGCCGCAGCATCGGCGGCACGGGCCTCGGCCTCGCGATCTCCCTCGAGGACGCGGTCGCGCACGGCGGCATGATCGAGGTGTGGTCGCGGGAGGGGAGGGGCACCGTATTCCGGCTGACGGTCCCGCGCCGCCGCGGCGTGGCGCCCGTGGTGCCCGCGCTGCCGCTCGAGCCCGACGATCCCGAGGCGACCGGGCCCGCCGCGCCCGCGACGCGGTCGAGCGACACCGCCGCCGTCCGGGAGGTGCACGATGCGTGACCTCGCCCGCCGGGCGACCGCCCTCGTGACGGTCGCGCTCGCCGCCGCGCTCGCCGGCTGCGCCTCCATCCCGACCAGCGGCGGCGTCAACGCCGGCGTCGCGCGGCCGGCGGACGAGCCGGTCGACCTCGACGTCCTCGTCCGCCAGCCGCAGGGCGGCGAGACGCAGCAGCAGATCCTCGAGGGGTTCATCGAGGCGGCCGCGAGTCCGCGCGGCAACTACGAGGTGGCCCGCGAGTACCTGACGCCCGACTTCGCCGGCGAGTGGGCGGCCGACGCCGGCACGACGATCGACGTGCTCGCCGACCGTGCGTTCACCCAGCTCGGCGAGAACGCCATCCGCGTGCAGGTCGTGCCGTCGGGCAGCCTCGTGTCGAACGGCCAGTACGTCGAGTCCGCCTCGACCGCGCCGGTCCAGCTCCAGTACGAGTTCGCGCAGGTCGACGGCGAGTGGCGGATCTCCGCCGCGCCCGAGGGCCTGCTCGTCGACGAGACCACCTTCCAGATCGTCTACCGGGACTACACGCTCGCGTTCTTCGATCCGCAGTACCGGTTCGTGGTGCCCGACGTGCGGTGGTTCGCCGGCCGCGAGTCCGCGCAGACGAGCATCGTGCGCGCCCTCCTCGAGGGTCCCGCCGAATGGTTGCAGCCGGCCGTCGTCTCGGCGATCCCCGACGACGTGACCCTCGACCCCGCCACGGTCCCCGTCACGGACGGGGTCGCGGAGGTGTCCCTCGCCGGTGCCGCGTTCGACAACCTGCAGACCGTGCAGCGCATGCAGTACCAGCTCGAGCAGAGCCTCGCGGGCGTCCGGAACGTGCGCACCGTCGAGCTGACCCTGAACGGCGCGCCGCTCGAGGCGCCCGAACTCGCCGACGAGCCCCAGCGCACGCAGCGGATCGACCCGCGCCCGCTCGTCTACGACGGCGAGACGTTCGGCTTCCTCGCCGGGAGCGGCGACGAGATCACGCCCGTGCCGGGCATCTCCGAGCAGGTCGCCGCGCTCGGCCCGACCGGCGCGGCGCTCGGCCCCGGCGACGAGGCGGCCGCGGTCCGCACGCCCGACGGCGTGCTGCTGGTGCGCGTGGACGAGGAGCCCGTGCTCCTCGACCCGCGCGACGGGCTCGTCGTCCCGGCGCTCGACGTCGACGACGTCGTGTGGTCGGTGCCGGCCGACGCGCCGGACGCGCTCGCCTGGTACTCGGTGGACGGCACCGCGTCCGAGCAGATCCCGGTCCCGTGGAGCGCGTCCCGCATCGCGGCGATCGAGCTGTCCCGCGACGGCACCCGTCTCGCCGCCCTGCTCGCCGACGGCGGGCGCACGCGCGTCGTCATGGCCTCCGTCCAGCGCGACGACGAGGGCCTCCCGGTCGCGCTCGGCCCGGTGGTGCTCGAGCTCGCGGGCGCAGTGGGCGAGCCGCTCGACGTCGCCTGGCTCGACTCGGGCTCGGTGGGCGTGCTCACGGCGTCGTCGTCCGGCGCGCGGGTCGGGCTGCAGGAGGTGGGTGCCCCGGACACCGTGAGCGAGGGGCCCGACGGCGCCGTGCAGCTCGACGGCGCCAACAGCCAGCGCGACCTGCGGGTGCTCACGTCCGACGGCGACCTCGCCACCCGGGCCGGCGTCGGCTGGCAGGTCCAGGACCGCGACGTGCGGTTCATCGCCACGCAGCAGTCCGGCTGAGTCCCGACCCGTCCTCCCCGGCCCCGACCCGGGGCGTGGCCGGCGCATGCCGGGGCGCCCGCAGTCGGGCGCGCCGGGCCGCGCGGCAGGATGACGCCGTGCACGACCTCGCCCGCCGGACCCGCGCCGCCGTGCTCGACGCCCTCGCCCTCGTGCTCCCGGTCGAGTGCGCGGGCTGCGGGGCGCCCGACCGATCCGTGTGCGACGCCTGCCTCCTGCGGCTGGCGCCCGCCCCCGTCCGGGTCGTGCGCGACGGCGGCGCGGCGGGGGAGCCGCTCGAGGCGTGGGCGGGCCTCGAGTACGCGGACGTCGCGGCGAGCGTCATCCGCTCGATGAAGGACGCCCAGCGCACGGATGCCGCGGCCGCCCTCGCGCCCGCGCTGCGAGCCGCCCTCGCGGCGGCGTGCGCCGCCGCGGACGGACGACCGGGCCCGGTGCCGCTCGAGATCGCGGTCGTGCCGTCCACGCGGGCCGCGCGCCGCGAGCGGGGCTACGATCCGGTCCTCCTGCTCCTCGGCCGTGCGGGCTTCCGTGCGGCGCGCGTGCTGCGGGCCCGCGACGGGCGGGTCGACCAGGCGCAGCTCGGGCGCGACGCGCGACGCGCCAACGCGGCCGGGTCCATGGCGCCGCTCGGGCGGCTCGACGGGCGCGCGTTCGTGCTCGTCGACGACGTCGTGACCACGGGATCCACCCTCGCCGAGGCGGTCCGCGCGATCCGCTCGGAGGGCGGTACGGTGCACGCCGTGGCGGTCCTCGCGCACACCCCGCGACGGATCCCGGAGAGGTCCCTGCCAGTTGGCGGACGTCCCGTGACATCGGGCACCGACCGGGCTACGGTGTCAGGACAGGCGTGGTCGAACCACCCTTCCAACCCGGGTGACACGCCGGTGGATGGAGGTCGTCATGGAACTGAACATCGTCGGACGCAACCTGGAAGTGACCGATCGATTCCGCGCCTACGCGGCTGAGAAGGCCGAGAAGGTGTCCAATCTCTCGGACCGTGCGATCTCGCTCGACGTCAAGGTGAGCAGGCACAACGAGAAGAACGGCAACTCCGGGCTGGACCGCGTCGAGCTCACCCTCGTCGGCAAGGGGCCCGTCGTCCGGGCCGAGGCGGACGGGTCCGACAAGTACGCGGCGTTCGACGTCGCGCTCGGCCGACTGCTCGAGCGCGTCCGGCGGGCCAAGGACCGCCGCAAGGTCCACCGTGGCGGCAGCCGCCGCCCGACCTCGCTGCGCGAGGCCACCGAGGTCGGATTCGCCGACGTCGGCGTGCAGGCCGCCGACGTCGAGGTGCTCGAACGCGTGCGCACCGGCGAGATCCCCATCGTGCGCGAGTCCGGCGACGCCACGGCCGAGGAGGCGCCGTACTCGCCCGTCGTGATCCGGCGCAAGGTCTTCAACGCGACCCCGATGACGGTCGACGACGCCCTGTACCACATGGAGCTCGTCGGACACGACTTCTACCTCTTCATCGACGCCGAGACGCAACGTCCGAGCGTCGTGTACCGCCGCAAGGGCTGGGACTACGGCCTGATCGGCCTCGACGAGCACGGCAGCGTCGACGCCACCGCCGAGTCGGGACGGGCCGACCTCGCGCGAACCGGTTCCTGAGCGGCATCCGTCCACACGTCGGCCCGGTCCCCGCAGCTCGTGCGGGGGCCGGGCCGACGCCCAGTCCGCTGCCCAGTAGCATGGCTATGATGACCGTCTGCACAGGCGGATCCTCCGGCGTGCGCGGGTGCCCCACCCCGCCGTCGCACGCCTGACGACAACGGGAGAGCAGTTCGTGGCTTCGATTCTGGAAAAGGTCCTCCGCGTCGGCGAAGGTCGCACCATCAAGCGGCTCGAGAACTACGCCGCCGCGATCAACGCCCTCGAAGACGACTTCCGGGCCCTGAGCGATGACGAGCTCAAGCACGAGACGGTCGAGCTCCGAGAGCGCTACGGCAACGGCGAGTCGCTCGACGACCTCCTGCCCGAGGCGTTCGCCGCCGTCCGCGAGGCGAGCCGTCGCACGCTGGGCCTCCGCCACTTCGACGTGCAGCTCATGGGCGGCGCAGCGCTCCACCTCGGCAACATCGCCGAGATGAAGACCGGCGAGGGCAAGACGCTCGTCGCGACGACGGCCGCCTACCTCAATGCGCTCACGAGCCGCGGCGTGCACATCGTCACCGTCAACGACTTCCTCGCGAGCTACCAGTCCGAGCTCATGGGGCGCGTGTTCCGGGCCCTCGGCATGACGACCGGCTGCATCGTGGCCGGCCAGACCCCCGCCGTCCGCCGCGAGCAGTACGCCGCCGACATCACCTACGGCACGAACAACGAGTTCGGCTTCGACTACCTCCGCGACAACATGGCGTGGCAGGCGGCCGACATGGTCCAGCGCGGGCACTACTTCGCCATCGTCGACGAGGTCGACTCGATCCTCATCGACGAGGCCCGCACGCCGCTCATCATCTCGGGACCCGCCTCGGGCGAGGCCAACCGCTGGTTCACCGAGTTCGCGCGCCTGGCGCAGCGGCTCGTGCCCGGCGAGGACTTCGAGGTCGACGAGAAGAAGCGCACCGTGGGCGTGCTCGAGCCCGGCATCGAGAAGGTCGAGGACTACCTCGGCATCGACAACCTCTACGAGTCGGCGAACACCCCGCTCATCTCCTTCCTCAACAACTCGATCAAGGCCCGCGCGCTGTTCAAGCGCGACAAGGACTACGTCGTCATGAACGGCGAGGTCCTCATCGTCGACGAGCACACCGGCCGCATCCTCGTCGGGCGCCGCTACAACGAGGGCATCCACCAGGCGATCGAGGCCAAGGAGGGCGTCCAGGTCAAGGCCGAGAACCAGACCCTCGCGACGGTCACGCTCCAGAACTACTTCCGCCTCTACGAGAAGCTGTCGGGCATGACCGGCACCGCCGAGACCGAGGCGGCGGAGTTCATGTCCACCTACAAGCTCGGCGTCGTGCCGATCCCGACGAACAAGCCCATGGTCCGCATCGACCAGCCCGACCTCGTGTACAAGAACGAGGAGGCGAAGTTCGCGCAGGTCGTGGAGGACATCGTGGAGCGCCACAAGAACGGCCAGCCCGTCCTCGTCGGCACCACGAGCGTCGAGAAGAGCGAGTACCTCTCCCGCCTCCTCGCCAAGAAGGGCGTGCGGCACGAGGTCCTGAACGCGAAGAACCACGCGCGCGAGGCGGCGATCGTCGCGCAGGCCGGCCGTCTCGGCGCCGTGACGGTCGCGACGAACATGGCCGGCCGCGGCACCGACATCATGCTCGGCGGCAACGCCGAGTTCATGGCCGTGCAGCGCATGCACGAGCGCGGGCTCAGCCCCGTCGACACGCCCGAGGAGTACGAGGCGGCATGGGACGCCGTGTTCGAGCAGACCAAGGCCGAGGTCGAGCGCGAGGCCGGGAAGGTCCTCGCCGCGGGCGGACTGTACGTCCTCGGCACCGAGCGCCACGAATCCCGGCGCATCGACAACCAGCTGCGCGGTCGCTCGGGCCGACAGGGCGACCCCGGCGAGAGCCGCTTCTACCTCTCGCTCACCGACGACCTGATGCGCCTGTTCAACGCCGGCGCCGCCGAGAGCCTCATGTCGCGCGGCGTGCCCGACGACGTGGCCATCGAGTCGAAGGTCGTCACGCGCGCCATCCGCTCGGCGCAGTCGCAGGTCGAGGCGCGCAACGCCGAGATCCGCAAGAACGTGCTGAAGTACGACGACGTCCTCAACCGCCAGCGCGAGGCGATCTACTCCGACCGCCGCCACATCCTCGAGGGCGACGACCTGCACGACCGCGTGCAGTCCTTCCTCGAGGAGGTCATCGACGAGGTGCTCGACGAGCACACGGCCGACGCCAACCCCGACGAGTGGGACTTCGACGCACTGTGGGCCGAGCTGAAGACGCTCTACCCGATCGGCATCACGATCGACGAGGTCGTGGCCGAGGCCGGCGAGAAGGGCCGGGTCAACCGCGACTTCGTGCGTCGCGAGATCCTGTCCGACGCCAAGCTGGCGTACCAGCGCCGCGAGGAGCAGCTGGGCAGCCCGGCGATGCGCGAGCTCGAGCGCCGCGTGGTGCTCTCGGTCATCGACCGCCGCTGGCGCGACCACCTGTACGAGATGGACTACCTGAAGGACGGCATCGGCCTGCGCGCCATGGCGCAGCGCGACCCGCTGGTCGAGTACCAGCGCGAGGGCTACGCGATGTTCCAGCAGATGATGGGCCAGATCCGCGAGGAGACCATCGGCTTCCTGTTCAACCTCGAGGTCGAGGTCGCCCAGCAGGGCGCCGCTCCGCGCATCGAGGCGAAGGGCCTGCAGCGGCCCGCCGCGCCGGAGGACAAGCTCAGCTATTCGGCACCGAGCGACTCGGGCGGCGTCGAGGTGCGCAACCAGCGCGGCCAGATCCAGCAGGCCGCGACGCAGCGCGCACGTCGTGCCGTCGCCGCGCAGCAGCACCCCCAGCAGCCGGCCCAGCCCGCCGCGCGCGGCGCGTTCGGCCAGCGGACGGACGCCGATGGCGGGGCGCCGGCGCCCATGAACCGCCAGGAGCGCCGCGCGCAGGACCGCAAGGGCCGCTAGCCGCGTCGTCCACGATCGAACGGCCCGGGCACATCGCCCGGGCCGTTCGTGCATCGTGTGGCGTTCCGGGCGGGCGTCCGTCGCGGGGATGCCACCGCCGCGCCGCGGGCGGCTCTCAGAGGACGCTGATGACGCTGGCACGCCACCGCTGGTCGAGCCCCTCGAGGCGGATGGCGACGGCCCGCGATCGCGCTCGCTGGTGGACCATCACGACGGCCTCCACGATGCCGTCGGCCGGTTCGCCCATGATGACGCGGCCGACCGAGAACGCCGGTCGCTGCGGCACGAGCCCCTTCGCCCGGCGGGCGCGCGCGGCGAGGACGACGCGCTTCGAGAGGTTGCGGTACACGTCGTCGGTGACCCACCGGGCGAGCTGTTCGAGGTCGCGCGCGCCCGCGAGGACCTCGATCACGCAGTGCGTGAGGTTGCGCAGCAGCGGCTCGGGGTCGACGAGTTCGGCCCGGCCCGAACGCTGCCGCGCGAACTCGTCGTCGTCGAGATGGAGGCGTCGTGCGACGGCCCCCTCGACGACGGGGATCGTGGGCGCGCTGGACGGGCGAGCGGTCATGGGTGCTCCAGTAGGGTGGGGCCCGTCAGCCGGCATGCGTCGACGCGGTGCCCCCTGTTCGGGGGTGGTGCTCGGGTACTGACTGAACGGTATTGGCGGGCGCGCACGGGTGTCAAGGAATTCCGGCGCCTGTGGAGAAGCGGGCGATCCCGGCCCGTCGGAGGGTAGCGTCGGCGCATGCGCTGGGACCTGCTGTTCGACGACCTCGAGTCGCAGCTCGACCGCGAGCAGCGTGACGAGGAGCGGGCGCTGGCGCTCGAATCCGAGCGGCTCCGGCTCGCCCGCCTCGCCCTCCGCGACCGCCTCATGGCGATGGCCGCGGCCGACGACGATCGCGCCGGGGTCCGGATCGAGCTCGCCGGTGGGACGACCCTGCGGCTGCGCCCCACCACCTTCGGCCGCGACTGGCTGAGCGGGACGATCGTGGGCGCAGGCGAGCGCGGCGGACCGGGCGCGACGGCCCAGTGCGTGGTCCCCATGGCGGCGATCGCCGCCGTCTCGGCCGGTCGCCGACAGGTCGACGACAGCCTCGACCGCGTTCCGGACTCCTCGACCCGCGTGGCCGAGCGCATCGGGCTCGCCTTCGTCCTGCGCGACCTCGGCCGGCGGCGCCTCCCGGTGGAGACCGAGGCGCTCGACGGTCGGCACCACGGCACGATCGACCGCGTCGGACTCGACCACCTCGACCTCGCGATGCACGACCCGGGCACTCCGCGACGCGAGCGCGACGTCCGCGGTTACCGGATCATCCCGTTCGCGCGCCTCGTCGCGGTGACGATCCGCTGACGGCGGCTCATTCCACGGCGCGGGGGCCGGTCGACCGCACGCCCGACAGCTCGATCACGTTCGAGAACTCGCCCTGGTGCCAGGCCGAGCGACGGCGGGTCGCCTCGTACTGGTCGCCGATCCACAGCTCGAGCTGCGTGCGCTCGATGCGCCACGGCCCGCGCTCGCCGACCCGGATCGCGGGCAGTTCGCCGGACAGGATCAGCTCGTGGACGGTCTCGACGTCGACGGCGAGCACCTCGGCCGCGTCGGCGACCGTGAGGAAGCGGCCGATCGACTCGCCCGGACCGTTCTGGATCATCAGTCGATTATCGACCTCGCCGTCGGGCGCGGCCCTCCGTGTGGATAACTTCACGGTGTCCTCTCGGCAACGCGCGACGATGGTCCCCGTCGCACGAGAGGAGTCGGGATGTCGGTGCGCAACGGACGACGCGAGCGAGGGGCCGTACGGCTCGATCCGCGCCTGCTCATCGGGCTCGCCCTGGTCGCGGGGTCGACGGCGGGCGTGTGGGGGCTCGTCGAGGCGCTCGACGACACCCGCGAGGTGCTCGTGGCGCCCGAGACGCTCACGCCGGGCACCCGCGTCGACGCGGCGTCGCTGCGCGTCGAAGCCGTCCGGCTCGGCGGCCTGGCCGACGGCTACCTCGCGCCCGGCGACGTGCCCGACGGCGGGCTCGTCGTCGTGCGCACGGTGCACGAGGGCGAGATCCTGCCCGCGGCATCCGTCGCCGACCGCGAGAGCGCCGAGCTCGCGGTGGTCGTGGTCGTGAGCGCGCGCCCGCTGCCCGGCGAGGTCGCGCCCGGCGCCCTGGTCGACGTGTGGACCGCGGCCGAGGTCGAACGCGGCGTGTTCGAACCGCCCGCGGTGCTCGTGCCCGGCGCCGAGGTCGCCGCGGTGACCTCGCCCGACGGCATGATGGCCGCGTCCGGCGGCCCGACCGTCGAACTGCTCATCCCGCGCGAGAAGACCGCGGCGCTGCTCGAGGCCCTCGCCGCAGGCGACGCCGTCGACCTGGTGCCGGCCCGGACCGCGGGCGGCGACTGATGGCCCGACTGGCGCTGGCCCTCGATCCGTCCGTCGAGGACCGCATCCTCGCCGACCTCGTCGAAGCCGGCCACACCATCGTGGCGAGGCTCGTCGGATGGCGCGACGTGCTCGACTGCCTCGACGTGCTCGGTCCCGACGTGGTCGTCGTCGGCGCCGGGCGCACGACGCTCACGCCCGAGCTGCTCGCCGCGTGCGACGAGCGCGGCATCCGGTGCATCGCGCTCGCGGACTCCGACCACGACCGCGCGCAGGCGAATCGGATCGGCCTGCACGAGGTGCTCGACGCCCGGGCGGCCGTGGCCGAGCTCGAGGCGCTCGTCGCCGGCGGCGTCTCCGTCCCCTCGCGCCTCGGCGAGACCGGCGCTCGAGGGCGCGGCGGAGGCGCTGCTCCCGAGGTCGTGGCGGTCTGGGGGCCCGGCGGCGCGCCCGGGCGCACGACGATCGCCGTGAACGTCGCCGCGGAGCTCGCCGCGTCCGGTCACCGGGTGGCCCTGGTCGACGCCGATCCGTACGGAGGAGCGGTGGCTCCGAGCCTGGGACTGCTCGACGAGGCGCCGGGATTCGCCTCCGCGTGCCGCCTGGCCGGAAGCGCAGCGCTCGATCGCGCCGAGCTCGAGCGGATCTCCCAGCGCTACTCGTCGCCGCGCGCGCCGTTCGAGGTCTTCACCGGGCTCGTCGGCCCGAGCCGGTGGCCCGAGCTCTCCCACGAGCGCGTGGCCGCGGCGCTCGAGGTGATGCGCGGGCGGTTCGAGTACGTCGTCGTCGACACGGGATTCAGCCTCGAACGCGACGAGGAGCTCATGAGCGACCAATACGCGCCGCGCCGCAACGCCGCCACGTTCGCCGCGCTCTCGGCCGCCGACCGCGTGCTCGCGGTCGGCCTCGCCGATCCGGTCGGGCTCTCGCGGCTGCTCCGCGGCCATGCCGAACTGCTCGATCTCGTCGAGGCCGAGCGCATCGACGTCGTGGTCAACCGCGTCCGCACGAGCGCGCTCGGGCTCGACGCCCACGCGCAGGTCCGGCAGACGCTCCGGCGGTTCGCGGGCCTCGACGAGGCGACGCTGCTCCCGCACGACGGCCGGGCGACGGATGCCGCGATCCTGACCGCCCGCACGCTCCGCGACGCCGCGCCCCGCTCGCCGCTGCGCGCGGCCCTGCGCGCCTACGTCGACGACCGGCTGCTCCTCGAACCGGAGCCGGCGTCGCGCCGGCGGCCGCGCCTCGCGGTGCGACGGCGCGCGGCGGTGGCCTGAGCCCTCCGCCGGCGCTGGGTACGCTTGGGTCTGTGTCGACCCTCAGTGACCTCGTCCTCGCCCAAGGGCGCAGCAGCCAGGCCGACGTGGACTGGCTGCACATGCTCGTCGGAGACCTCCAGCTGCTCGCGGACCTCGCCTTCGCCGACATCGTGCTCTGGGTGCCGTCGGGCGACGACGACTTCGTCGCCGTGGCGCACTCGCGTCCGTCGAGCGCGGCGACCCTCTTCTACCGCGACTTCGTCGGCCAGGCGATCCGCGCGGAGTGGCGCGGGCTGGTGTCCCAAGCGTTCACGTCGGGCGCGATCGTGGACTCGTCGGCGCCCGACTGGTACGAGGAGATGCCGACGCGCGTCCGCTCCGTCCCCGTGATGCGGCGGCTCTCGGTCACCGGCACCGAGCTCGCGCCGGAACCCGTGGCGGTCATCACGCGGCACACGAACCTCGGGTCCACCCGCACCCCGAGCCGCCAGGAGCTCACATTCAACGACTGCGCGGCGGAGCTCTTCCAGATGATCGCGTCGGGCGACTTCCCGGACCTGGGCGCCCCCACCGGTCCGCGCCGGGGCGCGCCCCGCGCGTCGGACGGGCTCATCCGCCTCGACGTCGACGGCATCACGACCTTCGCGAGCCCGAACGCCCTCTCGGCGTTCAACCGCATGGGCTTCGACGACGAGCTCGAGGGGCAGTCGCTCGCCGAGGTCGCGTCGCGGCTGCTGAGCGGCCGGCTCGACGTCGACGAGTCGCTGCCGCTCGTGGTGACCGGCCGTGCGCCGTGGCGCACCGACGTGGAGTCGCGCGGGGTGACGGTGTCGCTGCGGGCCATCCCGATCCGGCGGCGCGGCGAGCGCACCGGTGCGATCGTCCTCACGCGCGACGTGACCGAGCTCCGCCACCAGGAGCAGGAGCTCATCACCAAGGACGCCACGATCCGTGAGATCCACCACCGCGTGAAGAACAACCTGCAGACGGTCGCGTCCCTGTTGCGCATCCAGGCCCGGCGGACCCACTCCGACGAGGCGCGCGACGCGCTCACCCAGGCGATGCGGCGGGTCGGCGCGATCGCGGTCGTGCACGACACGCTCTCCGAGGGGCTCAGCCAGAACGTCGACTTCGACGAGGTGTTCGATCGCGCGCTCCTCCTCGTGGCCGAGGTCGCCGCCGCGCACAACACGACCGCGCACCCCAAGAAGTCGGGCACGTTCGGCGTGCTGCCCAGCGCCTACGCGACGCCGCTCGCCCTCGCGTTGACCGAGCTCGTGACGAACGCCGTCGAGCACGGCCTCGCCGGGCAGGAGGGTGACGTCGAGGTCATCGCGAGCCGCTCCGAGACCATGCTCATCGTGCAGGTGCGCGACACCGGCTCGGGCCTGCCCGAGGGCAAGGTCGGCGAGGGGCTCGGCACGCAGATCGTCCGCACGTTGATCCAGGGCGAGCTCGGCGGAACCATCGACTGGCACACGGTCGTCGGCAGCGGGACCGAGGTCACGATCGAGGTGCCGTTGCGCTGGATCACGAAACCCTGACCTCGGGCTCGGGACGGCATCGCCCCGGACACGCGAACGGCACCCGCGCGATGCGGGTGCCGTCCGGTTCGGGTGCTTGCGGGGAGTGCGAGCCCGGGGCCTGCCGCTCGTGGGTGGATCCGGGGACAGCGGCGGCCGACTCGCGACGCGCGGGCGTCAGCCGGCGCGACGGGCGCGAGCGGCGCGGCGCTTCAGGGCGCGGCGCTCGTCTTCGCTGAGGCCGCCCCACACGCCCGAGTCCTGACCGGTCTCGAGGGCGTACTGGAGGCAGATCTCGGTGACGGTGCATCGGGCGCAGACCGCCTTGGCCTTCTCGATCTGGTCGACGGCCGGTCCGGTGTTCCCGACGGGGAAGAACAGCTCCGGGTCCGCGGTCAGGCAGGCGGCTTTGTCGCGCCAATCCATTCAGATGCTCCTTGCTTGTCGATCCACAGCAGGCGCACGCGTGCGCTGCCGGGAACCGGCGGCTGCTGCGGTGGGGGAAGCCGAATCTCGGGAAGTAGGATCGTGGGAGATCGGCTCACGTCCCTGTGAGCATCAATTCGGCCTCATAAATGGTCGCATAGCGCGGGAAGTGAATCAAGAGTGCACTTTCGGAGAACCCTGTGAATGACCGGGACGCCGGCCGAGACGCGACCGCATCCCCGCCGGGTGGAGTCCGAGCCGCGCTGCTGACCGTCACCGTGCTGCTCTTCGCCGAGGCGGCCGCCCTCGCGGGCGTCGTGGTGTGGATCCTGGTCGACGTGCTGGTGCTCCAGCCGTCGTCGTTCGCGACGGCCATCGCCCTCATCGTGATCACCGCGCTCGGGGCGGTGTGGGTCGCGGCCATCGCGATCGCCTCGGCCCGCCGGGCCCACTGGTCGAGGGCCGGTGCGATCGTCTGGCAGGTGCTGCAGCTGTCGATCGCGGTCGGGGCGTTCCAGGGGCTGTTCGCGCGCCCCGACATCGGGTGGGCGCTGCTGATCCCCGCGGTCACCGTCATCGCCCTGCTGCTCTGGCCCCCGGTGCGCGACGCGTACGCGCGCGATGCGGACCGGCTCGACGCGGACGCGAGCGGCACCGACGCGACGCCCTGAGACCCGCGACGACGCACGGGACGGCCGCCGCGAGTGCGACGACCGCCCCGAGCCATCGCGATCAGCCGTCGAGGCCGAGGTCCTTGCGGATGCGGGCCACGTGCCCCGTCGCCTTCACGTTGTACATGGGCTTCTCGATCCGGCCGGCCTCGTCGATGACGAAGGTCGAGCGGATGGCGCCCGTGACCGTCTTGCCGTAGAGCGACTTCTCGCCCCACGCGCCGTAGGCCTGCTGCACGGCGAGGTCGGTGTCCGAGAGCAGGGGGAAGTTCAGGCCGTCGCGCTCGGCGAACTGCTTGAGCGTGGCCACGTCATCCTTCGAGACGCCCACGACGCGCACGCCGGCGGCCGCGAACGAGTTGAGGTGGTCGCGGAAGTCGCAGGCCTCGGTGGTGCACCCGGGCGTCATGGCGGCGGGGTAGAAGTAGAGCACGACCTTCTGCCCGCGCAGGGACGAGAGCGTGACGGGAGTGCCGTCCTGGTCGGGCAGGGTGAAGTCGGGGGCGAGGTCGCCGGGGGCGAGTCGAGCGTCGGTCATGCCCCAATCGTAGGCAGACGAGCGGATGCCGCGGTGCGCGCCCCCGCGCCGTCCGTCGACCCTCAGGCGAACGTCGCGAGCAGGCGCTGCAGCGAGTCGAGGCGGACGCGCCCGGACGCGCCGAGTCCGCCCGCCTCGACGGCCTCGATGATCGCGCAGTCGGGGGAGTCCGGCAGGTGCGTGCACCCGCGCGGGCACTCCTCGGCGACGCGCGCGAGGTCGGCGAACGCGCCCAGGATGTTCGCGGGGTCGACGTGGCCCAGGCCGAACGAGCGCACGCCGGGCGTGTCGATCACCCAGCCGGTGCGCCCGGCGTGCTCGAGCCGGAGCGACACCGTCGACGAGGACGTGTGCCGGCCGCGCCCGGTGACGACGTTGACGCGGCCCGTGGCGCGGTTGGCCGCGGGCACGAGCGCGTTCACGAGCGTCGACTTGCCGACGCCGGAGTGCCCAACGAAGACGGTGCGGTGCCCGACGAGCCGGTCGGCGATCTCGTCGATCGGCATCGCGTCGGAGCGACTGCGGATCACGGGGAGGTCCAGCCCCGCGAAGTTCGCGAGGAACGGCCCGGGATCGGCGAGGTCGGTCTTGGTGATGCACACGATCGGGGCGATGCCCGCGTCGTACGCGGCGACGAGGTAGCGGTCCACGAGGCGGACGCGCGGCTCGGGGTCGGCCGCGGCGATCACGATGAGCATCTGGTCGGCGTTCGCGACGATGACGCGCTCGACCGCGTCGGTGTCGTCGGCGCTCCGGCGCAGGAGCGTCGTGCGCTCCTGCACGCGCACGATGCGCGCGAGCGTGCCCTCCTCGCCCGTCGTGTCGCCGACGAGGTCGACGCGGTCGCCGGTGACGACGGACTTGCGCCGCAGCTCGCTCGCCCGGGCCGCGGTGATCTCGCGCTCGCTCGGCTCGCCGTCGTCGACGAGGACGGTGTAGCGCCCGCGGTCGACGCCGAGCACGATCCCGGTCTCGGCGTCCGCGTGCTCGGGCCGCGTCTTCGTGCGCGGGCGGCTGCCGCGGCGGCTGGGGCGGACCCGGGCGTCGGACTCGTCGTACTGGTCGTACTCACGCTCGTCCTCGTCGTCGGTGTCCCACCAGCTCATCCGAGCATCTGCTCCCAGAGCTCGGGGAACTGGGGCAGCGTCTTCGACGTCGACCCGATGTCGTCGACGACGACGCCGTCGATCGCGAGTCCGACGATCGCGCCCGTGGTCGCCATCCGGTGATCCGCGTAGGCCTTCCAGTCGCCGCCGTGCAGCGGCGCGGGCTCGACCCGGAGTCCGTCGTCGAGTTCGGTCACGCGACCGCCGAGGCCGTTGAGCTCGGCCGCGAGGGCCGCGAGGCGGTCGGTCTCGTGGTGCCGGATGTGCCCGATGCCCGTGAACGTGCTCGGCTCGTCGGCGAGCGCCGCGAGGGCCACGAGGTTGGGCACGAGCTCGCCCGCCTCCGCGAGGTCGAGGTCGACCCCGCGGATGCCGCGGCCGCCGCCGTCGCCGCGTTCGGGCGCGCGCACGGTGAGCCGGTCGCCGTCGCGCTCGACGCGAGCGCCGAACCGCGGGAGGAGGTCGGCCAGCTGCGCGCCCACCTGCGTGGTCTCGGCGGGCCACCCGGCGATGGTGACGGATCCGCCCGCGACGACGGCCGCCACGAGGAACGGCGCCGCGTTCGACAGGTCGGGCTCGATGTCGACGTCCCGCGCCGCGATCGGGCCGGGCGCGACGACCCATCGCCCGACCGAGGGCTGCTCGACCGCGACCCCGCGCACGGCGAGGGTCTCGATCGTCATCTCGATGTGCGGCAGGCTCGGCAGCCGCTCGCCCGTGTGCGTGAGGTCGAGGCCCCGCTCGAATCGCGCCGCGGACAGCAGCAGGCCGGAGACGAACTGGCTCGATGCGGACGCGTCGATCGCGAGCTCGCCGCCCTCGACCCGGCCGAACCCGTGCACCGTGAAGGGCAGCGCGCCGCGGCCGTCGTCGTCGACGTCGACGCCGATGCCCCGGAGACCGTCGATGACGCCTCGCATGGGCCGGCGCCGGGCGCCCTCGTCGCCGTCGAAGGTCGTCGGTCCGAGCGCGAGCGCCGCCACGGGCGGGAGGAATCGCATGACCGTGCCGGCGAGGCCGCAGTCGATCGTGGTCGACCCGACGAGCTCGTCGGCGGGCGTGACGCGCAGGTCGTCGCCGAACCAGCCGGCGCCCGGCATCCGCTCGAACCCGACCCCGAGCTGGCGCAGGCCCTCGACCATGAGCTCGCTGTCGCGCGACCAGAGCGGGGCGCGGAGCGTGGACGGGCCGTCGGCGAGTGCGGCGAGCACGAGCTCGCGGTTCGTGAGCGACTTGGACCCCGGCAGCGACAGCCTCGCCGCGAGGGGGCCGGATGCCACGGGCGCACGCCATCCGCCGCTCGACTCGAGCTGGCGGTTGTCGCCGTACGGGTCGAACTCGGGCGCGGAATACCTCGAAAGCTGCATCGGTTACCAACAGTAGCGCTCGGCGGAACGGGAAGGAGTTGGTGCGCGTGACGATGACGGTGCTCGACCGCCCCGTGGTCTCGGAGTCCCACGATCTAGGATGGCCCGTGATGACCGCCGACGACACTGCGAACCCGGCCGACACCGATCGGCCCGACGACGAGACGCGCGACCTGGGCGCGCTGTTCGAGGAGCAGGCGCTGCCGTTCATCGACCAGCTCTACGCCGCCGCGCTGCGCATGACCAAGAACCCGGCCGACGCGCAGGACCTCGTGCAGGAGACGTTCGTGAAGGCGTACGCGGCCTTCGGGTCGTTCACGCAGGGAACCAACCTCAAGGCGTGGCTGTACCGCATCCTCACGAACACCTTCATCAACACGTACCGCAAGAAGCAGCGGGAGCCCTACCAGGGCACCATCGACGACCTCGAGGACTGGCAGCTCGGCGGCGCCGAGTCGACCACCGCGTCCTCGAGCCGCTCGGCCGAGGCGGAGGCGATCGACCACCTGCCCGACTCGGCCGTGAAGGACGCGCTCCAGGCCCTCCCCGAGGACTTCCGCCTGGCCGTGTACTTCGCCGACGTCGAGGGGTTCTCCTACCAGGAGATCGCCGACATGATGAACACCCCCATCGGGACCGTGATGAGCCGCCTGCACCGTGGCCGGCGTCTGCTCCGCGAGTCCCTCGCCGAATACGCGACCGAGCAGGGCATCGCCGTCGCGCCGGCGACCACCCGATCCCGGAGGAGCACGAAATGACCGACTGCGGCTGCGACAAGGCCAAGGCCGAACTCGAGGAGTACCTGCACAACGAGCTGTGCAGCGAGGATGCGGCCGACATCCGCGAGCACATCGAGCACTGCGACGACTGCCGCGGCGAGCTCCGCGTGGGCGTCGCCATCACCGAGGTCGTGCAGCGGGCGTGCCGCGAGACGGCGCCCGAGGAGCTCCGCCTCGTGGTCATGACGCGCATCCGCGACATCCAGTCGGGACACGGTATCCTCGTCGACTGATCCGCCGCCCCGGCGTCGGCGGTCCGCGCAGTCCGAACTTTCGATGGACGCGCGCGGCGTCGTCCGTTCCGTAGCGTCGACGACGATGAACGAGACTGCCGCCCCCGCCGAGCGATCCGGACGCGTGCCCACGTGGCTCCGGGTCCTGATCCCCACCGTCCTGATCCTGATCTGGTTCGCGCTGTTCGGCGCGGGCGGTGCCGCCTTCGGCACGATCAGCGACGTGCAGCAGAACGACCAGGCGTCGTTCCTGCCGGCCTCCGCCGAGGCCACCGAGGTCAACGAGCTGCAGGACGGCTTCCGCGACTCCGAGAACGTCCCCGCGATCGTGATCGTCGCGAGCGACGACGGCTCCCGGCTGAGCGACTCGCAGCTCTCCGACGTCGAGGCGCTCCGCGACGACGTGCTCGACGTCGAGGGCGTCGTCGCCGACGAGAGCTCGCCGGTCATCGCCTCGGAGGACGGCGAGGCGGCGCAGTTCGTCGCCTCCATCGCGCCCGGCGAGGGCGAGGAGGGCTCGGGCGCCACCATCGAGGAGATGCGGGCGCTCCTCGAGGAGTCCCCGGTCGAGGGCACCACGGCGGCCGTGACCGGCCCGGCGGGCTTCACCGCCGACCTCGCCGAGGCGTTCTCCGGCATCGACGGCCTGCTGCTGCTCGTGGCGCTCGCGGCCGTGCTCGTCATCCTCGTGGTCGTCTACCGCTCCCCGCTGCTGCCGATCATCGTGCTGTTCACGAGCCTCACCGCGCTCACCGCGTCGGTCTTCACCGTCGTGCAGCTCGCGAAGGCCGACCTGCTCCTCCTCTCGGGCCAGACGCAGGGCATCCTGTTCATCCTGGTCATCGGCGCCGCGACCGACTACGCGCTGCTCTACATCGCCCGCTACCGTGAGGCGCTCGCCCAGCACGACCGCAAGTGGGACGCCACGTGGGCCGCCCTCAAGGGCTCGTGGGAGCCCATCGCGGCCTCGGCCGGCACCGTGATCGTCGGCCTCCTGATCCTGCTCGCGAGCGAGCTGAACTCCAACAAGATCCTCGGGCCGGTCGCGGCCATCGGCATCCTGTTCGCGCTGCTCGCCGCGCTGACCCTCCTCCCCGCGCTCCTGCTGTGGGCCGGCCGCGTGGCGTTCTGGCCGCGCCGCATCCCGCGACCGGATGCCGCAGCCGGGGCCGACGCGGCGCTCGGCCGTCACGCCGCGCCGGGCGACGACCGCGCCGGCGGCGAGCGGGGGCTCTGGGGCGCGGTCGGCCGCCTCGTGTCTCGGCGTCCCCGCACCGTGTGGATCCTGTCGACGCTCGTGCTCGCCGTCATGGCGCTCGGCCTCGTCCGACTCGACGCCGACGGCGTCCCGTCGAGCGAGTTCATCCTCGGCGAGTCGCAGGCCCGCGACGGGCAGGAGCTCGTGAGCGAGCATTTCCCGGGCGGCTCCGGCACGCCGGCCGTCATCATCGGGCCGGAGGAGGACCTCCAGGAGATCGCCGACGTCGCGCTGGGCACCGCGGGCGTGGCCTCCGTCGCCGTGGTCTCGGCGGACTCGCCGGCCGGCACCGCCCCGGTGACCGAGGACGGCGTCCAGGCCTTCGGCCCGCCCGGCACGCCCGCGCCGGAGCCGACCGTGGTGGACGGCGACGTGCTCATCGAGGCGACCCTCGAGGACCCGTCCGACTCGGCCGGGGCCGAGGCGACCGTGGTCGACCTGCGGGAGGGGCTCGACGAGGTGGGCGAGGGCGTGCTCGTCGGCGGCCCGACCGCCGTCGCGCTCGACACCAACCGGGCCGCGATCGACGACCAGCGCCTGATCATCCCGCTCGTGCTGCTCGCGATCCTCGTGATCCTCATGCTGCTGCTGCGCGCCGTCGTGGCGCCGCTGATCCTCATCGCGAGCGTCGTGCTGTCGTTCGCCGCCGCCCTGGGCGTGTCGGCCCTCGTGTTCGAGTTCGTGTTCGGGTTCCCGGGGGCCGACCCCTCGGTGCCGCTCTTCGGCTTCGTGTTCCTCGTCGCGCTCGGCGTCGACTACAACATCTTCCTGATGACCCGCGTGCGCGAGGAGTCCCTGCGCCACGGGACCCGCGAGGGGATCCTGCGCGGCCTGCGGCTCACGGGCGGCGTGATCACGTCGGCCGGCCTCGTGCTCGCGGCCACGTTCGCGGCACTCGGCGTGCTGCCCATCCTGTTCCTCGCGCAGATCTCGTTCATCGTCGCGTTCGGCGTGCTGCTCGACACGTTCCTCGTGCGCACGCTGCTCGTGCCCGCCGCGTCCTACGACATCGGTCGCGCGATCTGGTGGCCGAGCCGCCTGGCTCGCGAGGAGCGGCCGCACGGCCTGCACGCCGCGCCGGCCGAGCCCGACGGCGACGACGACGCGACCGGGATGGGGAGCGGGGGCGGCGCGACGACGCTCGGCGCCGACGACACGACGTCCTCGGAGGGGGACGCCCCGGCGGACGCCGGACGAACGGAGCGGGACCCGGTGCAGGCCGGCTGAGAGACCGCCGGCCGCGGCACTGCCCACGAATTGCGCCGCGGCCGGCTTCCCGGCGGCTCGCGGGTCGACGGAACGAACGAGCGGATGCCTCCTCGGAGGCATCCGCTCGTGTCGTCGGTCGAACGCGTCAGAGCGTGAGGGCTCGCTTGACCAGGTCGGCCTGCTCGGCCGCGTGGCGCTTGGCCGAACCCGTCGCGGGCGATGCGGCGGCCGGACGCGCGACCACACGCACCTCGCGCGGACCGAGCTTGTTCGTCTCGATGATGAAGAACGGCCACGCGCCCTGGTTCTCGGGCTCGTCCTGCGCCCACACGAGCTCGGCGTTCGGGTACGAGTCGGCGACCGCCTTGAGCTCGCGCGCCGGGAGCGGGTAGTACTGCTCGAGCCGGACGAGTGCGACCTCGGGATCGGGATTGCGCTCGAGCTCGGCGAGCAGGTCGTAGTAGAGCTTGCCGGCCATGAACACGACCCGCTTGACCGCCGCCTTGTCGCTGATGCGGACGTCGTCGATCACCGGCTCGAAGCGGCCCTGCGTGAAGTCCGCCACCTCGCTCGTCGCGCCGCGCAGACGGAGCATCGCCTTCGGGGTGAAGACGACGAGCGGTCGGCGCGGGCGCGCGTACGCCTGGCGGCGCAGCAGGTGGAAGTACGACGCGGGAGTCGAGGGGCGCGCGACGGTCATGTTGTTCTCGGCGCACATCTGCAGGTACCGCTCGATGCGGGCGCTCGAGTGGTCGGGGCCCTGGCCCTCGTACCCGTGGGGGAGCAGCAGCACGACGCTCGAGCGCTGGCCCCACTTCTGCTCGGCCGAGGAGATGAACTCGTCGATGACGGTCTGGGCGCCGTTGGCGAAGTCGCCGAACTGGGCCTCCCACATGACGAGGGCGTCGGCGCGCTCGACCGAGTAGCCGTACTCGAACGCCATGGCGGCGTACTCGGACAGCAGCGAGTCGTAGATCCAGAAGCGCGCCTGCTGGTCGCCGAGGTTCTGCAGCGGCAGCCACTCCTGGCCGTTCGCACGGTCGTGGAGCACGGCGTGGCGCTGCACGAACGTGCCGCGACGGGCGTCCTGTCCGACGAGGCGCACGGGCGTGCCCTCCAGCAGGAGCGACCCGAGGCTGAGCAGCTCGCCGAAGCCCCAGTCGATCTTGCCGTTGCGGCTCATGTCGACGCGCTTGGCCAGCAGCTGCTGGATCTTCGGGTGCACCGTGAAGCCGTTGGGCTTGTTGGCGAACGCGTCGCCGACCGCGTGCACGACCTCGAGCGAGACGCCCGTGGTCTCGGGCTCGCCCACGGCGGGCTCGGGCTGCAGGTCGTCGGCGCCCACGATCGGGATCGCGCCGGTCTGCGCGGCGTGCGTCTCCGCGAAGGCCCGCTCGAGGCGGTCCTGGAAGTCGCGGTGGGCGTTCTCGTACTCCTCCTCGGTGATGTCGCCGCGTCCGACGAGCGCCTCGGTGTAGAGCTTGCGCACCGAGCGCTTCGCCTCGATGAGGTTGTACATGAGCGGCTGGGTCATCGACGGGTCGTCGCCCTCGTTGTGGCCGCGGCGGCGGTAGCAGACGAGGTCGATCACGACGTCGCGCTTGAACTCCTGGCGGTACCGGAAGGCGAGCTCCGCGACGCGGACGACGGCCTCGGGGTCGTCGCCGTTGACGTGGAAGACGGGGGCCTGGATGGCCTTCGCGACATCGGTGGAGTAGATCGACGACCGGGCGTCGCCGGGGACCGTGGTGAAGCCGACCTGGTTGTTCACGACGACGTGGATGGTGCCGCCGGTGCGGTACGCGCGAAGCTGCGACATCTGCAGGGTCTCGAACACGACGCCCTGGCCGGCCATGGCGGCGTCGCCGTGCACGAGGATCGGCAGGATCGAGAACGAGCCGACGGGCTTGCGGTCCTGCTTGGCGCGGACGATGCCCTCGAGGACGCCGTTGACGGCCTCGAGGTGCGAGGGGTTCGCCGCGAGCGACACGGGGATCTGCTTGCCGTCGTCGGCGGTGAAGGTGCCCTCGGTGCCGAGGTGGTACTTCACGTCGCCCGAGCCGGAGAAGCCCTTCGTGTCCTGGGTGCCCTCGAACTCGCGGAACACCTGGCCGTAGGTCTTGCCGGCGATGTTGGTGAGCACGTTGAGGCGGCCGCGGTGCGCCATGCCGATGGCGACCTCGTCGAGACCCTCCTTGGCCGCGCCCTGCAGCACCTCGTCGAGGAGCGCGATGACGGACTCGCCGCCCTCCAGGCTGAAGCGCTTCTGGCCGACGTACTTCGTCTGCAGGAACGTCTCGAACGCCTCGGCCTCGTTGAGCTTGCTGAGGATCCGCATCTGCTCGTCGTGGGTCGGCTTCTCGTACTTGCGCTCGACCTGCTGCTGGATCCAGCGGCGCTGCACCGGGTCCTGGATGTGCATGTACTCGATGCCGATCGTGCGGCAGTACGAGTCGCGCAGCACGCCGAGGATGTCGCGCAGGAGCGCGGTGCGCTTGTCGCCGAACCCGCCCGTGACGAACTCGCGGTCGAGGTCCCAGAAGGTCAGGCCGTGGCTCTCGATGTCGAGGTCGGGGTGCGAGCGCTGCACGTACTCGAGCGGGTCGATGTCGGCCATCATGTGGCCGCGGACGCGGAAGGAGTTGATGAGCTCCTGCACGCGCGCGGTCTTGTCGATCGCGCTCGCGACGTCGACGGAGATGTCCTCGTTCCACTTGATGGGCTCGTAGGGCAGGCGGAGCGCGGCGAAGAGGTCCTGGTAGAAGTTGCGCTCGCCGATGAGCAGCTCGTGCACCTTCTTCAGGAACTCGCCCGACCCGGCGCCCTGGATGACGCGGTGGTCGTAGGTCGAGGTGAGGGTGATCGTCTTGCCGATCGCGAGGTTCGCGAGCGTCTTCTCGCTCGCGCCCTGGAACTCGGCCGGGTACTCGAGGGCGCCGGCGCCGATGATGCAGCCCTGGCCCTTCATCAGGCGCGGCACGGAGTGCACGGTGCCGATGCCGCCCGGGTTCGTGAGCGAGATCGTGGCGCCCTTGAAGTCGTCGGCGGTGAGCTTGTTGGTACGGGCGCGACGGACGAGGTCCTCGTAGGCGCCGAGGTACTCGTTGAAGGTCATGGTCTCGGCGCGCTTGATGGCCGGGACGAGGAGCGACCGGGTGCCGTCGGGCTTCGGCAGGTCGATGGCGATGCCGAGGCCGATGTGGGCGGGACGTACGAGGGCCGGCTTGCCGTCGACCTCGGAGTAGAAGACGTTCTGGCTCGGGAACTCCTTCAGCGCCTGGATGAGCGCCCACCCGATCAGGTGCGTGAACGAGATCTTGCCGCCGCGCGTGCGCCGCAGGTGGTTGTTGATCACGATGCGGTTGTCGATCATGAGCTTCGCCGGGACCGTGCGCACGCTCGTCGCGGTCGGCACGGACAGCGATGCGTCCATGTTCGCCGCAAGGGTCTTCGGCAGGCCCTTGAGCGGCACGACCTCGTCCTCGCGCTCGCCGCCGTCGTGCTGCTGCGGGCCGGTGACGGGCACGTCGGCGGGGACGGGCGCGGTGCGCGGCGCCACCGAGGTCGTGCGGGCCTCGGGGGCCTGCCCGACGACGGCGTTCGGCGCGGTGTGGTTGCCGGATGCCGCGGCGGGCTCGGTCGGCTCGTCCGCGGGCTGCGCGGCGGGCGCCTGCGCGTCGGCCTGCGGCGCTGCCGCCTCGGACCGCGGCTGGTCGGGCGCGGCGGGCGCCTCGGCGGCGGGCGCCTCGGCGGCGGGTGCCTCGGGCGCGGCCGGAGCGGCGGGCGCCTCGGCGGCGGGTGCCTGGGGCGCGGCCGGAGCGTCGGCCTGCTCGCCGGCGGCCTGGTAGAGCGCCGCCTCGTCGGGCATGGTGGGCGTCGCGGCGGGCGCGGCCTGCTGCCCGTTCGCCTTGACCTTGCGGTACTGCTCGAGCACGGGCCGCCAGGTGTCGTCGACCGAATCCGGGTCGGCGAGGAAGCGCTCGTACATCTCGTCCACGAGCCATTGGTTGGCCCCGAACTCCGCCGCAGTGGTCCCTTCGGACCCCGACCCGGTCAATTGGCTCGACACAGCCTCTCGCCCACTCTCTCCATTGATGCTCACCTGGTGGCGCGGTGCGCGCAGCACGTCGCGGAACGCCCCATCAAGCCTAAACCCCTTCCGAGGGACAGCGGCACGCCCTTGCGCACTCGTCGGAGACCGTTCCCGGGCGGCATTCGAGCTGCCCCCAATACGCTGGGGGCATGCAGTTCTATCGCACGACGCCGCGGCACGACCTCACGTACTCCGACGTCTTCCTCGTGCCGAGCCGATCCGGCGTGACGAGCCGGCTCGACGTGTCGCTCGCCCCCGACGACGGGTCGGGCGCGAGCATCCCGATCGTGTCGGCGAACATGAACTCCGTCACCGGTCCGCGGCTCGCGGCCACCCTCGCGCGCCGCGGCGGCATCGGCGTGCTGCCCCAGGACCTGCCGCTCCAGGAGCTCGACGAGGCGATCCGCTGGGTGAAGTCCCGGCCGTCCCGGTTCGACGTGCCGCACGCGTTCTCCGCCGACCAGTCGGTGGCCGACGCCCTCGAGGTGCTGCCGCCCGTCGAGGGCCACGGCATCGTGCTGCACGACGGCGACGGCCGCTACGCCGGCACCATCCCGGCGGCGCGCCTCGCGACGGCGCTGCCCGACGCGCGGCTCGGCGACCTCGTCCACGGGGCGATCCCGTCGCTCGACGCCGAGGACGTCGATACGCCGCGCCGGGCGTTCGACCTCATGGTCGACGCCGGCATCGACTTCGCGCCGGTCCTCGAGCACGGGCGCGTGATCGGCACGCTGAGCCGGCGCAGCGCCCTCCGCGGCACGGTGTCCGAGCCGAACACCGATGCCTCGGGCCGGCTCCGCGTCGCCGCCGCGATCGGCATCAACGGCGACGTCGAGGCGAAGGCGCGCGCGCTCGCGGCCGCGGGCGTGGACATGCTCGTCGTCGACACCGCGCACGGCCACCAGGAGGGCATGATCCGCGCCGTCCGGGCCGTGAGGGCCGCGGGCCTCGGCATCCCCATCGTCGCGGGCAACATCGTCACGGCCGATGCCGTCGCCGACCTCGTGGAGGCGGGCGCCGACGTCCTCAAGGTGGGCGTCGGTCCCGGCGCCATGTGCACGACCCGCATGATGACCGCCGTCGGGCGCCCGCAGTTCTCGGCGGTGCTCGAGACCTCCGAGGCCGCGCGCGAGGCCGGTGCGGCGGTGTGGGCCGACGGGGGAGTGCGGTACCCGCGCGACGTCGCGCTCGCGCTCGCCGCCGGGGCGGCCTCCGTCATGATCGGCTCGTGGTTCGCGGGCACCATCGAGGCGCCCGGGACGCTGCGGCGCGACCTCGACGGGCGCGTGTACAAGGAGAGCTGGGGCATGGCCTCGACCAAGGCGGTCAAGGAGCGCTTCGGGCGCCTGTCGGCGTACGAGCTCGCGCGAAAGGAGCTGTTCGCCGAGGGCATCTCGTCGTCGGCGATCTACCTCGACCCGCTCCGGCCGTCGCTCGAGGACCTGCTCGACATGATCACCTCGGGCGTGCGCAGCTCCTTCACCTACGCGGGAGCCCGCTCGGTGCCGGAGTTCCGCGAGCGCGCGCTCGTCGGGATCCAGTCGGCCGCCGGCTACGAGGAGGGCAAGGCGCTTCCGGTCAGCTGGTAGCCGCCGGGCCCGGCGCCACGTGAGCGGATGCCGCGCCCGCATCCGGTGCGCCGGCCGGCCTCGCGGCATCCGTCGATATACTGGGCGGCACAATGGACGACCCTCCTTCTGCGAATTCCCCCGGCCATAGACCCTCGCCCGTGACCGAACGGGGAGGTGCGGATGTCTGAGTGGATCCTCCTCGGCATCGGACTCCTCCTCACGATCGGCACGGGCCTGTTCGTTGCGAGCGAGTTCGCGCTCGTCAACCTCGATCGAGCCGACCTCGAGGCGCGTCGCGAGAAGGGCGAGTCCCGGCTCGGCCTCACGATCGACGCGCTCAAGATCACGTCGACGCACCTGTCGAGCGCGCAGCTCGGCATCACGCTCACCACGCTCCTGACCGGCTACACGATGGAGCCCGCGATCTCGTCGCTGCTCGCGGGACCGCTCCGCTCCGTCGGACTGCCCGAGGGGCTCATCCGGCCGGTCGGCGCGATCACCGCGGTGATCGTCGCGACCCTGCTGTCGATGATCATCGGCGAGCTGGTGCCGAAGAACTTCGCCCTCGCGCTGCCCCGGCGGACCGCCAAGGTCGTCATGCCGTTCCAGACCGCGTTCACCTGGCTGTTCCGGCCGGCCATCGCGCTGCTCAACGGCAGCGCCAACCGCCTCCTCCTCGCGATGGGCATCGAGCCCAAGGAGGAGCTCTCCGGCGCCCGCTCCGCCGAGGAGCTCTCGAGCCTCGTCCGCCGCTCGGCGAGCGCAGGCCTGCTCGAGCAGGACACCGCGACGCTCCTCGGGCGCACGCTCCGGTTCTCCGAGCACGACGCGTCCGACGTGATGACGCCGCGACCGCGGGTCGCCGCCGTGCAGCGGCTCGAGCCGGCCGAGGCCGTCATCGAGCTCGCCCGGCAGACGGGCTTCTCGCGCTTCCCGGTCTACGACGAGAACCTGGACGACATCGTGGGGCTCGTGCACGTGAAGCAGGCGGTCGCGGTGCCACGCGAGAAGCGCGACCAGGTCCCCGCGTCGGCCCTGCAGTCCGAGGCGCTGCGCGTGCCGGAGACCATGAAGCTCGACCTCCTGCTCGGCGAGCTCCGCGGCCGCGGCTACCAGATGGCCGTCGTCGTCGACGAGTACGGCGGCACCGCGGGCGTCGCCACGCTGGAGGACCTCGTGGAGGAGCTCGTGGGCGAGGTCGCGGACGAGCACGACCGCACGCGCGCGGGCGTGGTGCGCCGCGGCGAGTTCGTGAGCTTCCCCGGGATGCTCCGACCCGACGAGCTGCTCGATCGCACGGGCATCCAGGTGCCCGAGGACGGCGCGTACGAGACCGTCGCGGGGTACGTCATGAGCGTGCTCGGCCGACTTCCGGCCGTGGGCGACGAGGTCGAGGTCGAGGGCGGGCGATTCCGCGTGCAGCGCCTCGACGGACGCCGGATCGACCGGATCCAGTTCACCCCGGCGACCGCCCGCACGCACGCCGATGCCGTCGCGGAGGTCGAGCGATGAGCGACTGGGCCGGCCTCGCGTGGCTGTTCGTCCTCCTGGCGGGCAACGCCTTCTTCGTCGGCGCCGAGTTCGCGGTGATCTCCGCACGCCGCTCGCAGATCGAGCCGCTCGCCGAGAAGGGCAAGCGGAGCGCCAGGACCGCACTGTGGGCCATGGAGCACGCGACGCTCATGCTCGCCATGAGCCAGCTCGGCATCACGATCTGCTCCCTGCTGATCCTCACCGTGTCCGAGCCGGCGATCCACCACCTGCTCGAGTACCCGCTCGAGCTCACGGGGTGGCCCCCCGAGGTCGTGTCGACGGTGGCCTTCGTGATCGCCCTGCTGGTGGTGTCGTACCTCCACGTCGTGCTCGGCGAGATGGTGCCGAAGAACCTCTCGTTCTCGCTGCCCGATCGCGCGGTGCTCGTGCTCGCGCCGCCGCTCGTGTTCGTGGCGCGCGTGTTCCGCCCGGTCATCGTCGTGCTGAACGCCATCGCGAACGGCGTGCTCCGGCTGTTCGGCGTCGAGCCGAAGAACGAGGCGACCTCGACGTACACGCTCGAGGAGGTGCAGACGATCGTCGACCAGTCCCGCCGCGAAGGCGTGCTCGACGACGCGAGCGGCACGTTGAGCGCGGCGTTCGAGTTCACGACCAAGCGCGTCCACGACGTGGCGGTCCCGATGGCCGAGCTCGTCTGCCTCCCCGCGGATGCCACGCCCGCCGACGTCGAGCGCGCGGTCGCGCGCCGCGGCTTCTCGCGGTACGTGCTCGCGGCCGACGACGGCGAGCCCGAGGGCTACGTGCACCTGAAGGACGTCATCGACCTCGACGACGACGAGTTCGACGATCCCATCCCGGCCAAGCGCGTCCGGCGCCTGGTCTCGATCTTCGACGGCACCGACCTCGAGGATGCGCTCGCGACCATGCGGCGCCTCGGCACCCACGTCGCCCGCGCCTTCGACGGCGACGGGGCCACGACGGGCGTGATCTTCCTCGAGGACATCATCGAGGAGCTCGTCGGCGAAGTCCAGGACGCCACGCGTCGAGGCTAGGCGCGTGCGCCCGCGCCCCCCGCACGGGTGGCGCGGGCGGACCCGCCCGGGCGTAGACTGCGCGCCGTCAAGGAAGCTGAGGTGCACTCATGTTCGAGAACTCCATCGCGATGGCCACACTGGCGGCGTCGGACCTGGACCGCTCGAGGCGGTTCTGGCGGGACGTGTTCGGGCTCGAGCCCGGTCGCTCCGACATGGGCGGCGACGTCTACCTCGTGGGCGGCGTTCCGGTCATCGTCTACGAGTCGCAGTTCGCCGGCACGAACCGCGCGACCGGCCTGTCGATCCTGACCGATGACCTCGACCGCGACATGGCGGCCCTCCGCGAGAAGGGCGTCGTCTTCCACGACTACGACCTGCCGGAGCTCAAGACCGAGAACGGCGTCGTTCAGATGGAGGGGGAGCGCGGCGCGTGGTTCGACGACAGCGAGGGCAACATCATCGCCCTCGCGCAGCCGACGGCGGTCACCATGGACGAGGCGCGCAGCATGCTCGCCGCGGCGAAGGCGTGACCGCGGTCCGCGTCACCACTCGCCGTCGTTGAGGTCGGGCCGCGCCCGCACGTACTGCGGCGGCCACAACGAGGTGTCGGCACCGAGCTCGTGCGCGGCCCGCAGGGCGAAGTGCGGGTCGCGCATCATCGCCTTGCCGAACATCACCGCATCGACGGCGCCGGATGCCACGAGCGCCTCCGCCTGGGTCGGCGTCGTGATCCGGCCCACGGCCGACACCGAGACGCCCGCGCGGTCGCCGACGAACTCGGCGTGCGCCGCCTGGTACGCCGGTCCCACGGGGATCCGGACGTCACGCATCAGTCCGCCGGTGGAGATGTCGAAGAAGTCCGCGCCGAGCTCCGCCGCCCACCCGGCGGTGATGGAGGTCTGCTCCTCGTCCCATCCGCCCGGCGCCCAGTCGGTCGCGGAGAAGCGCACGAACAGCGGCATCCGCTCGCCGATCTCGTCGCGCACCGCCCGGACGATCTCGAGCAGCAGCCGGGCGCGGTTCTCGAGCGAGCCGCCCCAGCGATCATCGCGCCGATTCGACAGCGGCGAGAGGAACTGGTGCACGAGGTAGCCGTGCGCCGCGTGCACCTCGACGAGGTCGAAGCCCGCGGCGACGGCGCGGCGCGCGGCCGCCCGGAAGTCGTCGATCACCGCGAGGATGCCGGCCTCGTCGAGCGCCACGGGCTCGCGGAGCCCGTCGAACGCGACGGCGGACGGCGCGACCGTGGTCCAGCCGCCCTCCTCGATCGGCTGGGAGCCGGGCAGGCGGCGGAACTCCGGCCACACCGAGGCCTTGCGGCCCGCGTGCGCGAGCTGGATGCCCGACGCCGCCCCCTGCGACCGGAGGAACGCGGTGACGCGCGACCACGCCTCGGCCTGGGCGTCGTTCCACAGGCCCGTGTCGTGATCGGAGATGCGGCCCTCGGGACCGACCGCGGTCGCCTCGGCCATGACGAGTCCCGCGCCGCCCGCGGCCATCGCGCCGAGGTGCACGAGGTGCCAGTCATGGGGCACGCCGTCGCGCTCGGTCACCGAGTACTGGCAGAGCGGCGGCACCCACACGCGGTTGCGGATCTCGAGCCCGCGGATGGCGATCGGGCGGAAGAGCGCCGGCGTGCTCGGCGCCGCGTCGGACGGGGCGGCAGGGGCATTCGGCGCGGGGATGGTCGAGGGCATGCCCATCAACCTATCGTTGGGGACATGGGAACCGGCACCTGGCGCGAATGGGGCGCACGCGACGCATCCGAGTGGCTGAGCGAGCCCGCGGCCGACGACGACAAGTACCGCCGCGGCGTGCTCGGCGTCATCACCGGTTCCCCGGACTACCCGGGCGCCGCGGTGCTCGGCGTCGAGGCGGCGCACCGGACCGGCGTCGGGATGGTGCGCTTCACCGGGCCGCGCGCGGTGCGCCAGGCCGTGATCGCGGCCCGACCGGAGACCGTCGGCGTCGGCGGGCGCGTGCAGGCGTGGCTGCTCGGGTCCGGAATGGACTCCTCGCACCGCTCGTTCCTGCTGGCGGGCGAGCTGCAGCACGCCCTCGCGTCGGGCGAGCCGATCGTGCTCGACGCGGGCGGGCTCGACCTCGTCGGGTCCCACACCGCCCCGACCGTCATCACCCCGCACACGCGCGAGCTCGCGAACCTGCTGAACGACCGCGACGTCCTGACATCGGCCGAGGAGGTCGACGCGGATCCCGCGGCGTGGGCCGAGCGAGCGGCCCGCGAACTCAAGGTCGCCGTGCTGCTCAAGGGCGCCGTCACGCACGTCGCCGACCCGGACGGCACCCGGCTCACGGTCACCGCGGCGACCCACTGGCTCGCGAGCGCCGGCACGGGCGACGTGCTCGGCGGCATCCTCGGAGCGCTCGCCGCGACGCACCACGAGCGGCTCTCCTCCGACGCGACGGCGATCACGCGCCTCGCCGCGACCGCGGCGTACATCCACGCCGAGGCCGCGCGCCGGGCCAGCGAGGCGTGGGACGGCGGTCCCGTGACGGCGCTCGACGTCGCCCAGGCGATCCCGCCCGTGATCGGCGCACTCCTGCGGCGCTGACCCGGGGTCGGATCGAGTGACCGGGAGGACGATCGCCGAGGCGGTGAGCGACGCGCGCGCCCGCGGCATCCGGGACCTGCTGGGCGGCCGCGCCGCGCTGTGGGGCGCGTTCGCCGCCGTGCACGCGCTGCTCGCCTGGCTGAACCTCGTGGCGCCCGGCTACCCCATGGGGGATGTCACGGGCGTGTACCGGGTCTGGGCCGAGACGGCCCAGCACGGCTGGCTGCGGATGGGAATCGACACGCCCTGGGTGTACCCCATCCTCGCGTTCGCGCCCATGACGGCCGCGCTGGCGTTCGGCTCGGAGTGGTACGGGCAGGCCTGGCTCGGCATGGTGGCGCTGCTCGACGCGCTCGCGTTCTCGGTCCTGCTGGGTCGCGGCACGCTGTCGCGGCGCCGGCGCGCGGCGGCGTGGTGGTGGGTGGTCTTCCTCGCCCTGCTCGGGCCGATCGCCCTCGGCCGCATCGACGCGGTGACGGTGCCGTTCGCGGTCGTGGGACTCCTGTGGGCGGCGGGCCGGCCGCGCGTCGCGGCCACCCTGCTGACCCTCGGCGCGTGGATCAAGGTGTGGCCCGCGGCGCTCGTCGCGAGCCTCGTCGTCGCACTGCGGCGACGGTCCGATGTAGCGATGACCGCGGTCGCGCTGTCGGTGGGCATCCTCGGGGTGAGCCTCATCGCCGGCTCGGGCCTGAACGCGTTCGGCTTCGTCGCCCAGCAGGCGGGACGCGGTCTGCAGGTCGAGGCGCCGCTCGCGGTGCCGTGGCTGTGGTGGATCGTCGCCGGGTCGGACGAGGCGACGATCGCCTACGACCGCGGCATCCTGACGTTCCAGGTCGAGGGGCCCGGGGCGGACGTCGCGGCCGCGCTCACGACCCCGCTCCTGGCGATCGGGGTGGCGGCGGTGCTCGCCGTCGGCGTCCGGGCGGCGATGCGCGGGGCGCCCGCGGTGGCGCTCCTGCCGCCGCTCGCGCTCGCCTTCACGACCGTGCTCATGCTCGCGAACAAGGTGGGATCGCCGCAGTTCGTCACGTGGCTCGCCGCGCCCGTGATCCTGGGGATCGTGATGGGCGGAGGCCGGTTCCTCACCCCGGCGGCGCTGACGGCGTCGATCGCGCTGCTCACGCACGTCATCTACCCCTACTGGTACGGGTGGCTGCTCATCGCGAACGCCGGCTTCGTGCTGCTGCTCACGCTGAAGGTCGTGCTGCTGCTCGTGCTGTTCGCCTGGGCGGTGCTCCGCGTGTGGCAGGCTGGGTCCGCGCGCCGGCCGACGCGGGTCGACGCCGCCGCCTGAGCGGCGGCGGGGCGCAGGAGGGGAGCACGGCATGCTGGTCGCATTCTCGGTCGCGCCGAGCGGAACCGGTCGGAAGGACGCCTCCGTGCACGACGCGGTCGCCGCCGCCGTGCGGATCGTCCGCGAGTCCGGACTGCCCAACCGCACGACCTCGATGTTCACCGAGATCGAGGGGGAGTGGGACGAGGTGTTCGCCGTCGTCAAGGCCGCCGCCGAGGCGGTCGGCGACTACGGCTCGCGCGTCTCGCTCGTCCTCAAGGCCGACATCCGGCCCGGATGGTCGAACGAGCTCGAGCGCAAGGTCGACCGCCTCGAGGCGGCCATCGAGAACGACGGATGACGCGCGGAGCCTGATCCGCGATGTGCGGGCGGCCTCCGCCCGGAGGTCGCGCCGGCTCCGACGCTCGATTGTCGAATCGATTCGATCCGTGGCAGAATCGTGCGGGTGACCCAGGACCCGCACGGGCCGACGACGCTGTCGCCGGCCCGCATCCGTCTGGCGCTCGTCGCGCTCGCGATGGGCGGCTTCGGCATCGGCGCAACCGAGTTCGTCGCCATGGGCCTGCTGCCCGACATGGCGGTCGACCTCCTCCCCGGCCTGGCCGCCACGTCCACCGAGGCCGCCAACGCCGCCGCAGGCTGGATCATCTCGGCGTACGCGCTCGGCGTGGTCGTGGGTGCGCCCACCATCGCCGCGGCCGCGGCGCGATGGCCGCGCAAGCAGCTGCTGCTCGCGCTGCTCGCGGCCTTCACGGCCGGCACCGTGGCCTCCGCGCTGCTCCCGACGTTCGAGCTCGTCGTCGCCGCGCGCTTCGTGGCCGCGCTGCCGCACGGGGCGTACTTCGGCATCGCGTCCCTCGTCGCCGCGAACCTGATGGGTCCCGGCAAGCGCGGCCGCGGCGTCGCCCTGGTGCTCTCCGGGCTCACCATCGCGAACGTGGTCGGCGTCCCCGCCATCACCTGGCTCGGGCAGGTCGCCGGATGGCGCATCGCCTACCTGGCGGTCGCCGCCATCTTCGCCGCGACCTTCGTCGCGGTGCTCGCCGCAGTGCCCTGGCAGCCCGGCGACCCGGCCGCGACGATCGGCCGCGAGCTGCGCATCTTCACACGGGCGCAGGCGTGGTTCGCGCTCGGCATCGGCGCGGTCGGCTTCGGCGGACTGTTCGCGGTGTACAGCTACGTCGCCCCGCTCGTCACCGACGTGACCGGGCTGGATGCCGCCCTCGTCCCGCTCGTGCTCATCGTGATCGGCCTCGGCATGACCATCGGCAACTTCGTCGGCGGCCGGCTGGCCGACTGGAGCGTACGACGCTCGATGTACCTCGGCTTCGCGGTCATGGCCGCGTCGCTCCTGCTCCTCGCGCTCACGGCGACCGATCCCGTCGGGCTCGTGATCGGCGTGTTCCTCGTCGGCGGGGCGGCGTCCGCGCTGTCCCCGGCGATCCAGACCCGGCTCATGGACATCGCGCGCGACAGCCAGTCGATCGCGGCGGCGCTCAACCACTCGGCACTGAACATCGGCAACAGCCTGGGCGCGATCCTCGGCGGCATGGTCATCGCCGCGGGATACGGGTACGTGGCGCCGGTGTGGGTCGGGCTCGCCCTCACGCTCGCCGGGGCGGTGCTCGCCCTCGCCTCGTTCGGGCTCGACCGGGTCCGCTCGCGCCGCGGCATCGCCATGCCGTCGGTGACCGGTGCGATCCCCGCGATCGGCGACTGACGAGGCGCTACTCGGACTGCAGCAGGATGCCGTCGGCGATCGCGCGCTTGCGCAGCGCCACCTTGGTGCCCACGTCGTAGCCGGCCAGGCGGTACTTCTCGCGGATGCGCTTGAGGTAGCTCTTGGCCGTCTCCTCCGAGATGCCGAGCTGGAACGCGACCGCCTTGACGGGCTGCCCGGCGCCGTAGAGCGCCATCACGCGGCGCTCCTGGGCGCTGAGGCGCGGCGCGGAGCCGTCGCCGTCGAGCGCCTCGATGAGCTCGGTCGAGATGTACGTCTCGCCGGACTGCGCGGCGCGGATCGCCTCGACGATCGTCTCGACCGGCTCGGACTTCACGAGGTAGCCCAGCGCACCGGCGCCGAGGGCCTCGCGCACCACGGCCGGCTCGGAGTAGGTGCTCATGAGCATGGTCGCGACGTTCGCGGACTTCAGGGTCGACAGCTTGATCGAGATCGGGATGTTGTCGCGCAGGTCGAGGTCGAGCAGCACCACGTCGACCGGGAACGCCGGGTGGGCGAGCAGCTCGGACCACGAGGGCACGGCCGCGACCAGGTCGATGTCGGATGCCGCGCCCCGGATCCACTCGGTGAGCGCACCCAGCAGCATGCGATGGTCGTCGACGATCGCCAGCCGGATCGGACTGGTGTCGGGTTCGGGCACGTCAGGCTCCCCTCGGTTCATGCGACACCGGACGGCGTCGCGGTTGCTGCACGGCCCGTGGGGTCGATCCGGCAGTCGATGTCGATGCGGAAGCCCTCGGGCCCCGCCAGCACATCGTGTCCTCCGACATTATCGAGTGCCTCCCACGTCGCCTCGTCGACCCTCCGGGCGGTGACGCCCGAGACGTCCAGGCGGATGGCGACCCCGGTCCCGTCGAACCGGCGTCCGTCCTCGGGATCGGCGTCCTCCGCGTCGCGTTCGCGGCAGGTCACGAGCACGCGGAGCGGCGGGGCCGACGGGGGCGTGCGCCGCTGGCCCGCGATGAGCCACAGGGCGAGCAGGAGTCCGTCGCGCTGCGCCTGGCCGAGCAGGCCCGCGAGGCCCGCCGGGTCGTCGACCGTGACGCGGCGGCTGAGGTAGGCCGACTCCGTGACGGCGTGGCGCAGCCACGTGTCGGTCCGCCCCTCGATGAGACGCACGCGCAGGCGCGCCGCGAGCTGGCCGGCTCGTTCGGCCGCGGCCGGCGGGAGCGGCAGCGCGATCCGGCCCGCGCCGACGTCGTCGAGGAGGGCCTCGGCGTCGTAGTCCAGCTCGGCGAGCTCCTCGGAGGCCCGCATGCCCACGGCCGAGCGCGGCGTCGAGACCGTGCTCTGCACGAGCGTGAGGTCGAGCTCGCGCCCGACGAGCCGCCGGAACCCGCGGACCGCGATGGCCACGAGTGCGACCGGCACCACCGCCGAGGCGGCGATCGCGACGCCGACCACGGTCCGGGTGCCCGCCTCGGGCGCCTGCAGGAGGGCCTGGACGAGGAGCACGGCCGCGATCGCGATCGCCGCGGCGAGCGGGCCCCGCGTCTCGCGGAGCGCGACCACGGGCATGAGCAGCGCCGCGGCCGCCGGGGCCGCGGTGGGCGTGATGCCGAGCTCGAGCGTGCCGGCCGTGGCCGCCACGTCGAGCCAGATCGGCACCGCGAGCGCCACGAGCAGGGCGGCGAACACCCAGTCGGGCACCCGGCTGAGGCCGCGCGTGG
Organism: Agromyces sp. CCNWLW213; assembly: GCF_037199545.1. Classification (NCBI taxonomy): domain Bacteria; kingdom Bacillati; phylum Actinomycetota; class Actinomycetes; order Micrococcales; family Microbacteriaceae; genus Agromyces; species Agromyces sp. CCNWLW213. The sequence continues at coordinate 120,991 of NZ_JBBBDX010000002.1, read as the reverse complement.
CGACGACCGCCCCGACGCTGACGAGGCCGAGCGCGATCCACGCCGGGCCGGGCTCCCGCCCGGGCGGGAAGATCTCGGCGAGTCCCCATGCGTGCAGGAGATGGGCGAGCACGATCGCGATGCAGGCGACCGTCACGCCGGCGGCGAGCCGTCGTCCGCCGTGTGCGCTGCGGATGTCCTCGGCCGCGCGGGCCGAGCGCGTGGGCCGCCGGAACTGCACCTCGTGCGTGGTGTCGCGCGGGACGTCGTACGGGAGGCTCCGCTGGAAACGGCTCACGGCTTCGGCACCTCCAGCATGACGGTCGTGCCGGAGCCCGGCGAGCTGAAGACGCGCGCGCGACCGCCCACCGCGTGCAGGCGCCCGACGACCGATTCCGCGAATCCGAGGCGGGCCGGGTCGACCGAGGCCGGTTCGAAGCCCGCGCCCTGATCGGTCACCATGGCGCGGACCGTCCGGTCGTCGTCGGTGATGGTGACGTCCGCCTCGCGCACGCCGGAATGCCGGCGCACGTTCTCGAGGCATTCGCCGAGCGCGCCGAGCAGCGCGTCGAGCGCATCGCGCGGCAGCACCAGCTGGCCGGCACCGTGCCAGTTGACGTCGAGTCCCATGCGGGCGAACCGCTGACGGACGGAGTCGAAGGTCGTGCCGAGCACGTCGGCGGGGGAATCGGGCGAGAAGGCCGTGCTCGACCCGTTGTCGAGCGGCGCGCCGAGCCGGAGCTGCTTGAGCAGCCGCGCGTCGTCGCCGGCCTGCTGGCGGAGGGCGCTCTCGCCGACGCCGACGCCGGAGTGCGCGAGCAGGCTGAGCGTCGCGAGGACGGTGTCGTGCAGGACGCGCGCGTCCTGCCGCTGCTGGGCCTCGGATTCGCTCGCGAGCCGTTCGGCCCGGTGGGCCCGGCCGACCTCGTCGATCCGCTCGGCGGCGCGGTCGATCGCGCGGGCGAGCCACAGCCCAGTGGCGGTCGAGGCCGCCCAGCCGGCGATGGAGGCGACGAGCACCGTGCCGAGGTCGGCGCCGGCGAACCACGAGGCGACGACGGCGGTCACGACGGCGAGGCCCGACAGCGCCACGAGCGCGACGCCGTTCGGCCGCACGATCGACGGGATGGCGATCGCCGCGGCCGTGAGCGCGCCCGTGACGGCCATCGCGGTCTCTGCAGCCGGATCGATCGTCGGGTCGAGGCCGATGACGAGCAGGAGCGCGACCGAGACGACGATGGTCCCGAGGATCGGCAGCGTGGCACCGCGCGCCGTGGCGAGGAGCACCAGGCCGATCAGGGCCAGGTCGAGCAGGATCGCGAGCGCGAACCGGTCGGGATCGAGCGCGCCCGGCACGACGAGGCACGCGAACGCGAGGACCGCCCCGGTGAGGCTCCCGGCGCGTGCGAGCCGACGCAGCAGCCGGTCACGTTCCTTGTCGATCCGACGCATGCCACCCCTCTCGCGGCTCGCGGTGCGGCATTCGGGTGCCGTCACCCTCGAAGATAGCCCAGAGCGGCCCCCGTACGTGGGTCATTGGGCCCGATCCGGGGCCGGCGGTCCGGTCGGCGTCACGCCGCGAGGAGCCTGCCGATCGCCCGGCCGACCGCGTCGTCCTCGATGAGGAACGCGTCGTGGCCGTAGTCGGAGCGCAGCACGACCGGCTCGTCGCCGTGCACCGCGCGGCGCAGGCCGCGCGCGATCTCGCGCTGGCCCTCGAGCGAGAAGTAGCGGTCGCTGTCGATGCCGAGCACGAGGGCGAGCGCGTCGATCCGGTCGAGCGCGGCCCCCACGCCGCCCCGCCCGCGCCCGATGTCGTGCGAGTTCATCGCCTCGGTGAGCACGAGGTAGCTGTTCGCGTCGAACCGGCGCGTGAAGCGGTTGCCGTGGAAGTCGAGGTACGACTCGACCGCGAACCTGCCGCCGCGGCCCAGAGGGTCGAGTGCGGACTGCCAGCTCCGCTCGAACCGCTGGTTGAGCTCGACGGGGGTGCGGTAGTTCAGCATGGCCATCCGACGGGCGAGCGCCAGGCCGCGAGTGGGGCCGTCGCCGTCGGGCGCGTCGTAGTAGGCCCCGCCGCGGAAGTGCGGATCGCTGCGCACGGCCTCCAGCTGGACGGAGTTGAGCGCGATCTGGTCGGCGGTGGCCGCCGCCGGCGCGGCGAGCACGGCGATCCGCTCGACCGCGTCGGGCGCGATGAGGGCCCACTCGAGCACGTGCATCGCGCCCATCGAGCCGCCGACGACCGCGGCGAACCGGTCGATGCCGAGTTCGCGAGCGAACGCGACCTGCGCTGCGACCTGGTCGCGGATGGTCACGAACGGGAACCGGGCGCCCCACTCGATGCCGTCGGGCGCCAGCGAGGCCGGTCCGGTCGATCCCTGGCATCCGCCCACCACGTTGGGGGCGACGACGAACCAGCGGTCGGTGTCGATCGCCCGGCCCGGACCCACGACCCCGGGCCACCAGCCGGCGCTCGGATGCCCCGGCCCGGCCGGGCCCACCACGTGGCTGTCGCCGGTGAGGGCGTGCAGGACGAGGATCGCGTTGTCGCGCGCGGGGGAGAGGGCGCCCCACGTCTCGTAGGCGATGCGGACGTCGGGCAGGACCTGGCCCGACTCGAGCGCGAGGTCGCCGATCCGCGCGAAGCGGCGGTCGCCGACCGGGTCGCCGGCGCGCCAGGCGCCCGTCGCGGGGGCCCGGCCGGCGAGCTGGTGGGCGGCGCGGGCCTCGGGCACGATGCTCGCGGGCACCGTCTCCGAGGTCGTCTGCCAGTCCATGCGTCGATTCTCCCCGACCCGCGAGGCGGTCGCCCCAGTGTTACGCGCACCCGGCGGTGGTGGTCGGCGCGCCATACGGCGGATGCCGCGTCCCGTGGGGACGCGGCATCCGGAACCTCGCTGCCGTGCGCTACACGCGAGCGGCCTCGGTGGCCCGGCGTGCGGCCGCGAGGCCCGCCTCGAGGTCGGCCTTGAGGTCGTCGACGTTCTCGATGCCGACCGAGAGCCGCACGAGGCCGGGCGTGACGCCGGTCGTGAGCTGCTGCTCGGGGGTCAGCTGCGAGTGCGTGGTCGACGCGGGGTGGATCACGAGCGAGCGCACGTCGCCGATGTTCGCGAGGTGGCTGAACAGCGACAGGTTGTCGACGAGGGCGCGGCCGGCGTCGACGCCTCCCTTGAGCTCGAAGGACAGCACCGCGCCGACGCCCTTCGGGGCGTACTTGTTCGCGGCCGCGTACCACGGGCTGGACGGGAGCCCCGAGTAGTTCACGTGGGCGATGTCCGGGTGGTCGTCCAGCCACTCGGCGATCTCCTGCGCGTTCTGCACGTGGCGCTCGACCCGGAGCGAGAGCGTCTCGATGCCCTGGATGAGCTGCCACGCGCTCGCCGGCGCGATCGAGGAGCCGAGGTCGCGCAGCAGCTGCACGCGCGCCTTGATGACGTAGGCGAGCGCGTCGCCGACCGCGGCGGTGTAGCTCGCGCCGTGGTACGAGGGGTCGGGCTCGGTGAGGCCCGGGAACTTCTCGACGTTCTTCGACCACTCGAACCGGCCGCCGTCGACGATGACGCCGCCGATGACGGTGCCGTGGCCGCCGAGGAACTTCGTGGCCGAGTGGATCACGATGTCGGCGCCGTGCTCGAACGGGCGGATGAGGTACGGCGTCGCGATCGTGTTGTCGACGATGAGCGGGATCCCGGCCTCGTGCGCGATGCCGGAGACGAGCTCGATGTCGAGCACGTTGATCTTCGGGTTGCCGATCGTCTCGGCGAAGAAGAGCTTCGTGTTCGGGCGGACCGCGCGGCGCCACTCGTCGGCGTCGTCCTGGTTCTCGACGAACGTGGTCTCGATGCCGAGCTTGGCGAGCGTGTACTTGAAGAGGTTGTAGGTGCCGCCGTAGATCGACGACGACGAGACGATGTGGTCGCCGGCCTGTGCGATGTTCAGCACGGCGAACGTCTCGGCCGCCTGGCCCGACGCGACGAGCAGGGCGCCCGAGCCGCCCTCGAGCGCGGCGAGGCGCTCCTCGACCACGGCCTGCGTGGGGTTCATGATGCGCGTGTAGATGTTGCCGAACTCGGCCAGGGCGAACAGGTTCTGCGCGTGTTCGGCGGAGTCGAAGACGTACGACGTCGTCTGGTAGATCGGCGTGGCCCGCGCCTTGGTCACCGGGTCGGGTGCGGCGCCCGAGTGCACCTGCTTCGTCTCGAAGCGCCAGTCGGCCTGCTCTGCCATGGGGGACTCCTTCGCGTTCGCGGTGCGGCATCGCCGCAACCGGAGCCCACGTTACGAGCGGTCGATCAGGCGATCAACGGATGCCGCAACACGGCGTCACGCGCCGCGTTCGCCGTCGCGCGGGTCGCCGGCAGGCGGCGTGGCGTCGGGGGCGGTCGCGTCCTCCGCGGCGGCGCGCGGCGCGGAGGGCGCAGGGGGGAGCGCCTCGGGCGGGAGGACGAGCGTTCCGGTCGCGGTCGCCGGCTCGGGGCGGAACAGCCACCGGGCGCGCGGCTCGACGAGCGGGCGGAACACGCGCCGCACGGGCCTCAGCGACAGCACGACCGAGACGCCGATGCAGAAGACGATCATCGCCGGCAGCATCCACCACGGCTGCCGACCCTCGAGGACGGTCGTCTCGCGGAGCGGGAAGAGCACGAACGAGTGCAGCAGGTAGATGTACATGGTGGCGCTGCCGAACGCGGTGAACCACGTCGTCCGGCGCGGCATGAGCACCAGGAACGCGACGGCGAGCAGCATCGCGAGCAGCAGGAGGAACAGCCGGATGGCGCCCGACCACGGCTCGTCGTAGCCGATCGCCTCGTACGACTCGTCGTAGAGCATGAAGCGCCGCAGCCGCAGGTCGCGCCAGGTCTCGATCGCGATCGGCAGCACCACGAGGAGCGCGGCGAACAGCACGATCGCGCCGGCCCGCCAGCGCCACGCGACCGCGGTCGGCAGGTCGAGCCAGCGGTCGGTGATGCGCCACTGCCGCAGCTTCCAGCCGAACACGAAGAAGGGGAACATGCCGAAGGTCCGCGTGAGCGCGAGCGTCGAGTCGACCTCGACGGCATAGCCCGCGCCGATCGAGATCGCGATCGCGATGAGCAGCGGGTACCTCAGGAGCACGAGGAACGGCAGGACGATCCGCCAGACGGCCAGCGCGATGAGGAACCACAGGGTCCACGACGCGGTCGTGTAGTCGAGCACGAAGTCGCCACCGAGCAGGAACCGCACCACGGTCCAGATGGTCTCGAAGATGAAGTACGGGAAGACGATGTCGGTGAGCACCTGGCGCATCGCGCGTGCGTTCGGCGGTCCCGACTTCGCGAAGTACCCGGACACCGTCACGAAGACGGCGACGTGGAACGAGTAGATGAACAGGTAGACGCTGTACGCCGCGTCGTCCTCGCCGATCAGGGGCAGGATGCCGTGGCCGATGACCACGAGCGTGATCGCGATCCACCGCGCGTTGTCCCACAGCGGAACCCGCCGCTTGCGTTGTGGCGGCCTCGGGGAGCGGGTCGACGGCGTCGGCTGCATCCGCCCATTCTCGCGCACCACACGCGCCGCGCACGCGGGGGGACGCGCCGTCCGGTGCAGAATGGCCGCATGGACGGCATGCGAGCGGTGGTCACCGGGGCGAGTTCGGGCATCGGCGCGGCCACGGTCCGGATGCTCCGAGCGGCCGGATGGCACGTCGTCGCGGTCGCACGACGCGAGGACCGGCTGCGCGAGCTCGCCGACGAGACCGGCTGCGAGGTCGTCGTCGCCGACGTGACGAGCGATGCGGATGTCGCGGCGCTGCGCGCGCACCTGGAGGGCGGCGGCATCCATGCGCTGGTCAACAACGCCGGCGGCGCGAAGGGGCTCGCCTCCGTCGAGGAGTCCGACCTCGAGGACTGGCGCTGGATGCTGGAGGTGAACGTGCTCGGCGTGAAGCGCGTCACGAGCGCGCTGCTGCCGCTGCTGCGGCGGGGCGCCGAGCAGCGCGGCGTCGCGGACCTCGTCGTCGTCACGTCGATCGCCGGGCACGTCGCCTACGCCGGGGGAGGCGGATACAACGCCGCGAAGTCCGCCGCGCACGCGATGACGGAGGTGCTGCGGCTCGAGCTGAACGGCGAGCCCATCCGGGTCGTGGAGGTCGCGCCGGGCATGGTGAAGACCGACGAGTTCGCGCTCGTCCGCTTCGGCGGCGATCGCGAGCGCGCCGAGGCGGTGTACGAGGGCGTGCCCGATCCGCTGACGGCCGAGGACGTTGCATCCGTCATCGTCGACGCCATGTCGAAGCCGCCGCACGTCGACCTCGACCTCATCGTCGTGAAGCCGGTCGCGCAGGCGGCGCCGCACCGGCTCGCGAAGGGGCCGCTCGCGGTCCGCGGGGGATCGGCGCGATGACCGTCGGCCGGGTCGAGCGCAGGAAGCGCTGGATCGACGCGACGGGTCGGTGGCTCGCGCTGCTCGGGATCGCCTTCGTGGTGGCCTACACGACCTGGGTGCTCGTCCCGGATGTGGCCGACGCCGCCGTCGCGGTGTTCAACGTCGTCTTCGTCGTCACCTGGACCGCGTTCCTCGTGGACGCCGTGATGCGCATCGTGCTCACACCGCGTGGGCAGCGGTGGCGCTACGCCTGGCGGCATCCGATCGAGATGCTCTCCGTGCTCCTGCCGGTGTTCCGCGCGCTGCGCGTGGTCTCGCTGCTCGGCTACCTCCCGGTGCTGCAGCGCCGGACGACCGAGGCCGTGCGCGCGCGCTTCGTGCTCACGGCCATCATCTACGCGACCGTCTACGTCTTCTTCATCTCGCTGGCGGTGCTGCAGGCCGAGCGGGACGCGCCGGGCGCGAACATCACGAACTTCGGCGACTCGCTCTGGTGGGCCGTCGTCACGCTCGCCACCGTGGGGTACGGCGACACCTACCCGGTCACCACGCTCGGCCGGGTGTGGGCGGTGTTCCTGATGGCGGGGGGCGTCGCGATCGTCGGCGTCGCATCGGCGACCATCATCTCGGTGCTGAACGAGCGCCTGGCCGGGCTCAGGCGGGGGAACTCGGGCGGCCACGCCGACGTGATCTCCCCGCGTGCCGGCCTCGGCGAGCTCGGGCCGGGCGACGGGCCCACGGCCGGCCCGGCCGACCCGCCCCCGACCGCGCAGGGCCGCTAGCCTGACGGGATGACCTCCGACGCGAAGCAGTCCGGCCGATGAGCGTGCACCTCGTCGGCGGCGGGTGGGCCCCGGACCATGCCGCCGCCGTGTACGGCCCCTTCCTGACCGAGGCGGCCGAGGCCGCCGCGCACGACGGCGCGGAGCGCCCGAGGGTGGCCGTGCTCGTCGTCGCCCCGCCCGAGTCGGGCACGGCCGAGCGCGCCCGGTGGATCGCCGCACTCGAGTCCGCCGCCCCCGTGGACGCGCCCGTCGACGCGGTCGTCACGATCGTCGGCGAGAACGGCGAGTTCGCCCCGTCGGCGCTCGCCGGCGCCCACGGCGTCCTCGTCGGCGGCGGCCTCACCCCCGCCTACCGGCGGGCGGTCGAGCCCGTCGCGGGCGAACTGCGCCGGCTCGTGGCATCCGGGCTGCCCTACCTGGGGTTCTCGGCGGGTGCGGCCATCGCCGCCGACACGGCGCTCCTCGGCGGCTGGCGCATCGGCGGCGTGCCGGTCGCCCCCGAGGAGGCCGGGGAGGACCTCGACGAGGTCACCGCGGAAGCCGGCATCGGCCTCGTCGACCTGACCATCGACTGCCACGCGGCGCAGTGGGGCACGCTCACGCGCCTCATCGCCGCGACCGAGGCGGGCCTCGTCGACGGGGGCATCGCGATCGACGAGGACACGCTCTTCTCGATCGGCGCCGCCGGGCTGCGCGTCGCCGGCGCAGGCAGCGTCTGGAGCGTCACCGCCGGCGAGGACGCCGTGCTCGTCCGGAGCATCACCGGCTGATGGGCCGGAGCCTTCGCGAACTCGCCGAGGCGGGCCTCATCGACGAGAGCTGGGCCGACGCGCTCGCACCGGTCGCCGGCGACATCGCGCGGATGGGCGACTTCCTGCGGGCCGAGGTCGCGGCCGGTCGCTCCTACCTGCCGGCGGGCGACCTGGTGCTCCGCGCGTTCCGGCAGCCGGTCGGCGACATCCGGGTGCTCATCGTCGGCCAGGACCCGTACCCGACGCCGGGCCATCCGATCGGGCTGTCGTTCGCGGTCGAGCGGCACGTCCGCCCGATCCCGCGCAGCCTCGCCAACATCTACCGCGAACTCGCCGACGACGTCGGGTGCGCGCTGCCCGACCACGGCGACCTCGGTGCCTGGAACCGCCGCGGCGTCATGCTGTTGAACCGGGTGCTCACGGTGCGGCCCGGCGAGTCCGGATCCCACCGCGGCAAGGGGTGGGAGCGCGTCACCGACCACGCGATCCGCACGCTCGTCGCGCGCGGCGCGCCGCTCGTCGCCATCCTCTGGGGACGCGATGCGCAGTCGCTCGCGCCGCTGCTCGCCGACACGCCCCGCATCGCATCGGCCCACCCGAGCCCCCTCTCGGCGAGCCGAGGGTTCTTCGGGTCGCGGCCGTTCAGCCGCGCGAACGCGCTCCTCGAGGCGCGCGGCGGGCAGCCGGTCGACTGGTCGCTCGGCGACTGATCCCAGGCCGCCCGCTCGTCATCCGTTCGCAACACGGCGCGCGTAGCATGGCGTGATGCTCGAGGAGGAATACCAGGAGCGCCGGGTGCTGCCGCGGCACCTGCGGCGGCCCGAGGCCGAGGAGGCCCCGTTCGCCTACGACATCCGGCCGGCGCGGCCCGCCGACCTGCCCGCGATCCGCGAGATCTACAACTACTACGTCGCGAACTCCACGGTCACGTTCGACGAGGACGCGATGTCCCTCCGCGAGTGGAAGCAGAAGTTCACCATGCTCCAGAAGCTCGGCATGCCGTTCCTGGTGGCCGAGTCGCCCTCGGGCCAGCTGCTCGGGTACGCCCTCGTCTCGCCGTGGAAGCCGAAGCGCGCCTACCGGTACACGGTCGAGGACTCGATCTACCTCGGGCCGGCGGCCTCGGGCAAGGGGCTCGGCCGTGCGCTGCTCGGCGAGCTCATCCAGGCGTCGAAGGCCGCAGGCCTGAAGGAGATCCTCGCGGTCATCGCCGACCAGGGCGCCGAGGCGTCGATCGCGCTCCACGAGCGGTTCGGCTTCACCGAGGTCGGGCGGATGGGGCGGGTCGGGTTCAAGTTCGATCGCTGGCTCGGCACGGTGCTGCTGCAGAAGTCGTTGAAGTAGGCCGGCGGATGCCGCGTGCGTAGGCTCGTGGCGTGGCGGACCCCATCGACGACCTGCACGAGTACACGGCGCTCGAGCTGCACCAGCTCCTGCAGCGCGGTGAGGTGACCCCGGTCGAGGCGGCCGCCCACTACCTCGCGCGGATCGAACGGCTCGATCCCGTCGTCGGCGCCTTCGCCGTCGTCACGCCGGAGCTCGCCCTCGAACGCGCCCGCACCGTGGAGCGCGAGGTGCCGCGGGCCGCCCCGCTCTGGGGCATGCCGCTCGCCGACAAGGACCTCCACCCGCGTGCGGGCGTGCCGACGGCCTTCGGCTCGCGCGCCCACGCCGGGCACGTGCCGGACGAGTCCGACGACCTCGTCGACGCCGTGGACGCGGCGGGGGCGGTGAGCCTCGGCAAGTCCGCCACGCCCGAGTTCGGGCTGCCCTCGTACACCGAGCCCGTGGGCGGGCGCCCGGCCAGGAACCCGTGGGACCTCGCGCTCGGCGCCGGGGGATCGAGCGGCGGCGCGGCGGCCGCGGTCGCCGCAGGCCTGCTGCCGTTCGCGCCGGGCAGCGACGGCGGCGGATCGATCCGCATCCCCGCCGCGTCGTGCGGTCTCGTCGGCGTCAAGCCGTCGCGGGGCCGCGTGCCGTCGGGGTCCGGGCTCGACCGCCTCGCGGGCCTCGGCGTGGTGGGCCCGATCGCGCGCACCGTCGCCGACGCGGCGCTCCTGCTCGACGGCATGGTGGCGCCGCGCGGCTACCCGCCGCGGCATCCGTTCGCGGTCCGCGCGCCGGGCGACGACGGGCCGTACCTCGGCGCGGCGATCCGCGGCGAGGGCCGCTTCCAGGTCGCCGTCATGACGGAGTCGCCGTGGGACGACTTCGCCGAGATCCGCCTCGACCCGACGGCGCGGGCCGCCCTCGAGGCGGGGGTCGCGCTGCTCGACGCACTGGGACACGGGGTCGAGGAGCTCGCGGCGGCCCCCGAGCCCGGGTACCCGGCGGCGTTCCGGACCATCTGGCAGGCGGGCGCAGCCACGATCGACGTCCCCGGAGCGCGGCGGGAGCGGCTCGAGCCGCTGACCGCCTGGCTCATGGATCGCGGCCGCCGGCTCACGGCGGCCGAGCTCGCGGCGGCGCTGTCCTGGCTTGCGGGGTTCGAGCGGCGGACCATCGCGAGGTTCGCCCCGTTCGACGCCGTAATGACGCCCGCGCTCGCGCTCGAGCCCCGGCCGGTCGGATGGTACGACCCCGACGACGGCGAGGAGAACTTCGCGCAGCAGGTGCGCTTCACCCCGTACACCTCGTTCGTCAACGTCGCCGGGCTCCCGGCGCTCACGCTGCCCGTGCACGAGACCGAGGCGGGGCTGCCCATGGGCGTGCAGCTCATCGGGCGGCCGGGCGGCGAGGCGACGCTGTTCGCGCTCGGCGCGCAGCTGGAACGGCGCGCTCGGCGCGGCCGACGCCGGCCTCCCGTGTGGTGACGGCGGGTTGCGGATCGCCACGACCCGTGTGCGAGACTTAGGTAATGCTTACCTCACTTGCCGCGACGACCGAGGCCGCCTCGCGCCCCCGCCCCGCCTACCGCGGCTTCCGCGCCGCCGTGTCGCGCGTCGAGCGACTCACGCCGCACTTCACGCGCGTGACGTTCGCCGGTGAGGAGCTCGCCGGATTCGGCACCGCGGGCCTCGACCAGCGCGTCAAGGTGGTCCTGCCCCTGCCGGGGGCTGGGTTCGCGGCATTCCCCGACGCCGCCGAGGACTGGTACGGCGAGTGGCGCCGACTGCCCGCCGAGCGGCGGAACCCCTTCCGCACCTACACGATCCGCGCCGTCCGCCCCGAGCTCCGCGAGGTCGACGTGGACTTCGTCGCGCACGGCGACACCGGCCCGGGATCGACGTGGGCGGGTCGCGCCCGCCCGGGCGACGAGATCATCCTCATCGGACCCGATGAGCTGAGCGAGGGCCGCACCATCGGCATCGACTGGCGGCCGGGCGACGTCGACACCGTGCTGCTCGCCGGCGACGAGACCGCGGCCCCCGCCATCTGCGCCATCCTCGAGTCGCTGCCCGACGACGCGTCCGGCGCCGCGATCATCGAGGTGCCGTCCGCCGACGACATGCTTCCCGTGCGGGCCCCCTCGGGCGTCGAGGTCCGCTGGCTGCCGCGCGTGCACGAGCAGGCCCACGGCGAGCGCCTGGTCCCCGCGGTCCGCGACTGGGTCGCCCGCACCTGCTGGCTGCGCGACTGCGCCGACCCGGCCTCGGCGGCCGCCGCGGTGTCGCAGCGGACGCTCGCCGAACTCGAGGCGGCCGCCGACGCCGACGGCATCCTGTGGGACGTGCCCGAGGGGACCAGCCTCGACGGAGACTGCTACGCCTGGATCGCCGGCGAGGCGGCCGTGGTCAAGACCCTGCGCCGCTTCCTCGTGCAGGAGGCGGGACTCGACCGCCGCCAGGTCGCGTTCATGGGCTACTGGCGTCGCGGCCGGGCCGAGCTCGACTGACACGCCGATGGACCAGCGGACGGCGGTCGACGCCCGATCGCGCCCCGCGCCGGGCGCGGTCGCGACCCGACCCCCGGAGCGCCGGGGCGCGCGCCCGCCGTTCGGTGCGGTGCTCGCGGCAGCCGCCGCCCTGCTCGGCCTCGCGGTGCTCGCGAGCCTCGCCGTCGGGTCGCGGGCCGTTCCCCTCGACGTCGTCTGGAGCGCCCTCGCGGCGCCGGTCGACGGCGACGCCGACCAGATCGTCGTGCGCGAGCTCCGGCTGCCGCGCGCCGTCATCGGGGTCCTGGCCGGGGCCGCGTTCGGCGCGGTCGCCGCCGTCCTGCAGGGGGCGACGCGCAATCCGCTCGCCGATCCCGGGCTGCTCGGGCTGAACGCCGGCGCCTCGCTCGCGGTGGTCGCGGCGATCACCTTCCTCGGCGTCGCGACGCCCCTCGGCTTCGTCTGGTTCGCGTTCGGCGGCGCCGCGGCCGCTGCCGCCGTCGTGTTCGCGATCGGAACGGCGGGGGGCGGGGCGTCCCCGGCGAAGCTCGCGCTGACGGGCGCTGCGGTCATGGCCGCCGCGACACCGCTCATCACGCTCGTCCTCATCCGCGACCTCGCGACGCTCAACCAGTACCGCTTCTGGTCGGTCGGCTCGCTCGCCGGTCGCGGGCTCGACACCGCGGCCGCGCTCTGGCCGTTCCTCGTCGCCGGCCTCGCGCTCGCCGCCTGGCTCGCGCCGCGGCTCAACCTGCTCGCACTCGGCGACGACGTCGCGCGCGGCCTGGGCGTGCGGCTGGGCGTGACGCGCACGGTGACCGCGGTCGCGGTGATCGTGCTCGCCGGCACGGCGACCTCGCTCGCGGGCCCGATCGCACTGCTCGGCCTCGCGGTCGCGCACGCGGCCGGCGCGTTCGCGGGCGGCGACTTCCGGCGCCGCATCGCGCTCGCCGCCGTGCTCGGCGCGACGGTGCTCGTGATCGCGGACGTGGTCGGCCGGGTGGTCGCACCGCCCGCCGAGCTGGAGGCGGGCATCGTCGCCGCGGTCGTGGGCGCGCCCGTGCTCATCGCGCTCGTGCGCCGACGAGGAGGAGGCGCGTGGTGATCGCCGCCGGTCCCGCCCGCAGGACGGCGCCGACGACGAGCGGCCGCACGCAGGACGTCGCGCACGCGGTCGCGGCCGCACACGTCGCGGCCCGGCGCCGTGCCCTGCTCGTCGCGTCCGGCGCCGCGATCGTCGTGCTCGCCGCCTCGACGGCGGCCCTCGTGCTCGGCGCGGCGGGCGTGGCGCTGCCCGACCTCGTCGCGGCGCTCGCCGGCCGGGGCGATGCCACGACGAACCTCGTCGTGTTCCGCCTCCGGCTGCCACGGGTCGTCGCCGCGGTCATCGCGGGGGTGGGCCTCGGCCTGGGCGGGGCGCTGTTCCAGTCCACCCTGCGCAATCCGCTCGCGAGCCCCGACATCCTCGGCGTCACGGGCGGCGCGAGCCTCGCCGCCGTCGCGGCGATGCTCGTGCTCGGCGTGACCGGGCCCGCGGTCTCGCTGGCCGCGCTCGCCGGCGCGCTGGCCGTCGCCGCGATCATCTGGGCGCTCGCCTGGCGCGACGGGCTCACCGGCATCCGGTTCGTGCTCGTCGGCATCGGCGTCGCCTCGATCGTGTCGGGCCTCCTCGGATGGCTCATCACGCGAGCGGAGGTTCGCGAGGCCCCCGCGGCGCTCGTCTGGATGGTCGGCGGCGTCTCGAGCATCGGCTGGGACGAACTCGCCGTCGCCGGCGCCGCCCTCGCGGTCGTCGTCGTGCTCGTGGCCCTGCACGCCCACCGGATGCCGCTGCTCGCGCTCGACGACGACACCGCCCGCGGGCTCGGCGTCGACGTCACGCGCGCGAGGCTCGTCGCGATCCTCCTCGGCGTGGCCGCCGTGGCGGTGGCGACCGCGCTCACCGGCCCGATCGCGTTCGTGGCGCTCGTCGCCGCGCCGGTCGCGCGGGCCCTCGTGGGCAACGGGCGCGCGGCGCTCGCGGCATCCGCCCTGGTGGGCGCCGCGATCGTGCTCGTCGCCGACCTGGTCGCGCAGCATGCGCTCGGCGACGTCGCCGTGCCGGTCGGCATCGTCACGGGTCTCATCGGGGCCCCGTACCTGCTGTGGCTGATCGCCCGCGGCAATCGGAAGGGAGCAGGCGGATGACGCACGTCGCCGCGCACGGACTGCGGGCCGAGTCGCTCCGGCTCGGCTACGACGGTCGCACGGTCGTCGACGGCCTCGACCTCGAGGTCCCCGACGCGCGGATCACCGCGATCGTGGGTCCCAACGGCAGCGGCAAGTCGACGCTGCTGCGGGGTCTCGCGCGGCTCATCGCCCCCTCGGCGGGTCGCGTGACGCTCGACGGGCGCGACATCCGCTCGTTCGGCGCACGGGAGTTCGCACGCCGCGTCGCCGTGCTGCCGCAGCAGCCGGTCGCGCCCGACGGCGTGCTCGTGTCGGAGCTGGTGTCGCGCGGGCGCCATCCGCACCGGGGCTGGTTCGGCGGCCGCTCGTCGGAGGACGACCGCGTTGTCGCCGAGGCCCTCGAGGCGACCGGCACCGCCGACCTCGCCTCGCGACCCGTCTCCGAGCTGTCCGGCGGCCAGCGTCAGCGCGTCTGGATCGCGATGGTGCTCGCGCAGCGGGCCGGCGTCGTCCTGCTCGACGAGCCGACGAGCTTCCTGGACGCGGCGCACCAGCTCGAGCTGCTCGATCTGCTCACCGAGTCGAACCGGCAGGACGGCACGACCGTCGTGATGGTGCTGCACGAGCTCAACCTCGCCGCGCGGTACGCCGACCACATGGTGGTCGTGGACGGGGGGCGGATCCGGGCCGCCGGGCGACCGGCCGAGGTCATGACCGCGGAGACGGTCGCCGAGGCGTTCGGGCTGGAGTGCCTCGTCGCCGAGGACCCGGTCGCAGGGTCGCCCCTCGTCGTGCCCATCGGGCGGTACCACCGCGGCGCGGCGTGACCGCCGACGCGCCCCGGGGTTCGGTTAGGTTAGGCTAAGCTAAATCGACCCGATCCATGATCCGTTCCCCTCGAAAGGCTGTACATGCACGCGCGCCGATCGTTCGCCGCCCTCGCGGCGACCGCCGCCACCACCCTCGCCCTCGCCGGTTGCGCCGGCACCGCCGGTTCCCAGGAGGCGAGCGGCGGCACGCCCGGGGCATCCGACGGCGGCTTCCCCGTCACGATCGAGCACGCGTTCGGCGAGACCGAGATCGGCGCGGCACCCGAGCGAGTCGCCACGTGGGGCTGGGGGAGCACCGAGGCGGCGCTCGCGCTCGGCGTCGTGCCCGTCGCGATCGCGCAGCAGACCTACGGGGCGAACGAGGACGGGGTGCTGCCCTGGGTCGCCGAGGAGCTCGACGAGCTCGGTGCCCAGGTCCCCGCGATCCTGACCGACGACGGCGAGGCGCCGCCGTACGAGGAGCTCATCGAGGCCGCGCCGGACGTCATCCTCGCCCCGTACTCGGGCATCACCGAGGAGCAGTACGAGCTGCTGAGCGAGATCGCGCCCACCGTGGCCTACCCGGACGCGGCGTGGACGACGCCCTGGCGCGAGGTCGTCACGACCGTCGGCACGGCCCTCGGCCTCGAGGATGAGGCGCAGGGCGTGCTCGACGACCTCGACGCCGAGCTCGCGGCGAAGGCGGAGGAGCACCCCGAACTCGCCGGCCTGTCCGTCGCCGCGGTGTGGGACACCGCCGGCACGTTCTACGTCTACACGCCCGAGGACTCGCGCGTGGAGTTCCTCTCCGCGCTCGGCCTCGAGGACGCCCCCTCGGTCGCCGAGCTGCAGAACGGCGACTCGCCGTTCTTCTACACGCTGAGCTACGAGCAGCTCGACCAGCTCGACTCCGACCTGCTGCTGAGCTACCACGACACGCCGGCCGAGGCCGACGCGTTCCTCGACTCGGCGCCGATCTCGGCGATCCCCGCGGTCTCGCGAGGCCAGGTCGCGCAGGTGGTCGGCACCGAGCTCATCGCCGCGGTCTCGCCGCCCACGGCGCTCTCGCTCACGTACGGCCTCGACGAGCTCGTCGACGCCCTCTCGGCGGCCGCCCGGCCCGCGGGCTGAGCCCCGCCCCTCAGGCCGCGGACGCCGCGTCGCGGCCCGGGTGCGCCGAGCGCCCGGGCCGTCGGCGCACGTAGCCCCCGGCCTCGAGCCCGGCCGCGATCTCGAACCGGTTGGCGAGCGGGTCGCGGCCCGACAGCCAGTAGAGGATCGGGAAGAGCATGCCGTACGTGCGCCACTGCTCGCGGTGCACCGCCTCGTGGCCGAGGACCGTCTCCGAGTCGTTCGTGGACGTCAGGTAGCAGCCGCCCACGCACGAGCCGCCGCGACCGAAGGTCCACTTCGGCATGCCGCGGAACACGATGAGACCCCGCCGCCGCTCGATCCTGCCGCGACTCCAGAGGAACCCCCAGGCGAAGCCGACCGCGGTGGCCCACCAGTATCCGGCGCGGCTGACGGGGGAGTCGGTCAGGCGGACCCGGATCAGGCGGTTCCGCGGCGCGCCCGGCGGCGTCGCGGCATCCGCACCCGCGCCCGCGCTCATTCGCCCGCCTCGGGTCGGCCCATCGCCTCGAGCAGCCGCAGCCACACCTCGCTGAGCGTCGGGAAGCCGGGCACCGCGTGCCAGAGCCGCTCGACCGGCACCTCGCCGACGATCGCGATCGTCGCCGCGTGCACGAGCTCAGCGGTGTCCTGACCGACGAAGGTCGCGCCCACGATCACGCCCCGTTCGTCGTCGATCACGAGCCGTGCGCGCCCGTCGTACCCGTCGGCGAGGATGCCGGCGCCGCTCACGCTCGAGAACGGCACCTCGGCGAGGCGGACCGCGATGCCGGCCTCCTCGGCCCGTCGAGCCGTCATCCCGACCGAGGCGACCTCGGGATCGCCGAACACGATGCTCGGCACCGCCACGTGGTCGGCGGTCGCCGCGTGGACCCCGAAGCGCGCGTCGTCGACCGCGCGGCCGAGCGCGCGTGCGCCGATCACGTCGCCGGCGGCGCGCGCCTGGTACTTGCCCTGGTGGGTGAAGAGGGCGCGATGGTTGACGTCGCCCACCGCGTAGAGCCACGGCGCACCGCCGTCGCCGGTGCCCGACGCCCCGACCGCCGCGAGGGTGTCGTCCACCTCGATCCAGGCTCCGGGCTCGAGCCCGACGGTCTCGACGCCGATCCCCGTCGTCCGGGGCATGCGCCCGGTGGCGACGAGGACCTCGTCGGCCACGACCGCCTCGCCGCCCTCGAGGCCGATCACCACGGCGCCGTCGCCGTCGCGCTCGACGCGCTCGGGCGTCACCCCGAGCCGGACGATCGCGCCCCCCGCCCGCAGGCCGGCGACGACCGCGTCGCCCGCGAAGGGTTCCATGCCGCCGAGCATCCCGGTCCGCGCGAGCACCGTGACCTCGGAGCCGAACCCCGAGTACGCCGAGGCCATCTCGGCTGCGACGACTCCGCCTCCGATGATCGCGAGCCGGCGCGGCGCGCTGCGGGCGCTCGTCGCGTCGCGGCTGGTCCAGGGCCGCGCCTCCGCGAGCCCCGCGACGTCCGGCAGCCTCGGCGTCGAGCCCGTGCACACGGCGACCGCATGCCGGGCGATGAGTGCGACGTCGTCGCCGTCGGGCAGCGTCACGAGCACCCGGCGCTCGCCGTCGAGCCGCCCGTGCCCGCGCACCAGCTCGACGCCGATGCTCTCGACCCACCCGACGCCGCCGTGGTCGTCCCAGTCCGAGACCCAGTAGTCGCGTCGTGCGAGCACCGCCGGCACGTCGAGCTCGCCCGAGACGGCGGCCGCCGCGCCGGGGACCCGCCGGGCCGCCCGCAGGGCGCTGGCGCTGCGCAGCAGCGCCTTCGAGGGCACGCAGGCCCAGTACGAGCACTCGCCGCCGACGAGCTCGTGCTCGACGATGACGACCTCCAGCCCGGCGGCACGCGCGCGGTCGGCGACGTTCTCGCCGACCGCTCCGGCCCCCAGCACCACGACGTCGAACTCGCGGTCCATTCCGACTCCCTCCGGTGGCCCCGCAGTGCGCCGGGCTGGCCTTGACCCAGCCTAGGCATCGAGCGGGCGCGGGGGCACCCGATGCCGGTGGTTTCAGCGTGCTGCGGATGCCGCGCCCGAGGCGAGTGCGCCGACGATGCGGAGGATGGTCGGGAGGTCGTCGAGCGCGACGTCGGGGGACGCGGGCGTGAATCCCGCGATCGAGGCGCCGGCGAGCGGGAGCTCGTCGACGACGGCCTTGAGCAGCGCGACGAGCTTGGTCGGGCCGACCCCGAACGGCAGCGGGTACGACAGCCCGGCGATGGCCGCCGGGTCGAGCACGTCGAGGTCGACGTGCACGTACACCCGGCTCGCCCCGGTCGCACGGATCGCCGCGACGACGGCGGCGGGATCGGCGAGCCCCGCGACGTCGATCGTCGTCACGCCGTGCTCGTCGAGGTACGCCTGCTCGCCGTCGTCGACCGCGCGCAGCCCGCCCAGCACGAGCCGCGACGGCGGGACGCGCGTCGCCTCGTCGAGCGCGAGCCCGTCGGCGCCCTCGCCCGCGATCGCGCGGAGCACCATGCCGTTGAACGCGCCCGAGGGGCTCGTCTCGGGCGTGTTGAGGTCGGGGTGGGCGTCGAGCCACAACACGGCCAGCTCGCCCGGATGGGCCGCCGACGCCGCCGCGACCGGAGCGAGCGCGATGCCGCAGTCCCCGCCGATCGCGATGGGCGTGCCCGCGGCGGCGGCGAGCGCCTCGGCGGTCCGCTCGCGCACGCGCCGGACGGCGCTGTACCGCTGCACGCCCGTGCCCAGGGCGTCGCCCGCCTCGACGGGTACATCGACGAGCACGGTGGAGGCGGAGGGCAGGTCGCCGTGGATCGCGTGCGCGCCATCGGCATGGCTCATCGCACGGGACGACACGGAGCCCTGCCACTCGGGGATGACGAGGAAGGCGGCCGGCATGCTCCAAGTATGTTCCGCGCGCCACCGGATCGCCACGACGACGGCTCCGGCGGTCAGCGGGCTCATTGGTCGGGGAATCGGACGAGCCGCCCCTGCACCGCGAGCCCGAAGCACGCGACGATCATGAAGCCGAGTCCCAGCAGCCCGCCGACGGTGGTCGCGGCGATGACCGCGACCGCGCTCAGCGCGAGCAGCACGAGCGTGACGCGCCACACCCACCGGCGCCCCGTGAGCGCCGTCGCGAGAGCGAACGCGACGAGCAGCCCGAGCCGCACCCACAGGTCGGCGGGCGTGACGATCGGCCCGGTCCCCGTCGACAGGATCGCCCCGGCGACGAGCAGCGCCGCCCAGGCCGCGAACAGCCACCACCCGAACGGCCGGACGTACTCCACCCGGGGAGCCGACGCATCCGCGGGCGGCCGGTCGACGACGATGCGCGCGGATGCCGCGGCACGGCGCGGCGCCGCGAGCAGCACGTCGTGCGCGCGCGTGACCTCGATGAACCGGTCGCTCGCGGCCCGCACCTCCTCGGCGGGTCGCCCGGTGTAGCGATCGGGGTGCAGCTCGCGCGCGAGCCGGCGATACGCGCGGTCGATCTCGGCGGAATCGGCATCGCGGTCGACGCCGAGCGCGGCCGCGGCCTCATCGGGCGTCATGGCGCCGGGGGCCGGCATCTCGGCTCCTTCCCACGGCGGGGTGGGGACGGGCGGGGCGAGGGGTGGGCGGATGCCGCGCGGCGTTCGCCCGCGGCATCCGCCCCGCTCAGCTGGAGGCGATCTGGCCCTGGGGAGCGGACCCGCCCCCGGACTTCAGCGCGGCGAGCCGGGCCTCGACCTCGGTGAGCTCGCCGAGGTCGTCGAGCTCGTTGAACTGCGAGTCGATGCTCGAGGCCGCGATCTCCGCCTGGCCGCGGGCCTTCGCCTCCTCGCGGCGGATCTTGTCCTCGAAGCGCCCGAGCTCGCTCGTGGGGTCGAGGATGTCGATCGACTTGACGGCGGCGTGCACCTGCTGCTGCGCCTCCGCCGTCTTGGCACGGGCGACGAGCTCCGAGCGCTTGTTCTGCAGCTCCACGAGCTTCTGCTTCATGCCGTTCAGGCCGTTCTTGAGCTTGTCGACGACCTCGGTCTGCGCCGCGATCTGCGGCTCGGCCGCGCGGGCCTCGTTCTCCGACGAGATCTGCCGGCTCAGGGCGACCTTGGCGAGGTTGTCGAACTTGTCGGCCCCCGCGGCGTCGCCGGCGGCCCGGAGCTCGTCCGCCTTGCGGCTCGCGGCCACCGCCTTGTCGCCCCACTCGCGCGCGGCATCGAGGTCCTCGCGGTGGTCGTCCTCGAGGAGGCGCAGGTTGCCGATGGTCTCGGCGATGGCCGCCTCGGCGTCCGAGATGGAGTTCGAGAAGTCGCGCACCATCTGGTCGAGCATGACCTGCGGGTCCTCCGCCTGGTCGATGAGCGCGTTCACGTTGGCTCGCAGGAGCTGCGAGATCCGTCCGAAGATGGACTGCTTGGTCATCGTGACTTCCTTCCGGTTGGTGGTCGTGGGGTGGTGCGCGGACGTCGATCGGTCAGAACCGGCCTCCGCTGCCGCGCCGGGCCCGGGTGGCGGACCCGCCGAAGCTCCCGGGGGAGCGGCCGCCGCCGAAGCCGCCGTCGAATCCGCCGGAGCTGCGACCGCCGCCGCCGAACATGCCGCCTCCTCCGCCGCCGCCCATCATCGAGTCGATGAGGATGCCGCCGAGGACGGCACCGAAGAGATCGCCGCCTCCGGCGCCGCGCGTCGGCTGACCGCCGAACATGCCGCCGGGCATCCCGCCGCCGAACCCGCTGACGTCCTGCTGGGCGAGCGACATCGCATGGCCCGCGAGCTGCTCGGCGCGCTGCGCGGTCGCGAGTGCCCCTGCGGGGTCGGAGGCGGCGAGCGCCTGGGCTTCGACGACGAGGCGCCCGGCCTCCGCGAGCCGCGTCCTGGCTTCGGAGCCGATCGCGCCGCGGCGTGCGACGAGGTAGTCCTCCGCCGCCTGCACCTGGGTGCGCGCCGCGAGGAGCGATCGGTCGAGCTCGGCGCGCGTCCGCTGCGCCTGCGCCTGCGCATCGCGCACGCCCTGCACGGCACGGTCGATCTCGGCGTTCACGCGGTCGATCCGGGCGGTGAGGTCGAGCGGCGAACGCCCCGCCCGGCCGAGCTCGGCGCGGATCGCCGACGCCTCGGCCTCGACCCGGTCGGCGAGCGACGCGAGGCCCGCGTCCTGCATCCCGCGTGCGGTGCGGACGTCGGCGTCGAGGTCGTCGACGCCCGCGGCCACCGCACGATCGGTCTCGGCGAGGTCGGTGGCGATCCGCTCGATCGCAGCGGCGAGCAGTCGCGCCTGGTCGGTGGCCTCCTCGGCGGCGCGGATGTCGACGGCGGCCGCACCGGTCTCGCCGCGAGCCAGCGCGGCGCGCGCCTCGTCGATGGAGTCGCGCGCGAAGGCGACGCGCGCGCGCGCCTGCTCCGGGTTGTCGGCGACCGTGGCGAGGGCGGATGCCGCGTACTGGGCGCCGAGCGCCTGCAGGCGCTGCGCGGCCGGGGCGATCCCGTCCTCGGCGGCCCGGGCGGCCGCCTCCACGCGCGCGAGGGCCTGCGGCGCGTTCTGCTCGAGGTCGCGCAGCGCGTCGAAGCGCTCGGCCTCGGCGTCGAGGATCGACTCGGCCTCGGCGGTGAGCGAGAGGATCGTGCCGTACCACTCGCGCTGCTGCGCCTCGCTGTCGGGCTCGTGGTCGTCGAGTCGCTGCTGCAGTCCGAACGCCTCGGCGACGCGCCCCTTGGCGCCCTCGAGCGCCGTCCGGAATCCGGCGGTCGCCTCCTCGCCGAAGCCGGCCGTGGCGAAGCCGAGCTCCTCCTCGCTCGTCTTCAGCGAGTCGTCGGCCTGCACGAGTGCGCTCGCGGCCCGGCGGCGCAGCTCGTCGAGGGGCACGGCCGGCTCTGCGGGTTCGGCGCCCGGTCCGCCGCCGGGGACTCCCGGCGCGTCGCCCCGCCGACCGCGGCGGCGGGCGAGGACGACGGCGATCACGGCGATCACGGCGACGCCGGCGAGCAGGATCCAGATGAACCCGCCGCCGAACCCGCCACCACCGCCGCCGTCGCCGAGGGCCTCCGCCGCGGCGATCGCGGCGCCCGCCCAGTCCTCGTCGCGGAGCTCGGGCTCGACGCGCTCGATGCTGATCCGGTCGGTGTCGTCCTGCGAGAGCGAGGCGTCGGGCGCGGCCGAGAAGTAGTAGGAGCGGCCCTCGACGGCCACGGCGAGCAGGTAGTCCTCGGTGCCCATGTTGTTCGCGTTCGCGGTGTCGACCGCCCACGACGCGGCATCCTCGGGGTTGGTGAACTCGTCGACGTAGGCCACGAAGAGCTGCCGCCCGGTGTCGTCGGCGGTGCGGTCGATCGCGGCCTCGACCTCGGCCTCCTCGCCCGGCGTCAGCGCGCCGGCGGTGTCGACCACGGGGCTCCCGCCGAACGAGACGGGGTCCTCGGCGAGGGCCGGCGCGGCGGGCGCGACCACCAGGAGTCCGGCCAGCGCGGCGACCGCGATCGAACTCCATCGAACCGACCGCATCTGCCAGCGCCTTCCCCTCGGAGCGGATGTCTGGAGTCTATGGGGGCGTGGTCGGGAGCGTCCACGGATTGGCGGCGGACGTTCAGGTGACGTCCAGCGACCCGGCGGCAGGCGGGGCCGTGGGGGGAGCTCCGCCCGGAGACGGAGCGAGCCGGGCCCTCAGCTCGCTGAGTGGACCCGGCTCTTCACGACGTGCCCCCGGAGGGATTCGAACCCCCGACCTACGGTACCGGAAACCGGCGCTCTATCCCCTGAGCTACGGAGGCGCACAGCCATTCACACTACCACCTGGCGCAGGCTCCGGATGACGCGCGCACGGCGCCGGCGACGCCCGTCAGCGCCCGGCGAGGTTGGCGCGGACGGCCGAGACGAGCTGCTCGGCGTCGCCCGGCTCGAAGAACTCCCGCGACTCCAGCACGATCCAGTACCCGCCCGCGAACACCTGCGCCCGGCCGAGCCCGCCGGACTGGCTGAAGAAGCCCTCGACATCGGGCGGCGTGCCGTACGTGGGCACCGCGGTGCTGTCGACGGCGGCGCGACCGACCTGTGCGGCGTAGGCGTTGTCGGGGAGCGTGGCCACGCCGAGCTCGATGAGGTCGCCGCTCGTCTGGTTGCTCCATCCGCAGACCGTGCCCCGGGCCTCCGCGACCGCGGACACGGCGTCCGACTCCGGCTCGTAGCCGGGCGCATCGCCGAAGTTCGGGTTGAACTCGTACATCTGGTCGAGCGTGATGAGGTCGGCGCACGCGGCCTCGAACGGCAGCGGCTCCTCGGTGGGCTCGGGCGTGGGCGCTGCCGTGTCGGTGGGCGCCGCGGTCCCGGATGCCGCGGGCGGCTCGGTGGCGTCCGGCCCGGCGTCGGGCGTGGTGCACCCGGCGAGCGCGAGCACGACGGCCAGGGCCAGCGCGGGGCGGAGGAGCGGGGCGTTCGGGCGCGGCATGCGGGAAACCCTACCAACGCCGACGGGTAGGATCTTCGAGTGACTCCCGCCGATCTCTCGCGTCTCCTGTTCGACCTCGTCTCCGGGCTGGTCGAGCGACGACGCGCCGCCGGCGAGGAGGTCTCGCTCGAGATCGGGCCCGAGGCCGTGACGCTCGAGCGCCCGAAGCTCCGCGAGCACGGCGACTGGGCGTCGAGCATCGCGCTGCGCATCGCGAAGCCGCTCGGGTCGAACCCGCGCGAGCTCGCCGGCGAGCTCGCGGCGGGCCTCGCCGCCGTCGACGGCATCGCGAGCGCCGAGGTCGCCGGACCCGGCTTCATCAACATCCGGCTCGACGCGGCAGCGGCGGGCTCGCTGGCGAAGGCCATCGTCGAGGCCGGCGCCGCCTACGGGCGGGGCGACTCGCTCGCCGGGCGTGTGATCAACCTCGAGTTCGTGTCGGCGAACCCGACCGGGCCGCTGCACATCGGCCACACGCGGTGGGCGGCGCTCGGCGACTCGATCGGCCGGGTGCTCCGCGCCGCGGGAGCGAAGGTCGCCCACGAGTACTACATCAACGACGCCGGCAACCAGATGGACAACTTCGGCGCCTCGGTCCTGGCCGCGGCCAAGGGGGAGCCGACGCCCGAGAACGGCTACCCGGGGCAGTACGTGGCCGACCTCGCCGCCCGCGTGCTCGAGCGCGAGCCGCACCTGCTCGAGCTCGACGACGAGGTCGCGCTGCACACGGCGCGCGAGATCGCGTACGAGCTCCAGCTCGGCGAGATCCGCGACTCCCTCGAGCGCTTCAACGTGCACTTCGACGTCTGGACCAGCGAGCGCGCGCTCCACGCGAAGGACGACGACGGGGTCTCGGCGATCGACGCCGCCGTCGAGCGGCTCCGCGCCCAGGGGCACGTGTACGACGAGGACGGCGCCGTGTGGGTGCGCACCACCGACTTCGGCGACGACAAGGACCGCGTCATCCGTCGCGCCAACGGCGTCTACACCTACTTCGCGGCCGACGCGGCCTATTACCTCGACAAGGGCGACCGGGGCTTCGAGCACAAGATCTACCTGCTCGGGGCCGACCACCACGGCTACGTCCACCGGCTCAAGGCGCTCGCGGGCGCTGCGGGCGACGACCCCGAGCGCGACATCGAGGTCCTCATCGGCCAGCTCGTGAGCATCAACGGCGCCAAGCTGTCCAAGCGCGCGGGCAACATCATCGAGCTCGACGACCTGCAGGCCTGGCTCGGCACCGACGCGCTGCGCTACACGCTGGCACGGTACCCGGCCGACTCGCCGCTCGCCATCGACCCCGAGGTGCTCCAGCGCCGCGGCAACGACAACCCCGTCTTCTCCGTCCAGTACGTGCACGCCCGCACGACCCAGCTGGCCCGCAACGTCGCCGAGGCCGGGGTCGACCGCACGGCCTTCGCGCCCGAGCTGCTCGACCACGAGACCGAGTCGGCGCTGCTCGGCGCGCTGCAGGAGTTCCCGCGCATCGTCGCCCAGGCGGCCCAGCTGCGCGAGCCCCACCGCGTCGCGCGCTACCTCGAGGAGCTCGCGGGGCTGTACCACCGCTGGTACGACAACTGCCGCGTGCTGCCCCTCGGCGACGAGCCGGTGACCGACCTGCACCGCACGCGCCTCTGGCTGAACGACGCGACGGGACAGGTCATCCGCAACGGCCTCGACCTCCTCGGCGTGTCGGCGCCCGAGCGCATGTAACCTGCCGACCCATGGCCGCATCCGACGCCGAGACCGTCCGCCTCGACCCCGTCGCGCGCGACGACGGGCCCCGGCGGCGCACGTCGGGTGCGACGCGCGCGGCGATCGTGATCGGCGCGATCGTGGTGATCCTCGCCGGGGTGGTCCTGCTGGTCGAGACGGTCGGCCGGGGCATCGCCGAGCGGGCGGTCGCCGACTCGATCGAGCGCGACCTCCCCGAGGGGGTCGAGGGCGAGGTCGACGTGCAGATCCTCGGATTCTCCGCGCTCTGGCAGGTGATCACCGGACGGATGGACGAGATGGTCGCGACGGCGCCCGAACTGCAGGTGCAGGGCGTCCCGGTCGACGTGACGGTCACCGCCCGCGGCGTGCCGCTCGCCGAGGGCGGCAGCGTCGAGCGCGCCGAGGTCGTCGCGAGCGTCGACGAGGCCGCGATCGACCTCATCGCGGAGTCGCAGGGCATCGCCGGCGGCGTGGACCTCGGCGACGGCACGGTCTCCTACTCCGACGAGGCCGAGTTCCTCGGCGTGCCGGTCGCGTTCTCGGTGAGCGCCGAGCCCGAGGCCGCGGGCGACCGGGTGCTGCTCACCCCCGTCGCCGCGGAGCTGCGGGCGGGCGGCACCACGCTCGACGCCTCGGGGCTGGTCGAGCGGATCGTCGGCGGCGAGCCGTTCCCCGTCTGCGTCGCCGACCGCCTCCCCGAGGGCGTCGAGGTCGCCGGGATCGAGGTCACGCCGGACGGCGCGACGGTCCGGCTCGAGGCCTCCGACCTCCCCGTCGCCGAGGAGACGCTCGCGACGACCGGCACCTGCGGCTGATCGCCCTCCGCGACCGGCGAGGCGGGCTCCGCGTCGCAGTGCGTCGCGGATTCGGCCCGCGCGCCGCCCGTCGGTAGACTCGCGGGAAACGCCGCCCCACAAGGGCGGCCTGCACCGAGGCTTCAGGAACCGATCCGGGTTCGCTCGCCGACCGAGTGATCGTCGTTCCCAACGTCCCCCGTGAGGTTCCCGTGGCATCCAGCGCATCCGCATCCGTACGTCCGCCCGCGCCCGCCGATCCCGATGCGCTCGCGCCGCATGTGTGGCCCGAGGGCGCGCATCGCGACGACGAGGGCCGCCTCGTCGTCGGGGGCGTCGACGCCCGCGCGCTCGCCGATCGCTTCGGCACGCCGCTCTACGTCGTCGACGAGTCGGTCGCGCGTGCCCGCGCGGCGCGTACGCGCACGGCCCTCCAGCGCGCCGCGGCATCCGTCGGCACGGCCGCCGTCGTCTACTACGCCGGCAAGGCGTTCCTGTCCGGTGCGATGGTCCGCTGGATGACGCAGGAGGGCCTGTCGGTCGACGTCTCGACGGGTGGCGAGCTCGCGGTCGCGCTCGCCGCGGGCGCCGACCCGGGCCGCATCGGATTCCACGGCAACAACAAGTCGACCGCCGAGATCGAGCGCGCGGTCGCCGCGGGGGTCGGCACGATCGTCATCGACAGCGAGATCGAGGTCGAACGGGTGGCGGCTGCGGCGGCCCGCGCGGACCGCGTCCAGCGGGTGCGCCTCCGCGTCAACTCGGGCGTGCACGCGTCGACGCACGAGTTCCTCGCGACCGCGCACGAGGACCAGAAGTTCGGGATCCCGCTGCAGGATGCGGCGCGCGTCGCGGGTGCCATCCGCTCGCACGACTCGCTCGACTTCGTCGGGCTGCACTGCCACATCGGCTCGCAGATCTTCGACGCCGCCGGCTTCGCCGAGTCCGCCGAGCGCCTGCTCGCGGTGCACGCCGAGCTCGCGGCGGTGGCCCCCGTGGCCGAGCTCAACCTCGGCGGCGGCTTCGGCATCGCCTACGTCGAGGCCGACGATCCGCAGCCCATCGAGGCGATCGCCGACCGCATCGCCGCCGCGGTGGCCGCGGCCTGCCGGCGGCTCGGCGTGCCCGTGCCCGCGCTCGCGTTCGAGCCCGGGCGCAGCATCATCGGCCCGGCCGGGGTCACGCTCTACACGGTCGGCACGGTCAAGGCCGTCCCGACCGACGACGGATGGCGCCACTACGTGTCGGTCGACGGCGGGATGAGCGACAACATCCGCACCGCGCTCTACGGCGCGCAGTACACCGTGCGGCTCGCGTCGCGGTCGTCGCAGGAACGGGCCGCGCTCGTGCGCGTCGTCGGCAAGCACTGCGAGTCCGGCGACATCGTCGTCGACCACGACTGGCTGCCGCACGACGTCGCGCCGGGCGACCTGGTCGCCGTCGCCGCGACGGGCGCCTACTGCTGGTCCCTGGCGTCCAACTACAACCACGTGCCCCGGCCGCCCGTCGTGGCCGTGGCCGACGGCTCGGCGCGCGTCATCGTGCGCGGCGAGACGATCGACGACCTGCTCGCCCGCGACGCCGGGCTCGCCGACCACGACGATGACCGACACGGAGTCACCGCATGATCGAATACCGTTCCATCCGGGTCGCGCTGCTCGGCGCCGGCTCGGTGGGCTCCCAGGTGGCGCGCCTGCTGCTCGAGCAGCGCGACGAGCTCGCCGGCCGGATCGGGGCCCGCCTCGAGCTCGCCGGCATCGCCGTCCGCGACGTCGACGCTCCGCGCGACGCCGACCTGCCCCGCGAGCTGTTCACGACCGACGCCGAGTCGCTCATCGTCGGCGCCGACATCGTCATCGAGCTCATGGGCGGCCTCGAGCCGGCGCGCACGCTCGTCCTCAAGGCGATCGCCTCGGGCGCCGACGTCGTCACCGGAAACAAGGCGCTGCTCGCCACGCACGGACCGGAGCTCTTCGCCGCCGCCCAGCAGGTCGGCGCGCAGCTCTCGTACGAGGCGGCGGTCGGCGGGGCCATCCCCATCATCCGACCGCTCCGCGACAGCCTGGCGGGCGACCGCATCGACCGCATCCTGGGCATCGTCAACGGCACGACGAACTTCATCCTCGACCGCATGGACACCACGGGCGCCTCGCTCGAGGACGCCCTCGCGACCGCGACCGAGCTCGGCTACGCCGAGGCCGACCCGACCGCCGACATCGGCGGCTACGACGCGGCCCAGAAGGCGGCGATCCTGGCGAGCCTCGCCTTCCACACGGCCATGCCGATCGAGGCCGTGCACCGCGAGGGCATCACCGGCGTGACCGCCGCCCAGGTGGAGTCGGCCGCGCGCGCGGGCTACGTCGTCAAGCTGCTCGCGATCTGCGAGCGGGTCGCCGACCCCGAGACGGGGAAGGAGGGCGTCTCCGCCCGCGTCCACCCCGCGATGGTGCATCGCACGCACCCGCTCGCCGCCGTCCACGGAGCGAACAACGCGGTGTTCGTCGAGGCCGCCGCGGCGGGGCCGCTCATGTTCTACGGCGCCGGAGCCGGCGGGGTGCAGACGGCGTCGGCCGTGCTCGGCGACCTCGTCGCGATCGCGCGCCGCCACGTGCTCGGCGGTCCCGGCACGGCCGAGTCGACCCACGCCGAGCTCCCCGTGCTCGACATCGGCCGCATCACGACGCGGTACTCGATCACGCTCGAGGCCGCAGACCAGCCGGGCGTGCTCGCCACGATCGCCCACGTGTTCGCCGACCACGGGGTCTCGGTCGGCGAGCTGCAGCAGACCATCGGCGATGAGACGGGCCGGGCTACGCTGGTCATCGGCACCCACGAGGCGCGTGAGTCCGCGCTCGCCGAGACGGTGCGTGCGCTCGCCGACAGCCCGGTCGTGACCTCCGTCGCATCCGTCATCCGAGTCGAAGGAGCAGAGTGAACCAGCAGGCAACGAAGGCGACGTCGCGCCAATGGCGCGGGGTCATCCGCGAGTACGCCGACCGGCTCGACGTGACCGAGGCCACGCCCGTCGTCACGCTCGGCGAGGGCGGCACGCCGCTGCTGCCCGCCCCCGCGCTCTCGCGCCGCACGGGCGCGGACGTCTGGGTGAAGTTCGAGGGCATGAACCCGACGGGCTCCTTCAAGGACCGCGGCATGACCATGGCGGTGACCAAGGCCGTCGAGCGCGGCGCCGAGGTCGTGATCTGCGCCTCGACCGGCAACACGTCGGCCTCGGCCGCGGCCTACGCGACGCATGCCGGCATCCGGGCCGCGGTGCTCGTGCCCGAGGGCAAGATCGCGATGGGCAAGCTCAGCCAGGCCATCGCGCACGACGCGCACCTCATCCAGATCCAGGGCAACTTCGACGACTGCCTCGACATCGCGCGCGACCTGGCCGACCACTATCCGGTCCACCTCGTCAACTCGGTCAACAACGACCGCATCGAGGGGCAGAAGACCGCCGCGTTCGAGGTCGTCGAGGTGCTGGGCGACGCGCCCGACTTCCACTTCATCCCCGTGGGCAACGCCGGCAACTACACCGCGTACACGCGCGGGTACCGCGAGGACATCGAGGCGGGCAACGCGACGCGGCTCCCGCGCATGTTCGGCTTCCAGGCCGCGGGCTCGGCGCCCCTCGTGCGCGGCGAGCCGGTGAAGCACCCGGAGACGATCGCGAGCGCCATCCGCATCGGCAACCCCGCGTCGTGGCACCTCGCCCTCGAGGCCCGCGACCTGACCGACGGCTACTTCGGCGCCATCGAGGACGACCGGATCCTCGAGGCGCAGCGCATCCTGTCGGCCGAGGTGGGCGTGTTCGTCGAGCCCGCCTCGGCGATCAGCGTCGCCGGACTGCTCGAGCGCGCCGCCGCGGGTCAGATCCCGCCGGGCGCGCGCGCGGTGCTCACGGTCACGGGCCACGGACTGAAGGACCCGCAGTGGGCGCTCCGCCTGCCCGACGGTTCGGACGTCCAGCCGACCGTGGTCCCGGCCGACACCGCGCACGTGGCGCAGGTGCTGGGGCTCGCATGAGCGCCGCGTCGACCGCTGCGTCCCGCACCCGCACGGAAGGTCTCGAAGGCCGTCGCGTGCACGTCAAGGTGCCCGCGACGTCCGCGAACCTCGGACCGGGCTTCGACACGCTGGGCCTCGCGCTCGCGCAGTACGACGAGCTCGAGGTCGAGGCGGGCGGCGAGGGCCTCCGCATCGAGGTCCACGGGGTCGGCGCCGGCGAGGTGCCGCTCGACGAGTCGCACCTCGTCGTCCGCGCCCTCGCGCACACGCTCGCGCACTACGGCCGCGAGCTTCCGCCATTGCGGCTGGTCGCGCACAACTCGATCCCGCACGGGCGCGGGCTAGGTTCGTCCGGCGCGGCCATCGTCGCGGGCGTGATGGCGGCGAAGGGGCTCCTCGCCCCCGAGGTCGAGATCTCG
This sequence comes from Agromyces sp. CCNWLW213, assembly GCF_037199545.1. Lineage (NCBI taxonomy): Bacteria > Bacillati > Actinomycetota > Actinomycetes > Micrococcales > Microbacteriaceae > Agromyces > Agromyces sp. CCNWLW213. The sequence goes on along the minus strand of NZ_JBBBDX010000002.1, from coordinate 90,837 downwards.
CCCGACGAGCTGCTCGAGCTCGCGACCGAGCTCGAGGGGCACCCCGACAACGTCGCGCCGGCGCTGTTCGGCGGTCTCACGATCGCCTGGGTCACGCCCGACGGGCCGCGCCACAAGAAGCTCATGGTGCACCGGGGCGTGTCGCCGCTCGTGCTCGTTCCGGAGCACGAGATGTCGACCGCCCTCGCCCGGAGCCTGCAGCCGGAGTCGGTGCCGCACGAGGACGCCGTCTTCAACGTGTCGCGTTCGGCGCTGCTCGTCGCGGCGCTCATCCAGAGCCCCGAGCTGCTGCTCGCGGCGACCGAGGACAAGCTGCACCAGCGCTATCGCGCCGAGGCCATGCCCGAGACGGATCGACTCATCCGCGTGCTCCGCGAGGCCGGCCATCCCGCTGTCGTCTCGGGGGCGGGCCCGTCGATCCTCGTCCTCGCGAGCGACCCGAGCGAGCGAGCGGACGCCGCCCGTATCGTCGAGGAGTCGGCCGAGACCGCATGGCAGGCACTGCCGCTCGCCGTCGACTTCCTCGGCGCGACGGTGACCCCGTCCGACGCCGACGAGTGATCCTCGGCGCGGGGTCCGGGTCCCGCGACACGACGGCGTGGCGCGTGGTCCGGAGCCCATCCGGCCGGTGCTAGACTGATCGCGCACCCGGCAGACGCTGCAAGCTCGCGTTCCCGCCGCATCGTGCAATTCCCGGCATTTCATGCTTTCGCAACGCGCAGTCTGCGCCCCGTGCGCACGACTCCGTCGTGCCGCGATCAGCTCTCCTCGGCCAACCCAGCACCTGGCGAGGGGAAAGGACGAATCCCAGTGACCAACGGAACCGACCACGCCGAGGGCGTGGCGACCCGCACCCGCCTGACCGCCATGAAGGTCGCCGAGCTCCAGGAGCTCGCCGCCTCGCTCGGCATCGCGGGCGCCTCGAAGCGCCGAAAAGGAGAACTCGTGGACCTGATCTCCGCCCACCACGACGCCGACTCCGCCGACCCCGCCGACGCCGACGTCGTCACGGTCGACGCCCCGGCCGCCGACGGGCCCGCCCTGCCCGGCCTCGAGGAGCCGGCGACCGCCGACGCGCCCGCGCCGGACGTCGCCGCACCCGAGGCGCCCGCGCCCGCCGGCGACGGCGACTCGGCCCCCGGCCGCGAGCCCGCCGCCTCGGAGCCCGCCGCCGCGGCCTCCGTCATCGACGCACCCCGCACCGAGGCGGCCCCCGCCCGACGCGGTCGCCAGCCGCGACGCGCGACGAGCGCGACCGCGGCGGGTGCGCACGCCAACGCCGGGCTCACCGGTGTCGAGCTCGTCCCCGGCGAGCGCACCGCCGAGGCCGGCGAGGGCGACGACGCCCGCGAGGCGGCGCGCGCCGCCGTGCGCGAGGAGCTCGCCGCCGCGACGGGAGGTGCCGCCGACGCCGGCCGCGCCGCTGCCGACGCCGCGGCCGAGGGCGAGCAGCCCGAGAAGGAGCCGCGTCAGGGACGCGGCCGCAACCGCGGCCGCCGCGGCGGCGACCGCGATCGCGGAGAGCGCGGCGACGGCCAGAAGCCCGAGCAGAAGGGCGACGAGCGCCAGGCGGGGAACGGCCAGGAGGTGCGCACGCAGGACGCCCGCAAGGATGAGTCCGCCGACGACCGGCAGCCCGACTCCGACCGCGGTCCCAAGGACCAGGGCGGTCGTGGCCAGCAGTCGCGCGGCGACCAGCAGCAGGGCGAGGGCGAGGGCGGCCGTCGCAACCGCTACCGAGACCGCAAGCGCCGGGGCCAGGCCGGCGGCGACGAGGTCGAGCCCGAGATCCTCGACGACGACGTCCTCATCCCCATCGCGGGCATCCTCGACGTGCTCGACAACTACGCGTTCGTGCGCACGACCGGGTACCTTCCCGGCCCGAGCGACGTCTACGTCTCGCTCGGCCAGGTGAAGAAGTACCACCTCCGCAAGGGCGACGCCGTCGTCGGCGCGATCAAGCAGCCGCGCGAGGGCGAGGGGAACAGCCGCCAGAAGTACAACGCGCTCGTCAAGGTCGACTCCGTCAACGGTCAGACCGCCGACGAGGCCGCCGCGCGCGTCGACTTCCAGAAGCTGACGCCCCTGTACCCGCAGGACCGCCTGCGCCTGGAGACCGAGCCCACCAAGCTCACCCAGCGCATCATCGACCTCGTCGCCCCGATCGGCAAGGGCCAGCGCGGCCTCATCGTCGCGCCGCCCAAGGCCGGCAAGACGATCGTGCTGCAGCAGATCGCGAACGCCATCGCGACCAACAATCCCGAGGTCCACCTCATGGTCGTGCTCGTCGACGAGCGCCCCGAAGAGGTCACCGACATGGAGCGCACGGTCAAGGGCGAGGTCATCGCCTCGACCTTCGACCGTCCGGCGGAGGACCACACGACCGTCGCCGAGCTCGCCATCGAGCGCGCCAAGCGGCTCGTCGAGCTCGGCCACGACGTGGTCGTGCTGCTCGACTCGATCACGCGCCTCGGCCGTGCGTACAACCTCGCGGCACCCGCCTCCGGGCGCGTGCTGTCGGGTGGCGTCGACGCCTCGGCGCTCTACCCGCCGAAGCGATTCTTCGGCGCGGCGCGCAACATCGAGAACGGCGGCTCGCTCACCATCCTCGCCACGGCGCTCGTCGAGACCGGGTCGAAGATGGACGAGGTGATCTTCGAGGAGTTCAAGGGCACGGGCAACTCCGAGCTGCGCCTCTCGCGCCAGCTCGCCGACAAGCGCATCTTCCCGGCCGTCGACGTCAACGCGTCGTCGACGCGTCGCGAGGAGATGCTGCTCTCGCCCGACGAGGTCAAGATCACCTGGAAGCTCCGTCGCGCCCTCGCGGGCCTCGAGCCGCAGCAGGCCCTCGAGGCCGTGCTCGGCCGCCTGCGCGAGACCCAGTCGAACACCGAGTTCCTGCTGCTCATGCAGAAGTCGGCTCCGGTCGGCGGGAACGGCAACGGCCACGGGCACGACGCCGACCACCACCGCTGAGCATGTTCGAGTCCGTCCGGGCCCTGATCGCCGAGCACGGCGAGCTCCAGGAGGAGCTCGCCGACCCGGCGCTGCACGCCGACGCCGCGCGCGCCAAGCGCGTGAACCGGCGCTACGCCGAGCTCAGCCGCATCGTCGCCGCGCACGACGCCTGGCATCAGGCGCAGAACGACCTCGAGGCCGCTCGCGAGCTCGCCAAGGAGGACGCCGCGTTCGCCGAGGAGGTCCCGGCGCTCGAGGAGCAGCTCGCCGAGGCCCAGGAGCGGCTGCGCCGGCTGCTCATCCCGCGCGACCCCGACGACGGCCGGGACGTGATCATGGAGATCAAGGGCGGCGAGGGCGGGGCGGAGAGCGCCCTGTTCGCCGCCGACCTCCTGCGCATGTACATCCAGTACGCCCAGTCGAAGGGCTGGAAGACCGAGCTGCTCGAGTCCGACGAGTCCGACCTGGGCGGGTACAAGAACGTGCAGGTCGCGATCAAGTCGAACGCGACCGACCCCGCTCAGGGCGTGTGGGCCCACCTCAAGTACGAGGGCGGCGTGCACCGGGTCCAGCGCGTGCCGGTCACCGAGACCCAGGGGCGCATCCACACCTCGACGACGGGCGTGCTCGTCTTCCCCGAGGTCGACGAGCCCGAGGAGGTCGAGATCAATCAGAACGACCTCAAGATCGACGTGTACCGCTCGTCCGGTCCCGGCGGGCAGTCGGTCAACACGACCGACTCCGCGGTGCGCATCACGCACGTGCCCACGGGCATCGTCGTGGCCATGCAGAACGAGAAGTCGCAGCTGCAGAACCGCGAGGCGGCGATGCGCGTGCTGCGCGCCCGACTCCTCGCCCGCCAGCAGGAGGAACTCGCGGCCGCGGCATCCGATGCCCGCAAGTCGCAGATCCGCACGATGGACCGCTCCGAGCGGATCCGCACGTACAACTTCCCCGAGAACCGCATCGCCGACCACCGCACCGGGTACAAGGCCTACAACCTCGACCAGGTGATGAACGGCGCGCTCGATCCGATCATCGAGTCGGCCGTGCAGGCCGACGAGGAGGCCCGGCTCGCCGATCTCGGCGACCAGTGACCGTCGTCGTCGTCCGGCCGTTCCGTGACGAGGACTGGCCTGCGGTCCACCGGATCATCGACGAGGTCGTGCGCGACGGCGAGACCTACGCGTACCCGGACGACCTCACCTCGGAGTCGGCTCGCGCGCTCTGGGTCGAACGGCCGCCGGGCCTCACGGTCGTCGCCGAGCGAGACGGCCGCATCCTGGGCTCGGCCAAGATGGGCCCCAACCGGCCCGGGCGCGGCGACCACGTCGGCACGGCCTCGTTCATGGTCGCCTCCGAGGCGCGCGGCGCCGGCGTCGGCCGCATCCTCGGCGAATGGGTCGTCGACTGGCATCGCCGCACCGGATTCGAGGGCATCCAGTTCAACGCGGTCGTCGCATCGAACGGGGTCGCGGTCGGGCTGTGGCGCTCGCTCGGGTTCGAGATCATCGGCACGGTGCCGGACGCGTTCCGCTCACGTCGGCACGGCCGCGTCGGCCTCCACGTGATGTTCCTCGCGCTCTAGCGGCCCGGCTCGCGCGCGGCGGTGCTCAGATGTGGAAGTCGATGTGCCAGTCGTGCACGCCGCGCGCGGCATCCGCGGTGGCCGGCGACAGCGGCTTGGCGATGGCGGGGATGCCGACGAGCAGCGAGTTCGGGGGCGCACCCTTGGTGACGACGGCGTTCGCGCCGATCGCGCTCCACGCGCCGATGTCGATGTCGCCGAGCACCTTCGCTCCCGCCCCGACGGTGACGCCGTCGCCCAGGGTCGGATGCCGCTTGCTGCCCTTCGGGGCCCCGCGCGGCGCCTTCCCGCCGAGCGTCACCCCGTGGTAGAGCATCACGTCGTCGCCGACGACCGCGGTCTCGCCGATCACCACGCCCATGCCGTGGTCGATGAAGAACCGACGGCCGATCGTCGCGCCCGGGTGGATCTCGACCCCCGTGAGGAATCGGGTGAGCTGCGAGATCAGTCGCGCGGGAAGCCGGAGGACCGGCACCTGCCACATCCGGTGCGCGAGTCGGTAGGACCAGATCGCGTGCAGGCCGGAGTAGGCGAGCACGATCTCGAGCCGGCTGCGTGCCGCGGGGTCGTGGGAACGCGCGGTCGAGATGTCGTCCCTGAGGGTGCCGAGGATTCCCACCGGCTCAGTCAAGCAGATGCCGTGGGCGGATCAGTCGAGCAGGCCCTCGTACAGCACGGTCGACAGGTACCGCTCGCCGTAGCTCGCGAGGATCACGACGATGGTCTTGCCGGCGTTCTCGGGGCGCTTCGCGAGCTGGGTCGCGGCGTACACGGTGGCGCCCGACGAGATGCCGCCGAGGATGCCCTCCTCGACGCCGAGGCGGCGGGCGGTCGCGACGGCCTGGTCGATGTCCACGTCGATGATCTCGTCGTACACCTCGCGGTCGAGGATCGACGGCACGAAGTTCGCGCCGATGCCCTGGATCTTGTGCGGGCCGGGCTGGCCGCCGTTGAGGATGGGCGACTCGAGCGGCTCGACGCCCACGATCCTCACCTCGGGCTTGCGCTCCTTCAGCACCTGGCCGACGCCCGAGAGGGTGCCGCCCGTGCCGATGCCGGAGACGAAGATGTCGACGCCGCCGTCGGTGTCGTTCCAGACCTCCTCGGCCGTCGTGCGGCGGTGGATCTCGACGTTCGCCTGGTTGTCGAACTGCCGGGCGAGCACGGCGCCGGGGGTCTCGGCCGCGATCTGCTCGGCGCGAGCGACCGCGCCCTTCATGCCCTCGGAGCCCGGAGTGAGGACGAGCTCGGCGCCGTACGCGCGCAGCAGCGCGCGGCGCTCCTTGCTCATGGTCTCGGGCATCGCGATCACCACCCGGTAGCCGCGTGCGGCGCCGATCATGGCGAGCGCGATGCCGGTGTTGCCGCTCGTGCCCTCGACGATCGTGCCGCCGGGCTTCAGCTCGCCGGACGCCTCGGCCGCGTCGACGATGCCGATGCCCAGGCGGTCCTTCACGCTCGCGGAGGGGTTGTAGAACTCGAGCTTGCCGAGCACGGTGGCGTCGGCCCCGTCCGTCACGCGGTTGAGCTTCACGAGCGGCGTGCGCCCGAAGACCTCGGTGATGTTCTCGTAGACCTGAGCCATGGTGTTCCCTCTCGTGACGGCGGCGGCGTGCCGCGAACCAGCCTACGGCGGCGGGCCGGGCCGGGGGAGTGGGTTACATTCCTTTGCGTGAATGCCTCCGCGCCGTCCTCCGGTCCCCATCCGCTCCGCGAGGCGCGGACCGAGGCGATCGCCGCGCTCGCAGCGGCCGGCGTGCCGGACCCGGAGGTGGACGCCGACCTGCTGATCGGCCACGTGCTCGGGCTCTCCCGGGGCGGGGTGCACGCGAAACTGGTGGTCGGGCACGAGATCACGGCGACGGATGCCGCGGCGCTCGCGTCCCTCGTCGAGCGCCGGGCCCGCCGCGAGCCGCTCCAGCACCTCACGGGTCGCGCGCCGTTCCGGTCGTTCGAGCTCGCGGTCGGACCGGGCGTGTTCGTCCCGAGGCCCGAGACCGAGCTGCTCGCACAGCTCGCGATCGACGCCCTCCGGGCCGCCGCCGAGCCCGAGCCCGTCGCGCTCGACCTGGGGGCGGGCAGCGGCGCGATCGCGCTCGCCATGGCGACCGAGGTCCCGCATGCCCGCGTGTTCGCGGTCGAGAACTCGCCGGAGGCGTTCCCGTGGACGCAGCGCAACGTCGACGAGGCGGGCGCGCCGAACCTGTCGCTCGTCTTCGGCGACCTCGCGGACGCGCTGGCCGAGCTCGACGGCACCGCGGCGGTCGTCGCCTCGAACCCGCCGTACATCCCGCAGGACGCGATCCCGCGCGATCCGGAGGTGCGGCTGCACGATCCGGCGCGGGCGCTCTACGGCGGCCCCGACGGGCTCGACGTCGTCCGCGTCCTGTCGCGCCGGGCGCTCGCGCTGCTGCATCCGGGCGGGGCGCTGCTCATCGAGCACGGCGAGACGCAGTCGGCCGAGATCGCCGCGATCCTGTCGGCCGACGGATGGCACGCGATCGCGCATCACCGCGACCTGACCGGTCGCGACCGGGTCACGACGGCCCGGCGCTAGTCGGAGGACCGGCCCCCCGCACCCTCACCCGGGGTGCCTCGCGGATCGCTCGCGCGCCTCGCGGACCGCCTGCCGCTCGAGCCGGCGCGCGTCGCGGAGGCGCTTCTCGGCCTCCCGGACCGCCTTCCGCGCCTCGCGGACGCGCTTGTCGGCGGCCACCTCGGGGCTCTCGGCGGGCGCGGGCGGCGGGGTCGGGGGCGCTCCGCCGGCGCGCTCGGCGATGTGCACGGCGACGCCGTCGAGCACGCGTTCGAGCCCGAAGGCGAACGGGTCCTCCTCGCCCGCGAAGACCCCGGCGTCGACGGCGAGCCGCACGGCGGGGAACTCCTCCGCGGTGACGAACGCGTCGAGGACGGCGGACCGGCCGTCGTCGATCGCCTGCGGGTCGATTCCGGCGGCGTCGGCGGCGACCTCGTACGAGCGCTCGATCAGGCTCTGCCAGCGGAGCTGCCCCGTCACGAGGAGGATCACGGCGACGCGTTCGCCCTGGTCGAGCGGCGTGCGCGAGAGCGCGTCGAGCATCGCGTCCATCCACGCGAGGTTGTTCGGCGTCACGGGCGTGCCCTCGATGGGGATGTCGAGGAGCCAGGGGTGCCGGCGGTGCATGTCGAGCTGGGCGCGGCCGATGGTGCGCAGCCGACCCCGCCAGTCCGACGGGTCGACGTCCGGATCGGGCTCCGGCGGCAGGCCGATGCCCTGCTCCTGCATGAGCACCAGCAGGTCGTCCTTCGCGGTCACGTACCGGTAGAGCGACATGGTCGTGTAGCCGAGCGACTGCGCGACGCGGCTCATCGAGACGGCGCCGAGTCCCTCGGCGTCGGCGATCTCGACGGCCGCGTCCACGATGCGCTCGATGCTCATCTCGCGTTTGGGCCCGCGCTGCGGGTTCGCCGCGACGCCCCAGGCGAGGGCGATCCCGCGCGGCAGGTCGGGCTCGGCGGGGGGCTGCGCGGACATCCGGCTCCAATCGTCGGCGGAGGCTTGCGGCCAGTCTAGAACTGTGTATTACTTAAACTGTTGTGCACGACATAAACAGTTTACCTCCCACACGGAAAGGCGCAGTCATGACCCTCGCCATCGACGCGCGCGGGATCGCCAAGCGGTTCCGCTCCACCGAGGTCCTCCGCGACCTCGACCTCGCCGTCGAGGCCGGCACCGTCTTCGGCCTGCTCGGACCGAACGGCTCCGGCAAGACGACCACCATCAACATCCTCACCACGCTCGTCCGCCCCGATGCCGGGACCGCCGTCGTGGCGGGCGCCGACGTCCGCACCGACCCCGACGCCGTCCGAGCGCGCATCAGCCTCACTGGCCAGTCGGCGGCCGTCGACGAGGTGCTCACGGCGCGCGAGAACCTCCTCATGCTCGCGCGACTGTCCGGCCTCGGTCGTCGCGAGGCCGCCTCGCGCTGCGCCGAGCTGCTCGAGCGCTTCGACCTCGCGGATGCCGCGGGGCGGCGCGTGGGCACCTACTCGGGCGGCATGCGGCGACGGCTCGACCTCGCGCTCAGCCTCGTGGTGCCGACGCCCGTCGTCTTCCTCGACGAGCCGACGACGGGGCTCGACGCCCGAAGCCGCCAGGAGCTGTGGTGCATCATCCGGGAGGTGGCCGACGCCGGAGCCACGGTGTTCCTCACGACGCAGTACCTCGAGGAGGCCGACCGGCTCGCCGACCGGATCGCCGTCCTCGACGGGGGCCGCATCGCCGCGGAGGGCACCCCCTCCGACCTGAAGGCCCAGGTGGGCGGCGCCGTCGTCGAGCTCCGCGGCGCGGACGACGCGCTCCTCGCGGAACTGCCCACCGACGACAGCGTCCACGGGCTCCGTGCCGCCGTCGACGCGCTCGACCGGCACCCCGCGTCGGCCGTCCCGGGAGCCCACGTCGCCATCCGGAGGCCGAGCCTCGACGACGTCTTCCTCGCCATCACCGCGGACCCGGCCGAAACGGACGGCGCGTCACTCATCGGAGCGAAGGGCTGACCACCATGATCACGACCATCGTCCCGCGACCCGCCGTCGACTTCCCGGGCGCCGAACGCTCGCGCCCGGCGGGCCTGACCGCCGAGGCGGCCTTCATCGGCCGCAGCATCACCCACTCGCTCCGCGACACCGAGGCCCTGATCATGGCGGTCGTGCTGCCGACGCTGCTCATGCTCCTGTTCACCTCCGTGTTCGGCGGCGCCCTCGACCCCTCGGGCGACTACGTCGACTACGTCGTGCCCGGGATCATCCTGCTCTGCGCCGGCTTCGGGTCGAGCTCGACCGCGCTCTACGTCTCCCGTGACATGACGACGGGCATCATCGACCGCTTCCGCACCATGCCGCTCCGCGCGAGCGCCGTGCTCACCGGGCACGTGGTGGCCAGCGTGCTCCGCAACCTCGTGGCCACGGGGGTCGTGATCGGCGTCGCGCTCCTCGTCGGCTTCCGGCCGACCGCGTCCGCGTGGGACTGGCTCGCCGCGGTCGCGCTCATCGCCCTGTACATCCTCGCGATCACGACGCTGTTCGCGGCGATCGGGCTCGCGGCCTCGAGCCCGGACGCGGCGAACGCGTACGGGTTCATCCTGCTGTTCCTGCCGTACCTCTCGAGTGCGTTCGTGCCGCTCGAGACGCTGCCGGCGTGGCTGGCGTGGTTCGCCGAGCACCAGCCCATCACGCCGGTCATCGAGGCCATCCGCAGCCTGCTCATGGGCACCCCGATGGGCGACGCGGCATGGTGGGCGGTCGGATGGTGCGTCGTCGTGGTCGCCGTCGCGGCCGTCTGGGGAACGTGGCTGTTCCGTCGTCGGGCAAGCCGCCGCTGACCGCGACGACGCCGGACGGCGGATGCCGCGGGGCGCGGCGCCCCGCGGCATCCGTCATGCCCAGCGGCCGGGCGGGCGCGACCTCTAGAATCGTCGGGCCATGACTTCCATCCACGACTGCTCGGTCGAGTCCGAGCTTCTCGCCGGCATGCGCCTCGCCCGCCGAGCCATCGGCAGCGGCGAGCTCGTCGTCATCCCCACCGACACCGTCTACGGCCTCGCGGCCGACGCGTTCAGCGCTGCCGCCGTGCAGCGACTCCTCGACGCGAAGGGGCGGGAGCGCACGTCGCCGCCGCCCGTGCTCATCCCGGGCATCCCGACGCTCGACGCGCTCGCCGTCGAGATCCCCGACGCCGTCCGCACGCTGGTCGCCGAGTTCTGGCCCGGCGGGCTGACGGTGATCCTGCACGCGCAGCCGTCGCTGCAGTGGGACCTGGGCGAGACCCGCGGCACCGTGGCGCTGCGCATGCCCGCGAACCGCATCGCGCTGGAGCTGCTGTCCGAGACGGGCCCGCTCGCGGTCTCGTCCGCGAACCTGTCCGGCATGCCCTCCGCGAGCACCGCGCAGGCCGCCCACGAGATGCTCGGCGATCGCGTGGCCGTCTACCTCGACGGCGGCGAGGCCGGCACCGGGTACGAGGCGATCGGCGAGCGCCCCGGCGACACCTCCTCCACCATCGTCGACGCGACCGGCCTCGCAGCCGACGGCTCGGGCGAGCTGCGCATCGTCCGCGCGGGCGTGATCTCGCGCGAGCGAATCATCGAGGTCGTGGGGGAGGACCTCCTCGCGCCGGAGCGCGATGCCGACGCGCCCGATGCGGCAGCGCCGTCCGCAGCCGACGAGCCGTCCGAGGCGGCCGACGCGGTCGCCGCCGAGCCGGCCGACGGCGGCGCGCCCGCGGCATCCGTCGACGCGCCCGTCGCACCCCCGTCGGCCGCCGCCGACCGAACGGACGCCGCCGCCTCATGACCCTGTTCGTCGCCCTCGCGCTCGTCGCGGCGATCGTGACGTTCGCCGGCTCGATCGTGGTCTGGAAGCTGAGCCTGAAGTACCGGCTCTACCCGAAGATCCGCGAGCGCGACGTGCACACCCGACCGACGCCGCGCCTGGGCGGCATCGCGATGTTCGTCGGCATCCTCGCGGCCATCGGCGCCGCGGCGTGGGTGTCGACGCTCGGCATCGACCGGTTCGCGAACGTGTCGATCATCTTCCAGGACCGCTGGCAGGTCCTCGCGGTCCTCGTCGCGGCGGCCCTCATCGTGGGCATGGGCGTGGCGGACGACATCTGGGACCTCGACTGGATGACCAAGCTCGCCGGGCAGTTCCTCGCCGCGGGCCTCATCGCCTGGCAGGGCGTCTCGATCGTCTCGCTGCCGATCGGCCTCGGGCCGGACGGCGGGCTGATCGTGGGCTCGTCGTGGATGAGCGCGGTCATCACGGTGTTCACCATCGTGCTCGTGATGAACGCCATCAACTTCATCGACGGCCTCGACGGGCTCGTCGCGGGCGTCGCCCTGATCTCCAGCGGGGTCTTCTACCTCTACTCGTACCTGCTGGTGCAGCAGACCTCCCCGACCAACTACTTCAACCTCGCGTCGCTGCTCGCCGTGGTGGTCGTCGGGGCGTGCCTCGGCTTCCTGCCGCTGAACTGGCACCCGGCGAAGCTCTTCATGGGCGACGCCGGCGCGCTGCTCATCGGGCTGCTCATGGCGACGTCGGCGATCGCGGTGACCGGGCAGATCGACCCGGGCACGATCAGCACGCAGGGCCAGCTGCTCTTCCCGGCGTTCATCCCGATCATCATCCCGTTCGCGGTGCTGATCATCCCGCTGCTCGACTTCGGGCTCGCCGTCATCCGTCGCCTCCGGGCGGGCAAGTCGCCGTTCGCGGCCGACCGCAAGCACCTGCACCACCGTCTGCTCGACATGGGGCACTCCCACCTCCACGCCGTCCTGATCTTCTACGGCTGGACTGCGGTCGCCTCGCTCGGCTGCCTTCTGGCGTTCGTGCTGCCCGTGTACTTCCGCATCGACCCGATCTGGGCGTTCGCGTTCATCGGCGTGGGCTTCGTGATCCTCGCCGCCGTGACACTCGCGCCGCTGGGCCGCCGCAAGCGGCAGACCGTGGCGGCCGAGGCGGATGTCGCGAACGCGCCCTACGCGCCCGGGCTCGACGAGCTCGGCGCGGGCGACCACCCGATCCCCGGGCCCCCCGAGACCGTGGGCACCCCGGCCACGCCCCCCGTCCCCGCCACGCCCGAGCCGTCGGGCGAGAACCGCACAGGAGCCCGATGAGCGCCGCACCCCGAGATCCCGCCGACCGCACCCCGACCTCCAACCCGGTGCTGCGCCGGGCGCTGCTCTGGAGCGGCGTGCTCGCGGCCGTGATCGCCGTGGTGGGCGGTGCGCTCGGGTACGTGCTCGCGGGCACCGAGGGCCTCGTCAGCGCCCTGCTCGGCACGCTCATCGCCGTCGTCTTCATGGGCATCACCGCGGCGAGCATCCTGCTCGCGAACCGGTTCGCCGGCTCGGACGTGTTCGTGGGTGCCTTCTTCGGCATCGTGCTCGGCGGCTGGCTGCTGAAGTTCATCGTCTTCATCGTGCTGGTCGTGCTGCTGCGCGGCGCCGAATGGCTCGACCCGGTGGTGCTCTTCCTCGCGATCGTCGCGGGCGTGATCGGGTCGCTCGTGGTCGACGTCCTCGTCGTCGCGAAGTCGCGCCTGCCCTACGCGAGCGACACGCGGCTCCCGCCCGCGCCGACCGACGAGTAGGCGGTTCGGCGCGTCGGATGCCGTATCGCGCATGCTTCCGGCGTCCGGGCCGGTCGCCGCGCACTTCTACGCGGTGTAGCGATTCGGCAGCGGCGAGAAGTCTTGCTAGAGTGGGGGCGATCCCCCACGGTCCCGCCCTGCTCAGGCACGGGTATCCGTCCGTGTCCGATGTTCGTCGTCGCGAGAGCCCTGCTCCACGCCCCGAAACAGGAGATAGCGCTGCTAGCTAACGCTGTGAACCTGCTGGTTCAACTCGAAGCCGAAGAAGGCGAGTTCCACGCGCCGTCGATCACGGAATTCTTCCCCGATGTGGTGCTCTTCGAAGGCACCTGGTTCGCGATCAACCGGATCATGCTGGTCCGATTCGTCGCCGTCGTCGCACTGCTCCTGGTCTTCTGGCTCGGGACCCGGCGCATGCGACTCGTCCCCGGGCGGTTCCAGAGCCTCGTCGAGATGGGTCTCGACTTCGTCCGCGTGAACATCGCCGAGGACCTCCTCGGCAAGAAGGACGGCAAGCGGTTCCTGCCGATCCTCACCACGATGTTCTTCATGATCCTGTTCATGAACCTGACGGGCATCATCCCCGGGCTCAACATCGCCGGAACGTCGGTCATCGGCGTGCCCCTCGTGCTCGCGATCGTGTCGTACGTCACGTTCATCTACGCCGGCATCAAGAAGAGCCCCAAGAACTTCTTCAAGAACTCCCTCTTCCCCTCGGGCGTGCCCATCTTCGTCCTGCCGATCGTCGCGCTCATCGAGTTGATCTCGACGTTCATCCTCCGGCCCGTCACGCTGACGCTCCGACTCCTGATGAACATGATCGTCGGCCACCTCCTGCTCGTCCTGTTCTTCTCGGCGACGCAGTTCTTCCTCTTCACGCTGGGCGGCGCGTGGACGGTGCTCGCGGCGGGCAGCCTGGCCTTCGGCCTCGCCTTCACGCTGTTCGAGCTCCTCGTCGCAGTCCTCCAGGCCTACGTCTTCACGCTCCTCACCGCCGTGTACATCCAGCTCGCGGTGGCCGAGGAGCACTGAGCCGGGCATACGCCCAGAACATCCCCAAGAAAGGAAACACAACGTGGACGCAACCACCGTTCTCGCGGAGATCACCGGCAGCATCGCGACGGTCGGCTACGGCCTCGCGGCGATCGGCCCGGCCATCGGCGTGGGCATCGTCGTCGGCAAGACCATCGAGGGCGTCGCCCGCCAGCCCGAGCTGGCCGGCCGCCTGCAGGTCCTGATGTGGATCGGCATCGCCTTCACCGAGGCGCTCGCGTTCGTCGGTATCGCCACCGGCTTCATCTTCGGCTTCTGATCGGGCCGCGCACACCGAGGAGGCAATCGTGCTTCATGCAGTCGTGAGTGCTGCTACCGAGGGGGAGTCGCCCAACCCGCTCCTTCCGGCCGAATACGACATCGTCTGGTCGGCGGTCGTCTTCGCAGTGCTGCTGCTCTTCTTCTGGCGCTACGTGCTGCCCCGACTCCAGAAGCTGCTCGATGAGCGTGCCGAGGCGATCGAGGGCAACATCGCGAAGGCCGACGAGGCGCAGCGCAAGGCCGAGGCGGCGCTCGAGGAGTACACCGCCCAGCTCGCCGACGCGCGCGCCGAGGCGGGCCGGATCCGCGAGACCGCTCGCGAGGACGGCAAGAAGATCGTCGCCGAGGCCCGGCAGCAGGCGTCGACCGAGGCCGCTCGAATCACCTCGAGCGCTCAGGCGCAGATCGAGGCCGAGCGCCAGTCGGCCCTCGTGTCGCTGCGTTCCGAGGTCGGCACCATCGCGATCGACCTCGCCTCGGGCGTCGTCGGCGAGTCCCTGAGCGACGACCAGAAGGCCAAGGCCGTGGTCGACCGCTTCCTCGCCGAGCTCGAGGCGTCGGAGCAGGCCGCCGCGGCGGGGAAGAAGTAGTCCATGGGCAGCGCCACGAGAGGTGCCCTGGCCGGCACGCGAGCCCAGCTCGCCGACGTCGGCCGGGCCGAGCTCCCGGTCGCGAGCGATCTCCTCGCCGCGAGCCGGGTGATCGGCGCGACGCCGCACCTGCGGACCGCCCTCACCGACAACGAGGCCGGCGTCGCCGAGAAGCGCGCGCTGATCGAGCGGGTCTTCGGCGGCAAGGTCTCCCCGACCGCCGTCACCCTGCTCGTGAACGCGTCCTCGCAGCGTTGGTCGTCGGGGGCCGACTTCCTGTCCGGCCTCGAGGAGCTCGGCCTGCGGGTCGCCGCGGACGCCGCCGGCGACACCGACGTCGACGCCGAGCTGTACTCGTTCCAGCGTCTCGTCGCACGGGACGCGCAGCTCGAGCTCGCGCTCGGCTCGAAGCTGGGCTCGACCGACGCGAAGGTCGCGCTCGTCGACCGGCTGCTCGGGCCGGCCGCGTCGCCCGCGACCACGCTGATCGTGCGTCACCTGGTGCAGTCGCCCCGCGGGCGGCGCATCGGCGAGATGCTGCGGAACGTCGCCGGCGTCGTCGCGGACCAGCGCGGCTTCGACGTCGCGACCGTGACGTCCGCCGTGCCGCTCACCGACGACCAGCTCGCCCGCCTCGAGCGCACGCTCGGGGCCCAGGCGGGCCGCCGCATCCGCTTCGACTCGGTCGTCGACCCCACGGTCGTCGGCGGCGTTCGGGTGCAGGTCGGCGACGACGTCATCGACGGCAGCGTCGCCAGCCGCCTCAACGACCTGAGGCAGAAGCTTGCCGGCTGACGCCGGAGAACACCGACCGGCGTCCCGCGCCGCGACACACCAGTAGCTGTACCGCTGGTACAGAACAGGGCCTGGCCCTTCAGAAAAGGAAATGGCAATGGCAGAACTCTCCATCAGCCCCGACGAGATCCGTTCGGCTCTCTCGGAGTTCGCCCGTGAGTACGAGCCGGGCGCGGCGCAGAAGACCGAGGTCGGCTACGTGACCGACGCGGCCGACGGCATCGCCCACGTCGAGGGCCTGCCCTCGGTCATGGCGAACGAGCTCATCCGCTTCGCCGACGGCACGCTCGGCCTCGCGCTGAACCTCGAAGAGGACGAGATCGGCGTCGTCGTGCTCGGTGAGTTCACCGGCATCGAGGAGGGCATGGAGGTGACCCGCACGGGCGAGGTGCTCTCGGTGCCCGTGGGCGAGGACTACCTCGGCCGTGTCGTCGACCCGCTCGGCAACCCCATCGACGGCCTCGGCGAGATCGCCTCGGAGGGTCGTCGCGCGCTCGAGCTCCAGGCGCCCGGCGTCATGCAGCGCAAGTCGGTGCACGAGCCGCTGCAGACCGGAATCAAGGCGATCGACGCGATGATCCCCGTCGGCCGTGGCCAGCGCCAGCTCATCATCGGCGACCGCCAGACCGGCAAGACGGCGATCGCGATCGACACGATCATCAACCAGAAGGCCAACTGGGAGTCGGGCGACCCGACCAAGCAGGTCCGCTGCATCTACGTCGCGATCGGCCAGAAGGGCTCGACGATCGCCTCGGTGAAGGGCGCCCTCGAGGACGCCGGCGCGATGGAGTACACGACCATCGTCGCGGCCCCGGCCTCCGACCCTGCGGGCTTCAAGTACCTCGCGCCCTACACCGGCTCGGCCATCGGCCAGCACTGGATGTACGCGGGCAAGCACGTCCTGATCATCTTCGACGACCTGTCGAAGCAGGCCGAGGCCTACCGCGCCGTGTCGCTGCTGCTGCGCCGTCCGCCGGGCCGTGAGGCGTACCCCGGCGACGTCTTCTACCTGCACTCGCGGCTCCTCGAGCGCTGCGCGAAGCTCTCCGACGAGCTCGGCGCAGGATCGATGACGGGCCTGCCCATCATCGAGACCAAGGCGAACGACGTCTCGGCGTACATCCCGACCAACGTGATCTCGATCACCGACGGCCAGATCTTCCTGCAGTCCGACCTGTTCAACTCGAACCAGCGCCCGGCGGTCGACGTCGGCATCTCGGTCTCCCGAGTCGGCGGCGACGCCCAGGTCAAGTCGATCAAGAAGGTCTCCGGCACGCTCAAGCTCGAGCTCGCCCAGTACCGCGCGCTCGAGGCGTTCGCGATGTTCGCGTCCGATCTCGACGCGGCGAGCCGTCGTCAGCTCGAGCGCGGCGCGCGCCTGACCGAGCTGCTGAAGCAGCCGCAGTACTCGCCGTACCCCGTCGAGGAGCAGGTCGTCTCGATCTGGGCCGGCACCAACGGCAAGCTCGACGAGGTCCCGGTCGAGGACATCCTGCGCTTCGAGCGCGAGTTCCTCGACTACCTGGGCCGCAACACGTCGGTGCTCTCGGACCTCCGGGAGACCAACGTGCTCTCCGACGAGACCGTCGCCGCCCTCGAATCCGAGGTCGACAAGTTCAAGCTCGAGTTCCAGACGGGGGAGGGCAAGCCGCTCGCCTCGGTGGGCAGCGAGCAGTTCGAGGCGATCGCCGAGGACGAGGTCGTCCAGGAGAAGATCGTCAAGGGTCGTCGCTAGTCGATTCCTTCGTTCGCCGGTCCCTCGACGGCGGCGCCGCCGAGGGACCGGGAACAGGAAGTCAGGACACAGGAGAAACATGGGAGCGCAGCTTCGGGTCTACCGCCAGAAGATCAAGTCGGCGCAGACGACCAAGAAGATCACGCGAGCGATGGAGCTCATCTCCGCCTCGCGGATCCAGAAGGCGCAGGCGCGCGTCGCCGCGTCGACGCCGTACTCCGACGCGATTACCCGCGCGGTCTCGGCAGTGGCGAGCTACTCGAACGTCTCGCACGTGCTCACCACCGAGCCGGAGCGGATCGACCGTGCCGCGATCGTCATCTTCAGCTCGGATCGCGGCCTCGCCGGCGCCTTCAACTCGCAGGTGCTGCGCGAGGCGGAGGAGCTCGCCGAGCTGCTCCGCAGCCAGGGCAAGGAGGTCGTGTACTTCCTCATCGGCCGCAAGTCCGTCGGGTACTTCAGCTTCCGTCGCCGCGACTTCGAGCGCAGCTGGATCGGCGGAACCGACAACCCCGAGTTCGCGACGGCGCAGGAGATCGCCGAGGCCGTGCTCGAGGCGTTCCTCCGCGACTCGGCCGACGGCGGCGTGGACGAGATCCACATCGTCTACAACCGGTTCGTCAGCCGCATCACGCAGGTGCCCGTCGTGACGCGCCTGCTTCCGCTCGAGGTCGTCGAGGCCGAGGAAGAGGCGGCGCCGAGCGGCAAGGCCGAGGTCTTCCCGCTCTACGAGTTCGAGCCGGACGCCGCGACGGTGCTCGACGGGCTGCTCCCGGTCTACATCGAGAGCCGCATCTTCAACGCGATGCTCCAGTCCGCTGCGGCCAAGCACGCGGCGACGCAGAAGGCGATGAAGTCGGCCACCGACAACGCCGACAAGCTCATCACGGACTACACCCGGCTCGCGAACGAGGCGCGGCAGTCCGAGATCACGCAGCAGATCGCAGAAATCGTGGGTGGAGCCGACGCGCTCTCCTCCTCCAAGTAGCCGAGATTCATCCAGAAGGAAGAGAACATGACTGACACCGCAACCGCGCCGGTCCAGGACCGGACCGGCGCCGTCGGCCGCATCGCCCGCGTCACCGGCCCGGTCGTCGACATCGAGTTCCCGCACGACTCGATCCCCGAGATCTACAACGCCCTCACCACGACGATCACGATCGGCGAGGACTCCACCGACATCACGCTCGAGGTCGCTCAGCACCTCGGTGACGACCTGGTGCGCGCCATCGCGCTGAAGCCCACCGACGGTCTCGTCCGCGGCCAGGAGGTCCACGACACCGGCGAGGCGATCTCGGTGCCCGTCGGCGACGTCACCAAGGGCAAGGTCTTCAACGTCATCGGCGAAGTGCTGAACGGCGAGCCCGGCGAGCAGATCGAGGTCACCGAGCGGTGGCCCATCCACCGCAAGCCGCCGAGCTTCGACCAGCTCGAGTCCAAGACGCAGCTGTTCGAGACCGGCATCAAGGTCATCGACCTGCTCACCCCGTACGTGCTGGGTGGCAAGATCGGCCTCTTCGGCGGTGCGGGCGTCGGCAAGACGGTCCTCATCCAGGAGATGATCCAGCGCGTCGCACAGGACCACGGCGGCGTCTCGGTGTTCGCCGGAGTCGGCGAGCGCACGCGAGAGGGCAACGACCTCATCCACGAGATGGAGGAGGCGGGCGTCTTCGACAAGACGGCCCTCGTCTTCGGTCAGATGGACGAGCCGCCCGGGACGCGCCTGCGCGTCGCACTCTCGGCGCTGACCATGGCGGAGTACTTCCGCGACGTTCAGAAGCAGGACGTGCTGCTGTTCATCGACAACATCTTCCGCTTCACGCAGGCGGGCTCCGAGGTGTCGACGCTGCTCGGCCGCATGCCCTCCGCGGTGGGTTACCAGCCGAACCTGGCCGACGAGATGGGCATCCTGCAGGAGCGCATCACGTCGACCCGCGGCCACTCGATCACCTCGCTGCAGGCGATCTACGTGCCGGCCGACGACTACACCGACCCGGCGCCCGCGACGACGTTCGCGCACCTCGACGCGACCACCGAGCTCTCCCGCGAGATCGCGTCGAAGGGCCTCTACCCCGCGGTCGACCCGCTGACGTCGACCTCGCGCATCCTCGACCCGCGTTACCTGGGCGAGGACCACTACCGGGTGGCGACGACGGTCAAGCAGATCCTCCAGAAGAACAAGGAGCTGCAGGAGATCATCGCGATCCTCGGTGTCGACGAGCTCTCCGAGGAGGACAAGATCACGGTGTCGCGTGCGCGCCGGATCCAGCAGTTCCTCTCGCAGAACACCTACATGGCCAAGAAGTTCACGGGCGTCGAGGGATCGACCGTTCCGCTGAAGGACACGATCGAGTCGTTCGACGCGATCGCGCGCGGCGACTTCGACCACGTCGCCGAGCAGGCCTTCTTCAACGTCGGTCCGATCACCGACGTCGAGGAGAAGTGGGCGAAGATCCAGAAGGAGAACGGCTGATCATGGCCGCCCTCAACGTGAGCGTCGTCTCGGCCGACCAGGAAGTCTGGTCGGGCGAGGCGGCCATGGTGGTGGCGCGCACCGTCGAAGGCGAGATCGGCATCCTGCCGGGTCACGAGCCGATGCTCGCGATCCTCGCCGGCGGCGAGGTGCGCGTCACCCTGCCCGGCGGTGAGAAGATCACCGCCAACGCGGAGGACGGGTTCCTCTCCGTGCAGTCCGACGCCGTGCAGGTCGTGGCCTCGCACGCCGCGCTCGCCTGAGAGGCGACGGATGCCGGGGGAGCAGCCGTTCGACCGCCAGTTCGGTGACCTCAGCGTCACCCAGCTCATCGTGATGGCCGGGCTGCCGGGTGCGGGCAAGTCGACGATCGGCGAGATCGTCGGCGCCCGCCTCGGCGCCACGGTCGTCTCCGTCGACCCGATCGAGTCCGCGATCCTGAAGGCGGGCATCGACGCCGACCAGCCGACCGGACTGGCGGCCTACCTCGTCGCCGAGCAGATCGCCGAGAAGGAGCTCGAGTCGGGCCGCACGGTGATCGTCGACGCCGTGAACGCTGCGGAGTCCGCTCGCCTGCAGTGGCGCGACCTCGCCGAGCGCAGCGACGTCCGACTCCGGGTGATCGAGGTCGTCTGCTCCGACGAGGCGTTGCACCGTGCTCGGCTCGAGAAGCGCGAACGCAACCTCCCGCATCTCGACGAGACCACGTGGCGGGCGGTCGAGCAGAGCCTCGAGGGGTACGCGCCCTGGACGGGACCCTCCTCGGCGCTCCCGCGGGTCACCATCGACAGCGCGCAGCCGCTGGGCGTGAACGTCGACGCGGCCCTCGCCTTCATCGCGGCGTAGTGCTCGTCCTGCTTCCGCCCTCCGAGACCAAGCGCGACGGAGGCACCTCCGCGCCGCTCGAGCTCGGCGAACTCTCGTTCCCGGAACTCGCCGAGCCGCGTGCGACCGTCGTCGCGGCCGTGCGGTCGCTCGCGGACGACCCGGATGCCATGATGCGGGCACTCAAGCTCGGGCCACGCCAGGCCGGCGAGGTGCAGCGCAACCGGTCGCTGCTCGCATCGCCGACCATGGCTGCGGTCGACCGATACACGGGCGTCCTCTTCGACGCGCTCGATGCACCGAGCCTCGACGCGGCGGCGCGCGGTTGGGCCGCCGCCCACCTCTCGGTGCACTCGGCCCTGTTCGGGCTCGTGGGGGCGCTCGACGCGATTCCGGCCTACCGGCTCTCGCACGACTCGCGTCTGCCTGGTCTCCGCCTGAAGACGGTCTGGCGTGGTGCGGTCTCGCAGCGGCTGGACGACCAGGAGGGCCTGATCATCGACCTCCGTTCAGAGGGGTACGCCGACCTCGGTCCGGCCCCGTCACGCGAGGACTCGGTCTACGTGCGCGTCGTCTCGGCCGATGGGCAGGGTCGCCGGCGCGCGCTGAACCACTTCAACAAGCGGGCGAAGGGCCTGTTCGCTCGCGCGCTCCTCGAGGATCGGCCGGACCTCGGGGACCGCGACGACCTGACGGATTGGGCCCGAGGCGCGGGCTTCGCGCTCGTCCCGCGGCCCGCCGACCCCGCACGGCCGGGCGAGCTGGAACTCGTGGCCTGACCGCCTGACGGGCGATGGGCGGCCCGGTGCGGTCACTCCGCGACCGCACTCGCCGTCGGGGAGCGGAAGCAGCCGACCACGTGATCGTCGACCATGCCCGTCGCCTGCATGAGCGCGTACATGGTCGTCGGCCCCACGAATCGGAACCCCTCGGAGCGGAGCGCGCGGCTCATCGCCGTCGACTCGGCGGTCACGGCCGGCACCTCGGCGAACGACCTCGGTGGGAGGTCCCGACGAGGCGGGGCGAACGACCAGAGGAAGCGGTCGAGTGGCTCGTGGAGCGCGAGGGTGGCCCGGGCGTTCGAGATGGTCGCCTCGATCTTGCCCCGATGGCGGATGATCCGCGGGTCCTGCAGGAGACGTTCGACGTCGGCCTCGCCCATCTCGGCGACGCGAGCCGGATCGAAGCCGTGGAACACCTCGCGGAATGCGGGGCGCCGGCGCAGGATGGTGATCCACGACAGTCCCGCCTGGAACCCCTCGAGGCACAGCTTCTCGTAGAGCCGGTCCGGGTCGTCCTGGGGCACGCCCCATTCCTCGTCGTGGTAGCGCCGGTACTCGGCGTCGGCGGCGCCCCAGGAGCATCGCCGGAGGCCGTCGTCGCCCAGCACCGCGTCGGGCGCAGCCGTCACGCGGCGAACCCGATGCGCTCGTGTGCCAGCAGCCAGACCTTGGTCGGCACGCCCTCGCCGCCCGAGTAGCCGGTGATGCGGCCGTCGGAGGCGAGCACGCGGTGGCATCCCACGATGATCGGCACGGGGTTCGCGCCGACGGCGCCGCCGATGGCGCGTGCGGAGCCCGGCCGCCCGACCGCGACGGCGAGGGCGCCGTACGAGGTCGCCTCGCCCCATCCGAGGCGGCCGAGCTCGGCCCAGACGGCCTGCTGGAACGGCGTGCCGACGAGGCGCACGGGGATCTCGAAGTCGGTGCGGGCGCCGGCGAAGTACTCGACGAGCTGCTCGCGAGCGGTCTCGAGCAGGGCGCTCGGGCGCTCGGGCTCGTCGTCGTGGGGCAGCGCGCCGTCTCGTTCCATGGTGAGCGAGGTGACGTGGGTGTCGTCGGCCTGCAGTTCGATGCGCCCGACGGGGCTGTCGAAGCGGAGGAGGTACGGGGTGTCCATGAGTCGAGGCTAGCCGCGGCATCCGTCATCGACTGGCGGGAATCGGACACTGCGCGAAGGGAGCACGCCGCGCGCGGCCGGGGAGGAGCGGTCGGGTGCGGGCGAGCACTCCTCCTCCCCAGGCGACGTCCCACGGCGGCTGCCCGCTTCGGCGCGGGCGGGCCGCGGGACCGCGGTCCGTGGGTGGACGCTGGACGCATGACGACGATCATCCGCGCCGAAGCGGCGCACGACTTCCTCGCCCTCGTCCCCGCGCTCGTCGGGTACCGCCCGTCGAGTTCGGTCCTGTGCGTGGCGTTCACGGGCAATCGCACCGGCGGCGTCCTCAGGCACGACCTGCCGGTCGACCCCGAGGGGAGTGAGGCGATCGTCTCGGCCGTCGTCGGCACCATGTGCCGGCTGGCCGCGGTCGACGCGGTCGTTCCGATCGTCTACACCGACGGGCGGTTCGACGGCGGAGCCATGCCGCACCGGGCGCTGCTCGAGGCGCTCGTGAGGCGGGCCGAGGACGCGGGCTTCCTCGTCCGCGACGCGCTCTGCGTCGCCGCCGACGCGTGGGGGTCGCTCCTCGACGACGAGCTGCCCCCGGGCGGCCGGTCGCTGGAGCTGGTCGAGCGGAGCGAGGTCGCGTCCGGCGCGGAGGCGCTCGGGCGGCCGGTCGCGTCCCCGACGGACCTCGTGCGACTGCCCGACCCCGACCCCGTCCTCGCGCGCGAGATCGAGCGCCTCCTCGGGGCGCTGGGCGACCGGGACGCGGACGCGGTCGATCGGTCTCACGGTCACGAGCCACGGCCGGACGTCCTCGACGAGCTGGAGCGGGAACTGGGCGACGGGCTCGACCCCGTCGTCGCCGCCGAGCACCTGGCCCGGAGCGTCGACCGGTCGCCCGAGCGGCTCGCCTGGCTGGTGCACCTGCTCGGTCGCCCCCTCTTCCGCGACGCCATGCTGCTGCAGGTCGCCTTCGGCGCGGTGGTCGGCGAACTGGCGCTGGACTCGGCGGAGGAGGCCGCGGAGCGGGCGCGCGACTGCGGACTGACCCTCGATGAGTCGATGCGCCACGAGCTCAGCGCATCCGAGGCGGAGTCGGTCGACGGCTTCCTCACCCGGCTGCTGCTCGGCCAGGCGACCGCGCGACCCGACCACGAGCGGATCTGCCGCGCACTGGACACGCTCGTCATCGCGATCGCCAATTCGCCGCGCCGTCATCGGGCCGGCGCGCTGTGCGTCGCGTCGTGGCTCTCGTGGGCCCTCGGGCGGGGCTCGGCGGCGGGCGCCCTCGTCGACCTGGCGCTCGACGGCGACCCCGAGCACGGGATGTCGCAGATCCTGGCTCGCTTCTACAGCGCGGGCACGCTCCCCGAGTGGGCCTTCCAGCCGCCGACGGCGGGATCCCCGCTGGAGGGAGGGATCAGTGCCCCGTGAACGGCCCGATCATCCGCGCCACGAGCGAGGGGCGGCGCGTCAGGCGCTCCTCCGCGTCGGCGATCGACATCCCCGTGATCCCGAGGTTGGCGAGCACCCAGCGGATCGGCTCGGGTTCCCACAGGGGCGAACGATGGTTCGCCCACGGGAGCTCGGTCGATTCCGTCGTCCGGCCGAGCACCAGGTCGGCCAGTGTGCGTCCGGCGAGGTTCGTGGTCGACAGGCCGTCGCCGACGTACCCGCCGGCGAATCCGACGCCGGTGCGCGGGTTGTAGCTCACGGTCGCGTGCCAATCGCGCGCGATCCCGAGCGGGCCGCCCCAGCGGTGGGTGACCGCGGCGTCCCCGACCGCCGGGAAGAGCTCGCCGAGCGCACGCCGCAAGTGGGCGAAGACAGCGTCCGACCGCTCGAAGCCGGGGTCGAGGCGGCTCCCGAAGTGGTAGTGCGCCCCCCGGCCGCCGAACGCGAATCGGTTGTCGGCCGTACGCTGCCCGTAGACGAGGAGGTGACGGTAGTCGCTGAAGGTCTGGCCGTGTGCGATCCCGATCTCGTCCCACACCGCGTCCGACAGGGGCTCGGTCGCGATCATCAGCGAGTAGATCGGCAGGATGCGCCGACGAACGCGGGGGAGTCCGGGACCGTACCCCTCCGTGGCGACGATGACGTGCCGCGCCGTGACCGTCCCCTCGGCGCCGCTGCCGTCGAGTGCGCGGAACCGGACGCGACCGGCCGCGAAGTCGACCACCTCGGTGCGCTCGAACAGCGCCACGCCCCGAGCCTCCACGACCCGGGCGAGGCCCCGGACCAGCTTCGCCGGGTGGACGCGCGCGGTGGCCGGATCGAACACCGCCGCGGGCGCGGCGCCGTCCAGCCCGACCGCGCCGAAGCGACGCGAGACGTCGTCCGCACCCCAGTACTCGAAGGCGTCGACGCCGAACGCCCCGGCCTCCGCGACGTCCGCCCGGGCGGCCGCGCGCTGCACGTCGTCGCGGGCGAACAGCACGGTGCCGCCCTGGTCGAAGTCGCAGTCGATGCCCTCGGCCCCGACCACGCGCCCGACCTCGTCGACGGTGTCGATCATGGCTCGGCGCATGGCGACGGCCGCCTCGCGGCCGTGCAGGCGTTCGAGCGAGGCCGCCGAACGCGGGAACAGCGCAGAACACCAGCCGCCGTTCCGACCCGACGCGCCGAACCCCGCGATCTCGCGCTCGAGCACGGCGATCCTGAGTCCGGGGTCGGCCGCGACGAGCGCGTACGCCGTCCACAGCGCGGTGAGGCCGCCGCCGATCAGGCAGACGTCGAAGCGCGCGTCCGCCCGGAGGGCCGTGCGCGGACGGAGGTCGTCCAGTCCGCGCACGGCCAGGTCGTCGAGCCAGAAGCTCGCTTCCCGGTACGTCGCCTGCGTGGCACCCGTGGGCTCGGAACGCCGCGCCGGCATCAGACGCGCGCGGGCACCAGCAGGTGCTCCCCGCCGTGACGGTGATCCTTGAACTCGGCCGCACGGCTCGACGCCTCGGTGAGCACGCCCCGCAGGATCTGCTCGATCTCGCGGAACTCGGGGACGCCGATGGTGAGCGGCGGCGCGAGCTGGATGACGGGGTCGCCGCGGTCGTCGGCGCGGCAGTACAGGCCCGCGTCGAACAGCGCCTTCGAGAGGAAGCCGCGCAGGAGCTGCTCCGACTCCTCGTCGTTGAAGGTCTCGCGAGTCGCCTTGTCCTTCACGAGCTCGATGCCGAAGAAGTACCCGTCGCCGCGCACGTCGCCGACGATCGGCAGGTCGAGGAGCTTCTCCAGCTCGGCTCGGAACAGCGGCGAGTTCTCGCGGACGCGCTCGTTGAGCCGCTCCTCCTCGAAGATGTCGAGGTTGGCGAGCGCCACGGCGGCCGAGACCGGGTGACCGCCGAAGGTGTAGCCGTGGTAGAACGACGTGGTCCCGGTCTTGAACGGCTCGTAGATCCGCTCCGAGACGATCGTCGCGCCGATGGGCGAGTAGCCGGAGGTCATGCCCTTGGCGCACGTGATCATGTCGGGCACGTAGCCGTAGGCGTCGCACGCGAACATGTGGCCGATGCGGCCGAACGCGCAGATGACCTCGTCGGAGACGAGCAGCACGTCGTACTGGTCGCAGATCTCGCGCACGCGCTGGAAGTAGCCGGGAGGCGGCGGGAAGCAGCCGCCCGAGTTCTGGACCGGCTCCAGGAAGACGGCGGCCACGGTCTCGGGCCCCTCGAACAGGATCATCTCCTCGATCCGGTTCGCGGCCCAGATGCCGAAGGCCTCGGGGTCGTCGGCGGGAGCCCCGACGTCCGCGGCGCGGTAGAAGTTCGTGTTCGGCACGCGGAACCCGCCCGGGGTGAGCGGCTCGAACATGGCCTTCATCGCCGGGATGCCGGTGATCGCGAGGGCGCCCTGCGGCGTGCCGTGGTAGGCCACGGCCCGCGAGATCACCTTGTGCTTGGTCGGCTGGCCCTTGAGCTTCCAGTAGTACTTCGCGAGCTTGAACGCCGTCTCGACCGCCTCGCCTCCGCCGGTGGAGAAGAACACCCGGTTCAGGTCGCCCGGGGCGTACTCGGCGAGCCGGTCGGCGAGCTCGATCGCGGCGGGGTGCGCGTACGACCAGATCGGGAAGAAGGCGAGCTCCTCGGCCTGCTTCGCCGCCACCTCGGCCAGGCGGCGTCGCCCGTGCCCCGCGTTCACGACGAACAGCCCGGAGAGGCCGTCGAAGTACTTCCGCCCGTGGATGTCGTAGATGTGGTGCCCCTCACCGCGCGTGATGATGGGCACGCCGTGCTCCTCCATCGTGGACTGGCGCGCGAAGTGCATCCAGAGGTGGTCCTTCGCCTTCTGCTGCAGCGCGGCGTCGTCGAAGCCGGCCGTGCCGAGGCCCGGTACTGCATCGAGGGTGGTCATCGGGATCTCCTTCCGGGCGGCCCGCGATCAGCGGGTGCCCCAGTTGTAGAACTGCTTCTGCAGCTTGAGGTAGACGAACGTCTCGGTGGTCTGGACGCCGTCGAGGTTGCGGATGCGCGAGTTCAGCAGCGTGATCAACTGGTCGTCGTTCTCGCACACGACCTCGGCCATGAGGTCGAAGCTGCCCGCCGTGAGCACCACGTAGTCGATCTCGGGGATGTCCGCGAGCGCCTCCGCGAGCGCCCGCGTGTCGCCGGTGGCGCGGATGCCGATCATCGCCTGCCGCGTGAAGCCGAGCTGCATCGGGTCGGTCACCGCGACGATCTGCATGACGCCCGCCTCGGTGAGGCGCTGCACGCGCTGGCGCACGGCGGCCTCCGACAGGCCGACCGCCTTGCCGATGTCGGCGTAGGAGCGGCGGCCGTCGGCCTGGAGCTGCTCGATGATCGCCTTGGAGACGTCGTCGAGTTGCACCGGGCGAGGGTTGAGCGCGCGATTGCCGTTCGACATGCGTCCGATCATGACAGTCGGGCGCACCGATCACAAGCGATTCCGTCGATCAGTGCCCGAATCGCAACGGATTCCATCGTGAACGCCCTTCCGCTCGCGGCGCCCGCATGGCACCATGGTCGGCATCGCGAGCGACCGCGCACGCGCCCGCCGGGGCCCGAGCGCGCCATCCGCCCCAGCCCACCGGAGGACCCCGTGCCCGAGACCCTGCGCAACTTCATCGGCAACGAGTACGTCGATGCCCGAGGCGACGACGCGCTCGACCTCGTCGACCCCGCGACCGAGGAGGTGTACGGACGCGCGCCGATCTCGAACGCGGCCGACATCGACGCGGCCTACGCCGCCGCCGCGGGCGCGTTCGACACCTGGGGGCGGACGACCCCGGCCGAGCGCCAGCTCGCGCTGTTCCGGCTCGCCGAGGCCATGGAGACTCGCGCCGACGAGTTCGCCGACCTCGAATCGCAGGACACCGGCAAGCCCAGGGCCACGCTGGTCGCCGACGAGATCATGCAGTCCGTCGACCAGCTCCGCTTCTTCGCCGGCGCCGCTCGGAACCTCGAGGGCCGGTCCGCCGGGGAGTACCTCGCCGGCCACACCTCGTTCGTGCGCCGCGAGCCGATCGGCGTCATCGGTCAGGTCGCGCCGTGGAACTACCCCCTCAACATGGCCGTCTGGAAGGTGGCCCCCGCGATCGCGGCGGGCAACACCGTCGTGCTGAAGCCGTCGGACACGACTCCGCTCGCCACGCTGAAGCTCGCCGAGGTCGCGGCCGAGTTCCTGCCCGCGGGCGTGCTCAACGTCGTCACCGGAGACCGGGGCACCGGCGCCGCCCTGCTGCAGCACCCGACGCCCGAGATGGTGGCCATCACCGGCTCGGTGCGCGCGGGCATGGAGGTCGCCCGCGCCGCGGCATCCGACCTGAAGCGCGTGCACCTCGAGCTGGGCGGCAAGGCGCCCGCGATCGTGTTCGACGACGTCGACCTCGAGCATGCGGCCGACGGCATCGTCGCCGCCGCCTACTTCAACGCCGGCCAGGACTGCACGGCCGCGACCCGGGTGCTCGTGCACGAGTCGGTGCACGACGAGCTGGTCACCGTCCTCGCCGAGCGGGCCCGGACGAACGCGCGGACCGGCGGACCCCGAGAGGACGGCGTGTTCTACGGCCCGCTCAACAACCCGACCCAGCTCGCCAACGTCTCGGGCGTCATCGAGCGACTCCCGGACCACGCCGACATCGCGACCGGCGGACGCCGGCAGGGCGAACGCGGCTACTTCTGGGAGGCGACCGTCGTCACGGGCCTCCGCCAGGAGGACGAGGCCGTCCAGCGCGAGATCTTCGGACCGGTCCTCACCGTGCAGTCGTTCCGCGAGGAGCGCGAGGCGATCGCGATGGCCAACGGCGTCGACTACGCGCTCGCCGCATCGGTGTGGACCCGCGACCACGGCCGCGCGATGCGATTCGCCAGGGACCTCGACTTCGGGTGCGTCTGGATCAACACCCACATCCCGTTCGTCTCCGACATGCCGCACGGCGGGTTCAAGCACTCCGGATACGGCAAGGACCTCTCGCAGTACGGGTTCGAGGACTACACGCGCGTCAAGCACGTGATGAGCTTCCTCGGCTGACCGACGGCGCCGCGGGGTGGGAGACTGGTCGGCATGGTCGACGGGGCAGTGCGCAGCAGGCTCGACCCCGAGGCGCCCCAATGGGACGTCGTGGTCGGCGCGCGCTTCATCGCCGCCCTGGCGGCGCCGGCGCCCGACCGCGTGACGAGCGCGGTCGCCGACCTCGCCGGGGACGACGACGTCGAGGTCGAGGACCTCGTCGCCCGCATCCCCATGGGGGACGCGGGCATCGAGGACCTCGCGCTCGTCTGGTGGGCGCGCGGAGGCGACCCGATCACGGCACTGGTCCGCGGCCGGGCGGTCGTCGACCTCGCGTCGCCCGGCGGATCGCGTCGCCTCGACGCGCGGGGGATCACGCCCTGGCACCTCGCGGAGTTCTCGGCCGTCACGCGCCTGCGGATCGCCGCCGCGGGCTCGCCGCTCGAGGCCGTGCGGCACGCCGCCGTTGCCGGCGAGGCGGTGCCGTCGCGACGCGCGTCGTTCCGAGCCGCCGCCGTCGAATGGGCCTGGCGCGAGCTGCCCGACCGCGCGGACCCGTACGCGCTCGACGCCGACACCGTGCTCGCGCGCCGACCGCCGCTCGACGGGGCGGCCGAACCCGACACCGTGCGATCGATGCGGCACGCGCCGCCGACCGCGCCCATGCCGATCCTCGACGACGCCGACACCGTGCGCTCCGCCCCCCGGTCCGGGTCGACGAGCACGGTGCGCGTCCCGCGGCCCGAGCTCGTCATCGAGGACGACACCATCGCCGCGCGCGACGCCGACGACCCGGGCGACACCCTCGAGCTGCCGATCCCCGCCAGCGCCTTCCGCGTCGTCGGCGGCCCGGCGGGCGTCATCGACCGCCCCGTCGTGTTCGGCCGCAGCCCCAGTGCGCCGCGGATGCCGGACGGAGCGGTCGAGCTCGTGCGCGTCGACTCGCCGGCGGAGGTCGTCTCGGCGACCCACCTCGAGCTCCGGCGCGAGGGCGGCCGGGTCGTCGCCACCGACCTCCGTTCCACCAACGGGACCATCGTCACCTCGGCCGCGGGCGTCCGGCGGCTGCGACCGGGGGAGTCGGTCGTGGTCACGGCGGGCACGACGCTCCAGCTCGGAGGGGATACGATCGTCGAGATCCTCCCCGACCTCGGAGGCATCGACGCATGACCTCCACCGGACAGGGGCGGACCAGGTGACGCAGATCGGCAACGGCAACAGCCGCCACCGGGTCGCGCTGCCGGACGGCACCGAGGTCACGCTCTCGTGGGCCGCGGCCACCGACACGGGCCTGCGCCGCGCGGTCAACGAGGACAGCTTCGTCGCACAGGCGCCGCTCTTCGCCGTGGCCGACGGGATGGGCGGTCACGCCGCGGGCGACTTCGCGAGCGCCGCGGTCGTCACCCGGCTCGCCGAGCACGGCGGCAAGGCCGCCATCGGCACGTCCGACATCGACGCCGCGCTGCAGCTCGCCGTCCAGGACATGGGCCGCGGCGCGGGCGTCACCGACGAGGGCAGCGGCACGACGGTCACGGGCATCGCGCTCGGCGTCATCGGCGACCAGCCGGCCTGGATCGTGTTCAACATCGGCGACTCCCGCGTCTACCGGCTCGTCGGAGGGGTCCTCGAGCAGCTGACCGTCGACCACTCGATCGTGCAGGAGCTCGTCGACGCCGGCCAGATCTCGCGCGAGGAGGCCGACACCCATCCGCACTCGAACGTGATCACGCGGGCCGTCGGCTTCCACGAGGCCCCCATCCCCGACTACCGCGCCATCGCGCTCGAGGAGGGGATGCGACTGCTCGTCTGCTCCGACGGCCTGACCAAGGAGCTCACCTCCTACGGGATCCGGCACTTCCTGATCTCCGGGCGGCGGCCCGAGCAGGCCGTCCGCCAGCTCGTCGAAGCGGCCGTCGGCAACGGCGGACGCGACAACATCACGGTCGTCGTGGTCGACGTGCTGCGGGTGGAGCGGCCCGCGCGGGGCGAGCCGGACCCGTCCTGACCCACCGCGCCACGTGCGATCCGCGGACCTACAATGGGGCGATGCACCGGGCGCGAGCCGCGCACCGGAGATGCTGCCGGTGCCGAGCCCGCAGGGAGGAACGTGACGAGGCGACTGCCGTCCACGCCGCCGAACCTCCCCGGGTTCTCCTTCATCCGGGTGCTCGGAGCCGGCGGCTTCGCCGACGTGTTCCTGTACGAACAGAACATGCCGCGCCGCCTCGTCGCCGTGAAGGTCCTGCTCGCCGAGGTCGTGAACGACGAGGTGCGGCGCATGTTCCAGGCCGAGGCGAACCTCATGGCCCAGCTCTCGAGCCACCCGTCGATCCTCACCGTCTACCAGGCGAGCGTCGCCGCCGACGGCCGGCCATACCTCGTCATGGAGTACTGCTCGGCGACGCTCGGGCAGCGGTACCGGGCGGTGCAGCTGCCGATCGCCGAGGTGCTCTCGATCGGCGTGCGCATCGCGAGCGCCATCGAGACGGCGCACCGCCAGGGGGTGCTCCACCGCGACATCAAGCCCTCGAACATCCTCACCACCGCCTACGGGCACCCGGTGCTCGCCGACTTCGGCATCGCGGCCACCCTCGGCCAGGCCGAGGCGAGCGACGCGGTCGGGCTCTCCATCCCGTGGTCGGCGCCCGAGGTGCTGCTCGACGACGTCTCGGGCACGGTGGCCAGCGAGGTGTGGTCGCTCGGCGCGACCGTGTACTCGCTGCTCGCCGGGCGCAGTCCGTTCGAGGTGCCCGGCGGCGACAACGGCACGATGGCGCTCGTGAGCCGCATCGAACGTGCGAGGCTCGCGCCGACGGGCCGACCCGACGTTCCCCGCAGCCTCGAGGCGGTGCTCGCGCGGTCGATGTCCAAGCGGCCCGCCGACCGCCAGGCCGGCGCGCTCGAGTTCATCCGCGACCTGCAGGCCGTCGAGGAGGAGCTCAGCCTTCCGCAGACCCCGCTCGAGGTCGCGATGGACGACTGGGCGATCGCCACCGCCGTCGACCTCGACGAGCGCACCCGGCTGGGCGCCGGCAGTTCCGCGGATGCCGCGGCGTCGCGTTCGCGCCGGCGCCGGTCGTCCGCGGCGCGCCTCGGCGCGGCGAGCGCCGACTCCCGCTCGCGGGGCGCCGTCGACGGCGTCGGAGCGAACGGCCGCAGGAGCACGGCCCCGCCCACGCCCCGTCGCCTCATGTGGGGCGTCGGCGTCGCCGCTGCGGTGTTCGTCGGACTCGTGGCCGCGGGGTTGCTGACGGTCGCCCGCGGCGCGGCCACTATCCCGGTCGTCACCGACGTCCGCGCCGAGGTCGTCGGCGGGAACGTGGTGTTCACGTGGGACGACCCGGGACTCCGGCAGGGCGACACCTACGTCGTGAGCGTGGGGGGCGACGATCGCCCGCCCCAGCGCGAGTCCGTGGCCGCCGTCCCCGCCGAGGGCGACGGGCCCGTGTGCGTGAGCGTCGCGGTGACGCGTGACGGTCGGACCGGCGCGCCGAGCGTCGAACGCTGCCTGGAAGCGGACGCGCCGTGATCGACGCCGCCGAGCTCTGGCGCACCCGCCGGGCGCCCCTGCTCACCGCCGGCGCGGTGGGCGTCGTCGTCGCGGTGGTCGCCGGCGTGGCGGTCGCGTCGGGGGGCTACACCGCCCAGCGGGTCGACCTCGGCGACGCCGCGGTGTGGGTCGCGAACGAGGCCTACGAGTCGGTCGGTCGCGCCAACACGGCCGTCCACGAGCTCAACGCCGTCGTCGAGGCGGGCGGCACGCGCCCCGAGGTCGTGCAGGGCGGGTCCACGGTGCTCGTCCTCGACCGCGACCGCGCGAGCGTCGGCATCGTCGACCCGGCGACCGCGACGGTCGCCGACACGGTCGCCGTGCCGCCGACCGGCACGGAGGTCGCGCTCGCGGGCGACCGGGTCGTCATCACGGCCGACGGCGACCTGTGGGTCCAGCCCGTCGAGGAGTTCGGACGCTTCCTCAGCGAGCGCGAGCCGGCGTTCGAGTTCGGCGCGGAGTCCGTGGTGTCCGTCGACGAGTCCGGCCGCGTGTTCGGGTTCACGCCCTCGACCGGGGAGATCACGCTGGTCGGCGCCGACGCACCCGACGCCGTCGTCGAGGAGTGGCAGCTCGACGGGATCGACCGCGACGGCGACGTGCAGGTGACGTCGGTGGGCGGCCGCTGGGCGGTGCTCGACGCGGGCGCGCGCCGGCTCCACCTCGAGGGCCGGACGGTCGACCTCGCGGGACTCGTGTCCGGCGCCGACGGAGCGGTGCTGCAGCGGCCCTCGCTCGCGGGCGACGGAGTGCTGATCGCCACCCGCGAACGCCTCGTCGAGGTCGGCTTCGACGGCGGCGCGCCGACCGTGCTCGTCGACGGCCGGCGGGGCGTTCCCGCAGCGCCGATCCTCCACGGCGGATGCGTCCACGCCGCCTGGGGCGGCGGCACCGCCTGGCGCGCGTGCGGCGACGACCGCGAGGGCCGGGAGTTCCCGCTCGAGCGCCGCATCGCTGGCGAGGGGCCCCGATTCCTCGCCAACGGCGACGCGCTCGTCCTGAACGACCCGCAGTCCGGCGCGACCTGGGCGGCCTCGGGCCGGTACGAGCTCATCGACAACTGGGAGGAACTGCTCGCGGTCGAGCGCGACGAGCGGCAAGTCGAGCAGAACGACCCGGAATCGCGCGTCACGACCGAGAAGAGCCAGGTGCCGCCCGTCGCGGTCGACGACGAGTTCGGCGCGCGGCCGGGCCGCGCCACGCTCCTGCCCGTGCTGCTCAACGACTACGACGCGAACGGCGACGTCCTCGTGGTCGCCGCCGCGTCGGGCGACCTCCCGGACGGCGTCCGCGTCGACCTCGTGTCCGAGCGGCAGCAGCTGCAGCTGACGCTCGACGACCGCGCGGCGGGCTCGTTCGACATCCGCTACGACATCGACGACGGCCGCGGCGGCGTCGCCCAGGCGGTCGCGCGCGTCACCGTGCGGGCGCCCGACGAGAACGGGCCGCCGGCTCAGGTGCGGCCGACCCGCGGGGTGGTCGAGTCCAGCGGGCGGGTGACGACGGCCGTGCTCGGCGAATGGGTCGACCCCGACGGCGACCCGATGTTCCTGCGCAGCGCTTCGACCGCCTCGCCCGACGACGCGACCTCGACCGCCGAAGGCGTCGTCGTCTTCGACGAGCGCGGCGGGGAGGGCTCCGAGCGCCGCGTGGCGCTCATCGTGTCGGACGGCCGCGACGACGGAGCCGGGACGCTGCGCATCGACGTCCGCGCGCCGGGCGAGGCGCCGCTCGTCGCGGAGTCGTTCGTCGCGCTCGCCACCGCCGGCGAGGAGATCCGGCTGGAGCCGCTGCGCCACGTGCGCGGCGGCTCCGGGCAGGCACGGCTCTCGGCGGTTCCGGCCAAGCCCGAGGCCCAGCTCGCTCCCGACTTCGACAACGGCACCTTCCGGTTCTCGAGCGCAGCCGTCCGCACGCACTTCCTCGAGTACACCGTGACCGACGGGGACCAGACCGCCACGGGCAGCGTGCGCGTCGAGGTGGCGGCGCCGCCGGAGCGCGACACGACGCCGATCACCGTGCCGCACACCGCCTTCCTGCGGCTCGACCAGCCGATGGAGGTCGACGTCCTCGCCGGCGACATCGACCCGACGGGCGGGCTGCTCGTGATCACCGGTCCCGGCGAGGCGCCCGACGACCCGGGCGTCCGGGTCGAGGTGATCGACCACCGCATGCTCCGGGTCAGCCTGACGCGGCCGCTCGAGCAGGGCTCCGCACGGTTCGGCTACCGCGTGAGCAACGGGCTCGCGGACGCCGAGGGCACCGTCACGGTCGTCCAGGTCCCGCCGCCCGCCACGCCGCAACCGCCGGTCGCGGCGCCGGACACCGCCTCCGCGCGCACCGGCGACGTGGTCGACATCCCGGTCCTCGACAACGACGCGCACCCCGACGGCGACCCGCTGGAACTCGATCCCGAACTCGTCACCCGCCCGTCGTCCGGCCTGCTCTTCGCAGCCGGGAACCGGCTCCGCTTCCAGGCGCCCGACGAGCCCGGCGTCTTCGAGGCGTCGTACCGCGTCACTGGCCCCGACGGGCAGAACGCCACGGCATCCGTCGTCATCACCGTTCGCGAGGCCGACGCGGAGACGAACTCGCCCCCCGTCCCCGCGACCGCCGCGGCCCGCGTGCTCGCCGGCGACACCGTCCGGATCCCCATCCCGCTCGGCGGAGTGGACCCGGACGGCGATTCCGTCCAGCTGCTCGGTCAGGAGTCGAACCCCGAACGCGGCGCGGTCGTCGACCGAGGGACCGACTGGCTGGAGTACCAGGCGGGGGAGTACTCGGCGGGAACGGACACGTTCGAGTACGCGGTCGTCGACGCGCTCGGGGCCCGCGCGACCGGCGTGGTGCGAGTCGGCATCGCGCCCGGCCTCGACGGTGCCCGCGCCCCGGTGGCGGTGGACGACCGGATCACCGTCCGGCCCGGCCGCTCGCTCGCCGTCCGGGTGCTCGCCAACGACTCCGACCCCGACGGCGGCGAGCTCGTCATCGCCGACGTGGAGTCGAACACCGGCACCGCGACCGCCGAGGCGGACGGCGACGTCATCCGCGTCGACGTGCCCGAGGGCGACGCCGACCACAGCTTCATCTACACCGTCGAGAACGAGCGGCTCGGGTCGACGACCGCGTTCCTCCGCGTCGACGCGCGAGCCGATGCGCCCCTCATCCGACCCGAGGCCGCCGACGTCGTCCTCAGCCTGAGCGACGTGCTCGAGGAGGAGCAGGTCGAGGTCGACGTCCTCGACGACGTCTTCATCGCGGACGCCGACCACCGCGACGCCTCGGTCTCGCTCGTCGAGGGGCACGAGGACGGCGCCCGCGTCACCGGTCGGGGGACGATCGAGGTCGAGGTCCGCGACCGGCGGCGGATCGTCCCCTACGCGGTCGGCCACCCGGACGACCCGGACCTCCGCGCGCTCGCCTTCATCTGGGTCCCGGGTCGCGACGACGCGCTGCCGCAGCTGCGCCGCGATGCGCCGCCCGTGCGCGTCGAGAGCGGTGAGGAGGTCGTGCTCGAGCTCGAGGACCACGTCGTGGCCGCATCCGGCCGACCCGTGCGACTGACCGATGCCGCGAGCGTGCGGGCCTCGCACGCCGACGGCACCGACCTCGTCGTCGACGAGGACACGCTGCGCTTCCGCAGCGAGCCCGGTTACTTCGGGCCCGCCTCCATCTCGTTCACCGTGACCGACGGCGACTCGGCCGACGACCCCGACGGGCGGACCGGCACGATCGTCATCCCGATCGACGTCCGCCCGACCGACGACCAGCCGCCCACGTTCGTCGGGGGCGTCATCGACTTCGAGCCCGGCCAGTCGCGGACGATCGCGCTCGAGCGCCTCACCAACCGGCCCGACGACGGATCCGACGCCGAGCTGGCCTTCCGCATCGTCGGCGAGGCGCCGCCGGGATTCGACGTCGCGATCGACGGCGGCGACCTGCGCGTCCGCGCCGCGGAGTCGACTCAGCAGGGGACGGGCGAATCGGTCACGATCGGCGTGGCCGACGGTCCCGTCGAGGGCACGCCGGGGCGTATCGAGCTGCGGGTCGTCCCCTCCACGCGGCCCATCGCGCAACCGGCCGCCGACACGGCGATCGCACCGCGCGGGCGGACGACGACCGTCGACGTGCTCGCCAACGACGCGGCGGGCAACCCCTTCCCGGACACGCCGCTCCGGGTCGTCGCGGTGCGGGGCCTCGACGCCGGGAACCTCCCTTCCGGCGTCGCGATCACGCCGAGCGCCGACCGGTCCCGGCTGTCCGTCACGGTGTCCGAGGGCGCGGCGCCGATCAACACCGCCGTGCAGTACCAGGTGGCCGATGCGACCGGCGACCGGAGCCGGTTCGCCTGGGGGACGGTCACCGTCTCGGTCCAGGACCGGCCGGACCCGGTCACCGACGCGCGCCTCACGGGATTCGGCGACGGGACCGTGGACGTCGCCTTCGGCGCCGGCGCGTTCAACAACTCGCCGATCGAGGGCTACCGGATCTCGCTCCTCGACCCCGGCGACGGCCGCGAGGTCGGTGCGACCGAGTGCGCCGCGACGACGTGCACGGTCGCGACGCCCGGCAACGGTCCGGGCTCGGCGGTCCGGGTCCGGATCCAGGCGCGCAACGGGATCGGCCTCTCCGACCCCGCCGAGCTGCCCACGCCCGTCTGGTCGGACGTGATCCCCGCGCCGCCGGGCGGCCTGCGGGCCCTGCCCCTCGACGGCCGGCTCCGGATCGAGTGGGCGCCCGTGCCGGCCGGCTCGGGCAGTCCGGTCGACAGGTACGTCGTCTCGGTGGCCGGCTCGCCCGTGGAGGTCTCGGCATCGCGGGTCTGCACGGCATCGGTCTGCGCCACCGAGTCGCAGCAGCTGGCCAACGGCAGCAGCGCCGCGGTGGCGGTGAGCGCCCGGAACGGCGCGTTCCCGGCGCTCGCCCAGTGGACCGAGGCGACGACGACCGGGACCCCGTTCGGCGCCCCGATCCCGGGGGACATCGCCGTGGACGCCGATCCCGCCGCCGGCGCGGTCGTGGTGTCGTGGACGCCGTTCGCGGGCAACGGCGACGCCATGGGCGGGTACTACGTCGAGCGGCTCGTGGAGGGCGAGTCGTCCGTCCCGTCGGGCGCCCAGGCGTGCTCGGTGACGCAGCCGGCACCCGGCACCGTGGTCGCGCCGAGCGCCGGCGGCACCGTGGCCGAGGTCGTGCGCGTGGGTCCGGATGTCTCGAGCGTGTCGTTCACGGGCACGTCCACCGAGTCCGCCCGCTACTCGTTCGTCGTGTGGGGCTTCAACCGCGCCGGTTGCGTCCACACCGCCGTCGCCAGCACCGTCGTCCGTCCCGCTCCCGGCGGCGTCACGGGGGTCGACAGCACCATGGACTGGCTCAACGCGGAGACCTGGGACCGCTACGTCTCCGACGTCGAGGCCGGCACGCGGCGCCTCCAGATCATCGCGGTCGACGCGAACGGCGTCCGAGTCGGCACGGCGCGCGAGTTCAGCGGCTCCGGCTGGCTGCGAGCGCTCCTCAACCGGCCCTTCGGCGAGACCGCGCGATTCCAGGTGCGGGCGTGCACGGTGTGGGGATCGTGCGGCCCCTGGTCGCAGACCCAGCCGGGGGGCGAGTCGCCCTCGCTCACGTTCGCGCTGCCGGGTCGCGCCTACGACCCCGCCGAGGCGACCTGGACCTGGACGGCCGATCCCGCCAACGGCGGACTCCCGACCGCGTACCGGTGCGGTCTCGCGGGCGAGTCCGCGGGCCGGCCGGCGCAGTCGGCCACGTCGTGCCAGGTGCCCGGGGCGAGTGCGGGCGATCGCGTCTGGTTGGATGTTGAGGTCGCGGGCGTCACCGCGAGATTCGAGGCCCGATGAACTCGCAGGGAGCACGCATGACCATGACCCCCGAGGACGCCACCCGGTTCGCCGCGGACCTCGATCGGCTGGTCGGCGCGGTCGAGGAGGTCCTGCTCGGCAAGAACCGCGTCATCCGCCTGGCGTTCACGGCCCTCCTCAGCGAGGGCCACCTGCTCCTCGAGGACGTGCCGGGCACCGGGAAGACCTCGCTCGCACGGGCGATGGCGCAGTCCGTGGACGGGACGAGCAACCGCATCCAGTTCACGCCCGACCTGCTGCCCGGCGACATCACGGGCGTGTCGGTCTACGACCAGCGAACGGGCGCGTTCGAGTTCCACCCCGGACCGATCTTCGCGAACATCGTCCTGGCCGACGAGATCAACCGCGCGAGCCCGAAGACGCAGTCCGCGCTCCTCGAGGTCATGGAGGAGGGCCAGGTCACCGTCGACGGCCAGACCCACCCGGCGGGCCGCCCGTTCATGGTGATCGCCACGCAGAACCCCGTCGAGCAGGCCGGCACCTACCGGCTGCCCGAGGCGCAGCTCGACCGCTTCCTCATGCGCACCTCGATCGGCTACCCCGACCATGCCTCGACGATCCGCATCCTGGAGGGCACCGACCAGCGCGCCCACGAGCAGCGCGTGGAACCGCGCCTCGACGCGGCCGAGATCGTGCGGATGGCGGCGCTCGCGCGGACGGTGTACGTCGACCCGACCATCCACGACTACGTGTCGAGGCTCGTGGATGCGACGCGCACGGCGACGGAGGTGCGGCTCGGCGTGAGCGTGCGCGGTGCGCTCGCGCTCGTGCGCGCGGCGAAGACCCACGCGGCCGGCCGCGGACGCCACTACGTCGTCCCCGACGACGTGAAGGCGCTCGCCGAGCCGGTCCTCGCCCACCGGCTGATCCTCGATCCCGAGGCGGAGTTCGACGGCGTCACGGCCTCGAACATGATCGCGCAGGTGCTCATCGAGACGCCTCCGCCGTCGGCGAGGCAGGCCGGGTGACGTTCCAGACCCGCTCCACGATCCCGGAGGAGGCGGCCGAGGCGGGCCTGCTCGCGGTCGTGATCGGGCGCGGCGTCGCCGCGGCGCGGCGTGCGGCGGCGGTCTGGACGCGCTGGACCGAGGCGGCGCGGGGCGTGGTCACGCGGCTCGGCTGGGGGGTCGTGGCCGGCGCGATCGCCGCGCTCGTCGTCGGATACGGCTGGGGCTGGGGCGAGCTCGTGGTCGTGGGGTGGGGCCTCGCGCTGCTCGTCGTGCTCGCGTCGGCCCACCTCGCGGGACGCGGGGCGGGCAGCATCGACCTCTCGCTTCCGGTCGACCGGGTCGCCGTCGGCGAGGAGGCCGAGGCGCGACTCGTCGTGCGCAACCCCGGCCGCCGGCGGTTCGCGGCGGCGCGACTCGAGCTGCCCGTCGGCGACCGCGTCGTGGCGAAGCTGCTGCCGCCCCTCGCGCACGACGCCGTGTTCGACGAGCGCGTCGCCATTCCGACCCGTCGCCGCGGCGTCGTCCCCGTGGGACCCGTGCAGACGGTCCGCGCCGACCCCATCGGGCTGATGCGCCGCGAGATCGAGTGGTCCGGCGTGCGGATGCTGCACGTGCACCCCCGCACGATCGCGGTGTCGCCGCTCAGCACGGGCTACCTCCGCGATCTCGAGGGCACCCCGACGCGCGACCTGACCGTGAGCGACATCGCGTTC
This sequence comes from Agromyces sp. CCNWLW213, assembly GCF_037199545.1. NCBI lineage: Bacteria > Bacillati > Actinomycetota > Actinomycetes > Micrococcales > Microbacteriaceae > Agromyces > Agromyces sp. CCNWLW213. The sequence continues at coordinate 50,990 of NZ_JBBBDX010000002.1, read as the reverse complement.
CATGCGCTGCGCGAGTACCAGCCCGGCGACGACCGCAGGTTCATCCACTGGCGCAGCTCCGCGAAGACCGGCACGTTCATGGTCCGGCAGTTCGAGGAGACCCGCCGCAGCCGGATGATGGTCGTGCTCGACCTCGCGGCCGACGCGTACGGCGACGGCGAGGACTTCGAGCTCGCCGTGAGCGTCGCGGGCTCCCTGGGCGCCCGCGCGATCCGCGACGGTCGCGGCATCAGCTTCATCGCGTCCGGGCAGGCCCGTGATCCGCGACGCGGCGCCGGCGCCGGCGAGGGCCGGGCGGGAGCCGGCATGCGCGAACTGCCGACCGCCTCGCGCGACCGGCTGCTCGACGCCCTCTGCCTCGTCGAGACCGACGCGCGCGCCGCGGGCCTCGCCGAGACGGTGCGATCGGCCTCCGAGTCGGTGAGCGGCGTGTCGCTCGTGTTCCTGGTGACCGGCGGGGCACGTCCGGTCGCCGACCTGCGGCAGGCGGCCTCGCGGCTGCCCGCGGGCGTCGAGGGCGTGGTCGTGCGCTGCGCCGCGGAGGGCGAGGCCGCGGCCGGTGCGATCGGCGCGCTCTCGGTGTTCTCCGTCGGCTACCTCGAGGACCTGCGGTCGATGGTCGCGAGAACGGCGTCGGTGTCATGAGCGAGCGCATCGGACCCGAGCGGCCGGGAGGCGCATCGCGTGCGCCCCGCGCCGGCGGGCGCCTCGGCGTCGGCCGGATCGGGCGGGCGTCCGGGCCGGTGTCGGCCCTGGTCACGGTCGCGATGGTCGCCGGCATGACCGCCGCCGGGATGGTGCCCTGGTGGCCCGTCTACGAGAGCGCGGCGTTCCTCGTCGCGGCGGCGGTCGCGATCGTCGCGGGTTCGACGCTGGCCGTGGTGGGGGCCGTGCGCAACCTCCCGTCGTGGGCCGTCGTGGTCGGCGTGGCATCCGCCTACCTCGTGCTCGGCGTGCCGGTCGCGGTGCCGGGCCGATCGTTCGCGACGGTGCTCCCGACGGCCGAGGGGCTCGTCGAGCTCGTCGCGGGAACGGCCCTGTCGTGGAAGCAGCTCGTGACCATCGCCGTGCCGGTCGGCAGCTACCAGGCACTGCTCGTGCCGCCGTTCCTCCTCGGGCTCGTCGCCTCGACCGCCGCGGTGACGATCGCGCTGCGGACCTCGCGGCCCGCTGCCGCAGCACTCCCGCCGGCGCTGCTGCTCGTCGCGGGCATCGCGCTCGGGGTCGTGCACGACGAACTGGCCGTGCAGACCGGCGTCGCGTTCCTCGTGACCTGCGTGGCGTGGCTCGCCCGGGTCGGAATCGCCTCCCACCGTTCCGTCCTCGGGGAGCGGCCCGCCGACGCCGCCCTGGCCGGGGTGCGACGCATCGTGGGTGCAACCGCGCTCGTCGCCGTCGCGCTCGTCGGGGCGACCGCCGCCGCCTTCGTCGTCCCGCCCGGCCCGCGCGAGGTCGTGCGGGCGCAGCTCCAGCCCCCGTTCCAGCCCGACGACTACGACAGCCCGCTCGCCGCGTTCCGGCGCGCGTTCGAACCGGATGCAGCCGCGACGCCGATGCTCGCGGTGCGCGGGCTTCCCGACGGCGCCGGCATCCGCGTCGCGACGCTCGACACGTACGACGGCGTGGTCTACTCCGTGGGCGGAGCCGATCGCTCCGCGGCATCCGGCCAGTTCACGAGGCTGCCGTACCGGCTCGACCAGTCGGGTACGCCGGGGCGCCCGGTCGAGCTCGAGGTCGAGGTGCTGGGCTACGACGACGTGTGGGTTCCCGGGATCGGCCTCCTCGAGCGGATCCGGTTCATGCCGGCGTCGGCACGCGCCGAGGCGCTCGCGGAGGAGTTCCACTACAACGACGTGACCGGGACCGGCGGGGTGCGCTCGGGCCTGCGGGAGGGCGATCGGTACCGGGCGTGGTCGGTGGCATCCGTCGACGACGTCGACCTCGCGACGCTGCAGCCGGGCGGTGCGGTGCTGCCCGAGGGCCCCGAGGCACCTGACGACCTGCTCCGACTCCTCGACTCCTGGGCTCCCGCGTCCGATCCGCCGGGCCTGCGGCTCGCGAAGGCGATCGAGGGCTTCCGTACGCAGGGCTACGTGAGCCACGGCGTCGGCGACGACGAGCCCAGCCGCTCGGGTCACTCGCTCGACCGGATCGGAGAGTTCGCGAGCGTCAAGCCCATGCTCGGCGACGGCGAGCAGTACGCCGTCGCGGCGGCCCTCATGGCCCGCTCGATCGGGTTCCCGGCCCGCGTCGTCGTGGGATACGCGCCCGGCGAGGGGAGCGGCGTCGTGGAGGACGGCGCCCGCGTACTCCGCAGCGACGACCTGCAGGCGTGGATCGAGGTGCAGGCGAGCAGCGGCGAGTGGATCCAGGTCGACCCGAATCCGGAGCCGCGCGAGATCCCCGAACGCCAGCCCGATGAGCCGACCGTGGTGTCGCGTCCCCAGTCGGCCCTGCCGCCGCCCGAGGACCGCACGCCGATCGAGGACCTCGTCGTCGAGCCGGACTCGGGCGACGACGATCGCGACGACGACGGACCCGCGTGGCTCGACGCCCTGCTCGCGGTGGCGCGCGTCGTCGGCATCGGGCTGTCGGTGCTGCTGCTCGCCTCGAGCCCCTTCCTCGCGGTCGTGCTGGCGAAGGCCCGCCGGCGCCGCCTGCGACGGCGGGCGCCCACGTCGGTCGAGCGGATCGAAGGCGGATGGCGCGAGTTCGCCGACACCGCGGCGGACTACGGCTACCCGGTCGCCTCGGGCGCGACGCGCGCCGAGCAGGCCGCCACGGTCGGCGACCTCGGGCCGCTGGTGCTGGCGTCCGTCGTCGACCGCGCGGTCTTCGCGCCGGGCGGTCCGGGCGAGGGCGACGACGAGCGGGTCTGGGATGCCGTCGACGATCTGCAGCAGCGGATGGCCGCGCCCCGGACGTGGCGGCAGCGACTCCGGGCCGCCGTCTCGCTCGCGTCGTTCGGCCGGTACGCTGGCAGCCGGAGGGAGGCGGCTCGTGACCTGCCGGATCTGCGGCGCTGACCTGCCCGAAGGCGCCATGTTCTGCGGCGAATGCGGCAGTTCGACCTCGGCGACGCCGGAATCCCGCCGCCCCGTCGACCCGCGCCCGGGCGACACCTCCGTGATGCACCGCTCCGAGAGCGGCGTGATCAGCATCCCGGTCCCCGGCGCTCCGGGCCCGACCGCGCCGCCCACCGCGCGGCCGATCACGGCGCCGCCCGAGGCGGTCGCGATCCCGCCGCAGTCGGCCGGCCCCGGTGCGTGGCCGGGCGAGCCGGCCGCGCCGGCCCGGCCGTCGGAGCCGCAGGCCGGCATCCCGCAGCCGGAGCCCGCGACCTGGGAACTCCGCTTCACGACCGGCGAGGTCGTCACCGTGTCCGGTACCGGCCTCGTCGGCCGCCGCCCCATGCCCCAGCCCGGGGAACGGTTCTCCCACCTCGTGCAGATCGTCGATCGCGGCCTGTCGGTGTCGAAGACGCACCTCGAGTTCGGCGAGCACGACGGCCGGCTGTGGGTCGCCGACCGGTTCTCGTCGAACGGCACGGTCGTGCGCCGCCCCGGCGAGGGCGGCGTGCGGTGCGAGCCCGGTCGCCGCGTGCTCGTGCCGCGAGGGAGCCGGGTGGAGATCGGCGAGCAGGCCTTCACCGTCGCCTGACCCGTCCTCCCCAATCGCGGGTCGCTGCCGCGGCGGAGGATGAGCGCCGTCCGGGCCGCGGCTCCGGCGACGGCGTGGTGAGGTGGTCCGGTGTCCGAAGCCCAGCCCTCGCCCGGCCTCGTCCCGCTCGCGCTGCCGCCGCATCCGGCCGAGCCCCGGCGAGTGGGGTTCCCGTGGATCGCCTCGGCCGCCCCCGTCGCGGGTGCCGTCCTCATCTGGTCGGTGACCGGCTCGACCTTCGCGCTCCTCTTCGCGGCGCTCGGCCCGCTCGTCGCCGTCGCGTCCGTGCTCGACGCCCGCCGTCAGGCCCGGCGCGAGCGCCGGCGCGCGTCGGCCGACCGGGCGCGCGCGCTCGCGCGCCTGCGCGACGAGATCGCCCTCAGGCACGAGCTCGAGCGCGACGCCGCGCGACGGGCGTGGCCCGGCGCCCGCCGGATCGTCGAGCGCGGCGTCCCCGCGTGGCGGTCGAACGTCCCGGGCCACGTCGTCATCGGCGCCGGGACGATCCCGAGCCGGGTGCGCGTCGAGGGGAGGCCCGCAGACGACGCCGACGCCGCGCTCCTCCGCGAGGCGACGTGGCTGCGCGACGCGCCGTGCACCGCCGACACCGCGGGCGGGCTCGGATTCGTCGGACCCCGCGGGCTCGCACTCGCCGCCGCGCGGGCGGCGGTCGTGCAGTGCGCCGATGCGGTCCCGCCCGGTCGACTCGCGATCGACGCGCCCGCGACCCCGGACTGGGCGTGGTCGGCGGCGCTGCCGCATGCGGCGACGGCCGCCCCGGGCCGGCTCCGCGTCGTCGATGCGGGCTCGCCGGGCTGCGTGGCGCCGGAACGGGAGGACCACGTGCGCATCGTGGTGGCGGCGACGGGCGCCGACCTGCCGCCGGGTCTCGCCACGGTGGTCGAGCTGGGGTCGCGCGGGCGCGCCGTCGTGGGCGGCGCCGTGCCCGCGGTCGTGGCCCCCGAGCTCATGAGCGCGGCGGAGGCGGGGGCGTGGGCCGATCGCGTCGCCGTGGCGGCGCAGCGCGCCGGTCTCGGACGGGTCGCGCCGCTCCCCGCGAGGGTCGGGCTGTCGGAACTCGAGCTCTCCCCGTCGGAGCGCACGGACCGTTCGCACCTCCGGGTGCCGGTGGGAATGGGCGAGGGGGGACCGTTCGAACTCGACCTCGCCGCCGGGCCGCACGCGCTCGTCGCCGGAACCTCGGGCAGCGGGAAGAGCGAGTTCCTCGTGACCTGGGTCGCCGCGCTCGCCGCGATCCACCCGCCCGACCGGGTGGCCTTCCTGCTCGTCGACTTCAAGGGCGGCGCGGCCTTCGCGCCGGTCGCGAACCTCCCGCACGTGACCGGCGTGGTGACCGACCTCGCCGCGGCCGAGGCGGATCGGGCCGTGGCGAGCCTCCGCGCGGAGCTCCGCCACCGCGAGCACGTGCTGGCCGGCGCGGGTGCGCGCGAGCTCGCGCAGCTCGACGCCGAGGTCGTCCTGCCGCGCCTCGTCGTCGTGGTCGACGAGTTCCAGGCCATGGTCGAGCGGTTCCCCGACCTGGGGCCCGTGATCGCCGACATCGCAGCGCGCGGCCGATCGCTCGGCGTCCACCTCGTGCTCGCCTCCCAGCGTCCCAACGGCGTCGTGCGCGAGAGCGTGACGGCCAACTGCGGCATCCGCGTGTCCCTGCGGGTGCTCCACCGCGCCGACAGCCTCGCCGTCGTCGGCACCGAGGGGGCGGCGGAGCTCGACGCGGGCTCTCCGGGCAGGGCGGTCGCCGATCCGGGCGACGGACGCGCCGTCCGGTTCCAGTCCGCGATCGTCGACGACCGCTCGATCAGGCTGGGGACCGCTCGCCACGCGGATGTCGCGCCGCCCCGGCGTCCCTGGCTCGACCCGCTGCCGCGGTCCCTCTCCCTCGACGCGGTCGGCGGCGTGCTCGGCGACCCGATCGCGACCGCGACCGCGACCGACGAGCCGGGCGGCCTGCTCCTCGGCGTCGCCGACGACCCCGACCGGCAGCGGCGGCTCGCCGTGTCGTGGAACCCCGCGGCCGACGGACCGCTCATCGTGCTCGGCATGCCAGGCTCCGGCCGGACCTCGCTCCTCGACGCCGTCGCCGCACAGGTGTCGCGCGCCTCCGGAGCCGAGGCGGTGCTCCGCGTCGAGGGGCCGCGAAGCGCCGTGTGGGATGCGCTCGCCGAGCTCGAGCACGCGTCGGACGCCGGGCACGGCCTGCCGCGACTCGTCGTGCTCGACGACCTGGACGAGCGGTTCGCGGCCTGGCCCGACGAGGCCCGGTTCGCCGGGCTCGCTCGCGTCGAGGGGCTCCTGCGCGCCGTCCGGGGGACCGACACGGCCGTCATCGCCTCGTCGGCCCGTCTCGCGGGCCTCGGGCCGGGTCTCCGGGACGGATTCCGCGCGTCCGCGCTGCTGCGGCACGCGTCACGCGCGGACCTCGTGCACGCGGGCGGGGAGGGCGCGCTCTGGGAGCCGGACCCGCCTGCCGGATCCGGCCAGTGGCGAGGGCTCCGGGCGCAGTTCGTCGCGGCGCCCGCGCCGGGGTCACGTCCTCCGCGGAGGCCGCCGCGCTACGAGCCGGCGCGGCATCCGCTCACCGCGATCTGCTCGGCCACGCCGCGGGCCGACGCGACGGCGCTCCTCGGCGACTGCCCCGACGGCGAGATCGTCCTGCTCGGCGACGGACCGGACGCCGCGGCCCGTGCGGCCATGGTGCTGCAGGGCGCCGCCGCGTCGGCTCGCCCGCGCCTGGTGATCGGCGACGCGGAGTCCTGGGCGGCGAACTGGGCGCTGGCCGTGCAGGCCCGAGGGCGGGCGACGATCGTGATCCACGGCGGGCCGGTGGAGTACCGAGCGCTCGCCCGGGAGGGCGGTCCTCCGCCGCTCCTCGACGACCCTCGCCGGCAGTGCTGGGTCATCCCGCCCGAGGGCGACGCCGTCCGGTGCTCGTGGATCGGGCCCGACGACTGATTCCGCGCGTGGAAGCGACCTCTCGATACTGATTCCGTGCGATCCGGCGCGAGAAATTAACGATTCGGTCATCATCCCGTGATTTCTGCCACGCAGTGTGGCATCATCTTCGCACCCCTGCACGAACATCGAAGCCGATGAGGAGCCCCCGCGTGACCAGCCGACCCCTGCCCCAGGACCCCGTCATCCGCGCCCTGATCTCCCAGGCGCGACAGTCCCAGCTCACCCGCCGATCGCTCCTCGCGGGCGGCGCGGCCGGCGCGTCCGCGCTCGCGCTCGCCGCGTGCTCGACCGGCGGCGGGCAGGCCCGTCCGACGGCCGCGGCCGACGTCTCCGAGACCGACAAGACCCTCAACTGGGCCAACTGGGCCGCGTACATCGACGAGGACGACGCGGGCAACTACCCGACGCTCGTCGCGTTCGAGGAGGAGACCGGGATCTCGGTCAACTACGAGGTCGCGGTCGACGACAACAACACGTACTACGGCAAGGTGAAGGACCAGCTCGCGCTCGGCCAGGACATCGGCGCCGACACCGTCTGCCTCACCGACTGGATGGTGTCGCGCTGGATCCGCCTCGGGTACACGCAGGAGCTCGACCACGGCAACATCCCGAACCTCGCGAACCTCACCCCGTCGCTGCAGAACCCGGACTTCGACGAGGGGCGCAAGCACTCCCTGCCCTGGCAGGGCGGCTTCGCCGGCATCTGCTGGAACACCGAGAAGGTGCCGGGCGGCCTCAAGTCGGTCGAGGACCTCTGGAACGCCGAGCTGAAGGGCCGCGTGGGCGTGCTCTCCGAGATGCGCGACACGATGGGCCTCCTCATGCTGCAGAACGGCGTCGACATCTCGGGCGACTGGGGCGACGCCGAGTTCGAGGCGGCCATCGAGATCCTCGACGAGCAGGTCGCGAACGGCCAGATCCGCAACATCAAGGGCAACTCCTACCTCGAGGACCTGAAGAGCGAGGACACGCTGGCCGCGATCTGCTGGTCCGGCGACATCACCGTCATCAACGCCGAGGCCGGCGACAAGTGGCAGTTCGCGATCCCGGACGCCGGCGGAACGCTGTGGAACGACAACTTCCTCGTGCCCATCGGGTCGCCCCGCAAGACCAACGCCGAGACGCTCATGAACTACTACTACGAGCCCGAGGTCGCGGCCGAGGTCGCCGCGTGGGTGAACTACATCACGCCCGTCGTCGGTGCGAAGGAGGCCGCCGCCGCCATCGATCCCGAACTCGCCGAGAACCAGCTCATCTTCCCGAACGAGGAGACCCTCTCCAACGCGTTCATCTTCCGCGCCCTGTCGGGCGCCGAGGAGCAGAAGTACCAGGCGCAGTTCCAGCAGATCCTGCTGGGGTCGTGATGTCGGGTCGCGAGTTCGCCGAGCGCGGCGCCGACCTCGAGCTGGTCGGCATCCAGAAGCGCTTCCCCGGGTTCACCGCGATCGAGGAGCTCGACCTGACGATCCCCGCAGGGTCGTTCTTCGCCCTGCTGGGTCCGTCGGGCTGCGGCAAGACGACGACGCTCCGGCTCGTCGCCGGCCTCGAGGAGCCCACACAGGGCCGCATCCTCATCGGCGGCAAGGACATCACCGACACGAAGGCGCACGAGCGTCCCGTGAACACGGTCTTCCAGAGCTATGCGCTGTTCCCGCACATGTCCGTCATCGAGAACGTCGCGTTCGGCCTGAAGCGCCGGCGCATGGACGACGCGATGGGCAAGGCCCACGAGGCGCTGCGGCTGGTCGAGCTCGACCACCTCGCCCAGCGTCGCCCCGCCCAGCTGTCGGGCGGCCAGCAGCAGCGCGTCGCGCTCGCCCGCGCCATCGTCAACCGGCCGGCCCTGCTGCTCCTCGACGAGCCGCTCGGCGCCCTCGACCTCAAGCTGCGCCGCCAGATGCAGCTCGAGCTCAAGACGATCCAGGAGGAGGTCGGCCTCACCTTCCTGCACGTCACGCACGATCAGGAGGAGGCCATGACCATGGCCGACACCGTCGCGGTCATGAACAAGGGCGCGATCGAGCAGATGGGCGCCCCGGAGGAGCTCTACGAGCTGCCCCGCACGGCGTTCGTCGCCAACTTCCTCGGCAAGTCCAACCTGTTCACGGGCGACATCGTCGGGACGACGAGCGACGCGGTGTCGGTCGACGTCGCGGGCCATCGCCTCACCGTGCCCGTGTCGCGTGCCCAGCGCCACCAGGGACTCGTCACCGTGGGCGTCCGGCCCGAGAAGGTGGCGCTGCACGTCGAGGCGCCCGACGCCGCCGCGTCGCGCAACGTGCTCGGCCCCGGCCGCGTCATCGACGTGTCCTTCGCGGGCGTGAGCACCGAGTACATCGTCGCCGTCCCCGGCGTCGGCACGCTGTCGGTGTTCGCGCAGAACGTCGGGTTCGGGCCCGTCGCCCACGAGGGCCAGGAGGTCTGGGTGAGCTGGCTCGTCGAGCACGGCTTCGGCCTCGCCGACGAGCCGCAGGAGTCCGACCGGTTCCCGGCCGACGACGACACCCGGTCCATCGCGGTGCAGCGGCGCGAGGCGCTCATCTCGGAGCTCGAGGGCAGCTGACGCATGGCCTTCGCAGCATTCGCGACGACGGAGGCCCAGCCGCAGGCACCCCGCAAGAAGAGCCGCATCGCGCTGCTCCTGCTCCTGCCCGGCATCCTCTACCTCGTCCTGTTCTTCCTCACGCCGCTGATCTCACTGGTCCTGACGTCGCTGCAGGCGCCGTCGGAGTTCGGCGACATCGGCGTGTACGACTACGCGTTCAACTGGCAGAACTACGTCGACGTCATCGACGCCTACTGGCCGCACATCCTCCGCTCGTTCGGCTACGCCCTCGCGGCGACCGTGCTGGCCCTCGTCATCAGCTACCCGATCGCCTACTACATCGGCGTGAAGGCCCGGCGCCGGCCGCTGCTGCAGAGCCTGCTGCTCGTGCTCGTGATCGCCCCGTTCTTCATCAGCTTCCTGCTGCGCACCCTGGCGTGGAAGCAGATCCTGTCGGACGAGTCGATCATCATCACGTCGCTGAAGGCGCTGTCGCTGCTCGCACCGGACGCCTACTTCGCGGGCACGCCGTTCGCGGTCGTCTTCGGCCTGACGTACAACTTCATCCCGTTCATGACGCTGCCGCTGTACACGACGCTCGAACGGCTCGACACCCGGTACCTCGAGGCGGGGAGCGACCTGTACGCCGGCCCGGCCACGGTGTTCCGCAAGGTCACGATCCCGCTCTCGATGCCCGGCATCGTCGCGGGCACGCTGCTGACCTTCATCCCCGCAGCGGGGGACTACGTCAATGCCAGTCGCGACTTCCTCGGCGGCCCCGACACCCAGATGATGGGCAACGTGATCGAGGCGAACTTCCTCGTGCTGCTGAACTACCCGGCGGCCGCGGCGCTGTCGATCATCCTGATGGCCGCGATCCTCGTGCTCGTCGGCGTCTACGTGAAGCGATCCGGAACGGAGGACCTGCTGTGAGCGGCGAAGCGCAGGCCGGGGCGGTCCTCGGCGGACTCGCGGGCAGCGAGGAACTCGAGACACGGCGTCCGGCGCAGCCGCCCCGGCGCCGTCGGGTCGGCCTCGGCGACTGGCTGCTGCCGGTCTACGTCACGATCGCATTCGTGTTCCTCCTCATCCCGATCGCGTACACCTTCGTGTTCTCGTTCAACGACTCGATCAAGTCGAACATCGCGTGGCGCGGGTTCACTTTCGACAAGTGGTTGAACGTCTGCAACGTCGAGGGCGGCGCGGTGTGCGAGGCGTTCGGCAACAGCATCGTCATCGCGCTGGTGTCCACGGTCGTCGCCACGACGCTCGGGACGATGATCGCGATCGCGTTGGTCCGGTACCGGTTCCGTGCGCGCTCGGCGATCAGCCTGCTGCTGTTCCTGCCCATGGCGACCCCCGAGGTCGTCCTCGGCGCCGGCCTCGCCGCGCAGTTCCTCGCGGTGGGCGTCCCGAAGGACATGCTGACGATCATCCTGGCCCACACGATGTTCTGCATCAGCTTCGTGGTCGTCACGGTCAAGGCCCGCGTCGCGAGCCTCGACCCGGCGCTCGAGGAGGCGGGGCGCGACCTCTACGGCTCGCCGCGCGCCGTGTTCTGGCGCGTGACGTTCCCGCTGCTCGTCCCGGGCATCATGGCCGCGGCGCTGCTCGCGTTCGCGCTCAGCTTCGACGACTTCATCATCACGAACTTCAACTCCGGTTCGGTGACGACGTTCCCGAAGTACGTGTACATCTCGGCGTCGCGCGGCATCCCCGCCGAGGCGAACGTCATCGCGTCGGCCGTGTTCATCCTCGCGCTGACGCTCGTGATCGTGGCCCAGATCTCGCGCGCCGCACGAGCGAAGCGGCTGGCGAACTCGATGGGCTGACGGTCCTCGCGAACGAGACGAGCGGATGCCGCGGCCCCGACGGGTCGCGGCATCCGCGCGTCCGCCTGCGCGCGCCGGGCCGGGCCCGCCGGCTCAGACGGTCGCGCGGATCCGGCCGACCACGGCGCCGCCGCCGAGCACCTCGAGGCCGAGTCCCGGCTCCGCCGCGTCGACGGCCGAGCCCTCCAACGCGCCCGCTGCGACGAGCAGGCGCGCCGCGACGATCGCGAGGGCGCGCGGCGAGCCGTCGAGGACCTTCACGGCGACGGTCGTGCCGTCGGGGGCGGTCATCACCTGGACGCCCTCGGCGCCGAACTTCGCGAACACGCCGAGCCGCTCGATGGCGACGGTGTCCGGGCGCCCGGGACCGGCGACCGCCCAGCCGTTGGCGCGGACCGCCTCGGTGAGGGCCGCCGCCTCGCGGAACAGGGCGAAGGGCGACGAGATCGACGAGGTCGTGATCTTCTGGATGCCGCGCGCGAGCCCCGTGAGGCTCAGCGCGTGCACCGGTGCGCCGCATCCGTCGGGCACGGTCGCGGCGGGGCGCTCGCCCGTGAGCCGTTCGAGCACGTCGAGGATGCGCCGCTGCAGCGGGTGCTCGACGTCGAGGTAGCCGTCGAGCGGCCAGTCGTTGGCGTGGCACGCGAGGAGCATCGCGGCGTGCTTCCCCGAGCAGTTCATCGTGATCGACTCGGCCCGGAGCCCCTCGCGTACCAGCTCGTCGCGCGCGTCGCGATCGGTGGGGAACTCCGCCGGGCACGCGAGCGCCGATGCGGGCAGGCCCGCGCGGGCGAGGAGCCCGCGCACGAGTGCGACGTGCCGCGGCGTGCCGGTGTGGCTCGCCGTCGCGATCGCCGCATCCTCGCCGCGCAGCGTGACGCCGGAGGTCATCGCGGCGACGGCCTGGAACGGCTTCATGCTCGAGCGCGGCAGGATGGGGGAGCGCACGTCGCCGAGGACACGCGCGACCTCGCCGTCGGGGGCGAGCACGATCGCTGAGCCGATGTGCCGGGACTCGGCGAAGCCGCCCCGCTCGACCACGGCGAGTTCGGCGGCGTCGGAGGCGCGGAAGGTGCCGGACACGCTCAGGCGAGGGTCGCGAACGCGTCGTCGAGCACGCCGAGCGCGTCGGCGATGAGCTCGTCGGTCATGCGCAGGCTCGGCAGGAAGCGGAGGACGTTGCCCCACGTGCCGGCGCTGAGGAACAGCACGCCCTGCTGTGCGGCGTGCGCGATGAGCGCCGACACGGCCTCGGGGTTCGGCTCCTTCGTCGTCGCCGCGGTACCCGGCTTCACGAGCTCGATCGCGATCATCGCCCCCCGTCCGCGGATGTCGCCGATGAGGTCGTACTTCGAGCGGAGCCGTTCGAGCCCGGCGGTCAGCGTCGCCTCGATGCGGCGGCCCTCGGCGAGCAGGTCCTCGTGCTCGATGGCCTCGAAGACGGCGATCGCCGCGGCGCACGCGACGGGGTTGCCGCCGAAGGTGCCGCCCAGGCCGCCGGGCTGCGAGGCGTCCATGATCTCGGCGCGACCCGTGACGGCGGCGAGCGGCATGCCCGCGGCGATGCCCTTGGCGGTCAGGACGAGGTCGGGCACCCACCCGAAGTGCTCGGCGGCGTAGTAGCGGCCCGTGCGGGCCATGCCCGACTGGATCTCGTCGGCGATCATCACGACGCCGTTCGCGGTGCACCACTCCTGCAGCGCGGGGAGGAACCCGTCGGCGTAGACCATGAAGCCGCCCTCGCCCTGGATCGGCTCGACGACGAGGCACGCGAGGTCGGAGGCGCCGACGACCTTCTCGAGGTAGCCGATGGTGCGCGAGGCCGCCTCCTCGCCCGACAGTCCGTCGCGGAACGGGTAGGAGCTCGGCGCGTGGTAGACGTCGCCGGCGAGCGGGCCGAATCCGGTGGCGTACGGCATGGCCTTGTAGTTCATGGCCATCGTGAGGTTGGTGCGGCCGTGGTACGCGTGGTCGAGCACGGCCACGGCGCGACGGCCGGTGTGCTTGCGGGCGATCTTGACGCCGTTCTCGACGGCCTCCGCGCCGGAGTTCACGAGCACCGTCTTCTTCGCGAAGTCGCCCGGCGTGTGCTCGGCGAGCAGCTCGGCGACCCGCACGTACTCCTCGTAGGGCGTGATGGTGAACAGGGTGTGCAGCACGTCGCGCGCCTGCCCGGTGATCGCGTCGACGACGCCGGCGGGGGTGTGCCCGGCCGTGGTCACCCCGATGCCCGCGCCGAAGTCGAGGAAGCGGTTGCCGTCGACGTCGACGAGGATCGCGCCGTGCGCGCGCTCGATGTAGACGGGGAGCACGCTCGAGACGCCGGAGGAGACGACCGCGTTTCGCCGGGCGTGCAGCTCCTGCGACTTCGGGCCGGGAACGGCGGTGACGACCCGTCGCTCCTGCGGCACGGCGGCGGCCTGCGCGCTCGACTCGGCGGGGAGGGACTCGACGGGGGTCTGGGTGTCAGTCATGGTCCCACCAGCTTATCGCCGCGCACCCGCCCGGCCGTCGGCGGGGTCGTGCAGAATCGACGACGAAGCGGCATCCGCTGCGACGAGGAGGACCAATGCTGGGCGAGCACCGGTACGCGATCGACCTCGAGTGGCAGGGCGACCGCGGCGACGGCACGTCGTCGTACCGCGCGTACGGCCGGCAGCACGTGGTGCGCGCCGACGGCAAGCTGCACGAGATCGCCGGCTCGAGCGACCGGGCCTTCCACGGCGACCGCGACCGGTGGAACCCCGAGGAGCTCGTGCTCGCCGCGCTCAGCCAGTGCCACATGCTGTCCTACCTGCACGTCGCGACGAACCACGGCGTGGTCGTGGTGGGGTACACGGATGCCGCGACCGCGACGATGCAGGAGGACGGCCGCGGCGGCGGGCGCCTCATCGAGGCGGTGCTCCGGCCGAGGGTCGTCGTCGCCGAGCCCGGCATGCGCGAGCTCGCCGACGCGCTCCACCACGAGGCATCCGAGAAGTGCTTCGTCGCGGCCTCGGTGAACTTCCCCGTCCGGCACGAACCCGTCTCGCTCGTCCGCGGCGCCGAGGCGTGAGCCGCGCGCCGGCTTCCCCGAGCGTCAGCCTCCGGCGCGGGGGTCGATGTCCGGCACGGGCGGGACGGCCGGAGGGCACGTGGCGCCGCCGACGAGCCGCGAGCACGGCGGGAAGTACGCGGGCAGCCGCTCGGCCTGCGGGTCGCCGAACCAGCGATGCCAGAGCCGCCAGAAGTTGAGGTTGCCGAAGGCCGAGCAGTCGTCGCCCGTGCTCGGGTCGGCGAGGACGGCCTCGTTGGGCTGGTACGGCGTGTAGTTGTACAGGTTGGCCGTGGCCTGGTTGCGGATGCGGACCGTGCTCGCCCCGCACGCGTCATCCGGGTGGTACCCCACCTCGACCGCGCCGACCCGGTACTGACGGTCGGGCTCGGCGGTGTACTGCCGGAACTGCCAGCCGGCCCGGTACACCTGGTTGAAGAAGCCGAAGTACCGCGCGTCGCAGTCGGCGTCGTCGGGGCACGCGTACCCCGTGGCCCGCTCGTACCCGCGTGCGCTCGGCCGGGTGAGCAGCGACTGCTCCTTCTGCAGGAGCACGAGGAGCACGCGCGGGCTCACGCCGCACGCGCGTGCCACCTCGGCGATGATCCGGCTCGCCGGGACGGCCGATCCGCCCTCCACCGCGTCGCAGTGCCGCGGCCCGGCCGCGGGAACGGGTTCGACGTCCTCGACGTGGTCGGCCGGGCACGGAACGGCATCGACCGGACGGCAGTCGCGGGACTCGAGGAACTCCTGGATCTCGTCCTCGTCCATCGCGCGGCCGTCGAAGAACGCGTCGTCGCTCACGATGAAGCCCGGGTCGAAGGCCTGCGCGGAGGGGATCCGCCGGTCCGAGGGTCCGGCGTCGCGCTCGAAGTCGGACTGGGGAGCGCAGCCCGCCAGCACGAGGGCGGCGGATGCCGCGACCGCGGCGATCCACGTGCGCACCGTCGTCCCCATCGGCACGACGATAGCGAAGGCCGCTCCCCGGAGGCTGGGAGTCGGGTCAGACCCGCTCGCGCGGCGCCACGCGATCGGCGATGCGGGCGAGGGCCCCCTGCGGGGGCGCCTCGTTGTACGCGTCGGCGAGCTCCTGTCCGGTGAGCGCGTGGATCGCGGCCATGATCTCGTCGGTCGCCGCGCGGCGCGCCCGGCCGGAGGTGGCGGAGCCGTGGCGGCTGACGTCGATCGGGTCTCCGAAGTGCACCTGCACGGGCCGGACGCGCGGGAGCTTCGCCCCGACGGGCTGGATCTCCTGGGTCCCGACGAGTCCGACCGGCACGACGAGGGCGCCGGTCGTCAGGGCGAGCCAGGCGACGCCGGTCCGGCCGCGGTAGAGGCGACCGTCGAGCGACCGCGTGCCTTCGGGGTACAGGGCGAAGGCGCTGCCCGACTCGAGGATGCGACGGCCCTGGTCGAGCGCCGCCTGCGCCTGCGCACCCGCGCCGCGCTCGACGCTCACGGCGCCGATCGCCGTGAAGAAGGTCCGCGAGAGCCAGCCCTTCGCGCCCGTTCCGGTGAAGTAGTGCGACTTCGCGAGGAACTGCACGGGCCGCGGTGCGGCGAGGGGGATCACGACGCTGTCGACGAACGACAGGTGGTTCGACGCGAGGATGACCGGGCCGGTCCTCGGCACGTGCTCGGCGCCGGTGATCCTCGGCCGGTACACGAGGCGCACGAGCGGCCGGAGGATGCCGCGCACGATGCCGTACACCGCACCGGGCTTCGACCGCGGGGCGGGAACGGCGTCGGCCTCGATCTCACTCACGGTCCGACGCTACGTCATCGCCCATGCACGCAGCGGAATATCCCGGCGGCTGGGCCCGGGAGCCCGGCATGCGCGATCATGGGCGCATGGACCTCACCGGCAGCGACGTGGTCGCCCTCGGCGACACGGGCGTCCGCGCCGTGGTCGTCGTCGGCGGGCGACGCGCGCCCGGGGTCGAGGCCGTGCTCCGGGCCCACCTGGCCCGGTCGGCGGAGGTCCCCGCCGACGACCTCGAGTTCGACCACGCGTGCTCGGCGTGCGGCGCGAGGCACGGCAGCCCCGCGGTCGTCTACCCCACCACCGCGTCGGGCGCGAGGTGGTACGCCGACGCGGCGGTCGCCGGCCCGATCGTGGTCGCGGCCGTCGGCACGCGCCATCCGCTCGGCGTCGGCGTGGAGCCGACCGACCTCGACCCGTCATCGCTCATCGACGAGGCGGCGCTGCACCCCGAGGAGCGTGCGCGGCTGGCGGAGCTCGACCCGTCGGCCCGGCCGCTCGTGCGGGCGCTGCTCTGGGCGCGCAAGTCGGCGCTCCTGCGGGCCGTGGGGCACGCGGGCGTCGTCGAGCCCTCGCTGCTGGCGCTCTCGAGCCCGGTCGACGACGACGGCGTCGGTCGCATCGTGCGCACGCTGCCGGAGTTCGGGTCCCGATGGGAGCAGGTGCGCCTGCACGACGTGGCCGTGCCGGGCCGGATCGCGGCGTCCGTCGCGGTGCTGCCCCGAGCCTGACGCAGTGCCCGGCCTAGAGTGGTCGGGTGCGCAGCGTCATCATCCTCGGGTCCACGGGTTCCATCGGCACGCAGGCGCTCGACGTCGTCCGCGCCAACCCCAACCGGTTCGACGTCGTGGGCCTCGCCGTCGGATCGAATCGCGCCGAGCTCGAGCGGCAGGCCGAGGAGTTCGGCGTCGAGCACACCGCGGTCGGCATCGACGAGGCCGTGGAGCTCGTCCGCAGCGTCGACGCCGACGTCGTCCTGAACGGCATCACCGGCTCCGTCGGGCTCGGGCCCACCATCGCCGCGCTCGAGCGCGGCACGACGCTCGCGCTCGCGAACAAGGAGTCGCTCATCGTCGGCGGCGACCTCGTCACCCGACTCGCGGCGCCCGGGCAGATCGTGCCCGTCGACTCCGAGCACTCGGCCATCGCCCAGGCGCTGCGCTCGGGTACCCGGCACGAGGTGCGACGGCTGGTGCTCACCGCATCCGGCGGCCCGTTCCGCGGCCGGACCCGGGACGAGCTCGTCGACGTCACGCCGGCCGAGGCGCTCGCCCACCCGACGTGGGACATGGGCCTCGTGGTCACGACCAACTCGGCGACGCTCGTCAACAAGGGCCTCGAGGTGATCGAGGCGCACCTGCTGTTCGACGTCGACTACGACCGTATCGACGTCGTGGTGCACCCCCAGTCGATCGTGCACTCGATGGTCGAGTTCATCGACGGCTCCACCATCGCGCAGGCGTCGCCGCCCGACATGCGGCTGCCGATCTCGCTCGGCCTCGACTGGCCCAACCGCGTGGCTGCGGCGGGCCGGCCGCTCGACTGGACGACCGCGCAGCAGTGGACCTTCGAACCGCTCGACGAGGCGGCGTTCCCCGCGGTGCGCCTCGCCAAGCAGGTCGGCCGGGCCGGAGGCGAGTACCCGGCGGTGTTCAACGCCGCCAACGAGCAGGCGGTGGCGGCCTTCCACGCGGGCCGCATCGGGTTCACCGCCATCGTCGACACCGTCCGCGCCGTGGTCGAGTCGCACGAGGCGTCCTCCGGCGGACTCACGGTCGAGGCGCTCGCCGAGGCCGAGCGCGTCGCGCGCCGGCAGGCCGACCTGCGCATCGCCAGGGGGTAGCCGCGGGGCCGGCCCCGCGCGCGCCATCCGCTCACAGCCGGCGGACAGCGCGCACCGAGCCGGCGGCCCTACGATGACGGGGTGGAAACCGTGCTCGCCTTCGTCGTCGGCGTCCTGATCATCGTCGTGGGCCTCGCCGTCTCGATCGGGCTGCACGAGATCGGGCACCTCGTGCCCGCGAAGCTGTTCGGCGTCAAGGTGACGCAGTACATGATCGGCTTCGGGCCGACGATCTGGTCGAGACGGAAGGGCGAGACCGAGTACGGCGTCAAGGCGATCCCGCTCGGCGGCTACATCGCCATGATCGGGATGTTCCCCCCGGGCAAGGGCGAGCAGGCCGGCGAGGGCAGCACGAGCTTCCTGCGGGGGATGGTGCAGGACGCGCGCACCTCGAGCGCCGAGTCGATCACGCCCGGCGACGAGCACCGCGCGTTCTACCTGCTGCCCGTGTGGAAGCGCATCGTCGTCATGTTCGGCGGCCCCTTCATGAACCTGCTGCTCGCGATCGTGCTCTTCGGGATCCTGCTCATGGGATTCGGCGTCGCCCAGCCCTCGACCACGATCGGCTCGGTGTCCGAGTGCGCGCTCCCGGCCACGAGCGAGCGCCAGACGTGCGAGGCCGGCGACCCCGCCGCGCCCGGCGCCGAGGCGGGCCTGCAGCCGGGCGACGAGATCGTCTCGGTCGACGGCCGACCGATCGGGTCGTGGAACGAGTCCACGGCGATCATCCGCGAGCACCCCGGCCAGGCGATCGACCTGGTCGTGGTACGCGACGGCGAGGAGGCCACGGTCGAGGTGACGCCGCTCCTCAGCGAGCGGTACGTCACCGACGAGCGCGGCCGGGTCGTCGAGGACGAGTCGGGCGAACCCGTCACCGTCGAGGTCGGGTTCATCGGCATCGCACCCGCCTCGGAGACGGTGCGGCAGCCGGTGACCGCGGTGCTCCCGATGGTGGGCGAGAACATCGCGGGCGTCGCGAACATCATCGTGAACCTGCCGCAGCGGATGGTCGACGTCGCCGAGGCCGCATTCGGTCCCGGCGAACGCGACGCCGACGGGCCCATCAGCGTCGTCGGCGTCGGGCGGGTCGCAGGCGAGGTCGCGACGCTCGACGAGGTGCCCGTCGCCTCGCGCGCGGCGTTCATGGTCGGGCTGCTCGCCTCGCTCAACGTCGCGCTGTTCGTGTTCAACCTCATCCCGCTGCTGCCGCTCGACGGCGGGCACATCGCGGGTGCGCTCTGGGAGGCGATCCGCCGCGGCTGGGCGAAGCTGCGTCGCCGACCCGATCCCGGGCCAGTCGACCTGGCCAAGCTCATGCCGCTCACGTTCGCGGTGGTCGTCGTGCTCGGCGGCATGAGCGCGCTGCTCATCTACGCCGACATCGTGAAGCCGATCAGCGTCCTCTGACCCGGCGGGCCGCCGCCGGGTGCGAGCGGATGCCGCGCCGCGGCCGCCTCACGCGAGGGCGCGGCGCAGCGCCTCGGCCTGGTGCCGGTGGCCGACCGTCTCGTACCCGACGACGACGACCACGGGAGAGAGCGCGGCGATCACGATGCCGGTGCCCATGCTCGCCCCGGACGCGACCCCCCACACGGCCGCCACGAGGGGCACCATGCTCGCGAGGAAGAGCCCGATGTGGAACGGGTCGAACTCGCGCAGCAGCAGCGTGTACAACGCGAACAGCCCGAACGAGAACACCCCGACCGGCACGACGACCGTGAGCAGCGCGGTCGTGTCGTCGATGTGCGCGACGCCCTCGATCACGTACGCCGCGACGTGCAGTCCCGCGCCGGTCGCCGCGAGCGAGCCGAACAGCACGATGTGGCCGTATCCCCAGACCCAGCCGCGCTCGCGATGGCGGGCGAGCACCTTCCCCGACGGCATGATGAAGTACACCCACCACAGGCCGAAGGCGAGCATCGTGCCGCCCACGGTCACGAGCACCGCCTCGAGGTCCCAGCCCTGCTCCTCCACGACGGCCGAGATGGCGAGGATGCTTCCGAGCACGATCTCGCCGAGCGTGATGATCACGAGCAGCCCGTACCGCTCGGCGATGTGGTGCGCGTGCCAGGGCGTGCGGCCGCCGAAGCGCTCGGCCATGAGCGGACCCGCGAGCTCGAAGGCGACGAGGAGCACCCACGCGACGACGGCCCCCGCGAGGGGCGGGTCGACGACGAGCAGTCCGATCCAGCCGGCCTGCGCGATGGAGACGAGGACGGCGTAGGCCAGCGCGGTCCGCCGGTGGGCCGGGTCGTGCCGGGCGGCCCGCAGCCAGAGGGCCACCACCGCGACGCGCATGATGACGTAGCCGATGACCACGACGTCGTTCTCGAGCTCGCCGCCCTCGTCGATCGACGTGAAGGTCGCGGGGAGGCCGAGGGCGAGCACGATGACGCCGATCATCTGCGTCATGGTCGCGACGCGGAAGAAGACGTCGTCGTTGTCGTAGGCCGAGGCGAGCCAGGCGTAGTTGATCCACGCCCAGGCGATCGCGAAGACCGCGAACACGAAGCCGAACGTGGCCGGCACGAAGTGGCCGAGCTCGAGCAGGTGGGCCGTCTGCGTGCCCGCCTGGCTGAACGCCGCGACGAACACGAGGTCGAAGAACAGCTCGAGCGGGGTGGCCGACCGGTGCGGCTCGTCCGGGTCCCGGCCCGTCATGCGTCGCAGCCGATGGTCGAGGCGGGCAGGCGCGGATGCCGCCTGCCCGGCGTCGTCGGTGGTGATCTCGCTCATGCGACCCCTCTCGGGGCGGGCTCGCGCCCGCGTCGTGCTGACATCATGCCTCAGCGACGACGCGGGCGCGTCATCCGGACGCCGTGCGGCTACCGGGAGAGCAGGAGCGCCTCGCCCTGCCCGCCGCCGCCGCACAACGCGACCGCGGCTCTGCCGCCGCCGCGGCGCGAGAGCTCGAGCGCGGCGTGGAGGGCGAGCCGTGCGCCCGAGGCCCCGATGGGGTGGCCGAGCGCGATCGCGCCGCCGTGCACGTTGACCTTGTCGTGGTCGAGCGAGAGGTCCTTCATGGACTGCAGGGAGACCGCGGCGAAGGCCTCGTTGATCTCGACGAGGTCGAGGTCGCCGGTCGCCCATCCCGCGCGGTCGAGCGCCGCGGCGATGGCGTTGGACGGCTGGGAGTGGAGCGAGTTGTCGGGCCCGGCGACCTGGCCGGACGCGCCGACCAGCGCGAGCCAGGGAAGGCCGCGCTCCTCGGCCCACGCGCGGCTCGCGACCACGACGGCCGCGGCACCGTCGGAGATGGGCGACGAGTTGCCGGCCGTGATGGCGCCGCCCTCGGCGAACGCCGGGCGGAGCTTCCCGAGCGTCTCGGGCGTCGAGTCGGGGCGCACGCCCTCGTCGGTCGTGACGACGACGGGGTCGCCCTTGCGCTGCGGGATCTCGACGGGGACGATCTCGGCGTCGAACAGCCCGTCGGCCTGCGCCTTGCCGGCTCGCACGTGCGAGGCGGCGGCCACCTCGTCCTGCTCGGCGCGGCCGAGGCCGTAGCGCTCGTTGAAGCGCTCGGTCGACGAGCCCATCGACTCGTGGTCGAACGCGTCGGTGAGGCCGTCGTGCGCGGTCGTGTCGACCAGCTCGATGGACCCGTAGAGGTGGCCCTTGCGGGATCCCGGGAGGACGTGGGGCGCATTCGTCATCGACTCCTGGCCGCCGGCGACGACGACGTCGGCCTCGCCGAGGCGGATCATGCGCGCGGCATCCGTCACGGCGACGAGCCCGGAGAGGCACACCTTGTTGATCGTCATCGCGGGCACGCGCCAGGGGATGCCCGCGGCGACCGCGGACTGCTTGGCGGGGTTCTGCCCGGCGCCCGCCTGGAGGACCTGGCCCATGATGACGGCGTCGACGTCGTCGGGGGAGACGCCGGCCTTCTCGAGGGCGCCGCGGATCGCGACGGTGCCGAGCTCGACCGCCGTGCGCGTGCCGAGGTTGCCCGCGATGCGGCCGAACGGGGTGCGGGCGCCGGCGACGATCACGACGTCGGGGAAGCTCATTTCGGGTGGACTCCTTCGTCTCGGGGTGCGCGGGGATGGTGCGCACCCGCCTCGGGTTGCGCGTCGTGCGCGTTCGACCCTAGTCTACGTTCCTGAGACCTGAACCAGCTGTCAGGTTTGACATCGTCGTCACTCAGAGAGGCTCACAGCATGCGAGTTACACCGAAGTACCTCGCGCCGGCGCTCGTCGCCGCCGCGGCCACCGCCATCGCGCTCGCCGGTTGCGCACCGACGAGCCCCGCCGGGGGAGGTGAGGCCGACGGCGCCGACGCCGCACCCGTCGCCGTCGGCATGATCACCTCGCAGACGGGCCCGCTGGCCGCCTACGGCGAGGCCTACACCGCCGGGTTCGAGGCCGGGCTCGACTACGCGACCGAGGGCACCGGCGAGGTGGACGGCCGCGAGCTCGACATCACGTGGGAGGACGACCAGGGCAACCCCGACACCGCGGTCGCGAAGGCCAAGGACCTCATCGGCCAGGGCACGAAGGTCATCGCCGGCACCGTCGTCTCCGGCATCGCCACCTCCCTCGCCGAGCAGGCCGAGCAGAACGAGGTGCTCTACATCTCCGGTCCCGCAGCGACCGACGCCGTCACCGGGGTCAACGACTACACGTTCCGTTCAGGCCGCCAGACCTACCAGGACGTCGCCACGGCGGGCACGTTCATCGGCGACCCGGCGGGCAAGAAGGTGGTCGTGTTCGCGCAGGACACCGCGTTCGGCCAGGGCAACCTCGCCGGCGTCGAGGCCGTGCTCGGCGGCCAGGGCGCCGAGGTCGAGGGAGTGCTCGTCGCCGAGGACGCCACCGAGTTCACGCCGTTCGCGCAGCAGCTCGTGGCCGCGCAGCCCGACCTCGTGTTCGTCGCGTGGGCCGGTGCCTCCTCCGGCGCGATGTGGACCTCGCTGCAGCAGCAGGGCGTGTTCGACGCGACCACCGTCGTCACCGGGCTCGGCGACGTCGCCACGTACCAGGCGTACGGCGATGCGTCGGGCGACATCTCGTTCCTGAACCACTACTTCGGCGGCGCCGCCGGCACCGAGGTCGAGACGGCGATGATCGAGCACCTCGAGGAGGCCGGCGCGGTGCCCGACCTCTTCTCGGTCGACGGCTTCGTCGCGGCGCAGATGATCGTGCAGGCCGTCCGCGAGGGCGGCGACGACGTCGAGGCCATGATCGACGCGCTCGAGGGCTGGACCTTCGAATCGGTCAAGGGCGAGATCACGGTCCGCGAGGACGACCACGCGCTCATCCAGCCGATGTTCCAGGTCTCGCTGGTCGAGGGCGACGCCGGGTGGGAGCCCGAGCTCGTCGAGACGATCGACGCCGAGACGGTCGCACCGCCCGTCGTCGAGGGCAAGTGACCTGATCCCTCCCATCACGATCGGAACCGCACGGACATGACCGACCACCCGGCGCTCGAACTCGAGCGCGTCTCCCTCCGCATCGGCGGCGCGCAACTGCTGCACGACATCTCGCTGGCGGTGCCCGCGGGCGAGATGCTCGGCGTCATCGGCCCGAACGGCGCCGGCAAGACGACGCTGTTCAACGTCGCCTCGGGCGTGCTGCGCCCCACCGAGGGGGTCGTGCGCCTCGCCGGCGCCGACGTGACCCGTCATCCCGTGCACCGGCGCGCCGCGGCCGGCCTCGGCCGCACGTTCCAGACGTCGAGCCTGTTCCCGGCCCTCGACGTCCGCGAGAACGTGCGGCTGGCCGCCCAGGTCCGCGAGGGTCGCGCGGCATCCGTGTTCCGCACTCCGCGGCGCACGGATGCCGCGACCCGCCGCGCGACCGCGGCGCTCGAGGAGGTCGGCATGGCCCACCGGGCCGACGCGACCGCCTCGGGACTCGCCCACGGCGAGAAGCGCAAGGTCGAGATCGCGATGCTCATCGCGATGGAGCCCCGCGTGATCCTCCTCGACGAGCCCATGGCGGGCGTCGGCTCGGCCGACGTGCCGGCGCTCACCGAGGTGATCCGCGGGCTCCACCGCGGCGGGCGCACCGTGCTCCTGGTCGAGCACCACATGGACGTCGTGCTCGGCCTCGCCGACCGCGTCGCCGTCATGCACCACGGCGAGCTGCTCGCCGTCGATTCCCCGGAGGCCGTGATGGCGAACCCCACCGTGCAGACCGCGTACCTCGGCAGCGCCGCATGAACCCCGAGGACGCGGCCGTCGAGCCCATCCTCAGCGTCCGCGGCCTGCACGGCCGCATCGCCGGCCAGCAGGTCGTCGAGGACGTCTCGTTCGACGTGCCCGCGACGGGCGTCACCGCGCTCCTCGGCCGCAACGGCGTCGGCAAGACGTCGACGATCAAGTCGATCCTCGGCCTGATCGACCGCACGGGCGAGGTGCGCCTCGCGGGCGAGCGCATCGACCGCATGCCCACCCACCGCATCGTGCAGCGCGGCGTCGCCTACGTCCCCGAGGACCGCGAGGTGTTCGGCTCGCTGACCGTGGCCGAGAACCTGCGGCTCGCCGAGCGCGACCGGATGCCGCGGCGCGAGCTCGTGGCCTCCCTCTTCCCCGACCTCCAGGCACGGCTCGAGCAGCGGGCCGGCACCCTCTCGGGCGGCCAGCAGCAGATGGTCTCGCTCGCCAGGGCGCTCGTGAACGAGAACCGGCTGCTGCTCGTCGACGAGCCGACGAAGGGCCTCGCACCGCGCATCGTCGACGAGGTCGCGGACGCGCTCGCCGAGGCCGCGCGCAGCGCGCCGATCCTGCTGGTCGAGCAGAACCTCCTGGTGGTGCGCCGGCTCGCCGAGCGGGTCGTGGTGCTGTCCTCCGGCCGGGTCGTGTTCACGGGCACGGCCGACGAACTCCTCGACGACCACGACCGCGTGCAGCGCTACCTCGGCGTGCACGACGAACGGGAAGCCGCCTGATGGACACCCTGATCCTCCTCCTCATCACCGGCCTCGGGCTCGGCGCCCTCTACTTCCTCGTCGCGAGCGGCCTCTCGCTGATCTACGGGCTCATGGGCGTGCTCAACTTCGCGCACGGCGCCTTCCTCACGATCGCGGCGTTCCTCGGCTGGGAGGCCGGACGGCGCATCTCCGACGGCACCTGGACCGGGCTGCTCATCTCGATGGCCGTCGGCATCGTGGTCGGCGCGACCGTGGCCGTGCTGACGGAGGTGCTCGTCATCCGCCGGCTCTACGAACGCCACATCGAGCAGGCGCTCGTCACCGTCGGCATCTCGCTCGCGGCCGTCGCCCTCTTCGAGGGAATCTGGGGCTCCGACCCCATCTACACCGATCGGCCGGCGTGGCTGACGCAGACGACCGAGATCCTCGGCGCCCGCATCCCGAACGACCGGTTCCTGCTCATCGCCTGCGCGGCGATCGTGCTCGGCGGCATCGTCGTGTTCCTCCGCCGCACGCGGTACGGCCTCATCATCCGCGCCGGCGTCGAGAACCGGCACATGGTCACCGCGCTCGGCATCGACGTGCGACGCTCGTTCACCCTCGTGTTCGCGATCGGCGGCGCCGCGGCCGGACTCGGCGGGGTGCTGGCATCCGTCTACTACGGCTACGTGTCGGCCCATCTCGGATCGGTCCTGCTCATCTTCGCGTTCATCGTCACCGTGATCGGCGGGCTCGGGTCGCTCACCGGCGCCGCGATCGCCTCGGTCCTCGTGGCGGTGCTCCAGCAGTTCGCCAACTTCTACCTCGGCGGCACCGGCGACCTGGTGGTCGTCGTGCTGCTCGCCGCCGTGCTCCTCATCCGCCCGCGTGGACTCATGGGAAAGACCGCATGACCGCCAAGTCGCTCCGCCTCGCCATCGGCGGCCTCCTCCTCGTCGTCGCGCTCGCCGTGCTGCCGCTGCTCGCGATCGACATCCCCGGCGTCCTGCCCGGACCCACGTACACGCCGGGGACCCTCCAGATGCTCGCGTTCGCGCTGCTCATCGCGGCGCTGGCCCTGAGCTACCGCATGATGTTCGGCCTCGCGGGGCTCCTGTCGTTCGGCCACGCGCTGTTCTTCGCCGCCGGGGCGTACGGTCTCGCGATGACGCTCGAGGCGTTCGGGCCGTCGGACTGGCCGAGCCCGGCGATCTTCCTCGCCTCGATCGCCATCACGCTGGTCGCCGGGATCGTGCTCGCGGCCACCGTCGGCTCGCTCGCGCTCCGCGTCACGGGCATCTCGTTCGCGATGGTGACGCTCGCGTTCGCCCAGGCCGGGTCGGTGCTCATCCGACGCAACCCCGGCGGGGCCACCGGCGGCGAGGAGGGCATCTCGCTCGACACCGCGAACGTGCCGCCCGAGCTCGTCGGCGTGGTCGACACCCGCAACCTCTACTGGATGGCGCTCGCCGTGCTCGTGGTCGTGTACCTCGTCGTGCTCTGGGTCGAACGCAGCCGTGCCGGCCACGTCGCCGAGGCGATCCGCGAGAACGAGCTGCGCGTGCGCGTCATCGGGATCCGCCCGTACGACGTGAAGCTGCTCGTCTTCATCGTCGCGTCGGTGCTCGCCGCCGTCGCGGGCATGGGCTACCTGCTGCTGCAGTCCGGCGCGGCGCCGCGCGTCGCCACGGCCGACTTCACGCTCACGCTCCTCGTGATCGTGGTACTCGGCGGGGTGGGCGCGCGCTGGGGTGCGATCGTCGGCGGTATCGTCTACACACTGCTCGACCAGCGGCTCACGGCGCTCGCCGGGTCGGACGCGGTCGCCGCGCTGCCCGACGTGCTCCGCGTCCCGCTGTCCGAGCCGCTGTTCATCCTGGGCACGCTCTTCGTGCTCGTGGTGCTGTTCCTGCCCGGGGGCATCGCCGGACTTCCCGACCGCATCCGCACCGGGAAGCGGCAGCATCCGGCCGAACGCGAGGAGGCGGTCGATGTCTGACGGACGCCCGGCGCACCACGCGCCCTGCACGCTCGGCCGCTGGACCGCCGACCGCGCGCGCACCGCCCCCGACGCGATCGCGATCGATGACCGCGGCGTCGTGGTCACCTACCGCGAGCTCGACGAACGCGCGACCCGGCTGGCCGGCGCGTTCCGGGCGGCCGGGTACGCGGTCGGCGACCGGCTCGCGACGATCACGGGCAACAGTGCCGACCACGTCGTGCTGTTCTTCGCGTGCGCGAAGGCCGGGCTCGTGCTCGTGCCGCTGTCGTGGCGGCTGTCGCCCCGCGAACTCGCCGAACAGCTCGAGACCGCCGACCCGGTGCTGCTGCTCGTGGAGGACGAGTTCCAGACCGTCGCGCGCGCCGCGCTCGACCGGCTCGCGCGCCGTCTCCCGACGGGG
Source organism: Agromyces sp. CCNWLW213 (assembly GCF_037199545.1). NCBI lineage: Bacteria > Bacillati > Actinomycetota > Actinomycetes > Micrococcales > Microbacteriaceae > Agromyces > Agromyces sp. CCNWLW213. Next base: position 24,083 of record NZ_JBBBDX010000002.1, on the reverse strand, counting down.
GCGCTCGGTGCGCACGGCGTCGAGCGTCACGTGCCACATCCCGGCCTCCGCCTCGTCGCCCCGGAGACCCGCCGCGACGCGCGCGACGACGACCCGCTGCTCATCGTGTTCACCTCCGGCACGACCTCCCGCGCGAAGGGCGCCGTGCTCACGCACGCGAACTGCTTCTGGACGAACCTGTCGCTGTCGAAGACCATCGCGATCGCCGAGCACGACGTCGTGCTCGCGGTCATGCCGCAGTTCCACGTCGGTGGTTGGAACATCCAGCCGCTGCTGGCCTGGTGGTCGGGCGCGACGGTCGTGCTCGAGCGCACGTTCGACCCCGGCCGCGTGCTGCACCTCATCGCCGAGCGGGGCATCACGACGATGATGGGCGTCCCGGCCAACTACCTGTTCCTCGCGCAGCATCCGGACTTCGCCGCGACCGACCTCTCGACCCTCGGCCACGCGGTCGTCGGCGGCGCCCCGATGCCGCCCGCGCTGCTGCGCACGTGGCACGCCCGCGGTGTCGCGCTCACGCAGGGCTACGGCCTCACCGAGGCCTCGCCGAACGTGCTGTGCCTGCCCGACCGCGAGGCGACCCGCCGCGTCGGCTCGGCGGGGCTCCCGTACGCGCACGTCGACGTCGCGGTCGCCGAGCCGGCGACCGGCGAGGTGCTCGACGGGGCCGCCGAGGGCGAGCTGCTCGTGTCCGGCCCCGGCGTCTTCGCGGGCTACTTCCGCGACCCGGATGCCACGGCGTCCGCGCTCCGCGACGGCTGGCTCCGCACGGGCGACCTGGTCCGTCGCGACGCGGACGGCTACTTCACGATCATCGACCGGCTGACCGACGTCTACATCTCCGGCGGAGAGGGCGTCTCGCCGGCCGAGGTCGAGTCGGTCCTCATCGCGCATCCGGCGGTCGCCGACGTCGCGGTCGTGGGCGTGCCCGACGACCGGTGGGGCGAGGCCGGCTCGGCATGGGTGGTGCTGCGCCCCGGCGCGATCACGGATGCCGCGGAGCTCGCCGACTTCGCCCGCGGCTCGCTCGCGGGATTCAAGGTGCCGCGCGACATCCGCTTCATCGACGAGATCCCCCGCTCGACCGCGTCGAAGACGCTGCGCCGGGTGCTCGCGGAACGCGCCGCCCGGCTCGCCGAGGCCGAGGGGGTCGACGCGTGACCGCCGCGGCGCCGCGCACCGCGCGCGGGGAGAAGACCCGGCGCAAGCTCCTCGAGGCCGCCGAGCACGTGTTCGCCGAGCACGGCTACACCGAGGCATCCGTCTCGCGCATCACCGAGCGCGCGGGCGTCGGCCAGGGCACGTTCTACCTGTACTTCGACACGAAGCTGCGGATCTTCGAGGAACTCGTCGAGGACCTGAACCACCGGGTGCGGCAGGCGATGAGCGAGGGCGCCGCGGGCGCGACCACGCGGCTCGAGGCGGAGCGGGCCGGCTTCGCGGCGTTCTTCCGGTTCACGGCCGAGCATCCGGCGCTCTACCGGGTGATCCGCGAGGCCGAGTTCGTCTCACCCGACGCGCTCCGCCTGCACTACACGCGCATCGTCGAGGGCTACATCGACGGGTTGCGCCTGGCGCAGCTCGACGGCGACATCGGCGACATCGACCCGACCGTGGCCGCGTGGGCGCTCATGGGCATCGGCGAGATGATCGGCATGCGATGGGTGCTGTGGGGGAGCGGCGCCGAGGGGGCCGGCGACGACGCCGATCCGACCGCGTCGGGCACGTCGACCGTCCCCGAGCACGTGCTCGACGAGATGATGCGATTCATCGGCGGCGCCCTGGGGAGGGGCGCGCGCCGCAGCGACGAGGAGGATTCATGACGGGACTGAGCGGATCGACCGGACTGGCCGGGCGCCGGGCCATCGTGACGGGCGGTGCGAGCGGCATCGGCCTCGCGTGCGCCGAGGCGCTCGCCGGGGCGGGCGCGCACGTGACGATCGCGGACCTCGACGGCGAGGCCGCGGCATCCGTCGCCGACCGCATCGGCGGCGAGGCCTGGACGGTCGACCTCGGCGACACCGCCGCGCTCGCCGACCTGACGCTCGAGGCCGACATCCTCGTGAACAACGCCGGCCTGCAGCACGTGCGCCCGATCGAGCAGTTCGAGCCCGAGCGGTTCTCGCTGCTGCTGCGCGTGATGCTCGAGGCGCCGTTCCTGCTCGTCCGCGCGGCGCTGCCGGGCATGTACGAGCGCGGGTTCGGCCGGGTGATCAACGTGTCGAGCGTGCACGGACTGCGCGCCTCGCCGTACAAGTCGGCGTACGTCTCGGCCAAGCACGGCCTGGAGGGACTCAGCAAGGTCACGGCGCTCGAGGGCGGCCCGCACGGGGTGACCTCGAACTGCGTGAACCCCGGCTACGTGCGCACGCCGCTCGTCGAGAAGCAGATCGCCGACCAGGCGAAGCTGCACGGGATCGCCGAGGAGGACGTCGTCGAGAAGGTCATGCTCACCGAGTCCGCGATCAAGCAGCTCGTCGAGCCCGGCGAGGTCGCGAGCCTCGTGCGCTGGCTCGCGAGCGACGACGCGCGCATGGTCACGGGTGCCAGCTACACCATGGACGGCGGGTGGAGCGCGCGATGAACGGTCCCGTCCCCTTCGCCGCGCCGGTGCGCGGCGGCGACCTCGCCGGCGGGCAGTGGCGAGCGGATGCCGCGGGCGTCCCGATCCTCGCCCTGCACGGCATCACCGCGACCCACCGGGCGTGGCACCACGTCGCCGATGCGCTCCCCGAACGGCGCATCGTCGCCCCCGACCTGCGCGGTCGCGGACGCTCCAACGGGCTGCCGGGCCCGTGGTCGCTGCGGGACCACGCCGACGACCAGCTGCGCGTGCTCGACGCGCTCGGCATCGACCGCGCGTTCGTCATCGGCCACTCGATGGGCGCCTTCGCGACCGTCAGGTTCGCGGCCGCGCACCCCGACCGGGTCGCGGGGGTCGGGCTCGTCGACGGCGGCCTGCCGATCCCGCACCCCGACGGGATCGCGCCCGACGAGGTCGCCGCCGCGGTGCTCGGGCCCGCGCTCGCCCGGCTCGAGATGCGCTTCGCGGACCCGGCCGCGTACGTCGACTTCTGGAAGGCGCACCCGGCGATCGGCCCCGCGTGGGACGACCACCTCGCCGACTACGTCGCCTACGACCTCGTGGGCACGCCGCCGGAGCTGCGCTCATCGGCCGTCGCCGAGGCGGTCGCCCGGAACGTGCTCGAGCTCGACGGCCGCGAGGGCTACGCCGACGACCTCGCCTCGCTTCCGGCGCCCGTCGACCTCCTCCGCGCCGAGCGGGGGCTGCTCGACCAGCCCGAGGCCCTGTACCCTCGCGAGCGGGTGGCGGCGTTCGCAGAACGGATGCCGGCGCTCCGCGTCACCGAGGTCGCGGGGCTCAACCACTACACGATCGTGATGACGGATGCCGGTGCGGCGCAGGTCGCCGCGGTCGTCGCGCCGCGGCTCGCCGAGGCCGACGCCGCGGCATCCGTCTCGAATCGCTGACAAGGAGGTCACACGATGACACTGGACAAGACCGTCGGATCGGCCGCGGAGGCGGTCGCCGACATCCCGGATGGCGCGTCGCTCGCCGTGGGCGGGTTCGGACTCTGCGGCATCCCCATGGTGCTGATCCAGGCCCTGCTCGAACGGAAGGTCGGCGACCTGTCGGTCGTCTCGAACAACTGCGGCGTCGACGACTGGGGCCTCGGGGTGCTGCTGGGTGCCGGGCTGATCCGCAAGATGACCTCGTCGTACGTCGGCGAGAACAAGGAGTTCGAGCGCCAGTACCTCTCGGGCGAGCTCGAGCTCGAGCTGACCCCGCAGGGCACGCTCGCCGAGAAGCTCCGCGCGGGCGGTGCGGGCATCGCCGCGTTCTACACGCAGACGGGCGTCGGCACGCAGGTCGCCGAGGGTGGACTCCCGCAGAGGTACGCCGCCGACGGCTCGATCGCGGTCGCGTCGGAGCCGAAGCCCGTGCAGACGTTCACGATGCGGGGCGAGGAGCACGAGTTCGTGCTGGAGGAGGCGATCACGACCGACTTCGCGCTCGTGCATGCGCTGAAGGGCGACCGCCACGGCAACCTCGTGTTCGACAAGTCGGCCCGCAACTTCTCGCCCCTGGCCGCGATGGCCGGCCGCGTGTGCATCGCCCAGGTCGAGGAGCTCGTCGAACCGGGTGGGATCGACGCGGACGCCGTGCACCTCCCGGGCATCTTCGTCGACCGCGTCGTCGAGGTCGGCACCGGGATCGAGAAGCGGATCGAACGCCGCACCGTGCGAGAGGGGAACTGACCATGGCGCTCACCCGCCTCGAGATGGCCGCGCGCGCGGCGAAGGAGCTCGCCGACGGCTCGTACGTGAACCTCGGCATCGGCCTGCCGACGCTCGTGCCGAACTACGTGCCCGACGGCGTCACGGTCGTGCTGCAGTCCGAGAACGGCATCCTCGGCGTCGGCCCGTACCCGACCGAGGACCAGGTCGACCCCGACCTCATCAACGCCGGCAAGGAGACCGTCACGGTCCTGCCGGGCGCGGCGTACTTCGACTCGGCCACGAGCTTCGGCATGATCCGCGGCGGCAAGGTCGACGCGGCCATCCTCGGCGCGATGCAGGTGTCGAAGGACGGCGACCTCGCCAACTGGATGATCCCCGGGAAGATGGTCAAGGGCCCCGGCGGTGCGATGGACCTCGTGCACGGCGCCCGGCGCCGCATCGTGCTCATGGAGCACGTCGCCAAGGACGGCTCGCCGAAGATCGTCGACTCGTGCTCGCTTCCGCTCACCGGCAAGGGCGTCGTCGACCGCATCATCACCGACCTCGCCGTGATCGACGTCACGCCCGACGGCCTGAAGCTCGTCGAGGTCGCCCCCGGCGTCACGGTCGACGAGGTGGTGGAGAAGACCCAGCCGCCGCTCGACACCACCTCGGTGGCATCGCTGGTCGAGTAGCGCGAGGCCGCCCGCCTCCGCTGGTCGAGGAGCGCGAAGCGCGTCTCGAGACCCCGTCGAAAGGACCCCGTCATGGCCGACACCATCCTCCCGGGCATCGCCGCGCACCGCGTGACGACGCCGCGCTACACCGCCCAGGTGCTCGAACGACCCGCGGATGCCGCGGTCGACGCGCCGCGCACCGTGCTGTTCGTGCACGGCAACGTGTCGTCGTCGCTGTTCTGGCAGCCGACGATGCTCGCACTCCCCGGGGACGTGCGCGCGCTCGCCGTGGACCTGCGCGGCTTCGGCGGCAGCGAGACCCTGCCGGTGGACGCGACGCGCGGGCTCGGCGACTTCGCCGAGGACCTCGCGTCGGTCATCGGCGAGCTCGACCTCACCGACGTGCATCTCGTGGGCTGGAGCATGGGCGGCGGGGTCGTGCTCCAGGCCCTGCTCGAGCACGAGCTGCCCGTGGCATCCGTCACGCTCGTGAACCCCGTGTCGCCCTTCGGCTTCGGGGCGACGGATGCTTCGGGGAAGCTGCTGAACCCGGATGCGGCGGGCTCGGGAGGCGGGGGAGCCAACCCCGACTTCGTCGCGCGGCTGCAGGCGGGCGACCGCACGGCGGAGGCGCCGGCGTCGCCGCGTTCGGTGTACCTCGGAACGTACGTGGCTCCCGGGTTCACGTCGGAGCACGACGACGTCTGGGTCGAGTCGATGCTCACGACCGCGACGGGCGAGCACAACTACCCGGGCGACTCGCGCCCGACGGAGCACTGGCCGGGCTTCGCGCCGGGCGGGCGTGGCGTGCTCAACACCATGGCGCCGACGAACTTCGACGTCAGCGGCATCGTCGACCTGCCGTCGAAGCCGCCGATCCTGTGGATCCGCGGTGCCCAGGACGCGATCGTCTCGGACGCGTCGCTGTTCGACCTGAACCAGCTCGGCGCGCTCGGCGTGATCCCCGGCTGGCCGGGCGCCGACGTCGCGCCGCCGCAGCCGATGATCGCGCAGACCCGGATGGTGCTCGACCGGTACGCCGAGCGCGGCGGCGCGTACCGCGAGGTCGTGCTCGAGGAGTGCGGGCACTCGCCGCACCTCGAGCAGCCCGACCGGTTCCTCGACGAGCTCGTCGCGCAGCTCGGCGGCGACGAGGACGCCGCGGCCTGAGCCGGAGGAGCGATACCGCTTCGTGATGCGGGGGTGCGCCGGCCGGCGCACCCCCGCTGCCATGCTGGTCACGACGGTTCCCCACCGCCCTTCCGAACAGGAGTTCAGTTGACCCGCCGCTCGCGCCGCGCCGCGCCGCGCTGCCCGCCCTGATCCTCGCCGCCGGACTCGCGTTCGCGCTCTCCGGCTGCGCTCTCGAGGCCGCACCGGCGGCAGAGCCGTCGGGTGCCCCCGCGACCACGGCTCCCACGCCGACGGCGACCGCGGATCCGCTCGAGTCGGTCACCACCGTGGTCCTCCGCCCGGAGCACCTCGACCTCGTCGACGCCGCTGGAACGGTCGTGGCCGAGCTGGCGTACGACGACGACGCCTCCGCGATCGCGGAGTCCCTCGCCACGGTGTTCGGCAGCGACGCCGAGATCGAGGAGTTCACGGCGCCATGCTGCGAGGGTTCGCATGACGATCCGGTCCCCGACGGTCTCGAGGCCACCGCCTGCGACTCGCTCATGGCCGAAGTCGTCGGCACGCTCGGCGTCGACATGGGAGGCACGCCGTCGGTCACGTCCATCCGCTCGCCCATCTACACTGACGTGTGCGAGTGAATCGCAGAGGAGCCCTCATGACCCGAACCCGACACGCCCGTCTCCGCGCCGCGTTCCTCGCCGCGCTCGTCCTCCCGCTCGCGGCATGCGCCGCCGAGCCGGCAGCGCCGACGGCTTCGCCGACGCAGCCCGCCCACGTGATGGCGACGCCGACCGAGGAGCCGGTCGACCCGCTCGAGGCGGTCGTCGCGATCGAGGTGCGCCCCGACGGGCTCGAGCTGCGCGATGCCGGAGGTGCGGTCGTCGCCGAAGTGGACTACATGGGCGATGCTGCCGAAGCGGTCGCGACACTCACGGCGGTGTTCGCTGCCGAACCCGTCTCGGAGCCCGTCGAGGGCGACCTGCACTTCCCGGGCGGCGTGAAGCACAGCTGGGAGGGCTTCGAGCTCATGGAAACCCACTACGACGAGGAGCGGCGCGCCGCGGACGACCTCGACAACCTCCTCTGGCCCCGGCTCATCGCGCTCGTGCGGGCGCCCCGAGTCGGCGGCGTGGACGTCACGTCCACCGCCGGCCGGGTCGGTGACCGAGTCGATCAGCTCGACGTCGCGATCGACCAGGAGCTCTGGACCTGCAGCGGCTGGGCGGTCGAGATCACCGGCGTGACCCGCGCCAGCGGCGCGACGAACACGGTGGGGGTGAGCCTTTCGTTCTCCGGCGCGACCGGCATGCGCGAGGCGCTGCCGGCCACGGACGAGACCGTGACGCTGGTCCGCGCGCCCGCGGATGTCGCCGAGGGCTGCGTCTGAGCCGGTCCACCAGCGTCGGCCCGGGCGCAGGATAAGCCGCCCGGGCCGACCGCGCCAGTCCCTCGCCGCGTCGCCGGACGGCGCGCAGGATGGGGCGATGACCGACGCACGAGCCGTCCACGACGACCGCATCGCTCCCGACCCTGAGGACGATCGCAAGCCCGACACGCCCGCCGAGCTCTCGAAGCGGTCCTGGAAGTACGTCTTCCGCAAGACGCTTCGCGAGTTCGTCGACGACGAGTGCCAGGACAGCGCCGCGGCGCTCACCTACTACGGCGTGCTCGCGATCTTCCCGGGGCTGCTCGCGCTGACGTCGCTCCTCGCCCTCGTGGGGCAGGGCGGGAGCGCGATCGACCAGTTGCTCGGCGTGCTCGAGGGCGTGGCCCCGCCCGAGGTGCTGCAGGTGCTGAGCGAGCCGTTGCAGCGGTTCGCCGACTCCCCGGCCGCAGGCCTCGGTTTCGTGACCGGCCTCCTCATCGCGCTCTGGTCGGCATCCGGGTACGTCGGCGCCTTCGGACGAGCCATGAACCGCATCTACGAGATCGAGGAGGGCCGGCCGTTCTGGAAGCTGCGCCCGGTGCAGCTCGGCGTGACCGTCGCGGCGGTCGTGCTCGTGGCGGTCGTCGCCGTCATCCTCGTCGTCTCGGGGCCCGTGACCGACGCCATCGGCTCGGCGCTCGGGCTCGGCGAGTCGGTCCGGGTGATCTGGGAGATCGCGAAGTGGCCGCTGCTCGCCGTCATCGTGATCGTCATCATCGCGCTGCTGTACCACGCGACGCCCAACGCCAAGCAGCCGAAGTTCCGGTGGATCAGCCTGGGCGCCCTCCTCGCGATCCTCGTCCTCGTGATCGCCTCGGCGGGGTTCGCGCTCTACGTCGCCAACTTCTCGAACTACGACCGGACGTACGGCTCCCTCGCCGGGGCGATCGTGTTCCTGCTGTGGCTCTGGATCGCGAACAATGCGCTGCTGTTCGGCGCCGAGTTCGACGCCGAGCTCGAGCGCGGTCGCGAGCTCGAGGCCGGCATGCCCGCCGAGGAGCGGCTGCAGCTGCCGCCGCGCGACACCCGCAAGATGGACAAGGCCGAGAAGAAGGAGAAGGAGGACATCGAGCTCGGACGCCGGATCCGCGAGGCGAGTGCGGCCAAGGACGAGGGCGGCGCGAAGCGGGGCGACGAGCAGCGCTGAGCGGCGCGTCGCGCCGGGCGCGAAGCATCCGTTCGATGGAGGTGCCGCCCAGCGGGGCCGCCCTAGACTGGCAGCGTGCCTGCAGTGAACATCGGAATGCCCAAGGTCCCCGAAGTCCTCGCGCCCCGGCGCACGTCTCGGCAGATCAAGGTGGGCAAGGTGCTCGTCGGCGGCGACGCCCCCGTGAGCGTGCAGTCGATGACCACCACGCCCACGCCGAACATCAACGCGACCCTCCAGCAGATCGCCGAGCTCACCGCGTCGGGCTGCGACATCGTGCGCGTTGCCGTGCCGAGCCGCGACGACGCCGAGGCGCTGCCGATCATCGCCAAGAAGAGCCAGATCCCGGTCATCGCCGACATCCACTTCCAGCCGAACTACGTCTACGCCGCGATCGACGCCGGCTGCGCAGCCGTGCGCGTGAACCCCGGCAACATCCGCAAGTTCGACGACCAGGTGGCCGAGATCGCCCGGCGTGCCAAGGCGGCGGATGTCTCGATCCGCATCGGCGTGAACGCCGGATCACTCGACCCGCGCCTGCTCCAGAAGTACGGCAAGGCCACCGCCGAGGCGCTCGTCGAGTCGGCCGTGTGGGAGGCGAGCCTGTTCGAGGAGCACGACTTCCACGACTTCAAGATCTCGGTCAAGCACAACGACCCGATCGTCATGGTGAAGGCGTACCGGATGCTGGCGGAGCGGGGCGACTGGCCCCTGCACCTCGGCGTGACCGAGGCCGGTCCGGCGTTCCAGGGCACCATCAAGTCCGCGACCGCGTTCGGCATCCTCCTCGGCGAGGGCATCGGCGACACCATCCGCGTCTCGCTCTCCGCCCCGCCCGTCGAGGAGGTGAAGGTCGGCCTGCAGATCCTTCAGTCGCTGAACCTTCGCGAGCGCAAGCTCGAGATCGTCTCGTGCCCGTCGTGCGGCCGCGCGCAGGTCGACGTCTACAAGCTCGCCAACGACGTGACCGACGGGCTCGAGGGCATGAGCGTGCCGCTGCGCGTCGCCGTGATGGGCTGCGTCGTGAACGGCCCGGGCGAGGCCCGCGAAGCCGACCTCGGCGTGGCATCGGGCAACGGCAAGGGCCAGATCTTCGTCAAGGGCGAGGTCATCAAGACCGTGCCCGAGTCCGAGATCGTCGCCACGCTCATCGCCGAGGCGAACCGCATCGCCGACGAGATGGGCGTCGACGCTCCGGTCGGCTCGCCGACGGTCCTCACGCCGTAGGCCGCGCGGGACGCGCCATCCGTCGTCACTAGAATCGTCGGGTGCCCACACGCCTGACGAACTTCTTCCTCCGCACGCTCCGCGAAGACCCCGCCGACGCCGAGGTCGCGAGCCACAGGCTGCTCGTGCGCGCCGGCTACATCCGGCGCCAGGCGCCCGGCGTCTTCGCGTGGCTGCCGCTCGGCCTGCGCGTCAAGGCGAAGATCGAGCGCGTCATCCGCGACGAGATGGAGTCCGCGGGAGCGCACGAGGTGCACTTCCCCGCGCTGCTGCCGCGCGAGCCGTACGAGCAGACCGGTCGCTGGACCGAGTACGGCGACGCGCTGTTCCGGTTGAAGGACCGCAAGGACGCCGACTACCTGCTCGCCCCCACGCATGAAGAGGTCTTCACGCTGCTCGTGAAGGACCTCTACTCGTCGTACAAGGAGCTCCCGCTCACGATCTACCAGATCCAGGACAAGTACCGCGACGAGGCGCGACCCCGCGCGGGCCTGCTGCGCGGGCGCGAGTTCACGATGAAGGACGCGTACTCGTTCGACGTCAGCGACGCCGGGCTCGACGCGTCCTACCAGGCGCAACGCGACGCCTACGAGCGGATCTTCCAGCGGCTCGGGCTCGACTACGTGATCGTGCAGGCCGACGCCGGCGCGATGGGCGGCTCCAAGAGCGAGGAGTTCCTGCACCCGACGCCCGTCGGCGAGGACACCTTCGTCCGCTCCGCGGGCGGCTATGCCGCCAACGTCGAGGCGTTCACGACCGTCGCGCCCGACCCCATCGCGTTCGACGAGCTGCCGCCCGCGGCGATCCTCGACTCGCCGAACACGCCGACGATCCAGACCCTCGTCGACCTCGCGAACGAACGCTACCCGCGCCCCGACGGCCGCGCGTGGACGGCGGCCGACACGCTGAAGAACGTCGTGCTCGCGCTCACCCACCCGGACGGAACGCGCGAACTCGTCGTCGTCGGCATCCCCGGCGACCGCGAGGTCGACGCCAAGCGCGTCGAGGTCGCCTTCGCGCCGGCCGAGGTCGAGGCGGCGACCGAGGAGGACTTCGCGCGCAACGCCGGCCTCGTCAAGGGCTACATCGGGCCCTGGTCGCCCGACGGCCCCGTGCTCGGCGCCGAGTCCGTCACCGGCATCCGCTACCTCGTCGACCCGCGCGTGGTCGCCGGAACCGAGTGGATCACGGGAGCGAACCTCGACGAGAAGCACGTGTTCGGCCTCGTCGCGGGGCGTGACTTCGTCGCCGACGACACGGTCGAGGCGGCGAACGTGCGCGCCGGCGACCCGGCGCCCGACGGCTCCGGCCCCGTGGAGCTCGCCCGGGGCATGGAGATCGGGCACGTGTTCCAGCTCGGGCGCAAGTACGCCGACGCCCTGGGCCTCAAGGTGCTCGACGAGAACGGCAAGCTCGCCACGGTCACCATGGGGTCCTACGGCATCGGCGTCACCCGGATCCTCGCGATCATCGCCGAGCTGCACAACGACGACAAGGGCCTCATCTGGCCGCCCGCGGTGGCGCCGTTCGACGTGCACGTGCTCGCGACGGGCAAGGATGCGGCCGCGTTCGAGGCGGCCGAGCGCATCGTCGCCGACCTCGAGGCATCCGGGCTCGAGGTGCTCTTCGACGACCGCCCCAAGCTCTCGCCCGGGGTGAAGTTCGCCGACGCCGAGCTCATCGGCGTGCCGAAGATCGTCATCGCCGGCCGCGGCGTCGCCGACGGCGTCGTCGAGGTGTGGGACCGGGCCTCCGGCGAGCGCGTGAGCGTGCCGGTCGACGGGGTCCGCGAGGCGCTCGGCCGCTGAGGCGGTCGAACCCGCGACCAGCACGCGAACGCCCCCGGCACCCTCACGGGCGCCGGGGGCGTTCGCCTCCGCTCACATCTTGGCGTAGCGTGCGCGCGCGAAGCAGAAGACGCCGTACAGCACCAGGCCGAGACCCACGAGCCAGAGGATGAAGACTCCGAAGGGCAGTGCCGCGAGGCTCTTCAGCGCGGCATCCAGGCCGCCGGCGGCCTCCGGATCCGCCGTGACCGCAGCCACCACGAAGAGCACGCCCACGATGCCCACGGCGATGCCCTTCGCGATGTAGCCCGCGGTGCCGAAGGCGATGATGCCCTTGCGCGTCGTGCCGCTGCCGGGAAGCATCAGGTGCTTCTCGAACTTGCGCTTCGCACCCCGGTACACGAAGGCGACGCCCACACCCAGGACGATGAGTCCGATGAGCACCAGCAGGAACACGCCCCCCGGTGTGGCGAGGAGCTGTCCGCTGAACGTCTCGGACGACTGGTCGGAGTTCGAGCTGCCGCCCACGGCGTAGACGAGCGCGGTGACGCCGATGGCGATGTATGCGACCGCCGTGCCGAGGTACTTGACCCTGTATCCCCACTTCCGCTTCGTGTCGGACTCCTGCACGAGGAACGCCTCGGCGATCTGCCACAGGGCCAGGGCGAACAGGCCGAGGCCGATGACCCACAGGAGCACGAGTCCGAACGGCCAGCTCGCCACCTGCTGCATGGCGCCGCCCTGGTCGGCCTCGCCGCCCCCGCCCTGGGCCACGGAGATCGCGATGGCGCCGATCACGATGTGGACGATCCCGAGGACCACGTAGCCGATACGGGCCAGGATCTCGAGGATGCGGGAGTTCTGCGCCGCGCTTGCGGCCGACTTGCCGGTCGTCGATGTCATGCGCACAGCGTAGTGATCCGCGGGGCCGAGCGGCAGAGCCGTGCGGCCGGTTGCGTGCGCGTCTCCCCGAGTGCTAGGGCGCGCGGCTTCGCCCACCGGTCAGCGCCGGTTCACCCGCCCGACGCCCGGGCGTCGGGCGCGCGTCATCCGCCGCGGTGAGGCTCGGCGCGTCCCTGCGACCGATCCGCGCCCGACCCGTGCGCCCGAACGAGGAGCTGCCCATGGCCCCGACCGAACTCCGACTCTCCGTCGCCGACCACGCCCGGGGGAAGCGATCGCCCGTCACGTGCCGCCTGAAGTGCGCCGACGCGTGCCTCGGCCCCGAGTGCAACACCTCCTCCAACGAGCACTTCCGCGAAATCGCCTCGCAGGCGATCTCGCGTCGATCGATCCTCGGCCTCGGCGTCGCGGGCGCGATCGGGCTCGTCCTCGGCGGCGCGGCCGGCGGCGGTGGCGCCGCTCCCGCGTTCGCCGCGAGGCCGGGAACCGCGGGCCTCGCGTTCGACCCGATCGACCCGGTGGGACGGCTCGTGGACGAGTTCACGGTGCCGTCCGGCTACCGGTGGCAGCCGATCATCCGCTGGGGGGACCCGCTGTTCTCGTCGATCCCGGCGTTCGACTTCGACCGTCAGGCCGCCGAGGCGCAAGCGGGGCAGTTCGGCTACAACAACGACTACCTCGACATCATCGCCGACCCGAGCGGCAGGTCGGGCGTGCTCGTCACGAACCACGAGTACGTCAACCCGAACCTGATGTTCGCCCCGACGAGCGACGCCGGCGAACTCCGCCGGCGCGGCGAGGTCTACAAGGCCGCGATGGGCATGTCCGTCGTCGAGCTCGAGCGGCGGGCGGTCGGGCAGCCGTGGCGGTACGTCGTCGACGGCCGCCGCAACCGCCGTGTCACCGTCGACACCGTGTTCGAGCTCACGGGCCCCGCGGCCGGCACCGACCTGGTGAAGACGGCCGAGGACCCCGAGGGGCGATGGGTCAAGGGCACGCTCGGCAACTGCGCCGGCGGCACCACGCCGTGGGGCACGGTGCTGTCGGGCGAGGAGAACTTCAACGGCTACTTCGCGTGGGCGGCCGACACCGCCGAGCAGAAGCGGTACAGCGCGACCTCGACCACGACGACCGACACCGGCTGGGAGCAGTACGACCCGCGCTTCGACGCGCACGACCCGGCCTACGCGAACGAGCCGAACCGGTTCGGGTACATCGTCGAGATCGACCCGAGCGACCCGACCTCGACGCCGAGGAAGCACACGGCGATGGGCCGCTTCAAGCATGAGGGCGCGAACGTCACGATCGCCGAGGACGGACGGGTGGTGGCGTACATGGGCGACGACGAGCGAAACGACTACCTGTACAAGTTCGTCTCGAAGGGCCGGTACACGGCCGCCGCCTCGACCGGCGCACGCCGGAAGAACATGCAGCTGCTGAGCGAGGGAGACCTGTTCGTCGCGAGGTTCTCGGGCAACTCGCCCGCCGCGGAGATCGCCGGCACCGGCGCCCTGCCGAGCGACGGCGCGTTCGACGGCACCGGCGAGTGGGTCGCGCTGACCCGGGACGGCGCGAGCGTCGTGCCCGGCATGTCGACCGAGCAGGTGCTGGTTCACACGCGCCTGGCCGCCGACCTCGTCGGCGCCACGAAGATGGACCGCCCCGAGGACGTCGAGCCGAGCCCGCTGACCGGCAAGGTGTACCTCGCGCTGACGAACAACGGCAATCGCGGCCGGACCGTCCCGCTGGACGAGGCGAATCCCGTCACGGGCAATCGCTACGGCCACGTCGTCGAGCTCACGGAGACCGCGGGGCAGGCGGGGGAGACGTTCGGCTGGAGCATCCTGCTCCTGTGCGGCGACCCGACGACGACGGCGTACACCTACTTCGCGGGCTTCCCGAAGGAGCTGGTCTCGCCGATCTCGTGCCCCGACAACGTCGCGTTCGACTCCGAGGGCAACCTCTGGATCTCCACGGATGGCGCACCGAGCACGATCGGCTACAACGACGGACTGTTCCGGGTGCCGCTCGAGGGGCCGGAGCGCGGGAACGTGCAGCAGTTCCTGTCGGTGCCGCGCGAGGCCGAGACGTGCGGGCCGGTCATCCACGATCGCGAGGGACTCGTGTTCGCCGCGGTGCAGCACCCGGGCGAGAACGGGTCGGTCGGCGCGCACACGTCGTTCTTCCCGGACTACGTGCCGGCGCACGGCTCGGGCACGGCGGCCGCGCCGCGGCCCTCGGTCGTGCAGGTCTTCCGGGCATAGACGCGGCCGGCGCGAACACGGGCGGGTGACGGATGCCGCAGCGGCATCCGTCACCCTCCGTCGTGCGTCACTCGGGCGGCGCGATCCCCCCGCTCACCCAGAAGCCGTTCGATGGCGTCGGCCGCGGAGGAGGCGGCATCCGTCGACCGCAGCCGCTCGCCCAGGGCGGACGCTTCCGATCGGATGCCCTCGTCGGCCAGGAGCGACGTCACGGCCGCGGCGATGCGCGCCGACGGCGCGGTCCGCGGAAGGACGATGCCTGCGCCGGCGTGTGCGACCGCGGCGCCGACCATCGGCTGGTCGAGCAGCGGATGCATGGGCATGACCAGCACGGGCACGCCGTGCGCGAGCGCGCGCATCGTCGTGGAGTGGCCGCCGTGCCCGATGACGGCGGCGGCGCGCGGAAGCACCTCGGCGTGGGGGACCGCATCCCGGAGTTCGACGTTCGCGGGAACCCGCAGTTCTCGTTCGGGATGGAGCCCGCCGAGCGTCACCAGGCCGCGCACCGGCAGTGCGCCGAGCGCGTCGATGATGCGCTGGTAGGTCTCGGCCTGACCGGGGAACCAGGTGGTGCTGAGGCTCACGAGCACGAGCGGGCTCCTCTCGGCGTCCCGGGCGGACGGCACACCCGTCTCGACCGCCCCGATCCATTCGCTCGCAGCGGGAAGACGCGAGGTGAGCGACGAGGCCGGATCGAGCACGGCGTCGCAGGCGACCAGCCGCGCGTCGGCTCGGGCCCACGTGCGAACCGGGTCGGCGCCGCGGAGGCGGGCGACGATCCCGACGGGTCCGCGCTCGAATCCGCGCATCCAGAACGCGAGGAAGGTGTGGAACAACGCGGCGGTCCGCGCACCCCCCGCACGCGCGCCACGCAGCGAGGAGGGCATGAGGCAGTCGACGAGTGCCAAATCGGATGCGGCAGCGGCGACCGCTTCGGCGACCTCCCGCTCGATGCCGGGGTCGGCGGCGAGCCGCACGATGCGTTCGATCGCCGCGGGGGCCGACCGCCGCACGGAGGGATCCCAGTACTCGAGCGATGCGAGCGGGCGGAAACCGAGACCGGCGGAGGTGATCGCATCGGCTTGCCGGGCGTGTCCGAGCACGTCGACGCGATGCCCGCGTCGAGCGAGCTCGCCGGCTATGCGGAGCGCGGGAGGCACGTTGCCCCCGGCGTCCACGGTGACGACGGTGATGGTGGACATGGCGTTCCCCTTTCGTGCGGGGTCAGTGCTGGGTGTCCGGGTCGAGTCGGGCGCAGACGGATGCCGTGAGCGCGCGCATCCGCACGAGCGTCGCGTCGCGGCCGAGGGCGCGGTCGCGACGCCAGAGCTTCCACGTCGTGACATCCGTCGCGGCGACCAGGAGGTCGAGTCCTTCGATGCGGCGGCTTCCGGAGAGCGGTTCGAGCGCGCGGGCGAAGACCGTCTCGACCCATTCGCGGTGGAGGCGCTTGCCGTTGGCGGTGATGCGGGCGGCGAAGGGCTCCCACGACTCCTGGCCGAGGAGGAGCAGGGCGGCGTCGCCGCGCAGTTCGTAGTGGTCGGCGAGCGAGGCGAGCGACGCGTCGACGTCGTCGGGGTCGGCGAGCCGTTCGGCCAGGACCGCGGCCTCGTTGTGCACACGCGCCGCCTCGAACAGTCCCTCGCGCGACCCGAAGATCCGGAGAACCGTCTGGACGGAGACCCCGGCCAGGTCCGCGACCGCGGGAAGCGTGCACGCCGCGAGCGGCCGTTCGCCCGCGAGCTCGACCGCGGCGTCGAGGATGCGGGCGCGGGTACGGTCGGCCTGCTCGGCACGTGCCCGCATGGTGTAGCGGCGGGTAGTTTTCATGACAACTTCCATTAACGCGGAAATGGGATTCGGTGTCAATACCCCTTCACGCGAAATTTCCGACGCGCGGATGACGGTGCGCTCCGCCATCCGCTAACCTTGAGTGTTCCGCCCGGGTGGGGAGCGGACCTGAGAGCTGAATAGAGGAGGCCGGAATGGACATCGACCTCAGCGTGCTCCGCATGATGGAGCGCGAGAAGGAGATCCCGTTCGACGAACTGGTGCAGATCATCGAGCAGGCGATCCTGATGGCCTACCTCAAGCACACCAACCCCGCCCAGCACGGGCACGCGAACCCCCGCGGCGCGCGCGCGCACCTCGACCGCAAGACCGGACACGTCTCGATCTACGTCCCCGAGCTCGACGACGAGGGCAACGTCATCGGCGAGGCGGAGGACTCGCCGAGCGACTTCGGCCGCATCGCGGCGTTCGCCGCCAAGCAGGTCATCAACCAGCGCCTGCGCGACCTCGCCGACGACGCCGTGCTCGGCGAGTTCCGCGGTCGCGAGGGCGACATCGTCGCCGGCGTCATCCAGCAGGGCCCGAACCCGCGGATGGTGCACATCGACCTCGGCGCGGTCGAGGCCATCCTCCCCCCGGAGGAGCAGGTGCCGGGCGAGGAGTACCCGCACGGCCAACGCGTCCGCGTCTACGTCACGAGCGTCGCCAAGGGCGCCAAGGGGCCCTCGATCACGGTGTCCCGCACGCATCCCGCGCTCGTGCGCAAGCTCTTCGCGCTCGAGGTCCCCGAGATCGCCTCGGGCGTCGTCGAGATCGTCTCGCTCGCTCGCGAGGCCGGTCACCGCACCAAGATCGCGGTCCGCGCCAACCAGCCCGGGGTGAACGCCAAGGGCGCCTGCATCGGCGAGCTCGGCCAGCGCGTGCGGGCCGTGACCGCCGAGCTCGGCAACGAGAAGATCGACATCGTCGACTGGAACGAGGACCTGGCGACGTTCGTGGCCAGTGCGCTCTCGCCCGCCAAGGTCACGAGCGCATTCGTCATCGACGAGGGCACGCGCGCCGTCCGGGCCCTCGTGCCCGACTACCAGCTGTCGCTCGCCATCGGCAAGGAGGGGCAGAACGCCCGCCTGGCCGCCAAGCTCACGGGCGCGAAGATCGACATCCAGCCGGACTCGATCCTCGACCAGGCGTGACGCTCGGACCGGACTCGCGGGCCTGTCCGGAGACGTACAGGCCGGAGGTGTAGGATGGATCCCGTCAGAACGTGCATCGGATGCCGTTCGCGCGCTCCGCGGTCCTCGCTTCTGAGGGTCGTCGCCCAGCAATCCCGAGTCCTCGCCGATCCGTCGGCGGTGCTCCCCGGGCGTGGCGCATGGCTGCATCCGACGCTCGAGTGCTTCCGACTCGCCGAGCGACGCCGTGCCTTCGGGCGCGCGCTTCGCGTGAGCGGCGAGCTGGACACATCCCATCTGGAGAACAGGCTGAACGGCTAATGGACAACTCATGAGCGGCTCGAAATGAGACCCGTCCGCCATTGATGGTCCCCCCTGTTTCGGGGCGGACCCGGAACAGGAGAGAAGTGGCTGCCAAACCACGCGTACACGAGATCGCCAGCGAGCTCGGCGTCGACAGCAAGGTCGCGCTCGAGAAGCTGAAGGAGATGGGCGAATACGTCAAGGGCCCGTCGTCCTCGATCGAACCCCCCGTCGCCCGCCGTCTGCGGGCCGCCCTCGAGGCGGCCGGCGGGGCGAGCAAGACCGCCGAGGCGCCCAAGGCGTCCTCGGCGAAGCCGGGCCCGAAGCCCGGCCCGAAGCCTCCGGCAGCGCCCGAGCCCGCGGCCGCGCCGCCGGCCGAGGTCCCCATGTCGGTCGCCGAGCGCCAGGCCGCCGCCGAGAAGGCGGCTGCCGAGAAGGCCGCCGCCGAGCAGGCCGCGGCCGCCGAGAAGCCCGCCGCGGAGCCCGAGGCTCCGGCCGCCGCGTCCGGCGCCGCCAAGTCCGGCGACGTCGCGCGCCCGGCCGGGCCCAAGCCCGGCCAGAACATCCCGCGTCCCGCCCCGCGCCCCGGTGCGCCGCGACCGGGCAACAACCCGTTCTCGAGCTCGCAGGGCATGGGCCAGCGACAGGGTCAGCCCCGTCCCGGCAACAACCCGTTCTCGAGCTCGCAGGGCATGGGCCAGCGGCCGAGCCCGGGCAACATCCCGCGGCCCCAGCCGCCGCGTCCGGGTGCTCCGCGCCCCGGCGCCCCGCGTCCCGGCGGTCCCGGTCGCCCCGGCGGCGGCGGTGGCGGATTCCAGCGTCCCGGCGGTGCCGGCGGCGGTGCCCGTCCCGGCGGTGCCGGCGGCGGCTTCCGTCCCGGCGGCGCGCCCGGCGGCGGCTTCGGCGGTCCGCGTCCTGCGGGCGGCGGCGGCCGTGGTCGCGGCCCCGGCGGCGGCACGGCCGGCGCGTTCGGCCGTGGTGGCGGCAAGAGCAAGGCCCGCAAGTCGAAGCGCACGAAGCGGCAGGAATTCGAGATGCGGGAGGCGCCGTCGCTCGGCGGCGTGAGCGTCCCGCGCGGCGACGGCAACACCGTCATCCGCCTGCGTCGCGGCGCATCGATCTCCGACTTCGCCGACAAGATCGACGCGAACCCCGGTTCGCTCGTCACGGTGCTCTTCCACCTCGGTGAGATGGCGACCGCGACGGAGTCGCTCGACGAGGCCACCTTCGAGGTGCTCGGCGCCGAGCTCGGCTACAAGATCCAGGTCGTCTCCCCGGAGGACGAGGACCGCGAGCTGCTCGAGGGCTTCGACATCGACCTCGACCAGGAGCTCGAGGACGAGACCGACGAGGACCTGCGGGCCCGCCCGCCGGTCGTCACCGTCATGGGTCACGTCGACCACGGAAAGACGCGCCTCCTCGACGCCATCCGCAGCGCGAACGTGGTCGCCGGCGAGGCCGGCGGCATCACGCAGCACATCGGTGCGTACCAGGTGCACACCGAGCACGAGGGCGTCGACCGCGCGATCACCTTCATCGACACCCCGGGCCACGAGGCGTTCACCGCCATGCGCGCCCGTGGTGCGCAGGTGACCGACATCGCGATCCTCGTGGTCGCGGCCGACGACGGCATCATGCCGCAGACGATCGAGGCGCTGAACCACGCCCAGTCGGCCAACGTGCCGGTCGTGGTCGCCGTCAACAAGATCGACAAGCCCGATGCGAACCCGGCCAAGGTGCGCCAGCAGCTCACCGAGTTCGGCCTCGTGGCCGAGGAGTACGGCGGCGACGTCATGTTCGTCGACGTGTCGGCGCGCGAGAACATCGGCATCCAGGAGCTGCTCGACGCGGTGCTCCTGACCGCCGACGCCGGACTCGACCTGCGCGCGAACCCCGACAAGGACGCGCGCGGCGTGGCCATCGAGGCGAAGCTCGACAAGGGACGCGGCGCCGTGGCGACCGTGCTCATCCAGTCGGGCACGCTGCGCGTGGGCGACGCGATCGTGGCGGGCACGGCCTACGGCCGCGTGCGCGCCATGGCCGACGAGAACGGCGACCCCGTGACCGCCGCGACCCCGTCCCGCCCCGTCCAGGTGCAGGGCCTCTCGAGCGTCCCGCGTGCCGGCGACACCTTCCTCGTGACCGAGGAGGACCGCACGGCCCGCCAGATCGCCGAGAAGCGCGAGGCCGCCGAGCGCAACGCGCAGCTGGCGAAGGCCCGCAAGCGCATCTCGCTCGAGGACTTCACGCGTGCGCTGGAGGAGGGCAAGGTCGAGGCGCTCAACCTCATCATCAAGGGCGACGTGTCGGGTGCCGTCGAGGCGCTCGAGGAATCGCTCATGAAGATCGAGGTCGACGACTCGGTGCAGCTGCGCATCCTCCACCGCGGTGTGGGTGCCGTCACCGAGAGCGACATCGACCTGGCGACGATCGACAACGCGATCGTCATCGGGTTCAACGTCCGTCCCGACGTGAAGGCGCGCGAGCGCGCCGCCCGCGAGGGCGTCGACGTGCGCTTCTACAACGTCATCTACAACGCGATCGACGACATCGAGAACTCGCTCAAGGGCATGCTCAAGCCCGAGTTCGAAGAGGTGCAGTCGGGTGTCGCCGAGATCCGCGAGGTGTTCCGCTCCTCGAAGTTCGGCAACATCGCCGGTGTCATCGTGCGGTCGGGAACGATCACGCGGAACGCCAAGGCCCGCGTCATCCGCGACGGCGTCGTGGTCGGCGACAACCTGGCCATCGAGTCGCTGCGCCGGTTCAAGGACGACGTCACCGAGGTCCGCACGGACTTCGAGGCGGGCATCGGCCTCGGCAAGTACAACGACATCCAGGTCGGCGACGAGATCGAGACCATCGAGATGCGCGAGAAGCCGCGGGTCTGACCCACGGCACGGGGCTCCGCTCGTCGACGCGATGAGCGGGGCCCCGCCCCCTTCCACCCGACGAAAGGCAGGGAATCATGGCCGATCCGCAGCGCGCCAGGAAGCTGGCGGACCGCATCAAGGAGATCGTGGCGAAGCGGCTCGACAAGGGCCTGCGCGACCCGCGACTCGGCTTCGTGACCATCACCGATGTGCGGGTGACGGGCGACCTGCAGCACGCGAGCATCTTCTACACCGTGTACGGCACCGACGAGGAGCGGCGCGACTCCGCGCTCGCCCTCAAGGCGGCCACGGGGATGCTCCGCACCGAGGTGGGTCGCAACATCACGTCGCGGCTCACCCCCACGCTCGAGTTCATCGCCGACGCGATCCCCGAGAACGCCGAGCACATCGAGGAACTGCTCCGCGAGGCGCGACAGCGCGACGCGGAGACCTCGACGCTCGCCGCGTCGGCTGAGTACGCCGGCGACCCCGACCCGTACGTGACCCCGCGCGACGCGGAGGACGACGACGACGAGGAGCCCGAGGGCCGCGGCGCGACCGCGGCCGGCTGACCCGCTCAGGCGATCGCATCGGAGGAGGCCGCCGTGCGCCCCAGGAGGGCGTCGGCGGCCTCCGCCATGCGCGATCGGAGTGCCGCGATGAACGCCACGGCCGTGGGCTGGCGCAGCGCCTCGGGTCGGCAGACGAGCCAGTACGGCAGCCGCTCCTCGATGCGGTCGGGGAACAGGCGCACGAGGTCCTCGTGCGGGTCGGCGAGGAAGGCCGGCAGCAGTCCGTACCCCGCGCCCGCACGCGTGGCGTCGACGTGCACGTACACGTTCGTGCTCGACACCGCGTCGACCATGCCGCGCGTCGACCGACGCGCGGCATCCAGCGCGTCGACCTGCAGCATCGACTCGATGAAGTACACGAGCGGACCGCCGGCCAGATCGTCGAGCGACTGCGGCACGCCCGCGCGGTCGAGGAAGCCACGGCCGGCGTAGAGGCCGAGCACGTAGTCGCCGAGGTGGATCGCCTCGGCGCGCTGCACGTGGGGTCGCCCGACGACGACCTCGAGGTCCACTCCGACGCGCTGCTGCGCGGCACGGCGGGTCGCGGCGACGATCTCGAGCGAGACGTCCGGATGCCTCGCCCGGAGGGCGGCCATCGCCGGCGCCGCGATGAACCCGCTGAAGCCGTCGGTCGCCGAGAGCCGGACCACGCCGCCGAGCGCGGGCGCGTCGGGGGACAGCCGGCGCATGGCGCGCTCCACCTCCTCGGCGGCGGCCAGGGCGTGCTCGCCGAGCGGGGTGAGCACCCAGCCGGCCGCGCCGCGCGCGAGCACGCGGCCGCCGAGCGCCTGCTCGAGCGACTCGATCCGACGGGCCACCGTCGTGTGGTTGAGGCCGAGCCGGGTCGCGGCGCCCGTGTACCGGCCCTCACGCGCGACGGCGAGCAGCACGATGAGGTCGTCGGCGCTCGGGGCGCGTCGCGGCGTCGTCACTGACATGGTGTGCAGTTTCGCACATCGACGATGCGGATCTCGCCATTGGACTGTGCACGGATGCAGGCCAGACTCGGGGCGGTGACGCGGACGCGTCCGAGATCCCCCGTGGTCCATGCAAAGGAGCATCGAATGACCCAGGCACCCGTTCGGGAGGCGAGCGCGAACCCGAGCGCCTCGAGCCTCCGCCGCGTCGTGACCGCCTCGATGGCGGGAACCGTCGTGGAGTGGTACGACTTCTTCCTCTACGCCACCGCGGCGACGCTCGTCTTCGGCACCGCGTTCTTCCCGCCCTCGGACGACCCGTACGCCGGCATCATCGCCGCACTGCTCACCTACGCCGTCGGCTTCATCGCCCGCCCGCTCGGCGGCATCATCTTCGGCCACTTCGGCGACAAGTACGGCCGGAAGTCGATGCTCCAGCTCAGCATCGTCCTCATCGGCGTGGCGACGTTCCTCATCGGCTGCCTGCCGACCTATGCGCAGGTGGGCCTGATCGCTCCCGCGCTGCTCGTCCTCCTGCGATTCCTCCAGGGCTTCGCCCTGGGCGGCGAGTGGGGCGGCGCCGTGCTGCTCGTGGCCGAGCACAGCCCCTCGAAGACCCGCGCGTTCTGGGCCAGCTGGCCGCAGGCCGCCGTGCCGGTCGGCAACCTCCTCGCGACCCTGGTCCTCTTCGTGCTCTCGTCGACCCTCACCGAGGACGCGTTCCTCGGCTGGGGCTGGCGCGTGGCGTTCTGGCTGTCGGCCGTGATCGTGCTGATCGGGTGGTACATCCGCACCAAGGTCACCGACGCCCCGATCTTCCTCGAGATGCAGGCCGAGCGCGAGGCGGCGAAGGCCGCGAGCTACGGCGTCTTCGAGGTCGTCAAGCGCTACCCGCGCGGCGTCCTGACCGCGATGGGCCTGCGCGTCGCGGAGAACATCCTCTACTACGTGGTGGTCACGTTCTCGATCGTCTACCTGACCCAGGTCGTGCAGGCGACGACGGCGAACACGCTGCTCATCCTCGTCGGTGCGCACGTCGTGCACTTCGTCGTGATCCCGCTCGCGGGACGGCTGTCGGACCGCTACGGCCGCAAGCCCGTCTACGCGGCCGGTGCGATCCTCGGCGCGTCGTGGGCGTTCTTCGCCTTCCCGCTCATGAGCACGGCGAACCCGTTCGTGATCTGGCTGGCGATCGCGCTGGGGCTCGTGTTCCACGCGCTGATGTACGCGGCGCAGCCGGCGATCATGGCCGAGATGTTCCCGACGCGCATGCGCTACTCCGGCGTGTCGCTCGGCTACCAGGTGACGTCGATCTTCGCCGGCTCGCTCGCACCCATCATCGCCACCGGGCTGCTGTCGCAGTACGGCTCGAGCGTGCCGGTCGCGGTGTACGTGGCGGTCGCCTGCGCCATCACGCTCGTGGCGGTGTGGGCGGCGCGCGAGACCCGCGGCCTCGACCTCCGCGACGTCGACGACGCCGATCGCGAGCGCGTGCAGGCCGCCTCGGACTGATCCGCGGCACTCGGCACGGGGGGGGGGGGGGGGGGGGGGGGGGGGGGGGGGGGGGGGGTGGTAGGGGGGGGGGGGGGGGGGGGGGGGGGGGGGGGGGGGGGGGGGGGGGGGGGGGGGGGGGGGGGGGGGGGGGGGGGGG
>NZ_JBBBDX010000016.1:0-1619 GCF_037199545.1 Agromyces sp. CCNWLW213 | reverse complement strand
TCACAGCACCTCGCTGAGGAATCGGCGGAGGCGGGGGGATTGGGGTCGGTCGAAGAGGTCGTCGGGGTGGCCGTGTTCGACGACTTGGCCTTCGTCCATGAAGACGACCTGGTCGGCGACCTTGCGGGCGAAGCCCATTTCGTGGGTGACGACGAGCATGGTCATGCCGCGTTGGGCGAGGCCGGCCATGAGGTTGAGTACGCCCTTGACCAGTTCCGGGTCGAGGGCGCTGGTGGCCTCGTCGAAGAGCATGACCTCGGGTTCCATGGCGAGGGCGCGGGCGATCGCGACGCGTTGCTGCTGTCCTCCGGACAGGTCGCGGGGGCGGTGGTCGGCGCGGTCGGCCAGGCCCACCTCGGTGAGGCGTTCGTGGGCGACCCGGTTCGCCTCGGCCTTGGAGAGGCGCTTGACGTTGCGGAGGGCGAGGGCGACGTTCTCGAGCGCGGTGTGGTCGGGGAACAGGTTGAAGTGCTGGAACACCAGCCCGATCCGGCGGCGCACCACGTCGGGCTTCTGCGCCAGGACGCTCTCGCCCGCGAGGAGCACGTCGCCGCGGCTGGGTTCGTGGAGTCGGTTCACGCCGCGCAGCAGCGTGGACTTGCCCGACCCGGACGGGCCGATGATGCAGGTGGTGGTGCCGGGCGCGACGGTCAGGGACACGTCGCGGAGGACTTCGATGTCGCCGTAGGCCATGGTCAGGCCCTGCAGTTCGAGGCTGGAGCCGGTGTAGAGGTGGCCGTCGGTGACGGGGACCGGGGAGGTGTAGGTCATGAGTTCTCTCCGTAGGTGAGCGAGACCGGCGTGGCCCGCTGCTCTTCGACCTCGTCGAGGCCGGACTTGGGCGGGGTGGGCTTGCGGCGTCCGGTGCGGAACCGGTCGTCGAAGTAGTTCACGAGGTGCGTGAGCGGCACCGTGATGACCAGGTAGAACAGGCCCGCCATCACCAGCGGCGACAGGTTGCCGGTCAGGACCGCGGCGTCCTGGCCGACCCGGAAGAGCTCGCGTTCGGACACGAGCAGGCCGAGGAAGTAGACCAGGCTGGAGTCCTTCACGATCGCGATGAACTGGTTCACCAGTGCCGGCAGGACCCGGCGCACGCCCTGCGGGACGACGACCAGGCGCATGGCGTTGCCGTAGCTCATGCCGAGCGCGCGGCACGCTTCGAGCTGGCCGCGGTCCACGGACTGGATGCCGGCGCGGAAGATCTCGCCGATGTACGCGGACGCGATCAGGCTCAGGGCGAGGATGCCCAGCGGGTACGGGGAGGGTCCGAAGACCTGCTGGCTGGCGCGGGCGAAGCCCTGGCCGATCAGCAGGATGGTCAGGATCGCGGGCAGGCCGCGGAAGATGTCGGTGTAGATCCGGGCGGGAACGCGCAGCCAGCGCGAGCGGGAGATGCCCATGATCGCGATGATCATGCCGAGCACGACGCCGATCACGGTCGCGGCGATCGAGATGACCAGGGTGTTCACGAGCCCGACGCCCAGCAGCTGCGGGAACACCTGCCACATCGCGTCGAAGTCGAGGAAGGTGGCGACGAGGTTGTCGAGCCAGTCCATGATGTGCTCCGTTGTTCAAAGAGGGGAATGGTCCGGTGCGGGCCGCGCGAGTGCTGTGGG
>NZ_JBBBDX010000015.1:0-3912 GCF_037199545.1 Agromyces sp. CCNWLW213 | reverse complement strand
TCCGTACTGCTCGGCGTACTCCTTCGCGGCCTCGTAGTCCAGGAAGTGGGCGTCGATCGCGCCGCTGTTCACGGCCGAGATCGCGGCGTTGTTGTCGGGGAAGCGGACCAGCTCGGTCTCGGTAAAGTTCTTCACCGCGTACGCCTCCTGCAGCGTGCCCTGCACGACGCCGAGCCGCTTCCCGGCCAGGTCGTCCTCGTCCTCGATGCCGGCGTCCGGGTGGCCCATGACGGTCAGGTAGCCGGCGAGGTACCCCTCGGAGAAGTCGACGGTCTGCTTGCGCTCGTCGGTGATGCCGATCGCCGCGACGCCGACGTCGAACTGGCCGTTGGCGACGGCAGAGAGGAGGCCCGAGAAGTCCTGGCCGGTGAACACGACGTCGTCGATGCCGATGCGCTCCGCGACATCCGTGAACAACTCGACGTCGAAACCGGTGAACTCGCCGGACTCGTCGGTGAAGGTGTACGGCTTGGCGTCGCCGAGGCTGGCGACGCGGATCTGGCCCGGGGTGATCAGGCCGTACGGGTTGTCGTCGGCGTCGCTCGCCTCGGAGGTGCCTGCGGCGCCGCTGGCGCAGGCGGAGAGGACGAGGGCGGTTGCGGCGGCCACGGCTGCGATGGCGGTGCGCCGGAGGAAGGTGCGCTGGGTCACGGTGGTTCCTTCGATTCGGAATGTGCGGTGTGCGGTGCCGGATGGCACGGGTGGTGCTGTGGTGGTGCGGAACGCCGATTTGGGCTGCTGTGGCCCGGGTCTTGTTGAGACCGGTCTCAGTCGCGTAGATTGAGACCGGTCTCAATGCGTTTCCGGCACACTAACCGCCGACCGAGACATCCGTCAACAACTTTTTTTGAGGAGTGCTCGAATGCCGGTGGATCCGCTCAACGGCCGTAGGGAGGTCACGGTCAGCGACGTCGCCGCCGCGGCGAAGGTGTCCAAGGCGACCGCGGCGCGGGTGCTCGGCGGGTACGGCGCCGCGAGCGAAGCCGTCCGCGACCGCGTCCACACCGCCGCAGACGAACTCGGCTACCACCCGAACGCGCTGGCCAAGACCATGACCACCGGCAGGTCGAATTCGATCGGCATCATCGTCGGCGACATCGAGAACCCCTTCTTCGCGCAGGCGACCAGGGGGGCGGCGGATGTCGCGAAGGCCGCCGGGTACGACCTGATCCTGCTGAACTCCGATGAGCAGGCAGACGCCGAGCAGAACGCGATCTCGGTGCTGCTCGCCAAGCGCGTCGACGGCATCCTCGTCGCGCCGGCGTCAACCACCGATCCCTCGAGCCTCCGCGAGGCGGTCGAGCGCGGGCGCCCGCTCGTGCTCTTCGACCGCGTCGCCGACGGCGTCGACGTCGACACGGTCGTCGCCGACAACCTCGCTGGCTCCCGGCAGCTCACGCAAGTGCTGCTGGATGCCGGACACCGGCGCATCGCCTTCGTGTCGACCATCGCGCACGTGAGCGGATACCGTATCGGCGACCGCCTCGGCTCGAGCTCGGTCGACGACCGGGTGCGCGGATTCGTGGGAGCGCTCGACGACGCGGGTATCCACGACCCCGCCCGGTTCGTGCACCTCAACGCCCGCCGCGATGGCGTGCACGCGATCGTGCGCCGGCTCATCGACGACGACATCACGGCGATCGTCGCCTCCGACAGCCTCATCGGGCAGGCCGCGTTCCGCGAGCTGCGCACCCTCGGCGTCCGGATCCCCACGGACGTCTCGCTCGTCGCCTTCGACGACGCGGACTGGACCAGCCTTGCCGCTCCAGCGCTGACCGTCATGTCGCAACCGATCCACGAGTTCGGCGCCGAGGCGGCCCGGCTGCTCATCCGTCGGATCGCCGGTGACCGCGCGCCGATCGAGCATGTCGTCCTTGCGCAGCGGCTTGTCGAACGGGAGTCGGTCGCACCGCCGCCGGCGTGACCCGTCGGTGCGTGCCGGGCTGGCGGGGGAATCGAGTGACGTGGGCCCAGACCGCTCGGCGGCGGATGCCCCTCGGCCTTCATCGCGAGGCCGATGCGAAGTCCATCACTCCTGGGCGCCGTGCGGCTCCGGCCCACTGCTCGGAACCCCGTGCGAGTCTCGGAGGGTGAGCCGCGCAGCGAGTTCGAACCCGGGCGGCGGAAGCTGGTCGATCAGTCGCAGCGCAGTTCGCGCCGCGGCTGCCCCGGCTTCGTAGATCGGGTGCGTGATCGCAGTGAGCGGCGGGTTGCTGATCCTCGCCCATGGGGCATCGTCGAACGCGATGAGCGACATCCGGTCGGGCACGGCGATCTTGCGGCCCTGGAGGGCGAGGAGCACGCTCATCGCCACGTTGCTGTCGGATGCGATGATCGCGGTGGGCGGGTCCTCCAGTCCCAGCAGCTCGTCGACGATGCGCGCAGTGGCGGTCTCGCTGTCGGCCTTGAACCGCATCAGGGCCGGGTCGGCTTCGATGTCGTGACTGCGGAGCGCATCGACCACGCCCGTGAGCCGTTCCGAGACCGAGGAGACTCCCGTCTCGATCTGGGCGAATCGGTCGCCGTCGGTGATGAGCGCGGAGATGAAGGCGATGCGCCGGTGACCGAGCCCGATGAGCAGGTCGGTCGCTTCGAATGCGGCTGGGGCGATCGCCACCTGGATCGCGGCAGCGTCAAGATCGGGGACGCTGCGATCCAAGAGGACCAGGGGTCGCTTCAGTTGCTGCACCTCGCGGAGGTGGCCGAACTGGTACGCGGTCGAGGGGGCGACGATCATCGCGTCGACTCGCTTGTCCAGGAATACCCGGACCGCGTGCTGCTCGGCTTCGAGGTCTTCGGAGGTGTTGGCGAGGATGACGTCGTAGCCGGACGCCTTCGCGGTATCGGTGATGCCTCGCATCGCGACGCTGAAGTACGGGTTCTCGATGTCGCCCACGATCACGCCGATGGTGCGTGAGCGCCCAGTATTCATGCTCCGTGCGAGCTCGTTGGGTCGATACCCGAGCTCGTCCGCAGCGCTCAGCACTCGATCACGCACGTCCGGGCTCACCGAGCCGTAGCCGCCGAGCGCGCGCGATGCGGTGGACTTGCCCACGTTCGCGCGCTTGGCCACGTCTGCGACGGTGACGTCCCGCGACCTCGACACCGAACCGGACAAGCGACACCTCCATTCCGCCATTGACAACCATAGAGGTACTCGCTACGGTCGTTGGGTCCGGACCCACTATAGCGGTTTGGGTCCGGACCCAAGACGGAGGGCCGCAGCGCTGCGGCACTTCGAGTCCCGCTCACATCGACCCAAAAGGACCCCAAATGAAGACTCCGCCCCGCCGCACGTTCCGACTCGGCGCGACCCTGGCCGCCGCCGCACTCCTGCTCAGCGGATGCGCGACCTCGTCAGGCGAAGCCGCATCGCCCGATGAGAACCCGTACGGCCTGATCACCCCGGGCCAGATCCGCGTGGCCAGCGTCGGCGACCTCAAGCCGTACACCTTCACCGATGAGAACGGCGAGTTCACCGGCTTCGACATCGAGTTGTTCACGGATGTCGCGGAGCGCATCGGCATCGACGACGTCGTGTTCACCGGTCAGGACTTCTCGGCGATCCTGCCCGCAGTTGCGAACGGCCAGTTCGACGTCGGCGTGTCCGCGATCGGCATCACCGATGAGCGCAAGGAGACGGTCGACTTCTCCGACGGCTACCTGGCCGGGTTTCTCACGGTGATGGCCAGCCCCGACGCGGACATCGCCGGCGAGGACGACCTGGCCGGGAAGCGGCTCGGCGTCGTGCAGGGCACCCTGCAGGAGGCGTACGCGGTGAAGAACTTCCCCGACACCGAGCTGGTCCGCTTCCCCGACAACAACGCCGGGATCGCCGCGCTCAACAACGGGACCATCGACGCGCACTTCCTCGACTACGAATCCGCGAAGGCGTACGCCGAACAGTACGAG
>NZ_JBBBDX010000014.1:0-5599 GCF_037199545.1 Agromyces sp. CCNWLW213 | reverse complement strand
GAATGTCCGGCGGTGTCCTACTCTCCCACAGGGTCGCCCCTGCAGTACCATCGGCGCTGCGAGTCTTAGCTTCCGGGTTCGGAATGTGTCCGGGCGTTTCCCTCGCGCTATGGCCGCCGAAACTCTGGTACCAGCCGCACCCGTCGGGGGTGTGGTGGTGGTCTCGGTGGCACCCCTGGTGTCCGCGTGGTGCGGGTGGGGTGCGGGTATCACTGTGTGATTGTGTTTGGGTTTCCCGTCTGCTGGGAACCACAGAGTGGACGCGAGTCATCAGGCTCCACACCGCTGCCTACAACGATGGTGTGGATAGTGATTGTCAAGTTGTCGGCGTATTAGTACCAGTCAGCTGCACACCTTGCGGTGCTTCCACATCTGGCCTATCAACCCAGTCGTCTGGCTGGGAGCCTCTCCCCCGAAGGGATGGAAATCTCATCTTGAGGCCGGCTTCCCGCTTAGATGCTTTCAGCGGTTATCCATCCCGAACGTAGCTAACCAGCGGTGCTCCTGGCGGAACAACTGGCACACCAGAGGTTCGTCCAACCCGGTCCTCTCGTACTAGGGTCAGATCCTCTCAAATTTCCTGCGCGCGCAGAGGATAGGGACCGAACTGTCTCACGACGTTCTAAACCCAGCTCGCGTACCGCTTTAATGGGCGAACAGCCCAACCCTTGGGACCTACTCCAGCCCCAGGATGCGACGAGCCGACATCGAGGTGCCAAACCATGCCGTCGATATGGACTCTTGGGCAAGATCAGCCTGTTATCCCCGAGGTACCTTTTATCCGTTGAGCGACAGCGCTTCCACAAGCCACTGCCGGATCACTAGTCCCGACTTTCGTCCCTGCTCGACCTGTCAGTCTCGCAGTCAAGCTCCCTTGTGCACTTACACTCGCCACCTGATTGCCAACCAGGTTGAGGGAACCTTTGGGCGCCTCCGTTACTCTTTGGGAGGCAACCGCCCCAGTTAAACTACCCACCAGGCACTGTCCCTGAACCGGATCACGGTTCGAAGTTAGATATCCAGAGTGACCAGAGTGGTATTTCAACAATGACTCCACGAACACTGGCGTGCCCGCTTCACAGTCTCCCACCTATCCTACACAAGCCACACCGAACACCAATACCAAGCTGTAGTAAAGGTCACGGGGTCTTTCCGTCCTTCTGCGCGTAACGAGCATCTTTACTCGTAATGCAATTTCGCCGAGTTCGCGGTTGAGACAGCTGGGAAGTCGTTACGCCATTCGTGCAGGTCGGAACTTACCCGACAAGGAATTTCGCTACCTTAGGATGGTTATAGTTACCACCGCCGTTTACTGGGGCTTAAATTCTCAGCTTCGCTCCGAAGAGCTAACCGGTCCTCTTAACCTTCCAGCACCGGGCAGGCGTCAGTCCGTATACATCGTCTTGCGACTTGGCACGGACCTGTGTTTTTAGTAAACAGTCGCTTCCCACTGGTCTCTGCGGCCTTCAACGCTCCAGGAGCAAGTCCCTTCACGAATCCGGCCCCCCTTCTCCCGAAGTTACGGGGGCATTTTGCCGAGTTCCTTAACCACGATTCTCTCGATCTCCTCGGTATTCTCTACCTGACCACCTGAGTCGGTTTGGGGTACGGGCGGCTGGAACCTCGCGTCGATGCTTTTCTCGGCAGCATAGGATCACCCACTTTTCATCCGCGTCACGTCTCAGCCTTGATGAGCGACGGATTTGCCTATCGCTCGGCCTACACGCTTGCCCCGGGACAACCATCGCCCGGGCTGGGCTACCTTCCTGCGTCACACCTGTTATCACGCTCACTCCACCAGATGGGGTCGCATGCCGCCCCGCGACGTTCCCCGAAGGGTCGGTCGCGGCTTGGGATGCTTAGCACTCCTGGTTTCGTGTGGGCGGTTCTTCGCCGGTACGGGAATATCAACCCGTTGTCCATCGACTACGCCTGTCGGCCTCGCCTTAGGTCCCGACTTACCCAGGGCAGATTAGCTTGACCCTGGAACCCTTGGTCTTCCGGAGGACGGGTTTCTCACCCGTCTTTCGCTACTCATGCCTGCATTCTCACTCGTGTGCCGTCCACGGCTGGTTTCCACCGCCGCTTCACCCAGCACACGACGCTCTCCTACCCATCAACACGGCTGGACCACGAAGGCCTACCTAATATGTCAATGCCACAACTTCGGTGACGTGCTTGAGCCCCGTTACATTGTCGGCGCGGAATCACTTGACCAGTGAGCTATTACGCACTCTTTCAAGGGTGGCTGCTTCTAAGCCAACCTCCTGGTTGTCTGTGCAACTCCACATCCTTTCCCACTTAGCACGCGCTTAGGGACCTTAGTTGGTGGTCTGGGTTGTTTCCCTCTCGACGATGAAGCTTATCCCCCACCGTCTCACTGCTGCGCTCTCACTTACCGGCATTCGGAGTTTGGCTGACGTCAGTAACCTGTTGGGGCCCATCGGCCATCCAGTAGCTCTACCTCCGGCAAGAAACACGCAACGCTGCACCTAAATGCATTTCGGAGAGAACCAGCTATCACGAAGTTTGATTGGCCTTTCACCCCTATCCACAGCTCATCCCCTCAGTTTTCAACCTAAGTGGGTTCGGTCCTCCACGACGTCTTACCGTCGCTTCAACCTGGCCATGGATAGATCACTTCGCTTCGGGTCTAGGACCTGCGACTGAATCGCCCTATTCAGACTCGCTTTCGCTACGGCTGCCCCACACGGGTTAACCTCGCCACAGATCACTAACTCGCAGGCTCATTCTTCAAAAGGCACGCTGTCACCCCAACAAGGAGGCTCCAACGGTTTGTAAGCAAACGGTTTCAGGTACTATTTCACTCCCCTCCCGGGGTACTTTTCACCTTTCCCTCACGGTACTTGTCCGCTATCGGTCATCTGGGAGTATTTAGGCTTATCAGGTGGTCCTGACAGATTCACACGGGATTTCTCGGGCCCCGTGCTACTTGGGATCCCCCTCCGGCCGGCCAGGCATTTCGACTACGGGACTCACACCCACTCCGGTCCGGCTTTCAATCCGGTTCGTCTATACCTGACGCGTCACCGCGGCTGTCCGGCAGAACAGCCCGAGAGGTCCCACAACCCCGACCATGCAACCCCTGCCGGGTATCACACATGACCGGTTTAGCCTCTTCCGCTTTCGCTCGCCACTACTCACGGAATCACGGTTGTTTTCTCTTCCTGTGGGTACTGAGATGTTTCACTTCCCCACGTTCCCTCTACCCGCCCTATATATTCAGGCGGGAGTCACCAGGTCACCCTGAGGGCCTGGCGGGGTTTCCCCATTCGGAAATCCTCGGATCACAGCTCGTTTATCAGCTCCCCGAGGCTTATCGCAGATTACGACGTCCTTCTTCGGCTCCAGATGCCAAGGCATCCACCGTTTGCTCTTAGAAACTTGAAATCACATGAGTTATCGAATCGCACACCCGAACCCGAAGGCCCGGATGCGAAATTGACCAGTGAATACGCCGAACAGGCACCCGAAGGCACCCACCGGCGACTCACCTTGTGACCCAACGTCCGAAGACGTTGAATCTAAGATGCTCGCGTCCACTATGTAGTTCTCAACAGACGGTCAGAACCCCCACCCCCACCAGCAACAGCCGGCGTCGGCGAAGGCCTGAAGAGACCATCACCCCGCACCCGAAAGCGCGAGGATCGCCCGGTCCCTCAGGACCCAACAGCGTGCACGCACCAACCCCGCAGACCCCCACCGTTCCAACCACTCCGAAGAGCGGCGTACTAGGTCAAGACCCTTGCAGCCGATGCCTATGTCAATGTTCCACCCATGAGCTGCCAGCAGCGAACGAACGCCGCTGAACTGGCATGCCTGGAAGGCCGAAGCCTCCAGATGCTCCTTAGAAAGGAGGTGATCCAGCCGCACCTTCCGGTACGGCTACCTTGTTACGACTTAGTCCTAATCACCGATCCCACCTTCGACGGCTCCCTCCACAAGGGTTAGGCCACCGGCTTCGGGTGTTACCGACTTTCATGACTTGACGGGCGGTGTGTACAAGGCCCGGGAACGTATTCACCGCAGCGTTGCTGATCTGCGATTACTAGCGACTCCGACTTCATGAGGTCGAGTTGCAGACCTCAATCCGAACTGAGACCGGCTTTTTGGGATTCGCTCCGCCTTACGACATCGCAGCCCTTTGTACCGGCCATTGTAGCATGCGTGAAGCCCAAGACATAAGGGGCATGATGATTTGACGTCATCCCCACCTTCCTCCGAGTTGACCCCGGCAGTCTCACATGAGTCCCCACCATAACGTGCTGGCAACATGCGACGAGGGTTGCGCTCGTTGCGGGACTTAACCCAACATCTCACGACACGAGCTGACGACAACCATGCACCACCTGTATACGAGTGTCCAAAGAGTTGACCATTTCTGGCCCGTTCTCGTATATGTCAAGCCTTGGTAAGGTTCTTCGCGTTGCATCGAATTAATCCGCATGCTCCGCCGCTTGTGCGGGCCCCCGTCAATTCCTTTGAGTTTTAGCCTTGCGGCCGTACTCCCCAGGCGGGGCGCTTAATGCGTTAGCTACGACACGGAAACCGTGGAAAGGTCCCCACATCTAGCGCCCAACGTTTACGGCGTGGACTACCAGGGTATCTAATCCTGTTCGCTCCCCACGCTTTCGCTCCTCAGCGTCAGTAAGTGCCCAGAGACCTGCCTTCGCCATCGGTGTTCCTCCTGATATCTGCGCATTCCACCGCTACACCAGGAATTCCAGTCTCCCCTACACCACTCAAGTCTGCCCGTACCCACTGCAGGCTAGAGGTTGAGCCTCTAGTTTTCACAGCAGACGCGACAAACCGCCTACGAGCTCTTTACGCCCAATAATTCCGGACAACGCTCGGACCCTACGTATTACCGCGGCTGCTGGCACGTAGTTAGCCGGTCCTTTTTCTGCAGGTACCGTCAAGCCGAAGCCCTTCTTCCCTACTAAAAGCGGTTTACAACCCGAAGGCCGTCATCCCGCACGCGGCGTTGCTGCATCAGGCTTGCGCCCATTGTGCAATATTCCCCACTGCTGCCTCCCGTAGGAGTCTGGGCCGTGTCTCAGTCCCAGTGTGGCCGGTCACCCTCTCAGGCCGGCTACCCGTCGACGCCTTGGTGAGCCATTACCTCACCAACAAGCTGATAGGCCGCGAGTCCATCCCAGACCGAAAAACTTTCCACCAAACCTCATGCGAGGAAAGGTCCTATCCGGTATTAGCTCCGATTTCTCGGGGTTATCCCAGAGTCCAGGGCAGGTTACTCACGTGTTACTCACCCGTTCGCCACTAATCCACCCAGCAAGCTGGGCTTCATCGTTCGACTTGCATGTGTTAAGCACGCCGCCAGCGTTCGTCCTGAGCCAGGATCAAACTCTCCAAAAAAAATGGTTCCCAACACCCCCAAAAGAGAGCGCCGAGGAGTTCAAATCACTGACAGAGAAACAACTGACTCGAAAATCAAATTGTCCATCAATCAAAGGAATCCCATCCCCCACCGAAGCAGGAAAACGAGGTTCAAAAATTGGCATTGAACATAGTGCACGCTGTTGAGTTCTCAAGGAACGGACGCACCCGGGTCACGGCC
>NZ_JBBBDX010000013.1:0-41045 GCF_037199545.1 Agromyces sp. CCNWLW213 | reverse complement strand
CCCCCCCCCCCCCCCCCCCCCCCCCCCCCCCCCCCCCCCCCCCCCCCCCCCCCCCCACCCCCCCCCCCCCCCCCCCCGCACCCTGCGCCACGACCCGAACACGTGAGGAGCCCCCGTGGGTGACGGAGTCAGCATCCCGCTGTCCTCGATGGAGGAGCTGGACCGGGCGCTGAAGGACATCGTCGTCGAGTTCGACGAGGCCGGCGGACGCACCGGCCGCCTCGTCGCGGCCATCGGCCGCCCCTTCGGCCGGAGCGGACTCCGGGACGCCGCCGACGAGTTCGAGGGCGCCTGGGACGACAAGCGCGAGACGCTCAAGGGCCACCTCGTCGAGCTGCAGAAGCAGGTCGAGGGGGTCCGCGACGGATGGGAATCCCTCGATCGCGACCTCGCCAAGCACCTCGAGGCGGAGTGACGATGGGCGACACGGCCTACTTCCACCGGCATATGCCGGACTCGCCCAAGGGGCGTGAGATCGACCGCCTCGAGGGCGACGCGACCGCGATCATCGAGCGCGGCACCGCCATCGAGGAACTCGGCGAGCGGATGCAGCGCGCCGCCGACACGCTGCGGTTGCTCGCCGACGGCCAGGTGGGCCGCGGCGAGTCCCTCGACGCCGTGCGCGAGCAGGCGGAGGAGGTGCACGCCGACCTCAGGACCGCCGGACTGCGGTACGCCCCGAGCGGCACGGCCCTGCGCACCTACGGCGAGGCCGTCGCCGACGTGCAGTCCTCCCTCGACGCCGCCGCACGCCGCTGCGAGGAGCTGTGGGAGACCGTCCGGGCGCGGGCCTCCGCCGTCGACGACGCCGCCGACGTGCCCGAGGGGCCCGACGGGTCGACCGATGCCCGCGACGAGGCGCAGTCGGCCGCCGACGGCGCCCTCTCCACCGCCGAGGAGGAGTGGCGCGAGGCGGCCGCACGGTTCGACGGCTTCTACGACACCTGGGACGCGGCCTACGATCGCGCCCTCGAGGGCCTCGAGCAGGCGAACGAGGACGGTGTCGAGGACGGCTTCTGGGACGACGCCCTCCCGTTGCTCGACTTCCTCGTCGAGGTCCTCGAGGTGGTGGGGCTCGTGCTGCTCGTGCTCGCCCTCGTCGTCGGCGGCCCGCTCGTCGCGGTCCTCGCGACGATCGCCGCCATCGTCACGTTGCTCGCGACCGTGGTGCTGTTCGCGAAGGGACGCAAGAACGGCATGGACCTCGGGCTCGCGATCATCGGCGTCATCCCCTTCGGCAAGCTCGGGCGCATCTTCGCCGCCGCGGGCGAGGGGAGCGCGGTGGCCCGGTTCACCGGCCCCGCCAAGCTCTTCCTCGCCGGCGACGACGTCGCGGCGCTGCGCACGCACCTCGGCAACATCAGCGACGAGGCGGCCGCGCTCTGGACGGCGCGGGGACGGGTCGTACCGTGGGCGCACGGGTCGGTCGTGAGCCAGATGCTCTTCGAGGGCCGCGCCGGACTGAGCTACGTCGCCGCCAACACCCGCCTGCCCGGGTCCGCCGACATGTTCCTCGGCCGCCTGTGGGGCGTCGGCGACTCGCTGTCGCAGACCCTCGACTCCGGGACGGCCGGGCTCATCGACGTCGCCTTCGGCACCAAGCAGCCGTGGGCCCAGGCGGTCCAGACCGCGGACTTCATCACGGGCGAGATCGGCGAGGCCGCCGACGACCGCCTCGTAGACTCGTGGCGATGAGCCTCCGCGACGAACTGACCGCATCCGTGCGCCCCCCGGTGCCGCCGTTCGTCCTCCTCCTTCCGCCCGGCTGGGTCTCGGTCGAGCCGACCCGCGAGACGTTCGACGAGCTGCTCTCCTCGGTGTCCGGCCGGCTCCGCGCCGCGCATCGTCCCGACCTCGACGCGCGGTTCCGGAGCCTGGTCAGGCGCACCGCCGACGAGTTCCTCCGGCGCGACCCCGTCCGGCTGATCTACCAGAAGTCGGTTCCGGGGGAGCGGATGCTGCCGCTCTCGATCACCGCGGCCCGGATCGCCGGTCCCGGCGGCGGCACCCTCGACGCGCAGGTCGGCGAGCTCGTCCGCTCCCGCGGCGCCCGACCGCTCGACGACGCTCGGGTCGTCATGCGCTGGAGTTCGGACTCGACCCACCGGATCGACGGCGGCACGGTCCGCACCCGGTCCTTCGACTACCTCATCGCGATCCCCGGCACCGGTCGGCGCGAGGCGCTCGTGTTCTCCGCCGTCGTGCCCCTCGCCGCGGGCGGAGCGCAGCTCGACGACGAGGCCGCCGACCGCTTCGGCCTCCTCGCCGACGCGATCATGTCCACCTTCCGATGGAGCGGTGAGTGATGCGCTTCGAGATCACCTACGACGAGCGGATCTGGGCCGTCATGCCCGAGCCCGACGCCGGCGCCGACGACCTCTGGATCGCCGAGCAGCGCATGCGCTTCACCCACGGGCCGTTCGCCGCTCACGTCGACGCGCTCGAGACCGCGGCCCGCGAAGCGCTGCTCCGGCGCCGCACGGGCGCGGTCACGTCCCTGTTCTTCCGGCCCGACGCCGTTCCCGCGACCGGCGTGCTGCACGTGACCCTCGCCGAGGGGGCGGCACCCGACGTCGACGACCCCCTGGCCTGGCTGCCCGCCGACGTGGTCGCGCGCATCGACCCGGTCGTCACGCCCTTCGAGACCGAGCTGGTCCGGTGCGGCCGCCGCATCGCCTTCGTGAGCGACCGCGACGATGCGGGCGGCGACCCCGCGACGGGCCTCGTCTACGGCTTCCCGATCGGCGGACGCACCGGGTACGTCTTCTCGGAGGAGGCGCGCAGCGACGTGACCGGCCTCATGCAGCCGCACGCCGACGCGATCGTCGGATCGCTGAGGCTCGTGGCGTGACGGGTCCCACCGCGGCGGACTGGGCGGAGCGCGCCGACGAGACCGCCGTCGCCCTCCGGGCAGACGAGCTCGACCGGCGCGTCCTGGCGGACGCGCCGGCCGCGCGGGATGCGCTCGCCGCGATCGGCGAGCAGGCCGCCGCCGATCTCCGGCGCTGGCGCGACGCGCGCCTCGCGCGCCTGCGACGCGATGAGCCCGGGGTCGCCGCCGCCGTGCGGCCCGCCGGCGGATTCACGTGCGGCGCCGTGGTCGCGACCATCGCCGTCGCGACCGCGTTCGCGCTCTTCTTCAGCCGCGGGAACCTCGGCGTCGAGGTCGAGGTCGTCCTGTCGGCCGTCTGCCTCGTGTCCGGGGCGGCCGTCGTCGCCGTCGTGCTGCCGTGGACCCCGCCCCGCGCGGTGGGCGGCACGCACGTGACCATGGCGTGGATCCTCGCCGCGCTCGGCGTCGCCGCGGCCGTCGCCACCGCCCGGCAGGCGGAGTTCGCCGAGGGCGTCGCCTGGGCGCCGCCGGTCGCGGGACTGGCCGCACTGCTCCTCGTCGCCATGGCCTCGGTCGTGACCGTGCGTCGGTTGCGCGTGCCGCACGACGCGCGACGGGCCGAGGCCGACCGTGCCGAAGCGGTGCGCGCCGAGCTCGGGGAGCGGGTGGCGCTGGTGCGACGCGAGGCGATGGCGCGCGCCGAGCCCGTGCTCGACGCGCTCGACCCCGCGGTCGCGGCGCGCGCCGAGGCGGACCTCTCCTCCGCGTACGCGGCGCTCCGCCGTCGGCGGCTCGTGTCCGCCGACGCCTCCGCCCACCGCCCGGGCGTGCTGCTCGTGGACGCGCCGATCGGGCGCGCGGCACGCGCCTCCCGGATACCCGACGAGGGACGCCTGGTCCCCGCGCTCGCGCCCAGGCGCTGACGCGTCGCCCGGCGTAGGCTCGTGGGATGGCGAGGAACCCGACCGCCGCGTGGACCGTCGCGGGACTGGCGACGGCGCTGCACGTCGCGCTCGTGGTCGCGGCGTTCGGCATGCTGAGCCTCCTCGCGGACGCGGAGCCGATCGGGGATCCCGCCGCGGGGCGCCTCGTCGGGCCCATCACGGTCGGCGTCGCCGCGCTCGCGCTGCTCGTCGTGCTCGGGACGTCGCTCGGGCGCGGCATCCGGCCGTGGTCGCTCGCGGGGATCGCGCTGCTGGCGACGTGGGCGGCCGGGGTGGTCGGAGCCGCGCTGTCGTACGCCGCCGCGACGGGCACGATCCTCGCGGCGCTCATCTTCGCCCTGTCGTTCATGACGGTCGGGTTCGGCGCGATCATCGCCGTGGCCGGGGCGCTGGTCGCGCTGCTCGCCGCGGTGACGCTCCGCGCGCAGGAGGGCGGCGTCGAGCGGCCCCGGTGGCCGTGGGAGCGCGACGACGAGGACTGACGCGCACGGTCGCGGCGTGACACCCGTTCCGCCGTTCGGCACGGCGGCGCGGCCCCCGCAGTAGGGTGAACCGCGTGGAGGGTTCGGTCGAGGCTCGCGTGAGCCACGAGGTCGACCGCTGGCTGGCGTGGCTGCCGCGATGGCGTCCGGGCACGCACCGCGGCCGCGTACGGCTGTGCACGCGCTGCTTCGGGTCGCCGCTCCTCGCGGCCGCGGGGCTCGACACCGACGTGCCGCACCCCGTGCAGCACGCGTTCTCCATGCGCATGAAGGGCATCATCGACGCGGCCGTCGACGATTACACGGCGCGGAACCTCCCCATGCTGCATCGCGAGATCCGGCTCGCCGAGGAGCGGAAGGCGCGCCGCCCCTACCGTGCGGGGGAGGGGCTCGATCCCGAGTTCCTCGGCCTCGACCTCGATCCGGAGCCGACGCCGGGTTCGCCGTTCCTCTTCACGCTGCAGGGACTCGAGGCGGATGCCGCGGCCGAGGCGTTCGAACCGGCGCCGCGGCCCTTCTCGCCGGCCGAGAAGGAGGCGCTCCGCGAGGAGGTGCGGCTCGCCGACGAGTTCGCCAAGCAGCTCGGCCGCCGCATCTGCATCGAGCTCGCCCAGCACCGGCAGCGCATCGCGAACGCCGTCGAGCGGCTCGTCGAGCCGCAGGTCGCGGAACTGCTCGCCGACCTCGACCGCGAGCTCGACGCCCCGGGCTGGCCCGGCTAGTCGGGGGCCGCGCGTTCGCTCAGGGCGTGCCCGCGTCATCCGGCGCCATTTGACCGCATGGTTACGCCCGATTACCATTGATCGGGTGTGCGCTCTGCCGCGCGCTCGTTCATGCCCGCGATCCGCCAGCCGGAGATCGGACACGATGCGGGTTCTCATCATGGCGCACACCAGGGCACCGGCCGCCGAGGCCGGCACGCCCCCACGGCATACCCACCACGCAACGGGCGCTGCAGTTCTGCAGTGCCGGTGGGTCGTGATGTGAAATCCATCAACGCTGTCACCGTGCAGCACCAACAAGGAGAAGCAGTGCCAACCATTCAGCAGTTGGTCCGCAAGGGTCGCTCGCCGAAGGTCACCAAGACCAAGGCTCCCGCCCTGAAGGCCAACCCCCAGCAGCGCGGCGTGTGCACGCGTGTGTACACCACCACCCCCAAGAAGCCGAACTCGGCGCTCCGCAAGGTCGCCCGTGTCAAGCTCTCGAACGGCACCGAGGTCACGGCCTACATCCCCGGTGAGGGCCACAACCTCCAGGAGCACTCGATGGTGCTCGTGCGCGGCGGTCGTGTGAAGGACCTTCCCGGCGTGCGCTACAAGATCATCCGCGGCGCGCTCGACACGCAGGCCGTGAAGAACCGCAAGCAGGCCCGCAGCCGCTACGGCGCGAAGATGGAGAAGAAGTAATGCCTCGCAAGGGACCCGCTCCGAAGCGCCCCGTCGTCGCCGACCCGGTGTACGGCTCGCCGGTCGTCAGCCAGCTCGTCAACAAGATCCTCGTCGACGGCAAGAAGGACCTCGCCCAGCGCATCGTCTACGAGGCGCTCGAGAACGTCGCGAACAAGTCCGGCCAGGACGCCGTCGCCGTGCTCAAGAAGGCCCTCGACAACGTGCGCCCGACCCTCGAGGTCCGCTCGCGTCGCGTCGGCGGCTCGACCTACCAGGTCCCCGTCGAGGTCAAGCCCCACCGCGCGAACACCCTGGCGCTGCGCTGGCTCACCAGCTACGCCAAGGCCCGCCGCGAGAAGACCATGACCGAGCGCCTCACCAACGAGATCCTCGACGCGTCGAACGGCCTGGGTGCCGCGGTCAAGCGCCGCGAGGACACCCACAAGATGGCCGAGTCGAACCGCGCCTTCGCCCACTACCGCTGGTAGTCACTTCCGGTGATCGAGTAGCGGCGAAGCCGCGTACCGGGATCTCGGTACGGCCGCGATGCGGCCTACTCGATCACCGACACCCCAAGCCCCTTCCAACTTCATCCGGAGGAACCCCGTGGCACTTGACGTGCTCACCGACCTGAGCAAGGTCCGCAACATCGGCATCATGGCCCACATCGATGCCGGCAAGACCACCACCACCGAGCGCATCCTGTTCTACACGGGCGTCAACCACAAGATCGGCGAGACGCACGACGGCGCGTCGACGACCGACTGGATGGAGCAGGAGAAGGAGCGCGGCATCACGATCACGTCCGCCGCGGTCACCTGCTTCTGGAACAAGAACCAGATCAACATCATCGACACGCCCGGCCACGTCGACTTCACCGTCGAGGTGGAGCGCTCGCTGCGCGTGCTCGACGGCGCGGTCGCCGTCTTCGACGGCAAGGAGGGCGTCGAGCCCCAGTCCGAGACCGTGTGGCGACAGGCCGACAAGTACAACGTCCCCCGCATCTGCTTCGTCAACAAGATGGACAAGCTCGGCGCGGACTTCTACTTCACCGTCGACACCATCGTCAACCGCCTCGGCGCGAAGCCGCTCGTGCTGCAGCTGCCGATCGGCGCCGAGAACGACTTCATCGGCGTGATCGACCTCGTCGAGATGCGCGCGCTCGTGTGGCCCGGCGACGCCAAGGGCGACGTGACCATGGGCGCCAAGTACGAGGTCCAGGAGATCCCCGCCGACCTCAAGGAGAAGGCGGAGCAGTACCGCCAGCAGCTCCTCGAGACCGTCGCGGAGACCAGCGACGAGCTGCTCGAGAAGTTCTTCGGCGGCGAGGAGCTCACGGTCGCCGAGATCAAGGGCGCGATCCGCAAGCTGACGACCAACTCCGAGATCTACCCCGTGCTGTGCGGCTCGGCGTTCAAGAACCGCGGCGTGCAGCCCATGCTCGACGCCGTCATCGACTACCTGCCGTCGCCGCTCGACGTGCCGCCCGTGCAGGGCCACGACGTGCGCGACGAGGAGAAGATCATCGAGCGCCACGCCGACGCGACCGAGCCGTTCTCGGCCCTCGCGTTCAAGGTCGCGGTGCACCCGTTCTTCGGTCGCCTCACCTACGTGCGCGTCTACTCGGGTCGCCTCGACTCCGGTGCCCAGGTCATCAACTCGACCAAGGGCAAGAAGGAGCGCATCGGCAAGATCTTCCAGATGCACGCCAACAAGGAGAACCCGGTCGACTCGGTCACCGCGGGCAACATCTACGCGGTCATCGGCCTCAAGGACACGACGACCGGCGACACCCTGTGCGACCCGGACAACCAGGTCGTCCTCGAGTCGATGACCTTCCCCGAGCCCGTCATCGAGGTCGCCATCGAGCCGAAGACCAAGGCCGACCAGGAGAAGCTCGGCACGGCCATCCAGAAGCTCGCCGAGGAGGACCCGACCTTCCGCACCGAGCTCAACCAGGAGACCGGCCAGACCGTCATCAAGGGCATGGGCGAGCTGCACCTCGACATCCTCGTCGACCGCATGAAGCGGGAGTTCAAGGTCGAGGCGAACGTCGGCAAGCCCCAGGTGGCCTACCGCGAGACGATCAAGCGCGCGGTCGAGAAGCACGACTACACCCACAAGAAGCAGACGGGTGGGTCGGGCCAGTTCGCGAAGATCCAGTTCGCGCTCGAGCCGCTCGCGGTCGAGGGCGACAAGACGTACGAGTTCGAGAACAAGGTCACGGGTGGCCGCGTTCCGCGCGAGTACATCCCGTCGGTCGACGCCGGCTTCCAGGACGCCATGCAGTACGGCATCCTCGCGGGCTACCCGATGGTGGGCGTCAAGGGCATCCTGCTCGACGGCGCCGCCC
Source organism: Agromyces sp. CCNWLW213 (assembly GCF_037199545.1). Lineage (NCBI taxonomy): Bacteria > Bacillati > Actinomycetota > Actinomycetes > Micrococcales > Microbacteriaceae > Agromyces > Agromyces sp. CCNWLW213. The sequence goes on along the minus strand of NZ_JBBBDX010000013.1, from coordinate 33,045 downwards.
ACGACGTCGACTCCTCGGAGATGGCGTTCAAGATCGCCGGTTCGATGGGCTTCAAGGAGGCCGCTCGGAAGGCGAACCCCGTCCTGCTCGAGCCGCTGATGGCCGTCGAGGTCCGTACTCCCGAGGAGTACATGGGCGACGTCATCGGCGACCTGAACTCGCGTCGCGGCCAGATCCAGTCCATGGAGGACGCCGCCGGCGTGAAGGTCGTGCGTGCGCACGTCCCGCTCTCGGAGATGTTCGGCTACATCGGCGACCTGCGCTCGAAGACCTCGGGCCGCGCCGTGTACTCGATGGAGTTCGAGAGCTACGCGGAGGTCCCGAAGGCTGTCGCCGACGAGATCGTCCAGAAGAACAAGGGCGAGTAGCGCCCGAACGCACGAGCCGACAGGTTCGCGTAACATAACAACACAACCCCCCGTAGCACTCCGGTCGCAATCCGGCGCCCGGTGCTGCTACACGGATCCTGAGGAGGACCCACAGTGGCTAAGGCCAAGTTCGAGCGGACCAAGCCGCACGTCAACATCGGTACGATCGGTCACGTCGACCACGGCAAGACGACGCTCACCGCGGCGATCTCGAAGGTGCTCGCCGACAAGTACCCGTCGGCCACCAACGTGCAGCGCGACTTCGCGTCGATCGACTCGGCTCCCGAGGAGCGCCAGCGCGGCATCACGATCAATATCTCGCACGTCGAGTACGAGACGCCGAAGCGCCACTACGCGCACGTCGACGCCCCGGGTCACGCCGACTACATCAAGAACATGATCACCGGTGCGGCCCAGATGGACGGCGCGATCCTCGTGGTCGCGGCGACCGACGGCCCGATGGCCCAGACCCGCGAGCACGTGCTGCTCGCCAAGCAGGTCGGCGTGCCCTACCTGCTCGTCGCGCTGAACAAGGCCGACATGGTCGACGACGAGGAGATCCTGGAGCTCGTCGAGCTCGAGGTCCGCGAGCTCCTCTCGAGCCAGGGCTTCCCCGGCGACGACGCTCCGGTCGTCCGCGTCTCGGGCCTCAAGGCGCTCGAGGGCGACGAGAAGTGGGTGCAGTCGGTCCTCGACCTCATGGAGGCCGTCGACGAGTCCATCCCGGACCCGGTGCGCGACAAGGACAAGCCGTTCCTCATGCCCATCGAGGACGTCTTCACCATCACCGGTCGTGGCACGGTCGTCACGGGTCGCGCCGAGCGCGGCACGCTGAAGATCAACTCCGAGGTCGAGATCGTCGGCATCCGCCCGACGCAGAAGACCACGGTCACGGGTATCGAGATGTTCCACAAGCAGCTCGACGAGGCCTGGGCCGGCGAGAACTGCGGTCTCCTGCTCCGTGGTACCAAGCGCGAGGACGTGGAGCGCGGCCAGGTCGTCGTGGCCCCCGGCTCGGTGACCCCGCACACCAACTTCGAGGGCACCGCGTACATCCTCTCGAAGGACGAGGGCGGCCGTCACAACCCGTTCTACGCGAACTACCGTCCGCAGTTCTACTTCCGCACCACCGACGTCACCGGCGTCATCACGCTGCCCGAGGGCACCGAGATGGTCATGCCCGGCGACACCACCGACATGACGGTCGAGCTCATCCAGCCGATCGCCATGGAGGAGGGCCTCGGCTTCGCCATCCGCGAGGGTGGCCGTACGGTCGGCGCCGGTACCGTCACGAAGATCATCAAGTAGTTCTTCGCGATCGCGACCTTCGAAGGGGTCGGGCCCTCGGGCCCGGCCCCTTCGTCGTGTCCGCGGTCAGTGCGCGTCGACCTGCGTGCCGGCGATCTCGGTGTCGACGTCGATCGCGCCCTCGACGCTGCGCCCGACCGTGCACCCCTTCTCGATCGCCCGGGCCATGATGCCGACGAGCTTCGCCCGGTCGTCCGGCTCGAGCATCGAGAGGTCGACGAGCACCTCCTCGGCGATCTGCTGGTACCGGTTCGACTCGTCGTCGGACCGCCCGTGCGCCCAGACCGTCATCGCGAAGTCGTCGCCGAGACGTCGTGCCGCCACCCGGTCGACGCTCAGGCCGACGCAGCCGGCGAGGGCGAGCTTGAGCAGCTCGCCGGGGGTGAAGTGCTCGCCCTCGAGCTCGGCGCCGCCGATCTGCACGGTGGCGCCCTTCTCGTTGAGGCCCTCGTACCGGCGGGGGCCGATGCGCGCGACCGAGACGCTGCCCGGTCCGATCCGCTCGCTCACCTGGTGCACGTGCTCGGTCGTCTGGTCGGTCATCGCGTCCTCCTGTCGGGCCGTTCCCGATCCGATTCCACCATGCATCCGGGGCCGCGGCATCCGCTCGGCTGGGAGGTGGCAGTGAGCCGCCGAGGCGCGACACGCCCGGGTTGCACGGAACCCGGCGCTGTGGCAGACTCTTCTAGTTCAACATTTCGAACGGCGTGCCTTGCTGCGTGCCGTTCGAATCACTGCCAGGCAGTGCATAGCCACCGGAAGGCCCTCGCGGGCGAGTACGGGTCAGGCTAGGCCGCGGGCAGCAGGACGCACAACCGACATCCACTTCGAGCATGGTTCCGCCATGCCCGTTCGCGCGAGTGCGACACGCCCGAGCGCGGGGGTCGGTTGGGGCTCGAAGGTCGAGCGTGCCGAGGCCACCGCGCGAGCGGGGTGGCTTCGACAGGCTCGATCACCGGCCTTTGACAGAAGAACAGTGGTGCTTCACACGGAGTAGCTACGCGGCGTCCGATGCCCTCGGAAGGGGTAAGACGCCTTGACAGAGAGAGAGTCAGCAATGGCGGGACAGAAGATCCGCATTCGACTGAAGTCGTATGACCACGAGGTCATCGACACCTCGGCGCGCAAGATCGTCGACACGGTGACCCGCGCGGGCGCCACGGTCGTCGGCCCCGTGCCGCTTCCGACGGAGAAGAACGTGGTGTGCGTCATCCGTTCGCCCCACAAGTACAAGGACAGCCGCGAGCACTTCGAGATGCGCACCCACAAGCGCCTGATCGACATCGTGGACCCGACGCCCAAGGCCGTCGACTCGCTCATGCGTCTCGACCTTCCGGCCGACGTCAACATCGAGATCAAGCTCTGAGGTACGACATGTCCACCACGACCAAGAACGTGAAGGGTCTGCTCGGCACCAAGCTCGGCATGACCCAGGTGTGGGACGAGAACAACAAGCTCATCCCGGTCACCGTCATCGAGATCGCCCCCAACGTGGTCACGCAGCTCCGCACCCCCGAGAAGGACGGCTACACCGCCATCCAGATCGCCGCGGGCTCGATCGACCCGCGCAAGGTCACCAAGCCGCTCACCGGCCACTTCGACGCCGCGGGCGTCACCCCCCGCCGCCACGTCACCGAGATCCGCACCGCGGACGCCGCCGAGTACTCGCTCGGCCAGGAGCTCACGGTCGACGGCACCTTCGAGGCCGGCCAGCTGGTCGACGTCGTCGGCACCTCCAAGGGCAAGGGCTTCGCCGGTGTCATGAAGCGCCACAACTTCGCGGGCGTCTCCGCGTCGCACGGTGCGCACCGCAACCACCGCAAGCCCGGTTCGATCGGCGCCTCGTCGACCCCGAGCCGCGTCTTCAAGGGCATGCGCATGGCCGGCCGCATGGGCGGCGAGCGCGTGACCGTCCTCAACCTCCGCGTGCACGCGGTCGACGCCGAGAAGGGCCTGCTGCTCGTCAAGGGCGCCGTCCCCGGTGCGCGCGGCCGTCTCGTGTTCGTCCGCAACGCTGTGAAGGGAGCCTGACCATGGCCGCCCCCACCATCGACGTCCTCGACGTCAACGGTAAGAAGGCCGGTACGGCCGAGCTGCCCGCCGAGCTCTTCGACGTGCAGACGAACGTGCCGCTCATCCACCAGGTCGTCGTCGCCCAGCTCGCCGCTGCGCGCCAGGGCACGCACAAGACCAAGCGTCGCGGCGAGGTCTCCGGCGCCGGCCGCAAGCCCTTCAAGCAGAAGGGCACGGGCCGCGCCCGCCAGGGCTCGATCCGCGCGCCGCACATGACCGGCGGCGGCGTCGTCCACGGCCCGCAGCCCCGCGACTACGCGCAGCGCACCCCCAAGAAGATGATCGCCGCAGCCCTGCTCGGCGCCCTCTCCGACCGCGCTCGCGGCGGCCGCGTCCACGCGGTCACCTCGTTCGCGGGCGACACCCCCAAGACGAAGGACGCCGTCGCGCTCCTCGCCGGGATCGCGCCCTCGAAGCACCGGCTCGTCGTCCTCACCCGCGACGAGGAGCTGTCGGAGCGCGTCGTGCGCAACATCCCGACCGTGCACGTCCTGCCGGTCGACCAGCTGAACGCCTACGACGTGCTCGTCGCCGACGACATCGTCTTCAGCCAGGCCGCGCTCGAGGCGTTCGTCGCCGCGAAGACGGCGAAGAAGGAAGAGGTCTCCGCATGAGCGCCGCGCACAACAAGGACCCGCGCGACATCATCATCGCGCCGGTCGTCTCTGAGAAGAGCTACAACCTGATCGACGAGGGCAAGTACACGTTCATCGTGGACCCCCGTGCGAACAAGACCGAGATCAAGCTCGCGATCGAGAAGATCTTCAACGTCCAGGTCGCCTCGATCAACACCCTGAACCGCCAGGGCAAGACGCGTCGCACGCGCTTCGGCATCGGCAAGCGCAAGGACACCAAGCGCGCGATCGTCACCCTCAAGTCCGGCTCGATCGACATCTTCACGGCTGTCGGCTAAGGAGCAGAGGAAACTCACTATGGCTATTCGCAAGTACAAGCCCACGACCCCGGGTCGTCGCGGTTCGTCGGTCGCCGACTTCGCGGAGATCACGCGCTCGACGCCCGAGAAGTCGCTGCTCCGCCCGCTCTCGAAGACCGGTGGCCGCAACAACCAGGGCCGCATCACCACCCGCCACATCGGCGGCGGCCACAAGCGCCAGTACCGCGTCATCGACTTCACGCGCAACGACAAGGACGGCGTGCCCGCCAAGGTCGCGCACATCGAGTACGACCCCAACCGCACCGCGCGCATCGCGCTGCTCCACTTCGTGGACGGCACCAAGCGCTACATCCTCGCCCCGAACAAGCTCCAGCAGGGCGACCTGGTCGAGTCGGGTGCCGGCGCCGACATCAAGCCCGGCAACAACCTGCCGCTGCGCAACATCCCGACCGGTACCGTCGTGCACGCCATCGAGCTCCGCCCCGGCGGCGGCGCGAAGCTGGCCCGCTCGGCCGGTGCCTCGGTGCGCCTCGTGGCGAAGGACGGCCCCTACGCGCAGCTCCGCCTGCCGTCGGGCGAGATCCGCAACGTCGACGCGCGCTGCCGCGCGACCGTCGGCGAGGTCGGCAACGCCGAGCAGTCGAACATCAACTGGGGCAAGGCCGGCCGCAAGCGCTGGAAGGGCGTGCGCCCGACCGTCCGCGGTGTCGCGATGAACCCGATCGACCACCCGCACGGTGGTGGTGAGGGCAAGACCTCCGGTGGTCGTCACCCGGTGAGCCCGTGGGGTCAGCCCGAGGGCCGCACCCGTCGCCCCAACAAGGAGAGCGACAAGCTCATCGTCCGTCGTCGCACCGTCGGCAAGAAGCGCAAGTAGGAGTAAGAGAAGATGCCTCGCAGCCTCAAGAAGGGCCCCTTCGTCGACGAGCACCTGCTTCGCAAGGTCGCCGCGCAGAACGAAGCGGGTTCCAAGAACGTCATCAAGACGTGGTCGCGTCGCTCGATGATCGTCCCGGCCATGCTCGGCCACACGATCGCCGTGCACGACGGCCGCAAGCACATCCCGGTGTTCGTCACCGAGACCATGGTGGGCCACAAGCTCGGCGAGTTCGCGCCCACCCGCACCTTCCGTGGACACGTGAAGGACGACAAGAAGGGCCGCCGCCGCTGACGCGGTGGCGTGAAGGAGGAGAGAAATGGTGGAGTCGATCGCACGCGTGCGTCACATCCGCGTGACCCCCATGAAGGCCCGCCGCGTCGTCAACCTGATCCGCGGCAAGCAGGCACAGGAGGCCCTGGCCATCCTGAAGTTCGCCCCCCAGGGTGCGAGCGAGCCGGTGTACAAGCTCGTCGCCTCGGCCATCGCGAACGCTCGCGTCAAGGCCGATGCCACGAACACCCACCTGGACGAGCAGGACCTCTACGTCAAGCGCGCATTCGTCGACGAGGGCACCACCCTCAAGCGATTCCAGCCGCGCGCGCAGGGTCGTGCCTTCCGCATCAACAAGCGCACGAGCCACATCACCGTCGTGCTCGGCACGCCCGAGGAGGGTACGAAGTAATGGGTCAGAAGGTCAACCCGTACGGCTTCCGTCTCGGCATCACCACCGACCACGTGTCCCGGTGGTTCTCCGACTCGACGAAGCCCGGTCAGCGCTACGCCGACTACCTCGCCGAGGATGTCAAGATCCGTCGCCTGCTCCAGACGTCGCTCGACCGTGCCGGCGTGAGCCGCATCGAGATCGAGCGCACCCGCGACCGCGTCCGCGTGGACATCCACACGGCGCGTCCCGGCATCGTGATCGGCCGCCGCGGCGCCGAGGCCGAGCGCATCCGCGCCGACCTCGAGAAGCTCACCGGCAAGCAGATCCAGCTCAACATCCTCGAGGTGAAGAACCCCGAGGCCGACGCCCAGCTCGTCGCGCAGGGCATCGCCGAGCAGCTCTCCGCCCGCGTGGCCTTCCGCCGCGCGATGCGGAAGGGCCTGCAGGGCGCCCAGCGCGCCGGCGCCAAGGGCGTCCGCATCCAGGTGTCGGGCCGCCTCGGCGGCGCCGAGATGAGCCGGTCGGAGTTCTACCGCGAGGGCCGCGTGCCGCTGCACACGCTCCGCGCGAACATCGACTACGGCTTCTACGAGGCCAAGACCACCTTCGGCCGCATCGGCGTGAAGGTCTGGATCTACAAGGGCGACATCACCAACAAGGAACTCGCCCGCGAGCAGGCCTCCCAGAAGCCGTCGCGTGAGCGCAGTGACCGTCCCCGCCGTGCGCCGCGTTCGCAGGAGCCGGTGGCCGCAGGAGTTGAGGCATAACCATGTTGATTCCCCGTCGAGTCAAGTACCGCAAGCAGCACCACCCCGGCCGTTCGGGCCAGGCCACCGGCGGCACGAAGGTCACCTTCGGCGAGTTCGGCATCCAGGCCCTGAGCCCCGCGTACGTGACGAACCGTCAGATCGAGTCCGCTCGTATCGCCATGACGCGTCACATCAAGCGAGGCGGCAAGGTGTGGATCAACATCTACCCCGACCGTCCGCTCACGAAGAAGCCCGCCGAGACCCGCATGGGTTCCGGTAAGGGCTCGCCCGAGTGGTGGGTCGCCAACGTCAAGCCGGGTCGCGTCCTCTTCGAGGTCTCGGGCGTCTCCGAGGAACTCGCTCGCGAGGCCCTGACCCGTGCCATCCACAAGCTGCCCCTCAAGGCACGCATCATCAAGCGCGAGGAGGGCGACGCATAATGGCCGTCGGATCCAAGGAGCTCGCTGTCGTCGAGCTCGACACCTTCGAGGACGAGCGTCTCGTCGACGAGCTGAAGAAGGCCAAGGAGGAGCTGTTCAACCTCCGCTTCCAGGCCGCCACCGGGCAGCTCGAGAGCCACGGCCGCCTGCGCGCCGTGAAGCGCGACATCGCTCGCATCTACACGGTCATCCGTGAGCGCGAGCTCGGCATCCGTGCGACGCCGGCTCCCGCCGAGGCGCCCGCCGCCTCGGCGAAGAAGACCAAGAAGGCCAAGGCCGAGGCGGATGCCACGGCTGAGGCCGCAGAGACGAAGGAGGCCTAGTCATGGCAACCGCCAAGGAGACGAAGGGCCACGAGTCGGCCGAGCACGACGTCAAGGACGCCGACGCTCGCGGCTACCGCAAGGTCCGCCGCGGCTACGTCGTCAGCGACAAGATGGAGAAGACCATCGTCGTCGAGGTCGAGGACCGCGTGAAGCACCCGCTGTACGGCAAGGTCATCCGCCGTACCTCGAAGGTCAAGGCGCACGACGAGCAGAACACCGCCGGCATCGGCGACCTCGTCGTGATCTCCGAGACCCGCCCGCTCAGCGCCACCAAGCGGTGGCGCCTCGTCGAGATCGTCGAGAAGGCCAAGTAAGCCCCAGGGCTTGCCTCTCAGAAGGAGTACGAAGTGATTCAGCAGGAATCCCGGCTCAAGGTCGCCGACAACACGGGTGCCAAGGAGCTGCTCACCATCCGCGTGCTCGGTGGCTCCAGCCGCCGCTACGCGGGTCTCGGCGACGTCATCGTCGCCACCGTCAAGGACGCGATCCCTGGCGGCAACGTGAAGAAGGGCGACGTGGTCAGGGCCGTCGTCGTCCGCACCGTGAAGGAGACCCGTCGTCCTGACGGCTCCTACATCAAGTTCGACGAGAACGCCGCGGTGATCCTCAAGAACGACGGTGACCCCCGCGGCACCCGCATCTTCGGGCCGGTCGGCCGGGAGCTCCGCGACAAGAAGTTCATGAAGATCATCTCGCTGGCGCCGGAGGTGCTGTAACCATGGCGAACATCAAGAAGGGCGACCTCGTCCAGGTGATCTCGGGCCGCCGCGACGACCGCGGCAAGCAGGGCAAGGTCATCGAGGTCCTCGTCGACCGCAACCGCGTCGTGGTCGAGGGCGTGAACTACGTCACCAAGCACGTGCGCGTCGGCCAGACGCAGCGCGGCACGAAGACCGGCGGCATCGAGACCCACGAGGCCCCGATCCACGTGTCGAACGTCGCGCTCGTCGACCCCGAGACGAAGAAGCCGACCCGCGTCGGCTTCCGCACCGAGACCGTGACGAAGGACGGCGTCGAGAAGACCGTCCGCGTCCGCTACGCGAAGAAGTCAGGTAAGGACCTGTAATGACCGACACCGCAACTGCCGCGCCGGCTGGCAAGATCCAGCCGCGCCTCAAGCAGAAGTACCAGACCGAGATCACGAAGACCCTGACCGAGGCGAACGGCTACGCCAACCCGCACCAGGTCCCGGGCCTCGTGAAGATCGTCGTGAACATGGGCGTCGGCGAGGCGGCCCGTGACGGCAAGGTCATCGACGGCGCCATCGCCGACCTGACCCGCATCACCGGCCAGAAGCCGCAGGTCACCAAGGCCCGCAAGTCGATCGCCCAGTTCAAGCTGCGCGAGGGCCAGCCCATCGGCGCCCACGTGACGCTTCGCGGCGACCGCATGTGGGAGTTCCTCGACCGACTGCTCTCGCTCGCGCTTCCCCGCATCCGCGACTTCCGCGGCCTCTCGGACGCGCAGTTCGACGGCAACGGCAACTACACCTTCGGTCTCACGGAGCAGTCCGTGTTCCACGAGATCGACCAGGACAAGATCGACCGCGTCCGCGGCATGGACATCACCGTGGTGACCACCGCCAAGAACGACGACGAGGGTCGCGCGCTGCTCAAGGCGCTCGGCTTCCCGTTCAAGTCGACCGACAACGCGTAGTAGACTCTACGAGTTTGTGCCCGCTGGCCGGGCCTCGCACGAGGTCCGGCCGGCAGCGGCACCCGGCGGTTCGCAACCGCGTCCCGCCACCACCACAGGTCAGTCCCCGTGTAACGGGTCCTGAAACCTGGTGAACGTAAGGAAACATCCGTCATGACGATGACCGACCCGGTCGCTGACATGTTGACGCGCCTGCGCAACGCGAACTCGGCGCACCACGACTCCGTGTCGATGCCCCACTCCAAGCTGAAGGCGCACATCGCGGAGATCCTCAAGAACGAGGGCTACATCGCCGACTTCGAGGTCGCCGACGCTCGCGTGGGCAAGACGCTCACGCTGCAGCTCAAGTTCGGCCCGAACCGCGAGCGCTCGATCGCGGGCATCAAGCGCGTGTCGAAGCCCGGCCTCCGCGTCTACGCCAAGTCGACCGAGATCCCCAAGGTGCTCGGCGGCCTCGGCGTCGCGATCCTGTCCACTTCCAGCGGTCTGCTCACCGACCGCCAGGCCGAGAAGAAGGGCGTGGGTGGGGAAGTCCTCGCCTACGTGTGGTAGTTCCATGTCACGAATCGGACGACTCCCCATCGACATCCCCGCCGGTGTCGACGTGAAGGTCGACGGCCGCGCCGTCACCGTCAAGGGCCCGAAGGGCGAGCTCGCGCTCACGATCGCGCAGCCCCTCGAGGTCAAGGTCGAGGACAGCCAGGTCCTCGTCACCCGCCCCGACGACGAGCGCGCCTCGCGTTCGCTGCACGGCCTCACGCGCACCCTCATCGCCAACAACATCATCGGCGTCACCCAGGGCTACTCCAAGGGCCTCGAGATCGTCGGCACCGGATACCGCGTCGCCCAGAAGGGCTCGTCGGTCGAGTTCGCGCTCGGCTTCTCGCACCCGGTCACCGTCGAGCCGCCGGCCGGCATCACCCTGACGGTCGAGGGCAACAACAAGATCACCGTCTCGGGCATCGACAAGCAGGCCGTCGGCGAGACCGCCGCCAACATCCGCAAGATCAAGAAGCCCGAGCCCTACAAGGGCAAGGGCATCCGCTACGCCGGCGAGGTCGTGCGTCGCAAGGCCGGAAAGGCTGGTAAGTAATCATGGCCGTCAAGAGCAAGTCGGCTGCGCGTTCGCGCCGCCACACCCGGCTTCGCAAGAAGATCGTCGGCACCGAGCTGCGTCCCCGTCTCGTCGTGACGCGTTCGGCCCGCCACGTCTTCGTGCAGGTCGTCGACGACAGCAAGGGCCACACCGTGGCATCCGCCTCGACCATGGAGGCAGACCTCCGCGCGTTCGACGGTGACAAGACCGCCAAGGCCAAGAAGGTCGGCGAGCTCGTCGCCGAGCGGGCCAAGCAGGCGGGCATCGAGTCGGTCGTGTTCGACCGCGGCGGCAACAAGTACGCCGGTCGTGTCGCAGCGATCGCCGACGGAGCGCGAGAGGCAGGGCTGAACCTGTGAGCGAGAACACTGTGAAGGAGACCGAGGTGACCGCAGAGGCACCCGTCGAGACGGCAGCATCCTCGGAGCCGCAGCGCAACGAGCGCGAGGGCCGTCGTGGCGGCCGCGACCGCGGCCAGGGCCGCGACCGTCGTGACCGCGACGCCGAGAAGAGCCAGTTCCTCGAGCGCGTCGTCACGATCAACCGCGTGTCGAAGGTCGTCAAGGGCGGTCGCCGCTTCAGCTTCACGGCGCTCGTCGTCGTGGGCGACGGCAACGGCCTCGTGGGCGTCGGCTACGGCAAGGCCCGAGAGGTGCCGACCGCGATCTCGAAGGGCGTCGAGGAGGCGAAGAAGAACTTCTTCCGCGTCCCCCGCGTCGGCTCGTCGATCCCGCACCCGGTGCAGGGCGAGGCGGCCGCCGGTGTCGTCCTCCTGCGTCCGGCCGGCCCCGGTACCGGTGTCATCGCCGGTGGTCCGGTCCGTGCCGTGCTGGAGTGCGCCGGCATCCACGACGTGCTGAGCAAGTCGCTCGGCTCGTCGAACACCATCAACATCGTGCACGCCACGGTCGAGGCGCTGAAGCAGCTCGAGGAGCCCCGCGCCGTCGCCGCCCGTCGTGGTCTCGACTACGACGAGGTCGCCCCGGCCCGTCTCCTGCGTGCCGAGGCCCAGGCGGCCGAGGCCGCCGCAGCAGCGAAGGCAGGTGCCTGATGGCCAAGCAGCTCAAGGTGACCCAGATCAAGTCCAAGGTGAGCGAGAAGCAGTACCAGCGCGACACGCTCCGCAGCCTCGGACTGAAGCGCATCGGGCACTCCGTCGTCCGCGAGGACACGCCGCAGAACCGCGGTTACGTGAAGACGGTCGCCCACCTCGTGAAGGTTGAGGAGATCGACTAATGGCCGACGACAAGAAGGCAACCGAGGAGACCCCGAAGAAGGCTCCTGCGAAGAAGGCGCCGGCGAAGGCCGCTGCCGAGAAGAAGGCGCCGGCCAAGGCCGCCGCCGAGAAGAAGGCCCCGGCCAAGGCCGCCGAGAAGAAGGCGCCGGCCAAGGCCGCCGCCGCCAAGTCGGACGCCGCGGCCGAGAAGGCCCCGGCCAAGAAGGCCCCGGCGAAGAAGGCCGCCCCCAAGGCCGCCGACGACGCCGTGCGCGAGCCCGTGCTGAAGGTGCACCACCTGCGGCCGGCGCCCGGCGCCAAGAAGGACCGGACCCGCGTCGGACGCGGTGAGGGTTCGAAGGGCAAGACCGCCGGTCGCGGCACCAAGGGCTCGAAGGCCCGCAACAACATCCGCCCCGGCTTCGAGGGCGGGCAGCTTCCGTACCACATGCGTGCGCCGAAGCTGCGCGGCTTCAAGAACCCGTTCCGGGTCGAGTACCAGGTGGTCAACCTGGAGAAGCTGGCCGAGCTCTACCCCAAGGGCGGCGACGTCACCGTCGACGACCTGGTGGCCAAGGGCGCCGTCCGCAAGAACGAGCGCGTCAAGGTGCTCGGCAACGGCGACATCCAGGTCAAGCTCAACGTCGCGGTCGACAAGGTCTCCGGCTCCGCCGAGCAGAAGATCGTCGCCGCCGGCGGTTCGGTCAAGTAGGGCCGCTGCACCACCCCGAGTTCGAGCCTGTCGGGACCTCGCGTATGATTCACGGGGGTCTCGACAGGCTCGAGCCGCATAACGACTGACTCCACGACGGAGCAACAGGAGGACGAGTGTTCAACGCCATCGGGCGGATCTTCCGCACCCCCGACCTTCGCCGGAAGATCGGGTTCACGCTGGGCATCATCGCCCTGTTCCGACTCGGCTCGTTCATCCCCGCGCCGTTCGTGGACTTCGCGAACGTCCAGCAGTGCCTGGCGGCGAACCAGGGGGCCTCGGGCCTCTACGAGCTCGTCAACCTCTTCTCCGGCGGCGCGCTCCTCCAGCTCTCGATCTTCGCGCTCGGCATCATGCCGTACATCACGGCGTCGATCATCACGCAGCTGCTCCGCGTGGTCATCCCGCACTTCGAGACCCTCTACAAGGAGGGCCAGGCCGGCCAGGCGAAGCTCACGCAGTACACGCGCTACCTCACGATCGCGCTCGGCGTCCTGCAGTCGACCACGCTCATCACCGTCGCCCGCTCGGGTGCGCTGTTCCCGGCGAACTCCGACCCCGCGTGCACGCAGCTCATCACCAACGACGCCTGGTACGCGATCCTCCTGATGGTCATCACCATGACCGCCGGCACGGGCCTCATCATGTGGATGGGCGAGCTCGTGACCGAGCGCGGCATCGGCAACGGCATGTCGCTGCTGATCTTCGTCTCGATCGCGGCGACGTTCCCCGGCTCGCTCTGGGCGATCGCGGTCTCGCGCGGCTTCGACACCTTCGCGGTCGTGCTCGCCATCGGCCTCGTGATCGTCCTCGCGGTCGTGTTCGTCGAGCAGTCGCAGCGTCGCATCCCCGTGCAGTACGCGAAGCGGATGGTCGGCCGTCGCACCTACGGCGGCAACAACACCTACATCCCGATCAAGGTGAACATGGCCGGCGTCGTGCCCGTCATCTTCGCCTCGTCGCTGCTGTACCTGCCGGCCCTCATCGCCCAGTTCAACCAGCCCGCCGCCGGCGAGGAGCCGCAGGCGTGGGTCGTCTGGGTCACCAACAACCTCACGCAGGGTTCGAGCCCGCTGTACATGCTCGTGTACTTCCTGCTCATCGTCGGTTTCACGTACTTCTACGTCGCGATCACCTTCAACCCCGACGAGGTCGCCGAGAACATGAAGAAGTACGGCGGCTTCATCCCGGGCATCCGCGCGGGTCGCCCCACCGCCGAGTACCTCGACTACGTCCTCACCCGCGTGACGCTGCCGGGCTCGCTCTACCTCGGCCTCGTGGCGCTGATCCCGCTGATCGCGTTCGCGGTCGTCGGCGCCGACCAGAACTTCCCCTTCGGCGGCGCGTCGATCCTCATCATTGTCGGCGTCGGCCTCGAGACGGTGAAGCAGATCGACGCCCAGCTGCAGCAGCGCCACTACGAAGGGCTCCTCCGATGACGCACTCCGCCGCCTCCGCCCGATTCCTGATCGTGGGTCCCCAGGGCTCCGGCAAGGGCACGCAGGGCGTCCTCGTCGCCGAGGCGTTCGACGTGCCGCAGGTCGCCACGGGCGACATCTTCCGCGAGAACATCAAGGGCGGGACCGAACTCGGGCAGCAGGTCCAGGCGACCATCGAGGCGGGCCACCTGGTGTCCGACGAGCTCACCAGCGAGCTGGTGCGCGACCGCCTGGGCCAGCCCGACGCGGCGCGCGGCTTCGTGCTCGACGGCTATCCCCGCAACCGCGGCCAGGTGGCGCACCTCGACGAGTTCCTCACGGGCCGCGGCGAGTCGCTCGACGCCGTGATCGAGCTCGTCGTCCCGCGTGACGAGAGCATCGGGCGCCTGCGCCAGCGCGCGCTCGACCAGGGCCGTACCGACGATACCGAGGAGGTCATCGCGAACCGCCTCGCCATCTACGAGCGCGAGACCGCGCCGATCCTCGAGGTGTACCGCGAGCGCGACCTCGTGCTGCGCATCGACGGCGTGGGCACCCTCGACGAGGTCACCGGGCGGATCTTCGACGCCCTCGCCGAGCGCGGGCTGGTCCCGAACGGCGGCGGCGCGACCGACGCCGGCGCGGCCTAGCCCTCGCGCGTGTTCCGCCGTCACCCGCTGAAGTCCCCCGCCGAGCTGCGGGCGATGATCCCGGCGGGCGAGGCGACCGCGGGCGCCCTCGCGGCGGTGCGCGACCGGCTCGTGGTCGGCGCGACGCCGATCGAGCTCGACGCGGTGGCGGACGCCGTGATCCGCGGACGGGGCGGCCGCTCGAACTTCCGCCTCGTCCCGGGCTACCAGCACACGCTCTGCGTGTCGGTCGGCAGCGACGTGGTCCACGGCATCCCGGGCGACCGGGCCTTCCTCCCGGGCGACCTGGTGTCGATCGACGGCGGCGCCGAGGTCGGCGGGTGGAACGGCGACGCGGCCTTCACGGTCGTGCTGCCGGACCCCGACCGGCCCGATGCGGTCCGCTTCCGGCGGGCGGTGGCCGACGCCGCCGAGCGCGCGCTGTGGGCGGGCGTCGCGCGACTCGCGAGCGCACGCCACCTCAACGAGGTGGGGGAGGCCATCGAGGAGTCGGTCGCGGCATCCGGCCCGTACTCGATCATCGAGGGCTACGGCGGCCACGGCATCGGCCGCGAGATGCACGAGGAGCCGACCGTGTACAACCACGCGGTCCGCGGGCGCGGCCCGCGCGTGCAGCCCGGCCTCGTGGTGGCGATCGAGCCGATGGTCGTCGCCGGCGGGCCCGACACGTTCGTCCGCGACGACGGCTGGACCGTGGCGACCGCCGACGGCGCCGACGGCGCGCACTTCGAGCACAGCGTGGCGGTCCACCGCGACGGCATCTGGGTGCTCACGGCTCCGGACGGCGGTGCTGCGGGACTCGCGGCGTTCGGCGTGACGCCCGTCCCCATCGCCTGAGCACCGCCGGGGCACGTGGCGGCGGGCGCCCTCAGGGCGCCATGAGCACCGCGAGCTCGGCCAGCAGGCCTGGGTAGTCCACGGCGCCGCGCACGAGCCGGCGCACGTTCTCGGGCTCCGAGAACGCCTCGACGAACTGGTCGAACACGGCCTGGAACTCGGCGCGGCCGGACTCCGCGAACGCGATGAGCGCCACGACGTGCACCTCGGCCCCGCCCCAGGGGATCGGCCGCTCGTCGATGGCGATCGCGATGGCGCTGCGCTCGGCCGTCATGGTCATGGCGTGCGGTACCGCGAGGAGGTCGGTGAACGCGGTCGAGGACATCCGCTCGCGCTCGAACACGCCCTGCAGGTACGCCTCGTCGATCACCCCGGCGGCCATGAGCCGGTCGCCGAGCAGCCGGATGACGTCCTCGCGGTCGCGACCGCCGACGCCGCGGACGAACAGGTCGGGGCCGATGGTCCGCGTGAGGGTCGATGCGAGGCGCGCGCGGCGGCGTCCGCGGCGGATCCGCGCGAGCTCCTGCCGCACGCGCTCGACGTCGTCGGCGGTGGGGAACGGGGAGACGATCACGACCCCGGGGTGCGGCACGCGCGGCGGCAGCACCGACACCACGAGATCCCCCTCGTCGACGGATGCCGGGGGACCGTCGAGCGGGACGGCGTCCGCGACGACGAGCTCGACGTCGTCGCCGAGCCCGCCGCGGAGCCGTTCGAGGAGCAGGTCGCGCGCGTCGTGGTACTCCGGTGCGACGACCGCGACGCGTACGGCGTCGCCGCGCGACCGCGTGCGCTCGAGCGCCGCACCGAGGTGCATCGCGAGGTAGGCGATCTCGTCGTCGTTCACCGTGATGCCCTCGAGGCGGCCGAGCTCGGACGCGAGGAACACCGCCAGGTCGTAGATGAGCGGGTACGCGGCCTTGATCGACGCGGTGAGGGGGTTGCGCGAGTAGCTGTGCTCCGCGGCGCGCGCGGCGAGGTTGTCGACGTGCAGCGCGAGCCGCTCGAGGAACTCGTCGTCGCCGAGCTCGACGAGCCAGTCCTGCGAGATGCGTGCGACGATGCCGCGCAGCACGTCGATGCGGGCCGGGCCCTCGCGTCGCGTGGCGGCGCGCGTCCCGATGAGCCGCGCCAGGTGCGCGAGCTCCGCCGGGGGCAGCCGGACGTCGAACTCCTCGCGGACGAGCTCGTCGACGAGCGTCGCCAGCGAGTCGGGCGCGGGTCCGGCCGCACTGCCCTCGTCGCGTTCGAGGGTCCGGTCGCGTGACACGCGGTCGACCGCGATCGCGACGTGCAGCAGGACGTCGTCGAGCGCGTACTCGTTGGGCGCCCACCCCGCCCGGCGGAGCCCGTCGAGGAGCCCCCTGCGGAATCCGTCCACCGGCGGGAAGCCCGCGCGGAGGGTGGCGAGGTCGCGCACGCCCCGTCGGCCCTCCTCGCGGACGAGGGCCCCCACGAGCCGGCGCATCGCGGTCTCGGGGCCGCGCAGCCGCATCACGCCGCCCTCGCGCTCGAGCGCCAGTCCGGTGCCCTCGAGGCGCGCGCGCACGCGACCGAGGTCCGCCTCGAGCGTCGACTCGCTGACGTGCATCCGCTCCGCCGCCTCGTACACGTCGAGGCCGTCGGGTGCATCGACGAGGTCGCGGATCAGGCGCGCTCGGCGTCCCTCGGGGCCGGCGTCGGCGCCCGCGCGTCGGGCCGCGCGTCGCGACCACGCCGCGCGGTCGAGGCGGTAGCCGTCGGGACCCGACTCCACGATTGGCTCGCCCCCGCCGTTCGCCTGGGCCGCGTACGTGCGCACCGTGCGCGTGGTGACACCGAGCCGGTCGGCGAGCCGAGCCGCGGTGATCCAGCCGTCGTGGTCGGCGAGGGCCTCGACGAGGCGCTCCCACTTCTCCGGCACGTCCACTCGCTTCCGATCGGCACACTCCCGCCGCGCCGCGCGCGCCGCGCGGCGGATGCAGCCAGTCAACCACCACGCGGCCATCGGGGCAGCGGATGCCGCAGAACTTCCGGGGGTGCGGAAGCAGGTCTGGTGGCGCATCGGAGGGGTGGCGGAGCAGACTCGGCATGTTCGCGGCATCCGCCGTGACCGATCGACGAGGACCGGGCGAAGCCGGGCGAGGAGGCAGGCGATGCGGATCATCGTGGTGTGCGGAGCCGGTGCCTCGAGCACCTTCGCCGCGCTGCGGATCCGCCGGGCCGCCGAGGCGCGCGGCATCGTGGTCGACGTGCGGGCCGCGGGCGAGCAGACGCTCGCCGCCGAGCTCGCCGGCGCCGACGCCCTGCTCGTGGGAACCCACCTCGCCGAGCGGCTCACGTCGCTCGAGGAGGAGGCCGCCGCGGCATCCGTGCCACTGGCGGTCCTGCCCGGCGAGACCCGCGAACTGGACGGCGACGCCGCCCTCGACCTCGCGATCGCGATCACCGGAGGTCGTTCGTGAACGCTCCCACGCCGCGCAACCCCGTTCCCTGCGCGGACTCCCGGGTCTATGGTGAAGGCGGGAACGGACGCCAGCGACGGAGGCCTGCAACATGGTGGAACGCACTGTTCGAGTCGGATCGAGCCACGGACTGCACGCCAGGCCGGCGAAGCTGTTCACCCAGGCCGCCGCGTCATCGGGATCGAGTGTCACCATCGCGAAAGCGGGCGGCACTCCCGTCAATGCGGCGAGCATCCTCGCCGTCATCGCGCAGGGCATCGACCACGGCGACGAGGTCACCGTGGCGGTCGACGGGGGCGACGAGCAGCGCGTGCTCGACGAGCTCGTCGAGCTGCTCAGCACCGATCACGACGAATAGCCCGCGGCATCCGTCGCCCGACGAAGCGAATCGGAGGGGCGAGTGATGGAGTTCAGAGGTACGGGGATCGGCCAGGGCGTGGCCGTCGGACCGGTCGTTCGCATGGCCGAACGGCTGCCGGAGCCGGTCGACCGGCCGAGTCACCTCGACCCGGCCCGCGAGGAGGAGCGTGCCCGGGCGTCGCTCTCGGTGGTCGCCGACGACCTCCAGCGCAAGGGCGCGCAGGCCGGCGGCGCCGCGCAGGACGTGCTCGAGGCGCAGGCGATGATGGCCGAGGACCCGACGCTGATCGACGACGTCGTCACGCGACTGGCCCAGGGCAAGACCGCCGAACGCGCCGTCTTCGAGGCGTTCGCGTCGTTCCGCGACATGCTCGTCGCGATGGGCGGCTACATGGGCGAGCGCGCCGCCGACCTCGACGACGTCTCGCAGCGGGTCGTCGCGCACCTGCTGAAGGTGCCCGCGCCCGGCGTGCCGAACCCCGGTCATCCGTTCGTGCTCGTGGCGCGCGACCTCGCGCCGGCCGACACCGCGCTGCTCGACCTCGGCCAGGTGCTCGGGCTCGTGACGATCGACGGCGGCCCCACGTCGCACACCGCGATCCTCGCCCGCGAGAAGTCGATCGTCGCGGTGGTCGGGGCAGCGGATGCCGCGCGGCTGGCCGACGGCGACACGGTGATCGTCGACGCCGCGAACGACACCGTCGTGCCGGGGCCGACGCCCGAGCAGGTCGCCGCGGCGCAGCAGCGCATCGCGGAGCGAGCCGCGCGCGCGGCGGCACCGGTCACGCCGGGAGCGCTCGCCGACGGCACGCCCGTGCCGCTGCTCGCGAACCTCGGCTCCGCCGACGGCGCCGAGGAGGCCATCGCCCTCGGGGCCGAGGGCGTCGGGCTGTTCCGAACCGAGTTCCTGTTCCTCGACGCCAACACCGCTCCGTCGGTCACCGAGCAGCAGGCGCAGTACACGCGCATGCTCACCGCGTTCGCCGGGAAGAAGGTCGTGGTCCGCGTCCTCGACGCGGGCGCCGACAAGCCCCTCTCGTTCCTCAACGACGCACCCGAGGAGAACCCGGCACTCGGGCTCCGGGGCATCCGCGCCCTGCGGCACTCCGAGGTGATCCTGCGCGAGCAGCTCACGGCGCTCGCCGCGGCCGACGCCGCGACCGACGCCGACCTGTGGGTCATGGCCCCGATGATCGCGACCGTCGAGGAGACCCGGTACTTCACGAGCCTCTGCGAGGAGCTCGGCATCACGGTTTCCGGCGTCATGGTCGAGACGCCCTCCGCGGCGCTCATCGCCGAGCACATCCTCAAGGTCGCCGACTTCGCGTCCATCGGCACCAACGACCTCACCCAGTACACGATGGCGGCCGACCGGCTGCTCGGCACGGTCGCGAACCTGCAGGACGCGTGGCATCCGTCGGTGCTGCGCCTCGTGGCGCACGTCGGCGACGCCGGCCGGGCCGACGGCCGCCCCGTCGGCATCTGCGGCGAGGCCGCCGCCGACCCCCTGCTCGCCGTGGTGCTCGTCGGCCTCGGCGCCACCAGCCTGTCGATGTCCCCGTCGGCACTCGCAGACGTCCGCGCCTCCCTCGCGCGGTACACCCGGGAGGATGCCGAGCGCATCGCCCGGGCAGCCCTGGCCGC
Source organism: Agromyces sp. CCNWLW213 (assembly GCF_037199545.1). Taxonomy (NCBI): domain Bacteria; kingdom Bacillati; phylum Actinomycetota; class Actinomycetes; order Micrococcales; family Microbacteriaceae; genus Agromyces; species Agromyces sp. CCNWLW213. The sequence goes on along the minus strand of NZ_JBBBDX010000013.1, from coordinate 13,309 downwards.
GGAGGGAGCGGCCGAGGCGAAGCAGGCGGCACAGGAGGCCGCCGCCGCATCATCCGCACCCATCCCCACCGGCACACCCGTGCCGTGACCTGCACTGGAGGCAGCCATGACGACGACGTCAGCTGAGGCGAAGCGACCCGGGGGAGCCCGCGTCCACGTCCAGAGATTCGGAACCTTCCTCAGCGGCATGATCATGCCGAACATCCCCGCGCTCATCGCGTGGGGCATCTTCACCGCGTTCTTCATCGGCGTCGGATGGACGCCGAACGCGGACCTCGCGACCATCGTCGGACCGTTCATCCACTACCTGCTGCCGATCCTGATCGGCTATACCGGCGGCTCCATGGTGTACGGCATCCGCGGCGGCGTGGTCGGCAGCATCGCCACCTTCGGCGCGATCGCGGGCTCGGACCTGCTCATCGCCCAGGTGAACGCGACCCTGCCCGAGGACAACCAGCTCGGCCAGATCCACATGTTCATCGGCGCCATGATCCTCGGCCCGCTCGCAGCGTGGACCATGAAGCGGATCGACGCGATCTGGGAGGGCAAGGTCAAGGCGGGCTTCGAGATGCTCGTCAACATGTTCTCGGCCGGCATCTGGGGCTTCGTCATGGCCGTCGTCGGGTTCTATCCGATCGCCTGGCTGGTGAACGGCATCATGAACGCCCTCTCGGGGGCGGTGAGCTGGCTCGTCGAGACCAACCTGCTGCCGCTGACCAGCATCATCATCGAGCCGGCCAAGGTGCTGTTCCTGAACAACGCGATCAACCACGGCGTGCTGACCCCGCTCGGCCTCTCGCAGGCGGCCGAGGAGGGCTCGTCGATCCTGTTCCTCCTCGAGGCGAACCCCGGCCCCGGCGTCGGCCTGCTGCTGGCGTTCACGTTCTTCGGCATCGGTGCGGCGAGGGCGTCGGCACCGGGTGCGGCCGTCATCCAGTTCTTCGGCGGCATCCACGAGGTGTACTTCCCGTTCGCGCTGATGAAGCCGATCCTGATCGTGGCGCTCATCGCGGGCGGCATGACCGGGGTCACCACCAACATGCTGCTGGGCGGCGCACTGCGGGCCCCGGCCGCGCCGGGCAGCATCATCGCGGTCCTGGCGCAGACCGCGTCGGGTGCGTACGTCGCCGTCATCCTCTCGGTGATCCTGTCGGCGGCCGTGACGTTCGCCATCGCGGCCGTCATCCTGCGGGCGTCGCGGAAGCGCGATCTCGAGGCGATGGCCGTCTCGGATGACGCGTTCGGCGCCGCGATCACGCAGACCGAGGCGGCCAAGGGCAAGAGCTCCGACGCTCTCGGCAACCTGCGCGGCGGTGCGGCGACCCAGGCCGGCGGCGGCGGCGGGCCCGCGACGGGCACGATCCGGGAGATCAGGAACGTCGTGTTCGCCTGCGACGCGGGCATGGGCTCGTCGGCGATGGGCGCGAGCGTCCTCCGCAACAAGATCAAGAAGGCGGGAATCGAGGACGTCACCGTCGTCAACAAGGCGATCGCGAACCTCGACTCGTCGGCCGACGTGGTCATCACCCACCAGGACCTGACCGAACGGGCCAGGCTGCAGACGCCCGACGCCGTCCACATCTCGGTCGACAACTTCATGAACTCGCCGAGGTACGACGAGGTCGTCGACCTGATCGAGGCGCAGCGGGAGCGCTGACGATCGCCACCGGATGACGAGCCGCCCGGGTCACGCCCTCTCGAGGGGTGCGGCCCGGGCGGTCGCGTCGTCCGGCGCCGCCCACCCACAGCGACCAGCGAACCGACGAAGAAGGAGCTCTCATGACCGACCAGATCCTGCCGGCCCAGAACGTGCGCATCGTCCCCGGCGGCGCGAGCCGCGACGACGCCATCCGCGCGGCGGGCGCCGTGCTCGTCGACGCGGGCGCGGTCGACGCGGCGTACGTCGACTCGATGCTCGAGCGCGAGGGCTCGGTGTCGACGTACATGGGCAACTGGCTCGCCATCCCCCACGGCACGAACGAGGCGAAGGATCTCATCCGCCGGTCGGCCATGTCGCTCCTGCGGTACGAGGAGCCCATCGACTGGGGCGGCGAGCAGGCGCGCTTCGTCGTGGGCATCGCGGGCCGCGGCGACGAGCACCTCGAGATCCTGTCGAAGATCGCCATCGTGTTCTCCGATGAGGACGAGGTCGAGAAGCTCCTCGCGGCGCGGTCGTCCGACGAGCTCGTCGCGCTCCTCGCCGAGGTGAACGCGTCGTGAAGGCCGTCCACTTCGGCGCGGGCAACATCGGTCGGGGCTTCATCGGGCTGCTGCTGCACGATGCGGGCTACGAGGTCGTCTTCGCCGACGTGAACGCCGAGCTGATCGACGCGCTGGCCGCGGCCGACCGGTACACCGTGCACGAGGTGGGCGAGGGCGCGCGCGACCGGGTCGTCGACCGGTTCCGGGCGGTCAACTCGCAGACGGATGCCGCCATGCTGGCCGCCGAGCTCGCCGACGCCGACGTGCTCACGACCGCGGTCGGCCCGAGCATCCTCCGATTCATCGCGCCGCACGTGCTCCAGGCGCTGCGCGACCGGGCGCCCGGGGTGCCGCCGCTCGCGGTGATGGCCTGCGAGAACGCGATCGACGCGACGAGCCTGCTGCGCGACGAGACCGCGAAGCTCGCCGGGCCCGACGAGTGGCTCGAGCTCGAGCGTCGCGCGGTGTTCGCGAACACCGCGGTGGACCGGATCGTGCCGGGCCAGCCGGGGGAGACCGGCCTCGACGTCACGGTCGAGACCTTCTCGGAGTGGGCGATCGAGCGACCGCCGTTCGGTGACGCGCCGCCGCCGATCCCGGATGCGCACTTCGTCGACCGGCTCGGCCCCTACATCGAGCGGAAGCTGTTCACCGTGAACACCGGGCACGCGTCGACCGCGTACTTCGGCTTCCTCGCCGGGCACGAGCGCATCGCCGAGGCGCTCGCCGACCCGTCGGTCGCGGCTCGGGTCGAGCGCGTGCTCGAGGAGACCTCCGCGCTCATCGTCGCCAAGCACGGCTTCACCGAGGAGCAGCAGGCGCAGTACCGGGCGACCATCCTCGGGCGCTTCCGGAACGCGGCGCTGCCCGACACCGTCGAGCGGGTCGGTCGCCAGCCGCTGCGCAAGCTGAGCCGCCGCGAGCGGTTCATCGGGCCGGCCGTCGAGCTCGCCGAGCGCGACCTGCCGGTCGACGGGCTCCTCGACGCCGTCGAGGCGGCACTGGGCTTCGACGTTCCCCCCGACCCGGAGAGCGTCGAGCTCCAGCAGCGCCTGCGAGCGGACGACGCGGACGCGATCGTGCGCGAGGTGTGCGGCGTCGAGCCGGGGCATCCGCTGCACGACCGGCTCGTCGCGGTCGTCACTCGCCGGCTCGCAAGCTGACACGCGGCCGACTGGCGAATCGACTCGGATTCGCCTATAGTTGACCCTTGGTGTTTTGCACGCCCGCTTCGGCATGCCCGATGGGCCTCGTCGAGGTCGTGCATCATCATCGCACGACCGAATACCCACACTCCAAGCGATAGTGAGGCTATGGCCAAGAAAGACGGCGTCATCGAGATCGAAGGCTCGGTCATCGAGGCACTCCCGAACGCGATGTTCCGGGTTGAGCTGACCAACGGGCACAAGGTGCTCGCCCACATCTCCGGAAAGATGCGCCAGCACTACATCCGCATCCTCCCCGAGGACCGCGTGATCGTGGAGCTGAGCCCGTACGACCTGACCCGCGGCCGCATCGTCTACCGCTACAAGTAAGGGCTGTTCGGAAAGTAACGGCCCGCGGCACCCCGCGGGTACGAGGACAGCGAACTAAGGAACCACGACTGTGAAGGTCAACCCCAGCGTCAAGCGCATCTGCGACAAGTGCAAGATCATCCGCCGCCACGGCCGCGTCATGGTGATCTGCGAGAACCCGCGCCACAAGCAGCGCCAGGGCTAGTCCCGCGCCGACGCAGAACTGAATACGGCACTTCCACGAACCCGCGCCCGTGAGGGCGCGGGGGACACCCTCGGACGGAGGCCGAGGCACCGGAAGTGCTCCACACCTCCGAACCACCAACAGGAGAAGCCACCATGGCACGTCTGGCAGGAGTCGACATCCCGCGCGAGAAGCGCGTGGAGATCGCACTGACCTACATCTACGGCGTCGGCCGCACCCGCGCGCTGGAGACGCTCGCGGAGACCGGCATCGACGGGAACATCCGCGTCAAGGACCTCACCGACGACCAGCTCGTCGCCCTCCGCGACCACATCGAGGGCACCTACAAGGTCGAGGGCGACCTCCGCCGCGAGGTGGCCGCCGACATCCGCCGCAAGGTCGAGATCGGCTCGTACGAGGGCATCCGCCACCGTCGGGGCCTCCCGGTCCGCGGCCAGCGCACCAAGACCAACGCTCGTACCCGCAAGGGCCCGAAGCGCACCGTCGCCGGCAAGAAGAAGCCCGGCCGCAAGTAACCGCTCGCGCCAAGATCTAGGAGATTTCGAACATGGCAGCACCCAAGGCGGCGACTCGCAAGCCGCGCAAGAAGGACAAGAAGAACGTCGCCGTGGGCCAGGCCCACATCAAGTCGACCTTCAACAACACCATCGTGTCGATCACCGACACGAACGGTGCCGTGATCAGCTGGGCCTCCTCGGGCGGCGTCGGCTTCAAGGGCTCGCGCAAGTCGACGCCCTTCGCCGCGCAGCTCGCCGCCGAGTCGGCCGCGCGCCAGGCGCAGGAGCACGGCATGAAGAAGGTCGACGTCTTCGTCAAGGGCCCGGGCTCGGGCCGCGAGACCGCGATCCGCTCCCTCCAGGCTGCGGGCCTCGAGGTCGGCAGCATCAACGACGTGACGCCCCAGGCGCACAACGGATGCCGCCCGCCCAAGCGCCGTCGCGTCTAGCACAACCCCGTCCTGCGGATCGAGGAGGCCGTCAGGCCGTCTCGGGATCCGGTCTCGAGACGCGTCCGGCCGCGCCGGGCGCTCCTCGACCCGCAGGGTCACGTTCTCTCTCACAACTCAAGATCCTCGAACTCGCAGGTGTCATATAGCGGACACCCTGCCGAAAGGAATCACCAGTGCTGATCGCACAGCGTCCGACGCTCACCGAAGAGAACATCTCGGAGTTCCGTTCGCGTTTCGTGATCGAGCCCCTCGAGCCGGGCTTCGGTTACACCCTGGGGAACTCGCTCCGTCGCACCCTCCTCTCCTCGATCCCCGGCGCGGCCGTGACGAGCATCCGCATCGACGGCGTGCTCCACGAGTTCTCGACCGTCCCGGGCGTGAAGGAGGATGTCACCGAGATCATCCTCAACATCAAGAACCTGGTCGTCTCCAGCGAGCACGACGAGCCCATCACGGCCTACCTGCGCAAGCAGGGCGCCGGTCAGGTCACCGCCGCCGACATCTCCGCTCCGGCGGGGGTCGAGGTGCACAACCCCGAGCTGGTCATCGCGACGCTCAACGACTCGGCGAAGTTCGAGCTCGAGCTCACGATCGAGCGCGGCCGCGGCTACGTCTCGGCCAGCCAGAACCGCAACGAGTACTCCGAGGCCGGCCAGATCCCGGTCGACTCGATCTACTCTCCGGTGCTCAAGGTCACCTACCGCGTCGAGGCGACGCGTGCGGGCGAGCGCACCGACTTCGACCGCCTCGTGGTCGACGTCGAGTCCAAGCCCGCCATCACGCCGCGCGACGCGATCGCGTCGGCCGGTCGCACGCTCGTCGAGCTGTTCGGCCTGGCCCGCGAGCTCAACAGCGCGGCCGAGGGCATCGAGATCGGCCCCGCGCCGGTCGACGCCGTGCTCTCGAGCGAGCTCTCGATCCCGATCGAGGACCTCGACCTCTCGGTGCGCTCGTACAACTGCCTCAAGCGCGAGGGCATCAACACGGTGTCCGAGCTCGTGGCCCTGTCGGAGTCGCAGCTGATGAACATCCGCAACTTCGGCCAGAAGTCGGTCGACGAGGTCAAGGACAAGCTCACCGAGATGGGCCTGTCGCTCAAGGACTCGGTCCCCGGCTTCGACGGCGCCCACTTCTACACGGGCTTCGAGGACGAGAACTAAGCAGGCCCCGGGCCGCACCAACCCCCCAACACTGGAGATACCACCATGCCGAAGCCCACGAAGGGCCCCCGCCTCGGAGGCGGACCCGCGCACGAGCGCCTGCTGCTCGCCAACCTCGCGGCCGCGCTGTACACGCACAAGCGCATCACCACGACCGAGACGAAGGCCAAGCGCCTGCGTCCGCTCGCCGAGCGCCTGATCACGTTCGCCAAGCGCGGCGACCTGCACGCCCGCCGTCGCGTGCTCGCCGTCATCGGCGACAAGTCGGTCGTGCACGAGCTGTTCACGGTCATCGCGCCGCAGGTCGCCGACCGCGAGGGCGGCTACACCCGCATAACGAAGATCGGCAACCGCAAGGGCGACAACGCCCCCATGGCGGTCATCGAGCTCGTCCTCGAGCCCGTGACCCCCAAGGCGCGCGCCGCCAAGCCGGCCGCCGCGGCCGCCCCGGCGGAGGAGCTCGCCGCCGAGGAGACCACGGACGAGGTCGTGACCGGGAACGAGGCCGCCGTCGACGAGGCCGCCGGCTCCGAGGCGTCGGCCGAGTCGGCCGAGGCTCCGGCCGAGGAGGCCGAGGAGGCCGCCGCGAAGTAGCCTTCGCGCTCCCGTTCGATGAGGGACCCCGGTGCTTCCGCACCGGGGTCCCTCGCGCATCTAGGCTGGGTCCGTGAACGAGGCGACGACGACGAGCCCGGGGGTCGATGCCGAGGCGGATGCCGCGGCATCCGTCGTGCGACTGCGCCTCGACCTGGCGTACGACGGCACCGCGTTCGCCGGGTGGAGCCGGCAGCCGTCGCTCCGGACCGTGCAGGGCACGCTCGAGCACGCGCTCGCGACGCTCTTCCGGCGCGAGGGCGTCGCGCCCCGGTTGGTGGTCGCGGGTCGCACCGACGCGGGCGTGCACGCGACCGGGCAGGTGGCGCACCTGGACGTCGACCAGGCGGCGTTCCGGGCCGTCGCCCGCCCCCGTCGCGGCGTCGGCGAGGACGACCCGGGCGCCGATCCCGGAGCGGTGCTCGCACGCCGCCTTCGCGGCCTGCTCGGCGCCGCCGACTCCGACGTCGTCGTCCGCTCGGCACGGCTCGCCCCGGACGGGTTCGATGCGCGGTTCTCGGCCGTGTGGCGCCGGTACGAGTACCGCATCGCCGACGCGGGCTCCGAGCACGACCCGCTGCAGCGGCACCGGACCGTGTGGTATCCGAAGGACCTCGACGTCGAGGCGATGGACGTCGCCGCGCAGACCCTCGTGGGCCTCGGCGACTTCGCCGCGTTCTGCAGGCCGCGCGAGGGGGCGACGACGATCCGCACGCTCCAGTCGTTCCGGTGGCGCCGCTCGCCCGACGGCGTCCTGGTCGCGTCGCTCCAGGCCGACGCGTTCTGCCACTCGATGGTGCGGGCGCTCGTCGGGTCCGGCGTCGCCGTGGGCGAGGGTCGCCTGGGCGTCGAACAGCCGGGCGAGCTCATGCACGCACGCTCGCGGACGAGCGCGTTCAAGGTGCTGCCGGCGAAGGGCCTCACGCTGACCGAGGTGGGCTACCCCGCCGACGAAGACCTGGCGGCGCGCGCGGAGCAGACGCGAGCACGTCGGGAATTGCACGTGGAAGGTGTGGTCGGCTAAGCTAGCCCTTTGGTGCCGTCGACTGCGTCGGCATCCGATGTTGAGCCCTCCACCGTGGCGTTCTCCTCGCATCGCGAGCGAACACACGCCGGAGTGGGATTCACGAACCCCTCACTCGATCAGAAAGCAGCACTACTGTGACGCGCACCTACACCCCGAAGGCGAACGAGATCCAGCGCGACTGGGTCGTCATCGACGCCACCGACATCGTGCTCGGCCGCCTCGCGAGCCACGCCGCGGCGATCCTCCGCGGCAAGCACAAGCCGATCTTCGCGAACCACGTCGACACCGGCGACCACGTGATCATCGTCAACGCCGAGAAGGTGGCCCTCACCGGCCAGAAGCTCGAGCAGAAGAAGGCCTACCGCCACTCGGGCTACCCGGGCGGCCTCAAGGCGGTCGGCTACGCCGAGCTGCTCGAGAAGAACCCCGTCCGCGCCGTCGAGAAGGCGATCCGCGGAATGCTCCCGAAGAACTCGCTCGGCCGCCAGCAGCTGAAGAAGCTGAAGGTCTACGCCGGCCCGGAGCACCCGCACGCGGCTCAGCAGCCGAAGCCGTACACCCTCACCCAGGTCGCCCAGTAAGCCCCGGCGCCGACGCGAAAAGGATTCAGAGACACCACCATGGCGAAGATCGCAGACCAGATCGACCAGGCTCCCGAGAGCTACACCACCGAGTCGGCCCCCGCGGCCGCGCCCGCTGCCGCCCGCCCCGTGCTCAACGTCTCGGGTGCGGCCGTCGGTCGACGCAAGCAGGCCATCGCGCGCGTGCGCGTCGTGCCGGGCGCCGGCACCATCACGGTCAACGGCCGTGAGTTCGCGGACTACTTCCCGAACAAGCTGCACCAGCAGCTCATCACCGACCCGTTCACCGTCCTCGAGCTCTCGGGCTCGTACGACGTGATCGCCCGCATCACCGGCGGCGGCCCCTCGGGCCAGGCCGGCGCGCTGCGCCTCGCGATCGCTCGTGCGCTCAACGAGATCGACCGCGAGAACAACCGTCCCACGCTGAAGAAGTCCGGCTTCCTCACGCGCGACGCCCGCGTCATCGAGCGCAAGAAGGCCGGTCTCAAGAAGGCCCGCAAGGCGCCCCAGTTCTCGAAGCGCTAAGCGCGAGAACGGGTCCCCCGTATGCCTCGGCTCTTCGGAACCGACGGGGTCCGGGGCCTGGCCAACCGTGAACTCACGGCTGACCTGGCCCTGGGCCTCGCCCAGGCGGCTGCCGCGGTCCTCACCCAGGGCCGGCACGCCGATGAACTCCGCGCCGCCGGCCGCCGCCCCGTCGCGGTGGTCGCGCGCGACCCCCGCGTCTCCGGCGAGTTCCTCACGGCCGCCGTGTCCGCCGGCCTCGCGAGCTCCGGCGTCGACGTGCTCGACGCGGGCGTCATCCCCACGCCCGCGACGGCGTTCCTGATCGACAGCATCCGCGCCGACTTCGGCGTGATGATCTCGGCGTCGCACAACCCCGCCCCCGACAACGGCATCAAGTTCTTCTCGCTCGGCGGCACGAAGCTCCCCGACGAGGTCGAGGACCGCATCGAGTCCTACCTCGGCCGGCAGAAGCTCGCTCCGACCGGCGACGGCGTCGGCCGCATCCGCCGCTTCGCCGACGCCGAGGACCGCTACGTCGTCCATCTGCTCGCGACGCTGCCGAACCGGCTCGAGGGGCTCAAGGTCGTCCTCGACTGCGCGCACGGCGCCGCCGCGGGCGTCTCGCCCGAGACCTTCCGCGACGCGGGCGCCGAGGTCGTCGTCATCGGCGCCGACCCCGACGGCATGAACATCAACGACGGCGTGGGCTCCACCCACCTCGAACTGCTCCAGCAGGCCGTCCGCGAGCACCGGGCCGACGTGGGCATCGCCCACGACGGCGACGCCGATCGCTGCCTCGCGGTCGACGCCGACGGCAACGTGGTCGACGGCGACCGCATCATGGCGATCCTCGCCGTCTCGATGCAGGAGCGCGGCACGCTCACCGACGACACCCTCGTGGTCACGGTCATGTCGAACCTCGGGCTGAAGCGCGCGATGGCCGAACGCGGCATCCGCGTCGTCGAGACCAAGGTCGGCGACCGCTACGTGCTCGAGGCCCTCGCCCAGGGCGGCTACGCGCTCGGCGGCGAGCAGTCCGGGCACGTCATCATGAGCGAGTTCGCCACGACGGGCGACGGCGTGCTCACGGGCCTCCACCTCGTCGCCGAGATGGCCCGGACCGGCAGGACCCTCGCCGAGCTGGCCTCCGTCATGACCGTGTACCCGCAGGTGCTCGTCAACGTGCGCGACGTCGACCATCACGCCATGGCCGACGACGCCGACATCGCCGCGGCCGTGAAGGCCGCCGAGGCCGAACTGGGCGACACGGGCCGCGTGCTGCTGCGCCCGTCCGGCACCGAGCCCATGGTCCGAGTCATGGTCGAGGCGGCCGACCAGCACGTCGCCGAGGCGCACGCCGAGAAGCTCGCCGCGGTCGTGCGCGAGCGCCTCGCGAACTGACCCCCGGCCGGACGGCCCGAGCCGCGGCATCCGCTCGCCCCGACGGGTGACGGATGCCGCGGCATCCGTCGACGCGTCGAGGCCGACCTCAGAGCTTGCGCAGCAGCACGCTCGACACGGCGTGGTCGCTGCCCTTGCGCAGCACGAGCGAGGCGCGCGACCTGGTCGGCCGGATGTTCTGGAGCAGGTTGGGCTCGTTGATCGAGTGCCAGATCGAGCGGGAGCGGGCGCGCGCCTCGTCCTCGCTGAGGCTCGCGAAGCGATGGAAGTAGGAGCGCGGGTTCGCGAACGCGCCACGCTGCAGCTTCAGGAAGCGCTCCTCGTACCAGCGCGCGATGTCGCCCGTCCGCGCGTCGACGTAGATGCTGAAGTCGAACAGGTCGCTCACCGCGAGCTTGTGGCCCGGCGCGGCCGGCTGGAGCACGTTGAGCCCCTCGACGATGAGCACGTCGGGGCGGCGCACCGTGATCTGCGCGTCGGGCACGATGTCGTACGCGAGGTGGGAGTAGAACGGCGCGCGCACCTCGGGCGCACCGGCCTTGACCTCGCTCACGAAGCGAAGCAGCGCGCGGCGGTCGTAGGACTCCGGGAACCCCTTGCGCTCCATGAGGCCGCGTCGCTCGAGCTCGGCGTTCGGGAACAGGAACCCGTCGGTCGTGACGAGCTCGACGCGCGGCGTGTGCTCCCACCGTGCGAGGAGCTCGCGCAGCAGGCGCGCGATGGTGGACTTGCCGACGGCCACCGAGCCCGCGACGCCGATCACGAACGGGGTCGACTCGAACCGCTCGCGCAGGAACGTGCTCGTCACCTCGTGCAGCGCCTTGGTGCCGCCGACGTACAGGTTGAGCAACCGGCTGAGCGGCAGGTACACCTCGGCGACCTCGACCGGGTCGAGCGGCTCGCCGAGTCCTCGCAGCTGCACGATCTCGGTCTCCCGCAGTGGGGACGGCATCGACGGTGCGAGCGCCGCCCAGTCGGCCCGGCTCAGTTCGATGAACGGGGAGATCTGGGGAGCGTGCGTCGACGGGCTCTGCGGATCGGGCACCGTGACAGTGTAGTCGCGGCGACGGCACCCGACGGGCCTCGGGCGGCCCGCGCGCCGGCCCGCGCGGCGGCCCGGACGGCGGCCCGGCAGGGGTCGGCACCCGTCCGATGCGGCGCCGGTCCGGCGCTCAGGAACACGCCGGTAGGATCGTGCGCATGTGTGGAATCGTCGGATACGTCGGAGAGCGCAACAGCCTCGACGTCCTCATGGGTGGCCTGCGCCGCCTCGAATACCGTGGCTACGACTCGGCCGGCGTCGCCGTCGTCGATGACGAGGGCGACCTCGAGTTCGCCAAGCGCGCCGGCAAGCTGCAGGTGCTCGCTGACGAGCTCGGTCGTCACCCCATCCACCGCGGCGGCACCGGGATCGGCCACACCCGCTGGGCGACCCACGGCGGCCCGACCGACCGCAACGCCCACCCCCACCTGGCCGACGACGACAAGCTCGCCCTCATCCACAACGGCATCATCGAGAACTTCTCCGAGTTGAAGGAGGAGCTCGTCGCCGACGGCGCCGAGTTCCTCAGCGAGACCGACACCGAGGTCGCCGCCGTCCTGCTCGGCAGGGAGTACCGAGCCACGGGCGACCTGCGCGAGGCGTTCCGCCGCACCGTGCGCCGACTCCAGGGCGCGTTCACGCTGCTCGCCGTCCACAAGGACGAGCCCGGGGTGGTCGTCGGTGCACGTCGCAACTCGCCGCTCGTCATCGGGCTCGGCGACGGCGAGAACTTCCTCGGCTCGGACGTCGCGGCGTTCGTCGAGTTCACCAAGCGCGCGGTCGCCATCGGCCAGGACCAGATCGTCGCGATCACCGCCGGCGAGGTCACCGTCACCGACTTCGACGGCAACCCCGTCGAGGTCGAGCCGTTCGACGTCGCGTGGGACGCCTCCGCGGCCGAGAAGGGCGGCTGGTCCTCGTTCATGGCGAAGGAGGTCGCCGAGCAGCCCGACGCCGTGGCGAACACGATCCGCGGCCGGATCGTCGACGGCGTGGTCTCGGTGCCCGAGCTCGACGAGTTCGGCGACGACGCGCTCCGCGCCATCCGACGCATCACGGTCGTGGCGTGCGGCACCGCCGCCTACGCGGGCATGGTCTCGAAGTACGCCATCGAGCAGTGGGCGCGCATCCCCGTCGAGGTCGAGCTCAGCCACGAGTTCCGCTACCGCGAGCCGGTGATCGACGACGGCACGCTCGTCGTGTCGATCAGCCAGTCGGGCGAGACGATGGACACGCTCATGGCGGTCAAGTACGCCCGCGAGCAGGGCGCGAAGGCCATCTCGGTGTGCAACACGCAGGGGGCGACGATCCCGCGCGAGTCGGATGCGGCGGTGTACACGCACGCCGGGCCCGAGGTCGCGGTCGCGTCGACCAAGGCGTTCGTCGCGCAGATCACGGCGCTGTACCTCTTCGGCCTCCACCTCGCACGCGTGCGCGGCACGCTCTCCGAGCCGGAGCTCGCGGCTCAGGTCGCCGAGCTGCAGGCGATCCCCGAGAAGATCGCGACCGTCCTCGAGCAGGGCGAGCGCGTCGGCGAGCTCGCGCACTGGATGAGCGACACCCGGTCGGTGCTGTTCCTCGGCCGCCATGTGGGCTACCCGATCGCGCTCGAGGGTGCGCTGAAGCTCAAGGAGCTCGCGTACATCCACGCCGAGGGCTTCGCGGCGGGCGAACTCAAGCACGGCCCGATCGCGCTGATCGAGCCGGGCCAGCCGGTCTTCGTGGTCGTCCCGAGTCCGCGTGGCTCGGCGACGCTGCACCCGAAGGTGGTCTCGAACATCCAGGAGATCCGGGCGCGCGGCGCGCGCGTCATCGCGATCGCCGAGGCCGGCGACGCGGCGGTGCTCCCGTTCGCCGACGAGGTCATCCGCATCCCGCTGGCGGGCCCGCTGTTCGAGCCGCTGCTCGCCGTCGTGCCGCTGCAGATCTTCGCGATGGAGCTGTCGCAGGCCAAGGGCCTCGACGTCGACCAGCCGCGCAACCTGGCGAAGTCGGTCACGGTCGAGTGACGCGGTCCGGGGGGGGGGGGGGGGGGGGGGGGGAAGGGAGGGGAGGGGGGGGGGGGGGGGGGAAAGGGGGGGGGGGGGGGGGGGGGGGGGGGGGGGGGGGGGGGGGGGGGGGGGGGGG